>JALELZ010000006.1 GCA_022768465.1 Lachnospiraceae bacterium
TCCCTTAAAGAGTATGAGGTTGATAGGGCAGAGGTGTAAGTGCAGTAATGCATTGAGCTGACTGTTACTAATAGATCGAGGGCTTATCCGCAAAGCTTAGGCTTAAAGGTTCAGGATTCTAATATCGGTATTTGGTTTTTATGGTACATTGGCCTGGTGGCTCAGCTGGTTAGAGCGCCGCCCTGTCACGGCGGAGGTCGTGGGTTCGAACCCCATCCGGGTCGTTAACACTGCTGTGTTAATGAGCATACGCAGTTCGCGTGTGCTATTTTTTTCTAAATCGTTATATTTTGGATGGGTTCCCGAGCGGCCAAAGGGGGCAGACTGTAAATCTGTTGTCGACGACTTCGGTGGTGCGAATCCACCCCCATCCATTAAGGGGTCTTAGCTCAGCTGGGAGAGCATCTGCCTTACAAGCAGAGGGTCACAGGTTCGAGCCCTGTAGGCCCCATTTATATCGCGGGGTAGAGCAGTCCGGTAGCTCGTTGGGCTCATAACCCAGAGGTCGTTGGTTCGAATCCATCCCCCGCAATCCATTAAGGACAGGACGTTGTTTGTCCTGTCTTTAATTCTTTTTCAAACTATTTTAATAAGGGCGTGTAGCTCAGTCGGTAGAGCACTTGACTTTTAATCAAGTTGTCTCGGGTTCGATTCCCGACACGCTCATTGTATGTATATAGCTGAAATTGCCATCAGATGGTAGTTTCAGCTGTTTGCTTTAGGTTGGGATTTTGTAATACTCTAAGACTTTAGAAGACAACTTATCATAATGCCGATGAGAGTCATGGGAAACCTTTCGGGAATTAAACCGCTCATCGTTACGCGCAATGATTCTCGCTGTGTTCGTCATGTTCTATTATGCAGTTTAACAGGACAATATCATCGGGTATTATTGAGAACGAATCGTTTGCGATTTGTCTACGTATTCAACGACTCGGCATTCCCTTGCGGCCTGATCGCGGATCTTTTCTCTGCAGATATGCAGGTGAGTCGTAACGATCCAGTCCTCCAATTTCAGCGCTACCAGTCATCAATCCATAATTCCGAGGTATAAGTTTAACTCGACTGCTAAAAAAGTACTTTACCGCTTTCCAGGCAATAATTTTCGGTTATTCTTTCAAATCATTGAGTTGCTCAAGATTCATTTGTGTTTCTCGTATTATAATTTAGTCATATAGAGATGTCATTCAGAAGTTCTGTAAGTAATTTTAGTGAAGGGTTATAATTTTTACCATTCCAAATAGCTTCGATGCTTAACTGCTCTCTGACGTCTGCTAGATCTACATAGGGACAGCTCGGGTTGGTGTTAAGTGTTGCAGCTTTAGGAAGAAAGGCAACTCCTATATTGGATTTGACGAGCAGCATCAGAGTTGATAGGAGTGTAGGCTGCTTATCCGGATATGATGGAGTAAACCCGCGTTGTACGTAAATGTTCTGGAGATAATCATAATAACCGGGATTGATATCCCTACTGATCATAATCATTTTTTCCTCTGCAAAATCTTTCAAGTACAGACGGCGGAATTCTTTCTCCGCCTTTGTCTTATACTCTTCATTTTTTTTCTGACCTATAAATAGGGCAAGATCATCATCCATAAGATGCCTATGATTAAAAATATCTTCATGCTCCAAAATTTCTGCTGCTATGGAAAAAGCGATGATCAGATCCACTTCACCGTTTAGTAGTTTTTTTGTAAGCTCCTTGGCCCCATATTCCTCCACTGATACATTTATATTGGGATAACGATGAAGGAACTGATAGAGAATCGTGGGGACAATACCGCAGGCGGAACCCTGGTAGCCAATCCTGAGCTTGCCGGTTTTACCAAGACTCAGCTCACGGGCCGTGCTGACCAATTCGCCCGCAGACCCGACAATATCCCTTGCATTCGCCAGAAGCTGAAGCCCGGCATTGGTAAGTTCAACATTTTTATTATCTCTGGCAAAAAGCAAAAGTCCCAGTTCTTCTTCCAGATTGTGAATATGGCGGCTAAGGGATGGCTGGGATAGAAACAGCCTCTCAGCCGCAGCTGTAAAATTCAACTCTTCCGCAGCGGCAATAAAGCACTGCAGCTGTTTGATTTCCATAAATAATCCCTCATTTTCATTTAAGTTATAAATAGTTCAATGCATTATTGCTATAGAATCCAGCATAAGCGTCAGGATCTTATGGGCGATATAGCTAATAATTGTATATCAATTTTGAATGAACAGCACATAACAGGTGTATTTTGCATTATTTAGGAGAGATACACTCCTTTGATTATAGCATTTATAATGCAAAAAAACTATTAAACAACATGATTTATAAATTAGACAAATCGTTGTTCCTCATTTATCATGGGAAATGTCTAAAGATACACGAGAAAAACAAGTGTTGACCATCACTATTCAGGAAGGAAGAATCATGGATGTTACAAAAAGAGTAGAGGTATTACAAAAGGAAATGCGAGAGCAGGACATTGGACTGTCCCTGATCCTTGGACACGAAAACATGTTCTACTATACCAATTACAAGGCTATCATTTATTCTCGGCCGATCATGATTGCAATCAACGAAAAGACAGTCAATGCAATCGTTCCAGGACTGGAAGAGGATCATTCCAAGGCACATTGCACCGCAGATAACATTTTCATATACTATGAGCATCCGGAGAAGAAAGACAGAGGACCAAGCCACCTGTACTTCTTGGACAAGCTTATCGAGAAACTCGACAAAGGCGCGAAAATCGGCGTAGAGTTCGGAATCATTTCCATGAGTCTGGCTGCTTACCTTGAGAGTAAGGGATTCGTTCTCCATGACATCGGCCCGTTCATTGAGCATAGCCGCTACATCAAGAGTGAAGAAGAAAAAGAGTTGATGCGCCTCTCTGGAAAGATCGTCAGTGGAGCGCTGGCAGCAAGTATCAACAAATGCAAGAACGGTATAACAGAGATGGATATGGATGCGCTGGGCAATACCTACATCATGGAGGAGACTCCAAAGATGCTCCCGGGCGCGACCCTTGATATTTTCGTTATGAGCCCCGGTGGCCTGGCCAGAACTAATATGCCGCATGTCTTCTCCAATACAAGAAGGTACGAGGAGAATGAGATCATACTCCACAGCCGCCAGGTCGGCATCAACGGTTACCGCGCAGAGATCGAACGGACCTTCTTCCTTGGCAAGCCTTCAGATAAGCAGAAGGAAATCTACAAAGTCATGACCGAAGCGCAGCAGATAATGCTGGACGGTATCAGACCGGGTATTACAGCCGGTGAGGCAGATAGCCTCGGACGAAAGGTCATCCAGAAGGCAGGACTCGGTGAATATTCCAATCATAGATGCGGACACGGTATCGGACTCGGACTGCATGAGCCGCCATACCTTCGTTTTGATAACGACTTGGTATTGGAAGAGAACATGAGCTTCTCCATCGAGCCGGGCATCTACATTCCGGAACTTGGTGGCTTCCGTCACTCTGATACCGTCATCCTCACAAAGAACGGCAGCGAGAAGATAACATCTTTCAAGAGAGAATTGGAAGAACTGATTCTCTGATCGGCTGATAAAACTATTATGCCTTTCATAACAGTCCTGTGCGGGAAAATGAGACTACCCGCATGGACCACCTCATAAGTGATAAAGGAGAGATATCATGAAGTTTAAATATATCGAGAATGACCCAATGGATGAAGTCAAGATTAATCCGGGAAAGGCGATTATTACATTCATCGGTTGTCTGGCTTTTCTTGCCATCTACCTTTGCGCATGGTGCGCATTCTATGGCTGGCGCCCGTAAAACCGATTGCATCATCTACTGAAACAAGCATGGGCAGGCAAGGATAGCCTGGGCCCATCCACTTCGTCGAAAGAAAGGACTTCATCATGAGTGAGACAATATTTAAGATACTCATTATTCTGGCTTTCTTTGCCGCTATGATCGGTATTGGCTTCTACTATAACAAAAAAGGCGATGCCAGTGACAACTCGGATGATTACATATTGGCCGGCCGAAAGGCACCGCTTTTGATTGTTGCGGGTTCGCTCTTCGCGACCTGGGTTTCCTCCGCGACTGTTATGGGTTACGCTGGTTCCGGCTTCTCTGTAGGTCTCGGCGCCTACTGGTCCGGTGCAAGCTTTATTGCGACCACTATGTGGATGGGCTGGTATATTATTCCTAGACTCCGCCGTGCTGGTGTCACTACTGTACCGGAGCTTTTCGAGCATTATTTCGGCGGTTCCCACCGCATAGTTGCCCTTCTCCTCAGCCTTGGCCGTGACCTGGGCGTCATCGCATCCATTTCTATCGCTCTGGCTAATATTTTTCAGTCTCTGTTTGGTATTCCGCAGGTCCTGGCACTGGTCATTACTGTAGGCGTCGTCCTGGTATTCACAGCTTCCGGCGGAATGTGGGCCGTGCTGGTCACCGATACCATCCAGTCCGTTATGATCATTGTCGGGTCAGTGATCCTGATCCCATTAGGCATTGCCAAGGTAGGTGGTCTTCAGGCTTTCATCGACATGGTCCCGAAGACCCACATTAACCCATTTGCGGCAGGTCTGTCACAGACCACCGGCTGGATTCTCCTCGGCATGTTTATCTCCATGGCTTACCAGACTGTCCTTCAGAGAGGTCTGGCAGCCAAGGACGACAAGACTGCACGTGACTGCTTTGTTTTCGGCGGGGCTATGGCAATGCTTTGGTACATTACTCCTTTCATGGTCGGCATGGTCGCAAAGGTAGTTTATCCCGACATCAACGCTTCCGACGCTTACCTGACCATGTGCAATATCCTCGGTCCGTATGCAGGCATCTTTTTCGTAGTCTGCCTGATGGCATCCTGTATGTCCACCATCAGTTCCTGCATCTTGACCACTACTGCAAATATCACTCTGGATGTCTATAAGCGCTTCATTAACCCGAATGCTTCCGATAAGCAGATCGTTACTCTCCAGAGAGTTTGTCTTCTGGTCATCGCAGTCTTCTGCGCATGGGTTGGCAAGAAGCTTCCTTACATCTTGGAGCTCTTCTGGATCGGCGGACGCGTTATGGCTTCTGGCCTGGCACCAGTATTCGCAGCTCTGATCCTCTGGCCGAGGGCACGCCGCGCACCGAAAGCTACCTTCCTGGCAATGATTGCTGGTGCTGCAGCTTCAATCGGTGCACAGATCTTCCAGGCGTCTGCATTCGCTGCTATGAGCGGACAGAACAACGTCGTGACCCTGTTCAAGCTAGATCCGGTCCTTGTAGGACTTCCGTTCTGTTTCACGGTTCTGATTATCGGTGTACTGCTCGAGACAAAGAACCAGACTACCGAGTTACTGGCTCAGTACAAGGTTGACTAAAAGCCACATGAATGAATTATTACCGGCTCTTTTGAAGAGCCGGCAGTTTGAAAAAGGAGAGAAAGATTATGACATATATTTTTGAATACGACATCGTTCCTGGAAAGACCGCAGAGTTTTTTGAATTCATGGAGAAGGAAGGCGGTAAGTTCTGGACACAGTTTGAAGAAGTGGAAAAGTATGAGATCTTCTCTAAAATGGGAGGGACCCCCGCATACGAGGCACATGTGGAGATCAGTGGGTTCGATGCCTTTAACAAGATTCGAATGCACCCAGGCTGGGACAAAGTTGCTGCCAAGACATCTGTCTATACCATGAACACGCAGAGAAGGTTCCTGCTTCCGCATGTGAGCTACAACTGATATATGAAACAATAAAAAATCATTTATAAGCTGCCCGGTTTCTTAATTGCTCCGGGCAGTTTTTTTGTATACCAATACAAAAAACCACTTGCTATGCAAGTGGACCCCCCATATCGGCTTTAGCCATAGAAAAGAAAAACCTCCCCAACTATAATAAGAAACCGGTCCGAAACCGCACTTATTAAGAGAAAAAGGAGGTCACCAAAAAATGGATAAGAATACATTATCACATACGACATGGGAATGTAAGTATCACATAGTATTTGCATCAAAATACAGAAGACAAATAGTATACGGAAAAATAAAAGCAGATGTAGCAATATAGTAAGTACGTTATGCAAGAGAAAAGGAGTAGAGATAATAGCGGCAGAATGCATGCCGGATCATATCCATATGTTCGTGCGGATACCGCCGAACATCAGCGTATCCGAATTTATGGGATATCTGAAAGGAAAGAATTCACTCATGATCTTCGACAGGCATGCGAATCTCAAGTATAAATACGGAAACAGGAAGTTCTGGTGCAGAGGATACTATGTGGACTCAGTTGGGAAGAATGCAAAGAAGATCGAAGAGTACATCCGCAACCAGATACAGGACGATCAGGCGTATGACCAACTGAGTCTCAAAGAGTACGTAGACCCGTTTACAGGTGAGCCGGTAATCAAAGGCAAGAAATAAAAGAGCCCTTGCAGGGGCTTAGCCGGAGAATTAGGTGCGGTAGAGGGCTTGATTCAAAGGGACTTGTGAGGCCCATGCCGACATTACGCCCCTTACTGAGGCAGAGGAAACCACCGGCTTAGCCGGTGGTCGTGATTGTACCTAAATTAGCATTATTATACATGATGGGATAGCTTACAGGCTCTCCCAGTCGATGATGGCGCCTTTGTCTGCAGATTTGGCCAACGTCTGAAAGATCCGCAGATAGCCGGTCGTCTTCTTCGGTTCGTAGTGCCAGTTCTTACGGCGCTCCGCCAGTTCTTCTTCACTCACATGCAGCGTCAGTTCCCTGGTGTTCACATCCACTGTTATCTTGTCGCCGTCCTGCACTAGGGCAATGGGACCGCCGACCGCCGCTTCCGGAGAAATATGACCTACGAAACAACCATTGTTGGTACCCGAGAAGCGTCCGTCGGTAATCAGCGCTGTGGAAGTATCCAACCCCTGTCCATAGAGGAGCTTCATTGGACGGTACATTTCACGCATGCCCGGGCCTCCTTTGGGACCTTCATAGCGAATGACCACTACGTGGCCGGGCTTGACCTTGTGCTCGGCCAAAGCTTCGTCGCATTCCTCCTGAGAATTGAAGCAAATAGCAGTTCCGGTGAAATGCCGTACCTCTTCCTTGATTCCGGCAGGCTTAGCCACTCCGGTATCCGGAGCAAGATTGCCGCGCATAATAGCCAATCCGGCGAGGGTGCTGAAAGGGCTGCCTAACGGGCGAATCACTTCATCGTCACGTTCTCCGTAAAGGTAAAGATGTTCTTCCAAATTCTCTCGGAGAGTCTTGGCGGTAACTGTCATTACATCCAGGTCCAGCTTATCCTTCAGCATTTCCATGACTCTGACGACGCCTCCGGCCTTGTAAAAGTCTTCCATATCATGATCGTAGGAAGAAGGATTAATCTTGGCAATCTGTGGAATATCATAGCTCTGCCTGTCGATCTCCTTAAGGATCTGGTTGGTATCGAAGCCCAGTTCGTAGCCTAGGGCGCAGAGATGGATCACTGCATTGGTGGAACCGCCGGATGCAAGGACGTATTTGATGGCATTCTGTACTGCGGAATAGGTCATGATATCACGCGGACGGATATCTTTTTTGACCAGCTCCATGATCATTTCACCGGTATAGGTGGCTAGTCTCAGGCGGTGGTTGAAGACCGCAGGTGCTGTTCCGGCGTCCGGGAGGGTCATGCCCAGGGCCTCCGCCATACAGCACATGGTATTGGCGGTACCATAGAAATTACAGGATCCGCAGGTGGGCTGAGTTACATATCCCAAGCGGCGTACATCGTCCATCGTCGCTTGGCCGACTTGGTACATGCCGAAAGCTTCCGTACAGGCGGAAGCGTCCGCCTTCTTTTTCGCACCGAAGGCCGGTCCGCCCAGCATCGGTCCACCCGGCAGCACAATTGCAGGAATATTGGCTCTGACAGCACCCATCAGCAAACCCGGGACGATTTTGTCACAGGAACCCAGTAACACGATGCCGGAAAATTTGTGGGCCCTGCACATGGTTTCCACGCTGTCTGCAATGACCTGGCGGGAAGGAAGGATCGCCATGGCACCATCGTGAGTATTACCTACGCTGTCACAGCATCCGATGGTACCGAACTCCAGCGCATTGCCACCGGCACGGTAAATGCCTTTGCGCACAAAGTCGGCGAGCTGGCGCAGATTGGTGTGCCCCGCCACGATATCGCTGAAACAGTTGCAGATGCCTATAGTGGGCCTGTTAAGTTCTTCATAATCGATACCACATGCCGTTAGTACACGAAAAGGATGCAAATTATACTTTTTGATATCTTTTTCTGCCATTTGGAAAACCTCCTGATCATGTTCCAATTGATAATCTGATTATCGTTCTGATGATTCAAATTTTGTTCCCCGCCCGGCGGTGTTCTATGCTGGAACAAAAAACCATAGGCAGTAGTCTGCCTGTTGTTTCATTATATGGAGAGGGATTCCAAAAAAGAAGTATCGAAATAATTATGGAAAAGATATAACAGATCGTTATATCTTTTCACAAAATAGAATCTATTCCAGACCAAGATAGAGGGACAGGTCTTTGCTCACATGAACGAGATGGGAAAGAATTTTAGGCTAACCGCAATAAGCAGTTTCAACCACTTATTTCGGATACCCTTTTTTATTGTCCCTATAATTTGTTTTAACAGTCTATTAATTGAACACGGCCATTTCAAATGATATATTCAATATACGATCATTTTTCACCGGATTAATTGATTTCACCGGATTAGTTTATTTTACTTAGGAATATTTAGAGAAATTAATCTTAGCAAAAGTCGGAGAAACAGAGGTAGAGAAACAAATGAAGCTTAGAAGTCAGGAAGTAAGAAGAAAAAGTCCGGAGGCTGATCCTCTCTGGATTGGAAAAGGCTGTTCATTTGAGGATCTTTCAAAGCCGCAGATACTCGTTGAAACAACCTTTGGTGACAGTCATCCGGGCAGTATGCATTTGAATAAGGTTGCTGATATTGTTAAGAGCGGTTTATATGCTTCCGGAATGAGACCGTCAGTATATACTGTTACAGATATTTGTGATGGTGTAGCTACCGGTCATGAAGGCATGAACTATTCTCTTGTCTCGAGAGAGCTTATTGCAGGAATGACTGAAATACACGCAAGGACTTCCGGTTACGACGGCATTATCTGTTCTTCCTCATGCGACAAGGCTGTTCCCGGTCATCTGATGGCTATTGCAAGGCTTGATATTCCTGCTATACATATTCCGGGAGGATCAATGATGGCAGGCCCGGCATTCATTTCAGCTGATGCTGCGTATGAAGCAGATATGCACGTTTCAATAGATGAAATGTCAAAGGATGAGCAGATTTATATTAAGCGAAACGCATGTCCGGGATGTGGTGCGTGTCAGTATATGGGAACTGCAAGCACTATGCAGTGTATGTCTGAAGCACTCGGAATGGCTCTTCCGGGGGCTGCCCTGGCTCCTGCAGAAAGTAACTTTATGCTTAGCCTTGCAAGAAATGCAGCTGACTGTATAAACGTATTAATTGATAAGGATATTAAGCCATCGGATATTCTTACAAAAGAAGCTTTTATAAATGCCATAAGAGTTCATGCAGCGATAGGAGGATCAACAAATGCTGTGCTTCATCTTCCTGCTGTAGCGGATGAGCTTGGTATTAAAATTAAGCTTGAGGATTTTGACAGCTATACAAAAGGTATACCGCTTCTTACATCTATAATGACGGCCGGTAAATGGCCTACACAGTACTTTTGGTATGCAGGAGGCATTCCAAGGATCATGAAGGAGCTTGCTAATATGGGCTTTATCAACACGGATCTTCTGACTGTCACAGGAAAGACTATAGGTGAGAACCTTGATATATTGGAGAAATCCGGATATTTCAGGAGAAGCGAAGAATATATGAATAACATGGGATTAGCATCGCATGATATCATTAAGAGCTTTGATGATCCATGCAGCAAGGATTCCGGAATTACTATACTTAAAGGAAATCTTGCCGAGCAGGGAGCTGTGATCAAGCATTGCGCAGTAGACAGATCAATGTATCATTTCATAGGCTGCGCAAGGGTTTTTGATAATGAAGAAGCTGCAGAGGAAGCAATATACGGCAGAAGTATAGTTCCGGGAGATGTAGTTGTAATTAGATATGTAGGAAAGAAGGCTGCCGGAATGCCTGAAATGCTCAAGGCAACAGATGCGATCCTCAATAAGGGTGACATTGCTATGAAGACAGCACTTCTTACAGACGGCAGGTTCTCCGGCGCTTCAAGAGGCCCTTGTGTGGGATATTTGCTTCCTGAAGCCGCAGAAGGCGGAATGATAGCTTATTTGAGGGATGGCGACATTATTGAGATCGATGTCGATAAAAGGGCTGTTAATGTAATCGGCTTTAATAATGAGAAACATTCACCGCAAGAGGTGGACGCTGAATTTATTAGCAGAAAAGCCTCAATGCCTGTAAAGCAGTTTAAGCATAAGGGCGTTCTTAAATTTTTAGATTGAAATTACGGTATTGAGCCATTATTCGCTCACTCTATGTTATTAAGGAACTTCTTTGTAAATATTACAAATACGATGGTTGATACTGCGGCGCCGATGATATCCGATATCGGCTCACAGAAGAAGATGCTGTTAACATTTGCCATAGCAGGAATAATGAACACGCATGCAAAGTAGAGTATCTTTCTCCATGCCGACAGAGGAAAAGCGTATTTATAAAGACCGAGGGCTGTAAAGCCGTCGACTATCATGTACTGTATGGATAAAGCCGGAACTCCGATAGTATAAAGTCTGATGATCTTCTTGGTCATCTCAATATAAACAGGATCCTTGGTGAATATCCTGATAAAGAGCTGCGGAGCAATTTCTGCAAAAAGAAAACCTAAGGTACAATAAATCAAGCTCATTAGAAGTATTTCTTTCTGAGCTTTTTTTATTTTGTCAGTACGGCGTGCTCCGTAGTTATAACCTAAAATAGGCTGTGTGCCTCCGGTTATACCCTCAAGAGGCATGGTGATTACAAGCATAAAGGACTGCAGTATAGTATTGCAGGTGAGCAGCATATCGCCATTATTGCCGCCGTGCTTGGTTATCATTGCATTAAGAGCAATAAGCATTACATTATCAAAGGCAATGATAAGAAAAGGAGTCAGACCGACCATGCACACATTTTTAAAAATATCAAACCTAGGAGTTACCATATGAATTCGAAGGTTTGAATGAGAGCTGAATAAAAAGCGCAAAACGAAAATGCAGCTGAAAAGCTGAGATAAAACAGTTGCAAGAGCTGCGCCGGCAACATTCATTTTAAGGACGAATATAAAAATTGGATCAAGGACGATATTGGAGACAGCACCGATAAGTACCGAGTGCATTGCTGTTTTGGAATAACCCTGGCATATAATAAACTGGTTCATTCCGGTGGAAAGCAGTGCAAAAAATGTGCCTGCGAGGTACACAGACATATATTGCTCAGCATAAGGAAAAACAGCTTCGGAGGCACCGAACCACCTAAGCATACTGTTCTTTAATATATAGGAAATAAGCATTACAGCCGCAGAGATAGCTAAAAGGAAAATGAAGCAGTTGGATAAGATCTCTTCTGCCGATTTGTCCTTGCCTTCGCCAAGCTTAATGCTGACAAGCGGTCCGCCGCCTATACCGATAAGTGAGGAACATGCAGCAATCATAGTGACTATCGGACCGCATATACCTACACCCGCAAGGGCTGTTTCACCGATGAGAGGTATATTACCGATATACATTCTGTCTACGATGCTGTAAAGAACGCTCACAAACTGAGCGATCATGCTCGGAATAGCAAGGCCGAAAACAAGACCGCGAATATTGTCGCTATCAAGATTTGTTACCATTTTCATATCAATACCAATCAAATAATCTATTATATATCCTGATGATTGTACAAAGGCCACCTATAAAAGTCAAATCCAAAGTTTGTACACATATAAGTGTTACAATAATACCGATTCTGTAAATTATACTCCGTTACAAAGAATGCTATTATGTAATAAATCTATTTGGTATATGTAATAAACCTATTTGGTAATAGAAACACGAAGGACTTAGGTCCTACAATTTATATAATTATGAAAGGGGATAAAATGGCAAAGAAAAAGCATTTAGGAATGGCAGTTCTTGCGGCCTGCGCCGGAGCCGGTGCAGCGGTATTAACGTCTGCCAGGAAGAAATCAGCAAAATCAGCAGCGGCAGCAAAGGATAATAGTGATTACAGAAATACCGAACGCGGAAAGTTCGCAAAGAACAGCAAGGGTATTTACTACACAAACGGAAACTACGAGGCATTCGCACGTCCTAAGAAACCGGAAGGCGTAGACGATAAGAGTGCATACATTGTAGGAAGCGGACTTGCAGCTCTTGCGGCAGCATGCTTCCTTGTCAGAGACGGTCAGATGAAGGGAGACCACATCCATATTTTAGAGGCTATGGATATTGCGGGCGGTGCATGTGACGGTATTTTCGATCCTACTCGCGGATATGTCATGAGAGGCGGTCGTGAGATGGAGGATCATTTCGAGTGTCTCTGGGATCTGTTCAGAAGTATTCCTTCAATTGAAACTGAAGGAATTTCAGTGCTTGATGAGTATTACTGGCTCAATAAGGAGGATCCTAACTATTCACTCTGCCGTGCTACTGAAAACCGCGGACAGGATGCTCATACTGACGGAAAGTTCGGACTCAGCCAGAAGGGCTGCATTGAAATAATGAAGCTTTTCATGTCAAGAGACGAGGATCTTTATGACAAGAGGATCGATGAGATATTTGATGACGAGGTATTCTCATCTAATTTCTGGCTTTACTGGAGAACGATGTTTGCCTTTGAAAACTGGCATTCAGCTCTTGAGATGAAGCGATATTTCCAGAGATTTATCCATCATATAGGCGGACTTCCTGATTTCAGTGCTCTTAAGTTCACAAAGTACAATCAGTATGATTCACTGATCCTTCCAATGAAGAAGTATCTTGAAAATGCAGGAGTTGAATTCAGATTCGGCACAGAGGTTACTAATGTTATCTTTGACATTAAGGCTGAAAAGAAGGTTGCAAAGACCATAGAATGTAAGGTAAACGGTGAGGAACAGAGCATAGAACTTACAGAGAATGATCTTGTATTTGTTACTAACGGAAGCTGTACTGAAGGAACTATCTACGGAGATCAGGATCATGCACCTCTTGGCGATGCAGAGGTAAGAACCAGCGGAGTTTGGTCACTCTGGAAGAATATAGCTGCTCAGGATCCGTCATTCGGTCATCCGGAGAAATTCTGTTCAGATACCGAAAAGACAAACTGGGAGTCGGCAACAGTTACCACCTCTAATGAAAAGATCATTAAGAGAATAACAGAGATCTGTAAGCGTGACCCGAGATCGGGAAGAGTCGTTACCGGAGGTATAGTAAGCTGCAGAGATTCAGGATGGCTCATGAGCTGGACAATAAACCGTCAGGGACAGTTTAAGGATCAGCCAAAGGATACGATATGTGTATGGGTATACAGCCTGTTTACAGACAAGCCGGGTGATTATATCAAGAAGCCTATGAAGGAATGTACCGGCCGTGAGATAACACAGGAGTGGCTGTATCACCTCGGAATGGATATTGATGAAATTCCTGCACTTGCTGATGACCATACATATTGCACAGTCACAATGATGCCTTATATAACTGCATTCTTCATGCCAAGATGCGCCGGTGACCGTCCTGACGTTATTCCTGACGGCTGTGTGAACTTTGCATTCCTCGGACAGTTTGCTGAAACTCCGAGAGATACAATATTTACAACAGAGTATTCCGTAAGAACCGGAATGGAGGCTGTTTACGGCCTTTTAGGAGTAGACAGAGGCGTTCCGGAGGTATGGGGCAGTGTTTATGACTTAAGAGATCTGCTTGACAGCTCTGTTAAGCTCATGGACGGTAAGTCACCGCTTGAAATGGATCTCGGAGTGCTTAATGCATTTAAAAAGCCTATCATCAAGGCAGTAAAGAACACCTTTATAGGAGAGCTTTTAAAGGAACACAACATTATTAAGGACGGAATGTAAGTAATATTTAAGTGCCTGCTTTTGCAGACTACCGTGATTTAAATGGGGCAGTTTTCGGACTGCCTCATTTTTGCTGCAGTTTTTGATTGTATTCTTAATGAAAATGTAGGTTTTATGGTTTGGATATTACAGTGAGATTTGGTATTATTATATAAGCTGTGTCGGAAAATATTGTTACATCCATTTATCCGACATAAAAATTATAAGGAAATGCCGTATAGATGACAGACAAACATGTAAAATTCTATGATTTTGTTATGATCATGTTCGTGAACATACTTTGTATGGTCATGAGCATGCTTATTGCGTCATATTTAAGATACGGTTCATTTCTGGGCATGAACAGGAATTTTGACTATCTGAGATTGCTGTATCAGATGATATTCATTAACCTGCTTGAAAATTTATGTATCGATCTTAATCGTCACTTCTTCAGGCGCGGCAGTATAGATGAGCTTTTAGCTGTAGTTAAGGAGCAGTTCTTATTTGTTCTTTGCATCGTTCTGTGGCTCTATATGATCCATGATTCCGGCAGACTCTCAAGACTTTTATTTATATATTATGTAATTGCTGACTGCATCTTAGAATTCTTTGGGCATCTCGGATTAAAGGCATTTATGGAAACGGTTGTAAGAAAGAGCCGCTCAACCAGCAAGCTTTTGCTGCTTACTACTAAAAAACGTGCGGCAGCAGCTGTGCAGAACATTCTTTCTTATAATGAATGGTACAGAACGATAGTCGGTGTAGCGCTCTTAGACAGCGATTTTGCCATGCCTTCGTACGAAACGGGCGACAATGCTGATTCAGTATTAAAAGCGCTTAATAAAGCAAATAACAGCCGATTAGACGGATATAAATTACCGGACAGCGAAAAGCTTATTGATGACATCAAAATAGTAGCGGACAGAAACAGCTTCATGGATTATGCCATTCACCATGAGATCGATGAGGTGCTTGTAATGGATGATAACCGTGAGCATACGGACATAATCATCCCTTGGATACAGACCTTGGAGGAGATGGGCATAACTGTAAATGTTAACATTGACGTATTTGATCTCGATATAAGGGGCAGAAAAAATATAGGTCGTGTCGGAAAGTATGCAGTTGTTACCATTGACAGAAATGTGCTTTCGGCAAGACAGCTTTTTGCAAAGCGCTGCCTTGATATAGTGGGCTCTGTCGTGGGCTGTGTAATATTGGCAGTCGTTTCATTGATCGTAGTTCCTGCAATAAAGCTTGAATCTCCGGGACCAGCACTTTTTTGTCAGAAGAGAGTAGGAAAGAACGGCAGAATATTTACGCTTTATAAGTTCAGGTCAATGTATCAGGACGCAGAGGCGCGTAAAAAAGCACTTATGGCTCAAAATGAGATGAGCGGACTGATGTTCAAGATGAATGACGATCCGAGAGTCACTAAGGTCGGAAGCTTTATCAGAAAGACAAGCATAGATGAGCTGCCTCAGTTTATAAATATTTTAAAAGGCGATATGAGTCTCGTAGGCACCAGACCGCCTACAGTGGATGAATATAAGCAGTACGAGGCCAGACATAAATGCAGGCTCAGCATGACACCGGGACTTACCGGCATGTGGCAGGTCAGCGGAAGAAGCAATATCCATGATTTTGATGATGTAGTCAGACTCGATATGCTGTATATCGATGACTGGACGATAGCAAAGGATATTAAAATACTGATAAAGACAGTCAAGGTCGTTATCCTTAGGAGAGGCTCGGTATAAGGCTGTCAGGATGGTTAAATACTAAAGCATTAGCTTTGCTCACGGAGGTATAGAGATGAATGAGGTCATGTTTGATCAGGATGAGATGGAGATAGATCTCGGAGATCTTATCAAGGTACTAATATCAAGATGGAAAAGTATCATACTTTGCGCTGTGATAGCGGCGCTCATAGGCGGTGCAGTGCCTGTGATCAAGCACCAGTTAGGCTCAGCAGCTGTTGACACAAGTCAGCAGGAAGAGGCGCTGAAGAGAGATTATGAGCTTATTACTGTACAGTATCAGTATGATATGAAGCTCTATGAGAATATGGAAAAGACCTTTGCAGAGTATTCGGCAGCAGTTGACATGCTTACTGAAGAGCTTAAAAAGCTTGACGGTATACCAAAGGAAGATGAAGATGCAAGAATGGCCTGTCTTATAAAGATATCCAGCCTTCAGAATGTCGTGGATAATGCAGACACGATGATCGAGTACTATAAAAAGCTTGAAAAGCCGGCAGATCCGGGATCATTTGAAGCCTATGTGGCTGATAATACAAAGCTCAGCAGCGGCTTTTCAAAGAAGTATGCATTGATAGGATTTGTACTAGGCGGATTTTTGGCTTGTCTCGGATGGGCTATGCTGTATCTCTTTGACGGAACAGTAAAAACAGCATCAGAGCTTACACGATATTTCGGAGTCAACGCACTCGGTTCACCGGATAAGCAGGGACTTGTAGCTGCAAATGTTAAGAATTTTATGACAGAGGATATTAAGAAGATCCTTGTGACAGGCAGTGCTGAGGATGCGGCTATTAAGAATATTGCCGATGCGGTAGCCGCAACAGTTGCTGATGTCGAGATAGTGGCAGCAGGAGGACTTAATTATAACGCAGACACTGCGATAATGCTTTCGGATGTGGATGCCGTGATCCTTGTAGAAAAGCTTAAGAAATCAAAACAGAATAATATTACAGATGAGCTTATGATGATAAAGAATGCAGGAAAGAAGCTTATCGGAGCTGCAATCTGATTACAGCTTCAAATTAAAAAGTCGCTTATAAGCAAGACGATAAAAACCGACTACCAATTGTCAGATAAAAATCTAACGATTGGGAGGTCGGTTTTTAGTTTACACAAGGCCCATTACCTTAAGCATATACAGCCAACCGGTAAGCGTAAAGGCGCTGAGCAGTGTCGTGAGCATAACGGTGCTGGAGGTAAGAGTTCCTTCATGCCCCATGTTCTTAGCCATTATGAAGCAGCTTACGGTAGTCGGTGAACCGAGCATGACAAGTATGGAGATGAGCTTGTCATTCGTAAATCCCAAAGCGATAGCAATAGGAAGGAATATCGCGCACCAGACGATGAGCTTAAGTACAGCGGCAGTTACGGCAGGCTTCAGCTTGCCGAAGGCCTTTTTAATATCGAAGCTTGCGCCGACCGCCATAAGGCCCATAGGAGTACTTACATTTGAAAGGTATTTGACAGTCTTCATAAGCATTTTGGGCTTAGGAAGTGCAAGGACACTCCAGAGAATACCTAAAACAATACCGATGATTATTGGATTGGTTATGATCCCGCGCAGCGTTTTAACTATCAGCTTTCTGTCAATGCTTCCGCCGCCGGGTTTGAAAAAGGACAGAACAACGACCGCCATGATGTTATAAAGCGGTACTGTTGCAGCAATCATAAGCGGAGACATACCCGCATTGCCGTAAAGATTTTCAATAAAGCCAATGCCGAGGATAGCCGCACTTGAGCGGTAGGAGGCCTGAGCGAATTCACCGGTTATTGTAGTATCGCTTTTAAAGCAGACCCTGGAAATGACTATGGCTGCGGTTATGCATATCGCAGTAACACAAAAGCAGAAGATTACAAAACGTGCATCCCATACGGCAAAAAAATCTTCGTTTGAAAGATCATAAAAGAGGGCTGCAGGCAGTGCTGCTTTAAAAACAAAGCTGTTGGCGGTTTTTACAAAGTCGTCCGTAAAGAGCTTAATATATTTAAAAAATAAGCCGAGCACCATCATCATAAAAAGAGGCACGGTGGCATTTAAGGCAAAAACGAGATTTTCCATGTTGATTTCCTGTATATTTGTATTTTCGACACTGCCTTGGAAATGTTCTGTCCGGCAGTATGATAGAGGATAGCACATTTTTGAATAAATATGGCTTATATGCCTGAAAAAGCAGGAAATAAACGTGAATGCATAACAGAGGGTTATGTTGATAATGAAAAACATATAACTTAAAATTATATACGGCTAAGATTTGATATAAAGCCGGGGAATATAAAAAAATAGAAAGTTAGAGCAACATATATAGAGGATATACCGTTTCCTGTCAATTCATCCTTGACAAATATCTTCGCGTTAGTGTATAAAAATATGGTACGTCAGGTAATGTGAAAGAGCATAAGTATATTAAGCTCCTTCAAAACCTGCAATGCCTCGGTAGCTCAGTTGGTAGAGCAATGGACTGAAAATCCATGTGTCGCCGGTTCGATTCCGGCCTGAGGCATTTTTTCTTTTAGCAAATTTTTGATTTTCTTAAAAATGCGCATCAAAGTCATTTAAGCTATTCTTACGAAAGGTCCGTTTTCTTTACTTGAAAGCTGAATAATGATAATATATCAGGTATGACAAAATGTAGAAGAAGAAAGAAAAACAGCGGTTTAAGAGATACCTTGAATATCCTGACATCAGCAGCGCTCCTGGTTATTGCGGTGCTGATGGTTATTTTTGTTGTATTCTATATTAAGAATAACAGTTTCCTGGGCGGTACTTCCTTATTTAATAAGAAGGCACAGACAACAGAGGCTGAAAGCTTAATAGGGACAACTGATGATGAAACTTTAGACATTGACCTTGGTGAAGACCACTTTGGTCTTATCAGGCTCTCAAACGGAGACATCATGTATGCTATGGATGCCAAAGAGGCAGCAGAGTATGATGAGGATAATGTGCTAAAGGTGCCTGCGGATTCTCCGATAGGAAAGGATGCTGACGGCACTAAGGATCAGAAATACAGATACTATCTTGCGAACAGCTGGCTTGATAAGGACAGCAACCTCTATCACTTTGATGCAGAGGGGCTTGCCTGCACTGATACCTTTAAGGAAGGTGCATTTATCTTTAACTATGATGAGGACGGCATTCTTAAAAAGATAAGCTATAACAAAAATTACAGCGGGGACAGTCAGACCTCGCAGAGTGATATGCCGGGACTTATTCAGACAAAGACACTTTGGGCATATATGAACAGCTCGAGAAAGTTAGGTGACTATACTGCTGTAATGTATAAAAAGACCACGGATTCGCTTTCTCATATGCTCGGAGGCGATGCGGCAGTTCAGTATGCTTCACCGTATGCCTATACTATAGTAGGCAATAAGATATATTATCTTGCAGTTCCTGCCGGTGCATCTTCAGATATTTCGGGAAACAACGCTTCAAACACTGGAAATTACTCTGATAATTCTGCATCCGGCAATGACACTGCGCTTAAAAGTATTGCAGGAAAGCTTTTCTGCATGGCTCCGGGAGCTGATTACAGAGAGATTGCTGCTGAAAATGCAGAAGGCTTTAAGGTGCTTCAGGATAAAAACAGCTCCGGAATGCCGATAGTATATTATTACGACGGAACACAGATAAGAAGAAGTGTTACGCTTAAAAAGGATAACAGCATGGTCGTCCTTTCTGAGGATGCGGATTACAGCTTAGATATCTCTGAGGGTGACAAGGCATATCTTACGGTTGCCGGAGGTCAGAGAGTTATGCTGCAGTCGGCAGGCTTTAAGGCAGGTAATTTCACCTATTCATTGGCAGCTGACGGAGAGATACTTAAGGTTGCGGAAAAACCGACAGTGTCAACGGGAGGCTATGTTTACTCGGTTGAAAACGGAGAGGCCTTCGGCACGCGCATGGCACGTGTTATAAGGAAGGATAAGTCCGGGAACAGAGATATTATTTCCGGTGAATTCGAAGGTGCTGCATCAAATCTGCATTATGATTATGATTCTTCAAGTATTATAGCTGAGTATAATGATAACAGCGGCAACGGCGGTCTTCTTAAGATCACCTTGGACGGCGATGTGGATTTCATAGAAGATTCCAGATCTGCCGGAGGAAAAGTTGTGCTCTATGCCATAGAGGACGGAAAAGCTGTATATAAGACTACTGAGGATGGCTCGGCGAAATTTAAAACTGCAAGAATAGGTGCATCCGTACCTATAGCGGCAGGTGTTGATCCGATACCTGCAAATGTTTCGGATGAACCGAATGCGGCTGCGGCAGCAGGAGATGCACATAATTCGTCAGGTTCTGATGGCAAAACAACTGTTGAGACAGGTTCAGCACCGGAAAATAATTCAGGGCAGGACTATGATACAGCTGTAGGACATGCGCCCGGTGAAAATGGGGCAGCTCAGAAAAATACTCCCGGAGGCGCATGATGGGCAGAATATTTTATCTTATAGGTAAATCCGCCTGCGGAAAGGACTCGATTTTTTCGAGACTTATGATGAAGAAACCGCAGCTTAAAAATTATATAATGTATACGACAAGACCTTTAAGAGACGGAGAAGCTGAAGGTGATCCGTATCATTTTGTTACTCCTGATATGCTGAAAAAGTATGAAGATCAGGGAAAACTGGTTGAGTCAAGGACATATCATACGATTAAAGGACCATGGATATATGCTACCGTTGATGATGGTCAGATAGAGCTTGAAAAATACAGCTATCTTGTATCCGGGGGCACTGTTGAATCCTATGTCGGAGTAAGAGATTATTTTGGAGCGGACAAGGTCATACCTATATATATAGAGGTAGAGGACGGAGAAAGACTTATAAGAGCCATTCGGCGTGAACAGCATCAGGAGGTTCCGAAATACAAGGAAATGTGCAGAAGGTTTATTGCCGACAGTGAGGATTTTTCAGAAGAAAAGATAGCTGAAGCGGGTATAACAAAACAGTTTGTAAATGATGATATAGACAGCTGTGTTGACAGAATATCCGAGTTTATCGACAAGGAGGTCATTTCATGAGAGGCTTTGCCGACATTTACGGAAACGAACTGATAAAGGAACAGCTGAAAAGCGGTATAGCGGATGGACGCATACAGCATGCATATATGCTGACGGGCGAAAAGGGAAGCGGTAAAAGGACGATGACCGAGGCGTTTTTGCTGGAGCTTTTCTGCACCGATAAGGATGAGGCCACAGGTGAGCCTTGTATGCATTGTCCTGAATGTAAAAAGATCATGTCCGGAAATCACCCGGATGTGATATATATAACACATGAAAAGGAAAAGACCATAAGCGTAGACGAAATACGAGGTCAGCTTATGGACACTATAGATATAAAGCCTTTTGAAGGCGGTTATAAGGTCTATATTATTCCTGATGCGGAGAAGCTGAGTGTGCAGGCGCAGAATGCTCTGCTTAAGACTCTTGAAGAGCCGCCGGAATATGCTGTGATCATTCTGCTTGCTGCAGATGACAAGCAGCTTTTAGATACAATACGCTCCAGAGTTGTTATTGAAAAGATGAAGCCGCTTACGGATTCGACAATTACGGAGTATATGCAGAAGAAGCTCGGAGCAGAGGGAGAAAAGCTCAGGATATGCGTGGCATTTTCAAGAGGAAATCTCGGCAGAGCCATAGAGCTTTATCAGAGCGAGCAGTTTTCGGACTGGTATCAGCGCTTGATGAAAATAACAAGAAATATCAAAAATATGGATTCGGTCGATATCCGTATAGAGATTGCAAAGCTGAGGAATTCATGTCCTGATATTTATGAGGCACTTGACCTCTTAGAGCTCTGGTACAGAGATCTCACCATGTATATGGTGACAAAGGATATGAACGGGCTTGTATTTTACGGAGAAGCCAAGGCACTCATGGCTATGGCATCCGTAAGCTCATATAACGGTGTTCAGGAAATAATGAACAGGATTCAGGTGTGTCGTGACAGGCTTAATGCCAATGTTAATCCAGAGCTCTCATTGGAGCTTTTGTTCCTGACTATGAAGGAGAAATAAATGGCAAAGGTTGTAGGAATACGCTTTAAGCGTGCCGGAAAGATATATCATTTTTCACCGGGAGATATTAAGACAAAGCCGGGTGATCACGTAATAGTTGAGACCTCAAGAGGTATCGAATACGGAAAAATAGTCATAGGCGAGCATGAGGAGGACGATCAGAAGGTCGTACAGCCGCTAAAGGAAGTCTTAAGACTTGCTACCGAAGAGGATATCGCTCATGAGGCCGATAATAAGAAGAAGGAAATGGAGGCATTTGCAGTTTGCTTTGATAAGATAAGAAAGCACGGACTGGAAATGAAGCTCATAGACTGTGAGATCACCTTCGATAACTCCAAAATTCTTTTTTACTTCACTGCTGACGGACGTATAGATTTCCGCGATCTTGTAAAGGATCTTGCGGCTATTTTCCATACAAGGATAGAGCTGAGACAGGAAGGTGTAAGAGATGAGACCAAGACCTTGGGCGGACTCGGCTGCTGCGGCAGAGAGCTTTGCTGTCATTCCTATCTGAGCGACTTCGTACCTGTTTCCATAAAGATGGCAAAGGCGCAGAATCTTTCGCTTAATACTTCTAAGATATCGGGAGTATGCGGAAGGCTTATGTGCTGCCTTAAGTATGAGGAAAATGTTTATGAGGAGCTCAACAGAAAGCTTCCGTCAGTAGGAGATTACGCAACGACTCCGGAGGGCCTTAGAGGAACTGTATCCTCAGTAAATATTTTAAAGCAGAGGATAAAGGTGCTGGTCGAGCTTCCTAATGATGAGAAGGAGATCAGAGAGTACCATGCAGACGAGATAAAGTTCCGCAGCCGCAAAAAGGGCGCTCCAAGAAATGAGTTTGAAGAAGCTGCAGTTGAAGAAATAGAAGATGAATTCTCATATTATGAGAGCTCAGAAACTGAGCTTGATATTGCTGAGTCTGTAAATACAGAATCTGCTTCTTCACATAGAGCATCAAACAAGAGCCGCGGAAAGAATAACGGTTCAAAAGGAAAGGGTGATTTTAAAAAATCACAGCGTGGCGACAGACCTCATCCAAACAGAGCTGAGCAGTCAGAGGAGCATAACGAAGGCGAGACATTTGGTGAGCAGGCATCTGATAACGGACAGAGACAGCCGAAAAAAAAGCACAGAAACCGAAATAATCATGGGAAACGAGGCGGCAGCAGCGAGCAGCCGGAAATAAACAGTGAGAATTGATATAGAGCTGAAGCCCGGAGAGCGTATTGATGAGCTTCAGCGAAACGGATATGGCATCATCCAAAGCGAAAGTAACTTTCGCTTTGGTATGGATGCCGTTTTGTTAAGCGGATTTGCCAAGGTAAAAAGAGGCGAAATCGCTGTCGATCTCGGCACCGGAACCGGAATCATACCGATACTTTTAGAGGCTAAGACTGAAGGAAAGCATTTTTATGGTCTTGAACTGCAGCCTGAAATGGCAGAAATGGCTTCCAGATCGGTGAGGCTCAACGGACTTACTGAAAAGATTGATATAATAAACGGAGATATATGCTCTCTGCTTCCCGAAAGCACTGTCGGAAGCGTTGACATGCTTAAGGCGCTTTACGGCAGAGTGAATGTCGTTACGAGCAATCCGCCTTATATGAAGGCGGAGCACGGACTTAAAAATCCGGAGGATGCCAAGGCTATAGCGCGTCATGAGGTAAAATGCTCGCTTTCCGATGTATGTGAGGCTGCATCAAGACTGCTTTGCTCAGGCGGACGCTTTTACATGGTACACAGACCGTTAAGGCTTCCTGAGATCATTTCGGAGATGAAGCGTTTTAAAATGGAGCCAAAACGCATTAAGCCGGTTTATCCGTTTATAGATAAAGAGGCAAATATGGTGCTTATTGAGGCTGTAAGAAATGCGGCACCGGAGTGCAGGTTGGAAAAACCGGTCATCGTATACAAGGAGCCGGGAAAATATACCGATGAGATATACGATATCTACGGATATTAAATATCAGCATGAGTCCGGCATAAATGCTTCTAAAAATTACAGAAACGAAAGAGACATTTGATTTATGAATGAAAACGGACAGGGAAAGCTGTATATTTGTGCAACGCCGATAGGAAATCTCGGAGATATTACACCGAGAGTTATTGAGGTGCTTAAGGCAGTGGACATCATAGCGGCTGAGGACACAAGAAATTCCATAAAGCTTTTGAATCATTTTGAGATAAAGACTCCGATGACCAGCTATCATGAGTACAACCGCTTTGATAAGGCGGACGAGCTTGTGGCAGAAATGCAAAAGGGCAAGGATATTGCGATCATAACAGATGCGGGAACTCCGTGTATATCGGATCCCGGAGAGGTATTGGTACAAAAGTGTGTGGAAAATGACATTGAGGTGACTTCATTACCGGGACCTTCGGCAGTTATAACTGCGCTTACACTGTCGGGCTTTTCTGTAAGACGCTTTGTGTTTGAGGGCTTTCTGCCCCCTGTTCAAAAGAAGAAGGAAAGAAGAGAGGCACTCGACAGGCTTAGTAATGAAATCGGCTCTATAGTTATTTATGAAGCTCCGCATCATTTAAAGGATACTCTTATAGAGCTTTCCGAGGTGCTTGGAGGGGACAGACGCATAGCACTCTGCAGAGAAATGACCAAAAAGCATGAGGAAGTGATGAGGCTTACCATTGCAGAGGCGATAAAGACTGAACCGAGAGGTGAATATGTGCTTGTCATAGAGGGAAGAGACCGTGACGAGCTTATAAAAGAAAAAACAGAGAGCTTCTTAAGCATGAGTGTAAAGGAGCACGTTCAAAGCTATATAGACAAGGGACTTTCGGAAAAGGATGCCATGAGGGCGGCGGCGGCAGACAGAGGAATATCAAAGAGAGATATATATAACGAGCTTAAACGTTAACAGCAGTCGCAAGCGAAAATAGGTGGGCAGGACATATGAATTATAATCCGTTTTATAACATAGAAAATCCGCAGCTTATGAGCTATGAGTACGCCTGGGTCAGCTTTATGAAGCAGGGCGTTATTATCAGTGCCATAGTTCCGCAAGAGATAAAGGAATCATGGAGGCGATGCAGAAAAAATGATATTCATTTTACGAGGAAACCTCAGCAAAGCCCGGATGCGTTAAATAAGGAAACAGTGACTGCGGCTTCTGATTCCAAAATGCTTGATTTTATCAGGAGGAACGGCGGAAAGCTTATCTCGGATACATTTAAAAATATGGAAGCCGAGAGTGTTTTCTATGGAGTTATTACGGATAAAAACGGCTGTAAGCTATACGGTGTAAATAATTATAATGACGAAACTGAGAAATTGAACATCATAGAGCGTATAGAGGATTTTTCCGAGGAAAATGTAGGCACTAACTGCTTTTCTATAGTATCGGAGATAAAACGTCCGTACAGTGTGGTCGGAGCACAGCATTATCTTGAAGAGCTTCACGGCTGCGCCGGCTATGCGGCACCTATTTTTGCCGGAGACAGCATGATAGGCATGGTGGGCTTTTATACTATTACCGAACGTATGGATGATTACATAACATCCTTTGCCGTTGCGGTAGAACGTGCTATCGAAAACTCTATCAGATGGGACGATATAAAAGGCCTTGTTGAAAAGGAACGAGAAGAAAAACAGCTTATATTGGATACTGTTTCCGACGGCGTGCTGTATGTGAGTGATGACGGAATGATAACGCATTGCAATAATAAGCTTTACAGTGTATTGGGACTTAAAAGCGGTTCACTTATCGGAAAGGATATTAATACGGTCATCACCAATCCGCTGGTATCGGAGCTTAAGAAATATCCGCCGAGCGATAAGTTTTCCAGGGGAGATTATAAGATAAGTCTTATAAACAGCCGCGGCGAAAACCGCATGTGCTTCTTCAATAAATATCGCTTTGATATGGGACCTGACGGGCAATGGAGCGAGATATGGGTCTTCACCATAACCTCGGATATTAAGAAGCTGGCGCAGAAGCTTTCCGTGGGCAACACGAGTCATTATACCTTTGAGGATATAAAAAGCGATTCGCATTCTATGAAGAAGGTACTGGAATTAGCAAAGAAAGCAGCTAATTTTGAAGTCAGCACGATCATAGAGGGAGAAAGCGGCACCGGAAAGGAAATGCTGGCGCAGGCTATACATAACGGAGGCGTCAGGAAAAACGGCCCGTTCGTAGCGGTAGACTGTGGAGCATTGCCGAGCAACCTGCTTGAATCAGAGCTTTTCGGCTACGAGGAGGGCGCTTATACCGGCGCTAAAAAGGGCGGCAAGATGGGAAAGATAGAGCTTGCAAACAAGGGAGTTCTGTTTCTGGATGAAATCACCAATATGCCGTACGATATGCAGGCGAAGCTGCTTCGTGTACTGCAGGAAAGAAAGCTAAGTCATATAGGCGGAACGGACACATTGGATTTTGATGTGCAGATAATTGCCGCAACCAATAAGGATATAATAAGAGAAATAAACGAAGGAAAATTCAGGCAGGATCTTTTTTACAGATTGAATATAATCCATATAAAGCTGCCGTCACTTATTGAAAGAGAAAATGATATTGAGACCTTCATAGATTATTTCATGAAAAAATATAATCCTAAGAGGGATATGCAGCTTTCAGAGGAAGCTATATCTCTGCTTCGCAGATATGAGTGGCCGGGAAATGTCAGACAGCTGGAAAATGTTATTGAGAGAATGACTATAACAACCAACTCCAAGCTTATAGGAAGAGAATGCATTCCTGCGGAGATACTTGAAAGTCTCGGAGAGGCACCAAATAAAGCGGAGTACGAAAAGCTTTCGGAGTCTGAGAACATGCGACTTGATGAGGTGAGCCGCAGACATGTGCTGAGAACTGTTGCAAAATACGGAAATAATGTAAAAAAGGCAGCAGAGGTATTGGGAATCAGCAGGATGACTGTATATAAATATCTGAATGCTGATAACTAATCTTGATAAAACGAGCATTAATGTGCTTAACGGAGGCTGACTGCAAATGAAACCTTCTGCTGATAAAAATGAATATGTAAATGAAGACAGAGCAATACTCTATGATATGGTCATAAAAAACGGAAGTATAATAGACGTGGAAATGGAGCGCTTTGTCAAAGCTAATATCGGCATTTCAGACGGAAAGATAGCCGTAATAACAGAACGGGATATTAACGGAGCGAAGGAAATCGATGCTTCGGGACTTATGGTGTCACCCGGATTTATTGATTTTAATTCTCATGTTGACGGCAATGAATATGCGGCCTCATGCATTGCAAGACAGGGCGGAACAACTACGCTCGGTGGCGAACGTTCACTGAACGGAGCTGTCGTAAAGGATATAGCGGAAAACGGCTTTGTTATAAATCACGGGTTTTTCATTTCACCGCCTTATACATTAAGAGATGCAGTAGGCATCAAAAGTATATATCAGGCTGCAAATGACAAGGAAATCGGAGTAATGATAGACCTTGCGGCAAGATTTATGGAATCGGGAGCTTTCGGAATCTGCTTTCCGCTCGAGCTGATACCGGGAGTATCCAAAAAAGAATTTATAGAGCTTTCAAAGGTCGCGGCGGCATACGGCAAGATCGTCAATGTCCATTTGAGAAAGGATGGGCCTGAGGCAATATCTACATTTGATGAGGTGTTTGACGTTGCGGTTAAAACCGGAGCGAGAATTCATCTTGTTGAGCTGATGTACATGGTAGGAATGGGCGGTGTGATGGGCAAGGCGCTTGAGCTTATAGAAGAAGCAAGAAAAAGCGGCATTGACATTACCGGAGACAGCGGCATGTATGATGCATTTACGGTAAGTATAGGCAGCGGTGTATTTGATGAAGGCTGGGAGTCGAGCTACAAAGGCAGAGGCTACAGTGACTTTGTAATAAGCTCCGGAATACATACCGGTGAGACATGCACCAAGGAGCTTTTTAATAAGCTTAGGAAAAACAGTCCGGCAACGCTTATAACCTGCTTTGTCTGCGACAGTGATGCTGTTGATATGGCGGCAAAAAAAGACTTTATATATATTTCCACCAATGCTTCGGACGGACCGTGCTATCCGGGTGCCGGAGCTCCGGAAATGGCAGGCACCTTCCCGAGATTGATAGGCCGCTTTGTAAGAGATGAAAAGAAAATGTCTCTTATTGAAGCGATACGAAAAATAACCATACTTCCGGCTGAGAGATTCGGCATAAAGGATGTCGGAAGCATATCAGAAGGTAAGAATGCTGACATAGTTATATTTGATTATGACAAAATCATAGACAGAGCCGAATATGTAAATAAAGGAAATCCCGGAGCACCGCCGGATGGGATCAGATACGTTTTGGTGAACGGAAAGATTGCAGTTAAGGATAAAGCCATCAAAGAAGGCGCACGATACGGCAGATGTATAATGGGTTGATCGGATACTGAAAATAGAATGTCTCGAATATTTGGTATATAAAAAACAATGGTTTTTTGAAAAATCCGGCAAAATGTCAAAATAGTATACATAAAATACGAAAAAAGATAAAGAACAGCGATATAGTCAAAAATATTGACAGTATCGCTGTTTTTACATGTCAAAAATATTGACAAACATTGTTAATATTTTGATTATTGAGGCGCAGACAGTCTGAAATGATACAAATAATTGACATTAAATTAACGATAATTAATCGAAAAATGGAAAAAAGACGCGTTTTTCTATGAAAAAGCAATGATTTATATGTGTCTGTTTAGAGCATTATGTCTAAGAAAATGTACAAAAAACAAGAGCGAAGGAGATGAAGAAAAATAAATCTGTGAAAAATTTTTATATCAGGCACAAAGTTGGCACGGCGATTGCTTGTATAAGAGTGAGAAGAAATATTGTATACAAGCAAAAAAACAATGTATACGCCGGCATCATCAAAATCCGGATATGGTGATACCGAATAACTGAATATGAAAAACGGTCAAAAGTGTTTTTTCAAAAGGAGGAAACTATGGGACTTACTAATTACACCTTTAATTTTCCAACCAAGGTACGCTACGGAAAAGGAATCTCTTCAGAAGTAGGAGAGGAAGCAAAGCTTTTAGGCGCTACCAAGATCCTGATCGTTGCCGATAAGGGCGTTATCGCTGCCGGAGTAGTTAAGCCGGTAGAGGAAAGCCTTAAGAAGGCAGGAATACCTTTTGTTTATCACGATAATTTAAATTCAAATCCGAGAATATGGCAGGCTGAGGAAGGCTATGAGTTTGCAAAGAAGGAAGGCGTTGACTGTATTGTTGCGGTAGGCGGCGGCACCTCCATGGACTGTGCAAAGACTATCGGTGTGCTGCTTACGCACGGCGGAAAGGTTATGGACTGGGTAGGTGTAGGAAACCTTAAGACAAGGATCACTCCGCTTATCTGTGTACCTACAACAGCAGGAACAGGCAGTGAGGTCACACCTGATGCTGTTATAATGGATACCGAAGTACGCTTTAAATATGATATTTTCGATGCAAAGATAGCACCTTGGGTAGCTATGATCGATCCGGAGGTCCTTTACGGAGTACCTGAGAAGATACTTGCATCAACGGGAGTTGACGCTCTTACACATGCTATCGAGGCATATACCTGCAAGCAGGCGTCGGCACACACAGATGCATTTGCACTCTATGCTATCGAGGTAATTTCCAAGAACATAAGAAAGGCAGTTCTTGACAAGGATCATGATGCCATGGATCTGATGATGCTTGGAAGTACGACGGCTGGTATTGCATTCGGTTATTCCGATGTTGCGGCTGACCACTGTCTTGCACAGGCGCTAGGAGGATTCTATGATGTAGCTCACGGAGTTGCATGTGCAGTATTCCTTCCTTGCGTAACAAAATTCAATATTCCGTCATGTATAGAAAGATATGCGAATATTGCTAAACACATGGGACTTGATGTTCACGGCAAGAGTACAGAGGAAGCTGCCTATATGGTAGTAGATGCTATCAGAGAGCTTTGCGCTGACCTTCATATTCCAAAGCTTAAGGAGCTGGATAAGGTTGATCCTAAGGACTTCAGAGATCTGGCACAGGCATCCTTCGACTGCGTATCAACACCAAGCAACCCTCGAGATATAACAGTGGATGACTTCTATGCACTTCTTGAGGAAGCATATAACGAGTAATTAAAACATTAGTAACCGATTAATATTTTCAGATAAAGAAATACAGACGATGTTTTGAAAATGTCGTCTGTATAGGAGGAAAGGGGAAAATATGAGCAACGAAACCGGTCACACAAAATTAAAGAGAGTACTTGGCTTTCCGGCTTCCTACGGTGCGGCAGTAGGACTGGTAGTATCAGGAACAGCAATGTTCTCGGTAGCAAGCGTAGCGGGAACGGCAGGATTTGCTACATTTATAAGCTCGGGAATCGCGCTTATACCTATTATGGCAGCAGCGTTTGCATTCGGCGAGCTGGCATCAATGATACCGGGCGGAGGAATGATATCCGACTATACCAATCCGGCACTCGGAAAGTTCTTTGCAACATTTTCAATTTTGAGCTGTTACGTAATGCTTATAGCCTGTGACGGCGGCTCCCAGTTAGTAATGGGCGGAATGAGCTTACAGGCTATGTGCGGAATCCCGCAGCTTATCGTTAGTATGTTCCTGCTCATTGCAGCACTGCTTATCAATATCTTTGACGTTGGAATGTACGGAAAGGTTGAAAGTATAGCAACTGTATCAATGATGCTTATTTTCCTTGTCATGGCTGTGACCGGAACACTCGGTGTCGGCGAAGGCGTGGGAGTTGCTCATGTTGTAAATACAGAGTTTTTACCTGAGGGCGGAATGTCATCAGTATTCGGAACTGTAGGAGCAGCAATATGGTTCTTCATAGGATTCGAGTTCGCGTGTCCTATGGCTGAGGAAAACAAGAAGCCATACAAGAACATACCTTATGCACTTATACTCGGACTTATATCCATTTACATCGTTGATAACATTTTCGTATGGGGCGCTGTAAAGTATACAGACCTTCATTCACTTACAGTATCATCAACACCGCAGGTTGACGCAGCAGTTGCAACACTCGGAACTATCGGCGGCTTCACAATGAGCGTGCTGACCATTCTTGCATCATTTACAACTACTAATGCCTACATCGCAGCATTGCCTAGAATGCTTTACGGAATGGCACGCGACAGACAGATACCGGCAGCGTTCGGTAAGATCCATCCGAAGTACAGAGTACCTATGGTAGGAACTCTTGCAACATTTGGACTTATTTTTGTTACAACACTTTACCTTACATATGAGGGCGGTACTGCAGACGCTATCAACTCCTTCATTAACGCAGCCTGCATTACATGGGTAATTACATACATGATCGCCATGGTCGATGTACTGGTGCTCAGAAAGAGATATCCGGACTTCCCGAGACTTTGGAAGGCACCTGCAGCTAAGATCACTCTTCCTATAGGAATGATCGGTGCAGTTTATGCTATCTCAACATTAGCATATGTACTTCCTGTAGCTATCGCAGTTATGGTAATTGTAGCGCTTTACACAATTATCTGGAACAAGACTCACGGAATGCCTGTAAATGAGATCCTTCCTCTTGAGGATAGTGTTAAGATGATCAGAGAAAGAACTGAGTACTGTGAAGGCTGGGATGAGGCAGTTGAGGAATGGCTTAATAAGCGTAACGCAAACTGATGAAACAGAGTTTTTGATAAAAAGGAGATAAAGAGATAACATGACCACTTTAGAAATGATAGAAAGAGCCAGAAAGGCTTTAGAGCAGATTAAGGATTATGATCAGGAGCAGATCGATAAGATCGTATTCGAGGCTGCAAAGATCATCTACGTTAATGCTAAGCCGCTTGCTAAGGAAGCAGTTGAAGAGACAAAACTCGGATGCTATGAGGATAAGATCGGCAAGAATACAGATACACCTACAGAGTTCTGGAATTATCTTAAGGACAAGAAGTCTGTAGGTATCATCGAGGACAACAAGGAGACAGGCGTTATCAAGATCGCTCATCCTGTTGGAGTTATCGGATGTATCACACCTGCTACAAACCCTAACGTTACACCACTCGGAAACTTCCTTCACGCTGTAAAGGGTAAGAACGCAGTAGTTATCTGTCCTGCACCAAGAGCAGTTAAGTCAAGCTGCCACACTGTAGCACTTATCAGAGAAGCTCTTAAGGGCATCGGCGCTCCTGAAGATCTTATTCAG
>JALELZ010000010.1 GCA_022768465.1 Lachnospiraceae bacterium
CTATCTGGGCATGATACATATATAGTATCGAGTAGCGGGGACAGGATTTGAACCTATGACCTCCGGGTTATGAGCCCGGCGAGCTTCCAGACTGCTCCACCCCGCGATATGAAGTTAAAATGGATGGAGGTGGATTCGAACCACCGAAGCAATATGCAGCAGATTTACAGTCTGTCCCCTTTGGCCACTCGGGAATCCATCCAAACCATTCCGGTACAACCAGAATTATGCATCATTCTCGCACGCAACGAGAATAATTATATCACAACGTAACAACGTTGTCAAGCCGATAGGGGGACTCGAACCCTCAACCTGCTGATTACAAATCAGCTGCTCTGCCAATTGAGCCATATCGGCTTAAGTGTTTGCTGTGCTTCCTGACAGCTTCTAAAGTATACTAAACCACAACCGGATTGTCAACATTTTATTTCAACTTTTTTTTAATTTTTTTCGAAAGTTTTTCAAAGAATTTTTTGACTGTTTTTTTCTAAAAATTATTGACACCGATGTATTGGTGTGTTAAATTGGTACTACCAATTGAAAATACCGTAACCCCTCTTACGGAAGGGAATGCCGCATACATGGTTTGTTCTGCTTAACCGTTATGCGGCATTTCTTTATACAAATCAGACAGGTAATATATATGGACGAGAACATACGTGAATATCAAAAGGCTGTCCGCTTCCTCTGCGATGAGATACGTGGTGGAATCATCAATGTAGGAGACAGGATTCCTACAGAAAGGTCTATTGCACAGGAATTAAATATCAGCCGCAACTCTACAAGAGAGGCCATACGCAGTCTTGAAAATATGGGTATCATAGAAAGTCACCGCGGCTCCGGTAATTATTACACCGGCAATGTTTCAAGGCATCTTACCGAGATGATAAATACCCTGCTTTCAATCAAGCACATATCATATATCGATATAAGTAACTTCAGACGAATAATGGATAAGTCGGTATGCATGACAATAATTAACAGTGACAGCTTTGATCTTTCAACGGCCTACGAAATTCTTGACCGTGTTCCTTCCTCTCTTGATGATGAAATAAAAAATGATACTGATTTTCATTTCCAACTCAATTTGGCGTGCGGAAACAAACTATGGTCAGAGCTTATGTCCGCAATAGTCTATGTTTACGAAAACCTTATCAGACTTATTCTTGAGAATTCTGACACAGAAAACCGAGCTGAATTTAAGGATATTCACAGATGCATTCTTGATTCGATTTCAAAAAAGGATTGGGAAGCATGTGAAAAAGCAATTGACCGGCACTACGATACCGTTAAAAAAGAATTGCTTACTCTTTCCCCTCAGGATGAAAATATTCAATAGCATAAATTTAAGGCCGAGCTGTTTTTTCATCACAGCCCGGCCTTTTTCTTTTTCCTTATCCGATCACTCATTTTCTGATCATTCAGTTTTCTTTCCGAAATTAATATTGAGAATAAATACTATGCTTAATATCATTGCTGAACCAATGATATCCACAACAGTAACCTCTGTTTTCAGCCAAAAATATGAGAATACCGTTGCAGCCACAGGCTCAATAGTTCCTATCATGCTTGCCTTTATCGGCCCGCACATAGTTACTCCCATGATATACATAGTATAAGCAAAGGCAGTTCCGAGTATTACGACACCGAATATCGGAAGTATCATACTGCTGTCAATGACAACAGCCTGTCGGAAATTACCGCTTAACAGTCCGAACACTATTCCGCCTATAAGGAATGCATATCCAACTACCGGTATATTTCCGTATTTTACGGTAAGCTCTCCGGCAGTCATGGAATAAAGCACGATTCCAACTGCTGACATAAGCCCCCAGAACAGTCCCTTAGGCGATAAAGCCAATGAACCCGGGTCTCCCTTTGTCGCAACAAGGAATGTGCCTCCCAAGGCCAATGCAACGCATAAAAGCTGTTTTTTTGTCGGAAGCTTTCTCGTCTGTATGCACACTACAAATACGATAATCGCCGGGCTTACCTCCTGCAATACCGTCGCGGTTCCTGCATTAGAATAATAAATCGCTGTAAGATATGAATACTGGCTTACTAAAAATCCGCAGAATGTAAATATTATCAGCCTTAAGGCATCCTTTTTATTCTTCCATATCTCTGTAAGGCTCTTGTTTTTCGTAAAGATACAATAAGCTAACAGTATTATTCCGGAAACTGTCATCCTCACCATGACCATCCAACCGGACTGTATTCCTTTTTCACTGAATAAAAACTGTCCGCAGGTTCCCGAAAGTCCCCACAATGTACAGCCGATTATCAGTATTATCGATCCAAGCTTATCCTTTTTTGCATCCTCTGTTTTATTCATTTCGGACATCACCGTTCTCCTCTTCTGAAAGTCAACATGTCGAGGATATCACACCTTAAGGTGCATTTACAAGCCAATAAACAGTTTAGAGTTTTTTCTATACAAAAAGCGGCAGGTGCATCCTGCCGCTCATAATAACTGTTCTTAATATAAACTTATCCTTAGTTAAAGATATTTTTAAGTATCTCTACGCAGTTATCCTCTCCTACAGCTCCCGAATCAAGGCATACATGATAATTGAGAGCATCTCCGAAGGTCATGTCTGTATAAATCTGATAGTAAGCCGCTCGGTGCTTATCCTTGTCCTTAAGTCGTTTTTCAGGATCAATATCACTCTCTCCGTACATCTTAACTATACGCTCAGCACGATATTTATTATCAGCATGGACAAATACCTTAAGAACATCGTCTCTGTCTCCGAGCAGATAATCTGCACAGCGTCCTACTATAACGCAGCTTTCCTTGTCTGCAAGTTCCTTGATATAGTTACTTTGTATCTGCCAGATCCTTTCTTCATTAGTAGGTCCGCTATATGACCAACGATTCATCATAGTGCCAAATATTCCGTTCGGTACATATTCACTCTTCTCTGAGATATACTTTTTGTCAAAGCCGCTTTCCTCGGCAATCTGGTCTATGATCTCACGGTCATAGCATTTGATCCCGAGCTCATCTGCAAGCTTTTTTCCGATTGTACGTCCGCCGCTTCCGAACTGTCTGCTTATGGTAATGATTCTGTAGCTCATATAAATGCCTCACTATATCATTTATTTCATCAAAGCATAAAACCAAAATACTTTAATGATTAATTATATTGTACACTTTTTTGGTGAGAAATGCATTCTTTTTCTGCAATTTGCATAAATTCAATGATAAAGCGCTTTTTACATTATCAGTGTTCAATAATCCACAAATGAAATATCAAGGTCAACATTACCTTCTATGCCGTCCACACTTCCGCTGTCTGAATACTGTCTTAATGTATACTGATAAGGATAATAAAATTCAGAATTATAGGCAGCGAGCCACTTGTCATAGTCCTCAAGCTGTGTAAGATCAAGCATAAGCAGTGCACTTTCGATATTGAAATATATCATCGGCTTATAGCCTGCGTCTTTTAGCTTTTCACAGTAATACTTAATAAGGCTCGTTCTTTCCTCGATACCCAGAGTGTCCATACGGCCTTCTCCGGCATTGGCCTCTTCCACATCTACAACGACCGGATAATCCACCTTATTCTCACCGACAAGCTCCTTAAGCATCGCTATCTCTTCATCGACCTCTGACTCATTTACAGCCTGTGTAAATATATATACGCCTGTTTTTATTCCGTTCGCATCAGCTCCTGTGATATTATTTTTAAACTTCTCATCCTCTACGAGCTTGCCTGATGAATAGCCCCTGTACAGCGCTCTTATCATCGCAAACTCAACTCCGCTTCCTTTGACCTTAGCCCAGTCTATATCTCCCTGATGTGACGAAACATCTACTCCCTTATGCGAGATAATCTTGTCTCCGTCTGTATACTGCCATTCTCCGTTTTCTGACTGCTTAAGATTCTCGGTCTTATAGCTGTGCTTTTTCAGACTGTCATTTACAGGTGTAAACACATATCTTTTATTCTTATATAAAATGAGATCATTCGGATAATATTTCCTGAGAGTTTCCATTACTGATGTGCCGCTTTCAAGCGAGCTCTTTATGCCGAGCACTATTTTCTGATCGGCAGAAAGCGTATTGTCAGCAGCTATATCAGCTTCACTTCTTATAACATTGCCATACTCATCCGTTACAGCTGATTCCGAAGCATTTCCGGATGAAGCTGTACCTCCGGATGGCACACTTCCCTTACCTGTTTCCTGCCTTAAAGCTCCGTATACCAATACTCCTGCAATAATCAGCATCAGCAGGATAAGAACTATCTTTAGAAAAATATAGCTATTATTTCTTTTAGGCTTCTTTGATGCATAATGAACACTCTGACCGTTTGATCTTGCCGTCCTGCCGCCTGCAGAAGTTCGTATTCTGTTTCTGTCATTATTTCTGCCCTGCTCCGCATAGCGCACATTACCATCCTGCGAATAAGCGTTTGAACGCTGTGCATGGCTTCTTGATCTTATTCCCTGATGTTCGCCTGGCTGATTTCCTCTGCCTCGCTGATCTGCCATATCTATCTCCGTCTATCGTCAACATTCATTTATCTGCAACACATATTTAAAGTATAACACAGCATGCGGTATTGTTTATTTACAATTTACATAAAACTGCCGCATTAAGGTCATCTGAGCTCAATACGGCAGCTATCTTCTGCAATATATGATTATGATTATTTAAGCTTCAGCTCCTTAAGCACATCCTCAACCTCATCAACAGGCAGAATTTCGAGTGATTCCTTCACCTCTTCTGCAACATCTCTCAGATCATCAATATTGTCTTTTGGTATAAATACCTTCTTAACGCCTGCTCTGTGTGCAGCCATGAGCTTTTCCGGAAGACCGCCTATAGGCTTAACTCTGCCCTGAAGTGACACCTCTCCGGTCATTGCAGCCTTCGGAGTTACAGGAATGCCTGTAACAAGTGATGAAAGCGCCGTAGTAAGTGTAATTCCGGCAGACGGTCCATCCTTAGGTGTAGCTCCGTCAGGTACATGTATATGAAGATCATGGTCTTTGAACATATCCGCCTTGTCCGGATACATGTTTTTTACAAGACTTACCGCAATGCGTGCGGACTCCTTCATAACGTCTCCGAGCCTTCCGGTTATTATGATCTCTCCGCTGCCCTCTGTAAGCATGGTTTCTATAAACAGAACCGTTCCGCCTACACTTGTCCATGCAAGTCCGGTAACAACGCCCGGCTTTGCATTATCTCCTACGGATTTAAGATGAATAGGATTAGTATCCATTATCTCCTTAAGATTATTTTTTGTAACGCTGACGCTTTCCGCCTCACCGCTTACTATCTTTACCGCTGTCGCTCTGCATATCTGATCTATGCGCTTCTTAAGGCCTCTTACTCCGGATTCCATAGTATACTCACTTATGATCATATCTATGGCCTTATCGCTGATTTTCAGCTTTCCCCGGCTTATTCCGGCAGTTTCTATAGACTTCGGAATAAGATGTCTTTTTGCTATCTCCAGCTTTTCTGCAGGTGTATATCCGTTAAAACTTATGACCTCCATACGGTTTAAAAGCGGCTCCGGAATAGTATCTGTGCTGTTGGCCGTGCACACAAACAGAATATCAGAAAGGTCATACGGCACATTGAGATAATGATCCGTAAAGTTAGCATTCTGTTCAGGGTCAAGAACCTCTAAAAGAGCGCTTGCAGGATCTCCGTTATATGACTGTGAAAGCTTATCAACCTCATCAAGCACCATAACAGGATCGCTTGTACTGCATTTTCTGAGGCTGTCAATGATTCGTCCCGGCATAGCGCCGATATAGGTTCGTCTGTGGCCTCTTATATCTGACTCATCCTTGACTCCGCCGAGACTCACTCTCACATACTCTCTTCCCAGCGCTCTCGCAATAGACTGGCCTATACTGGTCTTACCTGTTCCCGGAGGGCCTACAAACAGAAGTATGGAGCCTGTCTGTGCTCCTTTTAATTTCATTACAGCAAGCTGCTCAATGATCCTTTTTTTGACCTTTTTGAGCCCATAATGATCTTCATCCAATATCTCTGCGGCTTTTTTAAGATCTATGTCAGAAGATCCCTCCTTTTTCCACGGAAGTGCCACCAGGGTCTCCAGATAATCCGTAAGCATTCCTGTTTCAGCAGTGTTCATGGTCTCTGCCTTAAGGCGCTTAAGTATCCTTCTGCCTTCATTTTTGGCTGTTTCATTCATTTCCGATTCTTCGAGCTTGATCTCTATGCGTCTTAAATCGGACATGCTCTCCGGATGCATCTCATCCAGCTCCTTCTGCAAAAATTCCATCTGCTTTCTTATGGCATTTTCCTTGTAGGTTCGCTGATACTCTGCTTCCTGAGCATTTTGAGCCTTGAGCTTGACCTTGATTATCTCAAGGTTCTCAAAAATAATTTTCTCGAGCATATCAAAACGCCTGCTCTGGCTGTCCTCTGCCAGGAGCTTATAGCGTTCCTCGTTGGAAAGATCCAGCCACGGGGATATCGTTACCGCGACCTCTCCTATATTGCTCCAGGCATCTGAATAAGGTCTGAGAGAATGTTTCCACTCCATTTCCTCAGAAAACTTATTTATAGCCTCTTTTACTGCTGCAAATCTCGGCTTGGCTGACTCTTCATCAAGATCTTCAACATCCGGATGTCTGCGCACCTCTATGTCAATGCTTCTGTCCGGAAGCACCATGAGACTTTCTATATCTACTCGATTCATAAGATTTATCATCATAAATCCTGATTCGTTGATATCAGCGATCTCTCCGTTTATACCGATCGGATAAAAGCTGTCGGCAGTGAGCTGTGTCTTGGTCACATCATTTTTGGCAACTGCAACCGTGACCTTATCTCCTATATGCGGTTCCCTGTTCACCATTGCCTTATAGGTATCTGTCTTGATACATAGTGCTGCATTCGGTGCAAGCAATATATTATAAACCGGTAATACTGCCATCTATATCATCTCCTTTATCTGTCAGCACTCGTTTATTACGAGTGACAGACTTTTTGTATAAATATGGGTTCCATGTCCTTGCACTATACAATGTCTATGGAACCCGGATTATGTCTTTATATGTTATGTTGTCTAAGGCTATCCTATGCTGTACAAAGCTCTAAAGCCTTAAAAATCATATATCTAAAGCCGCTTTATAAGCATACTATTTCACTCGGGTTTTGTCAACTCTGTGAAATGTCTGCTTTAATTTTCTCATTGACAGAATCAGCTTTTCACAGACTCATTACCTTTGATAACGGCTTGATCTGCTGCCATCATAAGAGCTTCAGTTTTTTCTTCCTCTTTTCTTACTATATATCCGTGAAGCACGAACTGAATTATAGCTACGACCGGAACTGACAGCAGCACACCGGTAATTCCGAAGAGCTTGGCTCCGACTATGATTCCAAGAGTGATCCATACACCTGAAACCCCCAGTGCTCCGCCAAAAAGCTTCGGTTTTATAACATATCCGTCTATAGTCTGAAGAATCAGCGTAAAAACAAGGAACAAAACAACTGACTGAGGACTTGAGCACAGCAGTATCAGTCCCGCAATAAATGCACCTATAAAAGGACCGAAGGTCGGTATCAGATTGGTAACACCTACTACCAGGGATATAAGCACAAGGTAAGGCATTCCTGTAATCATCATGAATATAGCATTAATTATTGCTACTATGATACCATCCAGAATATCACTGACTACATATGTAGTCATTATCATATTGCACTCAGATAAAAATGAGGTAGTAGACTTATATTTCTTTTCCGGCAAAATTGCATGGAGTATTCTGTGATAAGAGCTTATTACAGTATTCTTATATACGATAAAATAAACCGCAAGTATAAGTCCGAGTCCAAGGTTAAGCGCACTGCTTGTTGCACTGAGTGAGCCTTCTGCAATCTTTCCTGTATTTTCTGTAATTATAGATACCAAATCATTTAAAAGTCCTGTCGTTGATTTATCCAGGATGCTCATATCCAGATTATGGCTCTCTCCCTTTTCCACGATAAATTCAAGCATATCCTGAAGGGTTTCGGCATAAGCATTAATGTTGCTGATAAACATTTTTATACTGTCTATAAGCTGAGGAATAAGACCGCTCATAAGAAGGATAAATAAAATACACACGCTTATCATTGCCGTTACATTTGAAAGCTGTTGTCTGACACCTTCCTTTTTTATGCCTCTATAAAGTGTCCTGTTAAAGAAATTAACAAGCGGTGATATCAGATAAGCTATCACGACTCCGAACACGACAGGCCTTACAAGTGTCATGAATTTCCCGATTTGTGCAAGAATAGCATTAAGCTCGGTAAGCACCACAAAAAACAGTACAGCCGAGCATGCTGCAATGGTATACTGCAGCCATTTTTTTTCTTCAAAATAGTTTCCAAATTTCATTCGTTCAGTATTTCTCCGTTTAAAGAACTGAAAGCATCGACACAAATCCGTGCCACAGATTTTTAATGAGCGGCATGCGGTTTTGTATGCTTTCAATATCCTCAGCTCTGATCAGTCGCTCAATTGTATTAAAGAGCTCGCCGAGTTCATCATTGCCAAGTTCAGTGACTTCTCTTCTTATATCACTAATTTGTGACAAAAGAAAGTCCCACATATCATCTCCGTCAGCAATTGATTCGATAAGCCTGTCAATTTTATCTTCTCGCATGGCAGAACTGTCTCTGAAACATTTTAAAAGAACTATATAAAGGTCTTCATCATCATTTTCATTGGTCAGTCCCATCTTGACCTTTAAGCCGCTGTGTTCCAGATATCTGAGTTTTTCTGCAGCACTGCTGTCTTTTGTGACAGGTTTTCTGTTGACTATAATATCATATACTGCTCTTCTTAATTCACAGGCATCTATAGGCTTGTATAAAACATCCGTAAATCCGCAGTTAATATATTTTTCCCTTGCGTACTTATTCTCTGAGGTCAATGCTATTCCCGGAGTAAATCCGTTTGCGCCCTGCTCATCTCTGTGTATCATATTAAATGCAGAAATTCCGTCAAAGTCTTTAAGTCTGTGCGCCAATATAAGAATATCACAAGGTACCTCTCTGCAGGTCTGTATCGCCTCTGCCCCTTCTTCAACTGTAATTATATCGGCAGCTGTCCATCTGAATATTTCTTTTATCTTATCAATATCCTCATTACTGCGATCTGCTAAGAGCACTCTTTTACCGAGCATACTCTCAGGTGTACTGAAGAAATCATGGATAACTCTGTCTTCTTCACTCAGGTTTCCCTCGTCTTCTAAAGACATATCTGCCTCTTCAGGTTCATCCTCAGTATGATCTGCATCATTATTATCTTCGCTCGCTGTATCAAAAACTTCTGCTGACTCTGTTGCCTCAGCATCTCTTTCGGTTTCAGATTTATTTCCGATTTTTTCCTCATTTTCAGTTTCATTCTCAACTTCGGACTTTTTTCTGATTTCAGACTCATTCTCTGTCTCAATCTCATTTTCGGTTTCAGTCTCTTTTCCGACTTCAGCCGCATCCTCAGTCTCATTTACTGATTCGGCAAAATTAACACCGTTATTTACATTGTTGCCGGTCTTTCCTGAAAATGTATTCTTAAGCTTGTCGATACCTGCATTAATTCCGCTTAAAGCAGCCCCTGAGCCTGCTGCGCCTTCATCATAAAGTCGTTCTTTAACCTTAAAATGCCCGTAAAGGAATATTCCGAGACTTATAAGCAGCATAAGCTGAGCTGCAAAATGAAGCAGAAAGCCAAAGGCTGCAAATATTCCGATACCGCTAAGTATAAGCAGCATACCTATAATATATACTATCGCTGCCCATACCATTCTTCTGCTTAACGCTTTAAGCTCACTGCTCTCAGATTTCTCAGCACATATGCATATCGCAAAGCAGAGCATTATTAAAATAAGTGACCACAAAAAACCGCATACATTATAAATATTTGTCAGAACATACATTTCAGGCCTCCTGGCGATACTGTTTTATAAGTCTTGAAATTTCCTGATTCATAGCATTAAGCACTGACGGCGGACCGATTATCTTTGCCCCGTCTCCAAGCGCTGTTATCCAGCCCAAAAACTGCGGGCTGACCGCAACCTTAACATTTACTCTGAAATGCTCATCATCTGAGCGGATCATTATAATATCCTTGCCGAATCTGTCAATGATGACACCTGCCATATCATTTCGGCATTCTATAGTAACATTTTCATCCTTGCCTCCGTACATTCCGAATACCCGGCTTGTATAAAGAGCCATATCAAAATCCTTGTAGGCATCTCCTCCCATATCTCTTTTCTCATCAAGAAGCGATATTCGCTTCATCTTATCTACTCTGTAATGCTTAAGCTTACTGCTGTCGCTGTCATATGCTATGAGGTAATAGTTTTCATCATTCCAGCACAGCGCCCACGGACTTGCATAATACAGATTTCCGTCATTTTTCGGCACCTGCTTTTTATCGGCACTCCATTTAAAATATATAAAGCTTATTCGTTTATTTTCTGCTATGGCTTCATTAATAAGGTCGACATTATTGTAAATGCTTTCGTTCATGGTTTTTACACGCTGCGAAACATATACCTGCCTGTGAAGCTTTGATGCCTCATAGACACTCGCCATGCCTTCTATCTTCTTAATTAGTTCATCCGACTTTTTCTTAGTTATAAACTTTGCCGACTGTACAGTGTCCACAAGAAGCTTTAGCTCAGCAAGCTCAAAAGGTCTGCTTGCCACATGGTAATAATAGCTGCGATTTTCCTGACAGCCTACGATATCCATGCCATAGGCCTTAAGACATTCAATGTCGTCATATATACTTTTTCTCTCGGCCTTCACTCCGCAGCTTTCAAGCTCTTTTATGATCTCAGGCATAGTGATAGCGTGTTCATCATCTGTTTTTTCTAAAAGGATCTTCTTTAGATAAAGCATCTTAAGCTTCTGATTTGCCGATTTTGCCATGAAGCTTTCCTTTCCGACTGTACAAAACCATACTTAGATGTGTAAAAGCATAAATCGCGGCATGTTATAGTTTTGCAAAAAGCAATAGGCTTGCAAGCTAATGCACACATAGTAATAGTTTATAAAAAATAACAGGCTTATTCAAGTTTTTTATCACATCACGACAACAGTTCAGCTTAAACATCGTTTCACAAATACTTCACATATGAAACACAAGTACTTAACAATTGACCTTTATATTATAGCCATAAGATAAATAAAGGAGATGAACAAAATACACACAACTCACACACGGAATATCCTTATAAAGGATTTTCTATAAAATTACTCATAACTCCCCCTAACAAAGAAGAAAAGACCGTATAACGCGGTCTTTTTCTTTTATATAAAGCGCCGGTACCTTTTACGGCACCGGCACTTTATAAAGATTATTATTTAGTAATTATCAATACTCATCAGGAAGCTCGAACTTCTCAAGGTGAGCAAGACGCTCCTTGTATGATGTGTCATATGATTCCTCAAAGCTTGCTTCCTTCTGCATAGCCTTAAGTGCTGCTGTAGAGTTCTTAAGCGCTGCAATTGTTCCTGCACCTGAGAGACATCCGCCCGGACAAGCCATTCCCTCAAGGAGGTATCCGTTATACTTTCCTGCCTTTGCAAGCTGAAGCATCTGACGGCAGTTCTGAAGTCCGTCAGCACTCATAGTCTTGATCTCTATATTAGGATCAATACGCTTAGCTGCCTTAACAACAGCTGCTGCAACTCCGCCTGCTGCAGCGAATCCACGACCGTCAGCAGAAGCCTTTTCAAGAGTATCAATATCATCCGGAAGGAAGTCGAAGTTTACGCCCTTTGCCTCGAACATACCGGCAACTTCCTCAAAAGTAAGAACGAAGTCAACATAGCTTCTGATAGTACGACGGCTTGCCTCAAGCTTCTTAGCTGAGCATGGTCCTACGAATACGATCTTACAATTAGGCTCCTTTTCTTTAAGAAGACGAGCTGTGAGTACCATCGGTGTAAGTGCCATTGAAATACACTTTGCCTGCTCAGGGAACATCTTCTTCGCCATCATTGACCAAGCAGGACAGCATGATGTAGCCATGAACGGAAGCTTCTCAGGAACTTCCTTCATGAAGTCCTGTGCCTCTTCAACGGTGCAGAGGTCAGCTCCGATAGCAACCTCTCTCATATCTGTAAATCCAAGCTCCTTGAATGCTGCTGCAAGCTTCTCATTCTGAAGACCCTTGAACTGACCTGCGATTGCAGGAGCGACTATAGCATAAACAGGTGTATTAGCATCCTTAATTGCTGTTATTGTCTGATAGATCTGTCCTTTATCAACGATTGCTCCGAAAGGACAATTTACAAGACACTGACCGCAGGAAACACACTTCATGTAATCAATATCAGCTCTTCCCTTATCATCTGAATGGATAGCTCCCATTCCGCATGCCTTCATACATGGTCTTTCCATTTTGATGATTGCATGATACTGACAAGCGTCAACGCACTTTCCGCACTTTACGCACTTCTCCTGATCGATATGTGATCTGCCGTGCACCATGCTGATAGCATGCATAGGACAGACTTCCTTACATGGATGCTCAATACATCCCTGACATCCGTCAGATACACGAACCTGTTTCTCGGGACAAGCGTTGCAGGCAAATTTAATTACATTGATGAGAGGAGCCTCATAATACTTCTCAGCAATAGCACTGGCCTCAATATTATCTGTAAGCTTTCCAAACTCATCAGCATTTCTTACTGAAAGTCCCATAGCTGCACGTATACGCTCACCAACGATAGCTCTCTCAATAAATACATTATCTCTGTACTCCGCATCCTCACCCGGGATGATCTTGTACGGAAGCTCATCGATCTTGTCAAGGTCAGTTCCCTCATAAGCCATTCTTGCAACTTCTACGAATACCTCATGACGGAGTCTTGTTTTTGAAGAATCAATTCCTCTCATAGTTTCCTCCTGATTTATATGTATTATTCCACAATAATTCCATATTATAAATTTATATTTAAACTCTTTTTATAATAAAGAAAAACCGCGGTTATTTCAAGCTGTATAGAGCCCGTTGCCGCGGTTTATTTTAAAATTTTGAAAATTTCAGAAGTATGCTGTTTCTATTTTGTTATTACTTTCCTGCTTTTTTATCCCATACCTCAAGCTCCATGCCGGCAACCTCAGATGTATAGAGTGTTCCGTCATTCTTTTCAAAATGCTTTGTAGCATTTAATACATGCTTAAAGCCGATATAAAGGAGCGGAATGTTGCAGTATGCGATAAGAATGTTTGCAAAATCAGAAAGATCCCAAAGTGATCCGAGATCCATACCTGCTATGCTTGTCATGCAGCCGAATGCAATAACTACAAGGCAAAGGATCCTTATAACTGCGATGAAGCTCTTGCTCTCTGAAATACGGTTTGCACATATCTCTGTGAATGACATAAATCCAAGCAGTGTTGAAAATGCAAAAAGTCCGAAGCATACAGATACAAGCAGTGAAACTGCTGCATTAAACGCGGTTCCCGGTGTAAGCTCAGCAACCGAAGCTACGAACTTAGGAAGCTTTCCGAGCTCAAACCATGCCTCTGCATTATCTGTAAGCCAAACGTGTCCCATGATAACAACAAAAGCTGTAAGTGTACAAATAACGATAGTATCAAGGAATACACCGATAGACTGAACACAGCCCTGATCACAAGGATGCTTTGCATCTGATGCTGCAGCTGCCATTGTGATGGTTCCCTGTCCTGCCTCATTACTCATAAGGCCTCTCTTAACACCCTGAACAAGTGCTATACCGAAGGCTCCGCCGAATACAGCCTCCGGCTTAAATGCCTGTGTAAATACTGCATAGAAGAACCAAGGAATACAGTTAACGTTGACAATTACAAGAACTATAACAGTAAGTATATAAATAACTGCCATAACAGGAACTACAACATCTGTAACTCTTGTGACCTGCTTAATTCCGCCGAAGGAAATAATAGCTACTGCGATAAGAAGTATCACGAAGCTGACCCAGTAAAGCATTGAGTTTGTATCGATAGCATGACCGCTTACAGTCTCTCCGATCTGGCCTACAGCAGAAATCGTATTAAAGCCCTGAGCAGGAAAGCATAAAAGTGCATAAACTATATAAAGCACTGAAAGGAATATACCTACACCTACAGAGCCTCCTAAAAGCTTTCTTCCGTAGAATGAAAGACCACCGACATATTCATCGTCCTTCTTCTCTTTGAAGATCTGTGCAAGTGTGGCTTCAGTGTATGACGTAGCCATTCCGAAGAATGCTGATATCCACATCCATAAAAGCGCTCCGGGTCCTCCGACAGAAATAGCTCCGGTAACTCCAAGTATATTACCCGGTCCGACTCTCATAGCCGTAGAAAGGAAGAAAGCCGCAAGAGGTGATATACCCATCTGTGTTTTCTTGCTGTTCTTTAAGACTTCAATTCCGTATTTGAATTTACGGATCTGGATGAAACGAAGTCTGCATGTGAAATAAATTCCTGATCCTATAAGAAGAATTATAGCCAATGAGAAATTTCCTAAAATAGGGATATTGGCATACCAATCAAAATTCGTCGGAAAGTCCCAAAACAGATCAGAAACCACCTGTATCTTTCCGCAAACAGCGTTAATAATGTCAAAAATTGCCTGCATTAATAAACTCCCTCCAAATAAATAATCTTGCCTATAGAAGGTTCTCCGGCTCCCGCATCGAGCCATTATAAATTATTCCGCCCATAAACAATCAAAACACATTATACATAAACAAATCCGTCTTACAAGCAATTTAAAAGAATATTTAATTTTTCATAAGAAAAGAGCAGATACCTTAAATATCTGCTCTTACACACCATAATATGTGGTTATGTCTGATAATTATGCCTTTGCGGCACGCTTCTTCTCCTCTATCTTGTGAAGATAAGATACAAGGATAGGGCAAAGGATAGCTGTAACGATGATTGCAGCTGTGATCTGTGCTGTAGCAGCCTCTGATACTGCAAGAAGGCTTGCGTCTGCTGCTGCAACTGCTGCAGGTGTAGCTGCTGCGTTACCTGCTGTTGTACCGATAGCACCACCGACTTCCGGATAATCCATCTTGAGAAGCTTGTAAACAAGGTATCCTAAAAGACCTGTAATAAGAGTACAAGCAACACCGAGGATAATACCAGGAGCTCCTGCCTTGAAGAGGTTCATGATGTTAAGACCTGCTCCAAGAGGGAATGCGAAGAAAGGTATTGTCATTGTTGCACCAGGTGCACAGAACTTACGGATGTCCTCATCAAGGTTACCCATTATGATACCGATGATGATAGGAAGAATGCATCCTACAAGTGTAGCAAGCGGAATCTTTGCAACGCCGGCAGCGCCTAAAGCTACCATTGTGAAGAAAGGTCCGTCGTTGATTGAAAGGATCGATACAGCACCTACGTCTGTAGCATCACCGAACTCACCTGCAAGTGAAGCGTAAAGTCCGCCGTTTGAGTTTGCAAGAGCACCTACGATAGCAAGTGTTGAAAGTCCAAGGAAACCATTCTCACCGAAAAGGTGTCCGCAAATAAGTCCTACTGCGATACCTGCAAGTACCTTAACTGCTGTGATAACAACACCCTTGTAAAGAGCAACTCCGGCACGCTTTACATCGATAGTAGTAGCATTGCAGAAAAGGAACATAGCAAGGATAGGCATAGCACCTGTCTTCCAAAGATGTGTTGTGAATGTGCCGTCAAACTCGGTCCAGAGATATCCTCCGAAGCATGTGTTGATGATTGCGCCAAGTAAAAGCGGAACTACCATCAGTCCTCCAGGTATCTTCTTGATTGACTTTAAAATAGGCATAATAAACTCCCCTCTAAAAAAAATTCTTTATTACTTCAGAGCCTATATCCCAAAGGTTTCGGCCTTCAGGATACAGGTCTGCTGTAATCATTAGATCACTCTTTAACTATAACTGATACTCCGTCTGGAATAACTGTTACCTTGTAATCAGGCTTATTAACGATAGCCTTAGCCTTCTCGAGTGCTTCCTCCATGCTGTGAGCAGGAATCATATGAAGGTCTTCTACTAACTGATCATCACAAGATGAAATAAAGATTACCTGAGCCTTAAGAAGAAGTCTTGCAAATATCTGTGACTGCCACTGGTCGATAATAGTATCCTCAGGCTTTGTGTCAAGGAAGGTCTGCATCATACGGTTAAGATCCTTCTCATCACGGAATGTCTCATGGAAATACTTTCCGCCATGTCCGTCAGCTGCCTTTGAAAGCATGATGATAACTCCGCCCTTATTAACGGTAGCCTCAGCTGCTGTCATACCCTTTACTGACTGATAGATATTCTGATCAAGCGGATATCCTCCGTTTGTTGAAATAACGATATCAGCAGGGATAGCATCTACCTGGCACTTTGACTTAAGGAATTCACGTCCTACTCTGTGTGCAAGATCGCAGTCACCTGATACGCAGAAGATAGGATCATGCTCAGCATCGATAACTACGTTAACGATGAAGTCAAGTCTTGCTGCTCTTGCTGCATAAAGCATGTCATTGTGGATAGGGTTACCATCAACAACTCCTGTTCTTGCGTGCTCACTTGCAATGAAGCCTGCGTTATGGTTGTACATAACCGTCTCACGGCTTGCAATGCCAGGAAGGATGCTCTTACGTCCGCCTGAGAAGCCTGCAAAGAAGTGAGGCTCGATAAAGCCTTCAGCTACAAGAAGATCAGCCTCATAAGCAAGCTTATTGATAATGAGGTTTCCTCCTGAAGGAAGCTTTCCGATATAAACTAAGTTATCCTTGTCATCACAGTCATGAACAACGATCTTCTCATGCTCAAAGATTTCGTCACCGAACTTGGCTCTGATCTCGTCCTGAGTTGTTGCACGATGAAGTCCTGTAGAAATAAGGATAGTAATATCTGCATCCGGATTTCCCTTGCGTATCTCAGCAAGAAGAAGCGGCATAATGATATGGCTTGGTACAGGTCTTGTATGGTCAGAAGAAATAACTACGATTTTCTTCTTTCCTACTGCCATATCGCAGAGTCTTGGAGTTCCGATCGGATGCTCAAGAGATTCCTGAACAAGCTCAGCACCGCTCTTTGGGGCCTTATAGCTGTGAAGCTCCGATACAAGTACGCCTGCAAGATGCTCATCTTCGATCTTAGCAGTAAGTTTTTCCTTACCGTAAGGCAGCATAAATTCTTTCATGATCAATCTGCTCCTTTCATTTTAGCAAACGATATTTAAGTATATCAGAACTGCATTCGATTTTTCGGCTCACTGCAAGCACAAAATATCGATTTTACAATGCAGAGTTCTAACAGCTTAATTTTATTTAATTTTTCTCCGCATTTCAACACTTAAATACGCGATTGTCATCATATTTCCTACAGAAATTACAGCAACATTTGTGCCAATTTGCTGCAGCTTTATATGTGGACTCTGTCTTTAGGTCTGTTTAAGCCCTGAAATGTCTTTTTTACTGTCAAATTTATGTCAAATAATATTACGATTTAATGTTTTTTTGTTCGATTTATTACATTTATTTTACATTTAGAATATCATGTAACGTCATTTATTTGAACTATTTTTCCGTAATAAAAAGACCGCGTTTCATTTTATTACCTCGTGTGTAACATATTGAAACGCAGCCTTATTGTATTTATTTACTTTTTAATCATTTTCTGATCAGAAAGATCCTTAAGCCACTGATGCATATAATGATTAAATTACTTTGCTGCAGCAGGATTTATCTTCTTTGTGCGAATCTCTTCCTTAAGCATTTCGCAGAACTCTTCCATAGATACTGTGGTTGAATCCTGTTCTCCGTGAAGTCTGTAGCTTACAGTCTTATCTCCTGCCTCATTCTTACCTAAAACTACAAGATAAGGAACCTTGGCGATCTGAGCCTCTCTGATGCGGTAGCCAAGCTTTTCTGCTCTGTCATCAAGCTCAACTCTTATACGATTCTCGTAGAGATAGTCATAGAGCTCCTGTGCATAAGCATTGATCTCTTCATCCTCATTCTTGACAGGAAGGATCATTACCTGTGTAGGCATAAGCCAGAGCGGAAGGTTACCCTTTGTCTCCTCAAGGATGTATGCCATGAATCTGTCAAGTGATCCTAAGATAGCTCTGTGAAGAACTACAGGAGTCTGCTTATTTCCTTCCTTATCTACATATGTAAGGTTAAACTTTGCAGGGAGGCAGAAGTCAAGCTGGCAGGTTGAAAGAGTATACTCGTTTCCGACAGCAGGCTTTACATTTACATCAAGCTTAGGTCCATAGAAAGCTGCCTCACCTATCTCTTCTGTATACTCGATTCCGAGATCATTAAGAACTCTTCTGAGCGCATTCTCAGCATTGTCCCACATCTCATCATCATCGTGGTATTTAACCTTATCCTCAGGATCTCTGAGCGAAAGCACACAACGGAAATCTGTGATATTGAAGTCCTTGTAAACGTCAAATATAAGGTCAACTACCTTGCCGAACTCGTCCTCGATCTGCTCAGGTGTAACGAACAGATGAGCATCATTCTGACAGAAATGTCTTCCTCTTTCTATTCCCTTTAAGGTTCCGCTGGCCTCAAAACGGAAATCGTGCGCGATCTCACCTATACGAATAGGAAGATCCTTATATGAATGCATACGGTTAGCATATATCATCATATGATGAGGGCAGTTCATCGGACGAAGTACAAATGACTCTCCCTCAACTTCCATTGCCGGGAACATGTTGTCCTTATAATGATCCCAGTGGCCTGAAGTCTTGTAAAGATTAACTGTACCTACGCAAGGAGTCATTACATGCTTGTAGCCAAGCTTTCTCTCCTTGTTCTTTATGTAATTCTCAAGCTCCTGCCAAACGATATATCCCTTAGGAAGGAACATAGGAAGTCCGCGTCCTACAAGATCATCGTTCATGAATAGCTGCATTTCCTTGCCGAGCTTTCTGTGATCACGCTCTTTTGCTTCTTCAAGAAGCTTTAAATGCTCCTCAAGCTCTTCCGGTGTAGGGAAGCAGACTCCGTAGATACGCTGCATTACATGATTGTTTGCATCGCCCTTCCAATAAACACCTGAATACTTAAGAAGCTTGAAGTTTTTGCAGAGCTTTGTATTGTCAACGTGAGGTCCGCGGCAAAGATCTGTGAAATCTCCCTGTGTATATACGGTAATATTGCCGTCCTCAAGTCCGTTTATAAGGTCAAGCTTGTACATGTCATCCTTAAAGAATTCAAGTGCATCAGCCTTTGAAATTTCACGACGTACGATCTTCTTGCCTTCCTTGCAGCACTTCTTCATTTCCTTCTCTATTGCTGCGATGGTCTCATCATTAACCGGAGTGTCTCCGAGATCGACATCATAATAAAAACCTTCCTTTACTACAGGCCCTACCCAAAACTTTGCCTGAGGGTAAAGACGCTTTATAGCCTGTGCCATTACATGAGCGCAGGAATGGTTAAGCGTATTAAGTCTCTCATCGTTCTTAAAATCAACCATTTTATTTTCTCCCCTGGTTAAAAATTTTATATGTAAATATTTTATATTTGCAATACATAGAATTTTATTATAAGCCTAAAATTCGGTTTTGTACACTAACTGATTCATTAATTAAGCTTATTATCAGCCTTATGCACGGTTTTTATTTTCATTTTCCCTGACAGACTGTTTCTATTTTTCGTTTCTGCCCTATTTAAGCTTCGAAAACCGAACCTTCATGTTCCTTCAGAAGCTTTTTGTACAATCTGAAATAAAGAAATAATATTGTTCCTCCTGTAAGGATCCATGATGTCATATAAACTGCCATAAGTGACTCAAAGGTCTTTATTGTCTTAAAAACTGTAATCAGCCACAATAGTCTGAAGCCTACAGTTCCCAATATAGTAATTATTGCAGGCTCTAATGATCTTCCGAAAGCTCTCATGCCTGAGCCTCCGACTTCGTAAGTCGCAGTAAAGCCTTCCAGGCCACCGATAAAATGAAGTCTAACTGCAGCATAAGCAGCAACGCTTGCGCTGGAGGTATAAATGTAAATAAAGAAGTCCTGTCCTATCAGGAATATCGTAGACAAAAGCTGTGCAAAGAAGAAGCCGAAGGCCAGACACATGCAGAATATTTTATTGCATCGCTTTAATTTGCCTGCACCATAATTCTGACTCATAAATGTTACGGCTGTCTGTGCAAAAGCAGAGCTTATATCATAACTGAAATATTCAAATGTCAGCTCGAGGGATGAGCCTGCGATGGCATCAGCACCAAATGTATTTATTCCGGACTGAATAAAAATATTTGAAAGTGAAAATACCGCACTTGATACACCTGTAGGAATACCTATCTGAAGCATTTTCCTTAACTGCGACTTCTTGATCTCAAGCTGTCTTAAATGCAGCTTGAATTCTCCTTCATCTCTGCAGAGAAATATTATTACAGCTACTGCACTGATAATATTTGAAATAGTGGTTGCAATCGCGACTCCGGCCACGTCAAGTTTGCATACTATAACAAAAAACAGATTCAGTACAACATTTATAACTCCGGTAAGAAACAGTACATACATAGGTCTTTTTGTATCGCCGAAACTTCTCAGCACAGCTGCTGCAAAGTTATAAATAACTATAAACGGCATACCGATAAAATAAATGTAAATGTATTTAAGCGCTGCTGCCATTATCTCCTCCGGAGTTCCGGAAAGCTCCAGTACAGGCTTTGCAGTTACTATACCTATCAGCATCAGCAGGAATCCTAAAAGTGCTCCAAATCCGATAGCAGTATGCTCCATATCGTGGATACCGCTCTTTTTGCCGCTTCCTATAAGATTTGCAAGTGCTGCATTAGGGCCTACCGAAAGTCCCACCACAAGGTTGACAAACACTCCGACAATAGCCACGTTAGCTCCTACCGCAGCAAGCGAATTATTACCGCAAAACTTACCGACTATAGCAACATCAGCTGAATTAAACAGCTGCTGAAGTATACTTGAGAACGCTAACGGAAGCGCAAAGAAAATAAGCTTTCCGGCAAGCGGCCCGTTCAGCATGTCTATTTCTTTTTTATTTGTTGACTTTTCCATTAAATACTTATCCTTTTTCTCATCTCTTCCGCCATTAACATTACCAAATTTCGCCACCAAATTATATGCACTTTAATAATAATATTCAATATATATTTCTTATTTTGCTGTTTATTTAATTATTAATTTTTAAAAGATTACCTTTTCTTAAACATTAATCACAGTTTTCTATCATAATATGTCAAGCCTGATAAATAAAAAGCCGCACGCTTATGTTTCAATAAATCCGCCGCCTTTTTAAGGAAATATGCAGATTTATGAAAATAAAAGCGTGCAGCTGATTTTATATCATTCGCTTATAGTATTAAAAATATGAAGGAACCGGAGTAGGTCTTGCCTTATCAAATATAGCCGGTACATCATCAAAAAGATCCGAAAGTCTGCTATTCTGGCCGCTTATCTGAAGCCACATATTATATCCGTCCAATGCACGTCGTCCCTGCCTCATATAGGTATCTCCGATCTGTACCCAATACTTATTATTGTCTACATTGCAGAAATACCTGAAGCCTAACCGGTGCATGTAATTGAATCTTGCATTGTCAGAGGTATACGGATGCCAGTCACCTATATCAGCCCCTCTCGGGAATATGATTATATCAGGCTGTGCACCTGTTGCTTCCTTAATAAGCGGTGCAACATTTCTGTTCCAGCGATCGCAGTCCTTTTTAAAACGCTCCATATCAATCTCACCAAGGTCTCTGTGTCCCCAGCTGTGCGATCCGAGATCGTAGCCGTCTTCATGAAGAGCTTTAAGCACCTCCACAGCTTTCTTTCTCTCAGCCTCGACATCATGCCCCTGTTCAAGCTTACTGTCATAGTATTCTGAGGAAGGATCATAGCTTTCATCAGTCCTGTATCCTAAAATACCGTTGTATCCGGTAAATACAAGACACGCCTTATGTCCCTTATAAGAGAAATCCGGATGCTCATCAATGAAACTGTCAAGTACAGGAACTATGTCATATTCTCCTACATGCTCATTGCTGTCACCGTCAGTGTAATGAGTGGTAGGTCTTCCGTCATCACCGATTATTATCCTGTCGGCAAATCCGGCACCCTTCATATATTCATAATAACAAACATCATCCTCAGACATTACAAAGGCTTTTTTACCCGGCGGAAGCATGATGCTCTGTGCCTTCATCTTAACTGTGCCGTCTTCAGATCTTTCTTCCCTTGCAATATCTCGTATGCTGACAAGAACGTAACCCTTATCATAGAGCTCGTTCATCATTTTTTTGAACTCATCTACAGTAGTCATCAGCGCGTTATAGCCGCCTGCCTGCTTGCCCCATTTGGATTCATTAAAGGAGTTTTTAGGGTCGACACAGAGAATATGAAAAAATATATGAGGTATCTCGTATATATTCTGCTCTACAAGTGTGCTTTTTATTTCCTCATATTCCTTAACTGCCGCCTGCGCTTCATTGTTCTCACCGAAGTCTTCGGTGTTCTTAAGCAGCTCTATAGCGGCATCATAGTCATACTGTGCAGCAAGAAGCTTTGCTTCAGAAAGTGCATCGACTTCGATTATGTCAGAACCTTCCGCAGGATCTTCCTCAAGCTCTCCTGATGCATCTTCCGACGCAGTCTTGCCTTGTTCTATACCTGGCTTACCGCCAGTAGTATTTGCTCCTGCAGTATTTCCTTTTCCTTTCATGATCGCGCCTATACCGGATATAATTATCACAACAGCCACTATCACAGCTACGGCAAGGACTATAAGAAGCTTAACATTCCATACACCGGAGCCGGAACTCTGCTGTGCATTACGGGACGCATTTTGCTGTGCATTACGAGCTGACTTCTGCTGCGAATTTCGGACTGATTTTCGCTGTGATCCGTCTGCAGATCTTGCCGGGTTTCTTTCTGCTGATGATTCAGTTCTGACAGCCTCATCATATTCACTTTTGTTCGTATTATGCTTTGCCCTTACAGCACTAAACTGAGGGGGCACTTCTGCCCCCTCAATATCCTCTGATAAAGCAACGTCATTAGGCTGATATGCCTCAGCCTGTTTATTTTTTTCGCCTCCCAGAAAATCAACGGTTTCTTCGCCGTGTTTTCTCCTGTTCAGTTCAGACATTACAACACCTCGAATTACATTTTTTTGCAGATCCCTATAAATTAGGAGCTATTCTGAAATTCTATCCTTATCAGAACGGATTTCCGCACTGAGGGCAGAATTTCGGAGGCTCTGAAGTGTCTTCAACCTTGAATCCGCATTTTGCGCAGATGTAGCCTTCTGCAGGCTTTGGCTGTCCGCAATTGGTGCAGAAGTTTCCTGTATTTACAGTACCGCAGCTGCATGTCCAGCCTGCTGCCGGCTGTGGTTTCGGCTGTCCGCAGTTAGTACAGAACTTACCTGTATTCTCTGTGCCGCAGCTGCACTTCCATGCAGGTGCCGAAGCAGCCGCCGCTGCAGGTGCCGCAGCTGTTGCCGTTGCCGCTGCTGCATTATTCTTTCCTGCCATTTCAAAGAGGCTCTGAGCATTTACTCCGCCTGCCTGTCCTGCAAGGCCCATGCCCATAAATGCCATTGCCGGGCCTGCATTAGGATTGGAAGCTGCTGCCTCCATAGCCTTAGCCTGTGCTCTTGTAACAGCACCTGCAGCTCTTCCCGGATCGGTATAAGCTGCTTCACGCTGCATCTCTTTGATTGTCTTTTCATCTTCTTCATTAGCTGTAAGACTGGCAATGCTGAAGGACTTGATCTCTATTCCTCTGAGCTCCTTCCATTCTGCGCTGAGCTCATCGTTTAACGCTTCTGATATCTCCTTTGTATGAGCAGGAAGTCCGGAATATCTTACTCCTGTATCACCTACTCTTGCGAGTGCCGGCTGAAGAGCATTGAGAAGCTCCCCTTTCATCTGCTCGGTTATCTGATCGGTGTGATATTCACTTGTGACATTACTGCACACATTGGTATAAAACAGTACCGGATTGGTTATTCTGAAGCTGTAAAGTCCAAAGCACTTAATACCGATATCCATATCTATACCGGCACGCTCATCTACAACTCTGAATGGTATAGGGTTTGCCGTTCCGTACTTATTACCAGGGATCTCCTTGGTATTAATATAGTAGACTCTCTGATCCTTAGGCGCTTCTCCTCCAAAGGTGAAACGCTTTCCTACATTCTGGAATACCTGTTTAATGCTGTCTCCGAATTCACCTGCAAATACCGTAGGTTCTGTAGATGCATCAAATGTGTACTCTCCCGGTTCAAGAGCGACCTCAACGACCTTTCCCTGCTCAACAATAAGCATTCCCTGTCCGTCTGCAACCGCAACAACAGAGCCGGTGGTTATAATGTTATCATCTCCGTGTTTATTACTTGAACGTCCTGTCTGTTTCTTTGATCCCTTTACCGCAAGAGTGTCGGCCGGTATAGCTTCACAATAAAAGTATTCCTTCCATTGATCGGCAAGCACTCCGCCGCCTGCTCCGCCCAAAGCTTTAATAAGTCCCATATATCATTCCTCCGATTCTATTGATGACGAAATTGATACTGTTTGCCTTGTTTAATGATATCATACCTTATTTTTGCACAAGCTTCCATATAAAAAGCTAAATTATGTTGATAAATGTTAATAAAAAACACAGACAGTTTGCTGATAGTGCTCTGTCTGTGTGAAATGTTTTAAGCATCCTGACCGCTCTTCAACAGCTTCCCTGAAAGCACGAAAAACAATACTGCCGTAAAGCTGACCGCAAGAATATCTGATACAGGCTCTGCCATATAGACTGCCGTTGTTTTATCTGGTGAGAATATATGAGGCATTATATATATCATTGGTATTAGCAGCACGAATTTTCTGACTATAGCTACAACTATAGAAGCAGCTGCCTGTCCCAAAGAGTTAAATGTTATCTGGCAGGCTGTCTGTATTCCGAATATACATGAAACCGCCATATATATTCTCAGTGCCTTTTTTGTAAATTCTATAAGCTCAGTATTTGATGTGAATGCTGCAGCAAAGGCTCCCGGCATAATCATTACGAGTGCCCAAATTGCAGTGGAGTAAATAACGCTTACCTTGAGCAGCAGCATAAATGTCTTTTTTACTCTGTCTATTTTAGCAGCACCGAAGTTATAGCTCATGATAGGCTGTGCGCCCTGACCCACACCCTGAAGCGGAAGCATTGCAAACTGCATAACGCTTGTAAGTATTGTCATTGCACCTACAGCAATATCTCCGCCGTATTTAAGCAGTGATGAATTAAAGCACACACTCAGTATGCTTTCGCTGGCCTGCATTATAAATAATGAGCTTCCGAGTGAAAGACACGGAAGTATAACGCCGGCTGACAGTCTGAGATTTTTCTTTTTAATGCGGAGCCTTGATTTATTTCCCGAAAGAAAGCTCATGACCCATATGCATGAAACAGCCTGAGATATAACCGTTGCCAATGCAGCTCCGCTTACTCCCATTTCAAAGCCAAATATAAATATCGGATCTAGTATAATATTAAATACCGCACCTATAAGTACAGACAGCATTCCCGTTTTGGCATAGCCCTGTGCGGTAATGAAGGCATTCATACCGAGTGTCATCTGCACAAATATAGTTCCGACAGCATAAATATTCATATACTGTACTGCATATTCTATAGTATTTTCGCTTGCACCGAACATCAAAAGCAGACTGCGATTTGATGACAAAAGTATGGTTGTGAGAATAACGGAAACTATAACCATGGTTGTCACGCAATTTCCGAGTATCTTTTCCGCCTGTTCCTCATCTCCTTTTCCCATAAGTATTGAGGCTCTCGGAGCTCCGCCGTTTCCTACAAGGCATGCAAATGCCGACACTATCATGATAAGCGGAAGACATACACCAAGTCCGGTAAGGGCAAGCGCACCTGTTTCAGGAATATGTCCTATGTATATACGGTCAACAATGTTATACAGCATATTTATAAGCTGTGCGCTTAGCGTAGGCACCGCAAGCTTAAATAGAAGCCTGCCTATAGGTTCAGTGCCTAAAAACTCTCGTCCGTTGCTTCTGTTATCTGCATTTGATGCAGTCTTAGTCTCTTTTTCGGTTTTTATATCTGTAATATTGGTTTCATTATCAGAATCATTATTTCCCGTAAATACCATCATTGCCCTCATTTCATAATATTGCTCGATTTAAAATACATAATTTAAGGCATAAGTTTGTCTAAACTGTGTATGCCTCAGATAATATATTCATTAACTATGCAATTTTCTGCTTGTAAAATATCTAAAATGAATATCTCAATATATACTCATTCTTCTGCCGACATAAGAAGACATACCAACAACAGAAGCAGACATGACAGCCATATCATATGTAAGCCGTAATACTTTGTAAGAACACCGCCTGCTCCGGCACCTAAAGTAAAGAAAAGAATAATTCCGAAATAATGCATTGCCTGTCTAAACTGATCAGGCTTTCTTTCACGAAGATATACTGACAATGCATCCATTCCGCTTCTTAAATTTCCTGTACACATAGTACTTGCAAATGAATATCCTGCAACCTTTCTGAAGGTTTGTACCTGAAGTGCGGCCGTAAATGCAACAATAACATTGGCGACAAGATTAATGCTCTCAGGGATGATTCCGACAAATGCCAAAAGAACTATCTCAAAAATCAGCATTGTCTGTCTCCAGTGAATTTTTTTAGCATATCTGAAGATATGTCTGAAATTCTCCGCATCAAATATTCCGAGTGCAAATGCAAGTATAGATACAAAATACTTTACAGCGCCATGAAAATCATATTCCATCAGCCTCTGTCCCATAAGAACAATATTTCCCGTTTCGGCATTTGCAAAAACGCCGCCTCTGCCATTATAGGTATAGGCGTCCATGAATCCGCCCGACAAAGCCAAAATTGCACTTGTTATAAATGCTTCAGACATCTGATGTTCCGGCGAAAGGTTATTTTTAATTTTTTCTTTTATTCTCATATTAAACCTCTTAACAGGACGAAATTGCGTTTCTGCCACATTATAGCACTTAAATTAATGAATATTTCATCAAAATTCATGTTTTTTTCTGTAAATACTATATATACGGCTTGACATTAGCTAAAGTAAATGTTATGACTATGAAAAATAAATCATAAAGCTGTCTTTGATGAATATTCATCAGGCAAGATAGAGGAGCGGATGCTATAAGTATTCGGAACTAACGGCCGGCACGGCTGTTCCGAAAAAAGGAGACTTCCGCCGAAACCATGCTTCTTGTGCCATAAGCATGCGTTGGGCTGCAGTACTAAGAGGCTGCGGACTGTCACGTCTAAGTGAAGCGCTATCATATAACGTATAGACTGATATCCATTTTTTTCAGTATTTACGACCACGAGGTGTTGCTTAGATGCTTCGTGGTTTATTTTTGTATATACACTAATATTTTTCATATAGGGAGGAAATTATGAAAAGATCAACAAACAAGGCAATTACAAAGGCCGCTGCATGCATGATGGCTGCAGTTATGGCTTTCTCAATGGCAGCATGCGGAAGCTCAGCTTCTACTGAAACAACAGCTGCTGAAACCAAGGCTGCTGCTGAGACAGAGGCTGCTGAAGAGTCTGAAGAGACTGAGGCTGAGGCTGAGGAAACAACAGGCGGAACTCTTAAGGTAGCAATGGAGTGTGCATATGCTCCTTATAACTGGACACAGAGCGATGATTCTAACGGAGCTGTACAGATCAGCGGCAGCAAGGATTATGCATACGGCTATGATGTTATGATGGCTAAGAAGATCGCTGAGGATCTCGGCATGGATCTTGAAATAGTTAAGTCAGATTGGGATTCACTCATCCCTGCTCTTCAGTCAGGTAAGGTTGACTGCGTAATTGCAGGTCAGTCTATTACTTCAGAGCGTCTTCAGTCAGTTGACTTCACAAAGCCTTACTACTATGCTTCAGTAGTTGCTCTTACAAAGAATGATTCTCCTTATGCAGAAGCTAAGGGCGTTGCAGATCTTGCAGGCGGTACATGTACAAGCCAGCAGAACACTATCTGGTATGACAGCTGCCTTCCACAGATTGAAAATGCTAATATCCTCGCTGCTCAGGAATCTGCTCCTGCTATGCTCGTAGCACTTAAGTCAGGCAAGGTTGACTATGTAGTAACAGATATGCCTACAGCAAAGGCAGCATGCCTTGCTTACCCTGATTTCAAGATCCTTGACTTCACTTCTACAGATGATGATTTTGAAGTTTCTGATGAGGATATCAATATTGGTATTTCTATCAAGAAGGGCAATACAGAGCTTGCAGACAAGATCAACGGTGTTCTTGACACTATGACTACTGATGATTATGAGGCTATGATGGATGAGGCAATCAGCGTTCAGCCGCTTGCACAGTAATCACAAAATAGTATTAATACATTAAATTTCCGCGGGGAAGCATTATAAATATGCTCCCCCGCTTGCGTGTTTGATAGGAGGATAATATGACTTTGCCTGACGGATTCCTGCCTCGAATAGGTTTTATATTACAGAATTATAAGGGCTCATTCTTAAGCGGTATGGGAAATACCATGCTTATTGCCGTTGTATCAACATTTATCGGCTGTGTAATAGGTCTTGCAGTCGGTATAGTACAGACTATACCTTCAGATCGTAAAGCAAATCCTGTATCATACTGGATACTTGCAGTTATAAAGTTCATACTCAATGCGTATGTTGAAATATTCAGAGGAACGCCTATGATGGTACAGGCGATGTTCATCTACTACGGAAGCTCGATTGTATTCGGTCTCGACTTAAGCATGTATCAGGCAGCATTCCTCATCGTTTCTATAAACACCGGTGCATATATGGCAGAAACTGTCCGCGGAGGAATCCTTTCTATTGATCCGGGACAAACAGAGGGTGCTATGGCTATTGGAATGACACACTATCAGACAATGACATCTGTCATACTTCCTCAGGCAACCCGCAACATTATGCCGCAGATAGGCAATAACCTTATAATTAATATTAAGGATACAAGTGTTCTCTCAGTTATCGGTGTTATGGAGCTCTTCTATACGACAAAGGGTATCGCCGGTGCATACTACACATACTTTGAGGCATTCACGGTAACAATGGTGATCTACTTCATCCTTACATTTATATGCTCAAGGATACTGAGAGCCTTAGAGCATCGCATGGACGGCCCGGATAACTATGAACTTGTACTTAATGACTCACTCACAATGGGTGAAGGAACATACAAGGTTAAGGCTGTTGACCGCAGTGAAATGAATTCTGATCTTAAGGAAAAGAAGCGTTTGGCTGAAGCAGGTAAGGCAGCAATAGACAACGGAAATCAGAGGGAGGGTCTTTAAATGTCAGAGCAAATTATTGAAGTAAAGCACTTAAGCAAATCCTTCGGCGATCACGAAGTATTAAGAGATGTAGATTTTACCGTTGCTCCCGGAGATGTTACAAGCATTATCGGAGCATCAGGTTCAGGTAAATCAACTCTTCTGCGCTGCATAAATCTTCTTGAAAAGCCAAGCAGCGGCGAAATACTTTTCCACGGACAGCCTATCATCGGCCACGGTGTAAATCCTTGCCAATATAGGGCTAAGGTCGGAATGTGTTTCCAGTCCTTCAATTTGTTCAATAACATGACAGTACTTGAGAACTGTATGACAGGTCCTGTAAAGGTACTAAAAAAATCCAAAGCCGAGGCAGAAAAAACTGCACTGCAGTTTCTTGAGAAGGTTGGAATGGCACCTTATATAAATGCAAAACCGCGCCAGCTCTCAGGCGGTCAGAAGCAGCGAGTTGCGATTGCAAGGGCACTCTCAATGCAGCCTGAAGTACTGCTCTTCGATGAGCCGACATCGGCACTTGATCCTCAGATGGTCGGTGAAGTACTTTCTGTAATGAGACAGCTTGCCAAGGAAGGACTCACAATGATCGTTGTAACCCATGAGATGGCCTTTGCAAAGGATGTATCAAACCATGTTGTTTATATGGCAGACGGAGTCATTTGCGAAGAAGGAACTCCAGCAGATATCTTTGAAAATCCTAAGGATCCTAAGACTGTAGAATTTTTACAGCGCTTTACAAACAGATAAATTAATACTTAAACACGCAAAAATAACGGTCATGATCAATTACAGATGATCTCGTCGAAGCTTAATGCTCCTATAATAGATGAGATACTGTTTTTGAACATGACCGTTTTATTTTAAATGTAAAAAGCTAAATAATAATTAACCGAAACCTATTATCAGGAAAGTACAGTGCCGTCTTCCTTAAGGAAAAGCTCTGCAGGTTTTTCTAAGGAAGCGAACTGCATAGGAGTCATTACAGCGGCATAAGCTCCGGCATTAGTTATAACTATGCCGTCTCCCGGCTCAAGATGCGGCATAACAATATCCTGCGCAATAACATCTGTTCCTGTGCACAGACAGCCCACAAGAGTGACTGTTTCTGTTTCAGTATTATCTGTTATAGGTAAGAACTGGAATGAGCTTCTGCCGGTATACATTGGCTCGTACATAATCTCAGGCTCTTCGCCTCCTGTCACAGCCGCAAGCATGCGTGCCACCGAAGGACGGGCAAATCCATTAAGCGTGTTCTTAAGGATAACAAAGTTCTTACCGTAGGAAACCTTTCTGTCTATAACCTTTGCTGCATAAATACCGGCTTTTCCGGACATATATCTTCCGGACTCAATTATGAAACGAGTATCCGGATGATCCTTAATGTATTCAGCTCTTTCAGCCTCAAAGGACGCTGCTACGGCAGAAAGATTCAGTGGCTTGTTGCTTTCTGCAAAGGTTATGCCAAGTCCTGAGCCAAAGTTAATATAATCAAGCGTTGCTCCTGATTTATCCTGTATCCTTCTTGCAAGAGCAAACATCTTTTTATGATATCCGGAAAGAATATCAGCTGAAAGCTCCTGACTGTGAAGATGAACATGAATACCGTTTATTATAATATTGCTGCAGCTATTATTCTTAATAAATGCAATGGCCTGATCCTCATCTACGCCAAACTTTGAAGGAGAACCCTTGCCCTCGCCAAAGAATGAAAAATCAGGATTAATACGCATTCCGACATTAACATGTATATTACGTGCCTCAGCAATGGTCTGAATAACCTTTATCTCGTTAATGCTGTCTGCAATTATAACGGCCTTGTCGATTGATTCCTCGATATCCTTAATCGTCTTTCCGGGACATGAGAAATAAATCATATCCTTAGGAAGGCCTCTGTCATATGCATAATAAACCTCAGCAAGACTTGCCGCATCAGCACCTATGCCTGATGAAAATACAGTATCAAGTACGTGAGTATTAGGATTATTCTTGACAGAATAGATTATAGTCTCATTTTTGAAGCCCTCTTTAAGCTCATTTATATGCTTTTTAATAATTCTTTCATCATAAAGATAAAAGCTGTCATGACATTTAAGCTGTTCTCTGACAGCCTTCTCATTATAATCGTACATAGCAGATGCCCCTTTGTTCTCTAAAATACTACGGTTTACATTTGTATTGTTTTAATAAAACTCAATAAAACAATTTAATTATGCCCTATTAAACAAAAAAGAACAAGCACAAAAAAACCGGCTCCAAAAGAACCGGTGAAAACGCCCCAACCAGGACTTGAACCTGGGACCCCCTGATTAACAGTCAGATGCTCTAACCAACTGAGCTATTGAGGCTTATCTTTATAAAACTTTATCCCGTCAG
>JALELZ010000011.1 GCA_022768465.1 Lachnospiraceae bacterium
ATTGTTGCAGTGTCAAGGCTGCTTTGCACCATAGGCTTTGGCCTTGACACTGCACAATATGTCAGATATGTGACTTCCAAGCAACGGAAGGATTACATTAATTTAACGATATGTCACCAACACTTTTTGTCCTATAACCCCCGGCTTCCTTTGCCTCATCTAAAACTGCACTGTCAATAAGAGAAGTCACAATGATTATTTTTATTTTGGGATGTAATGCTTTTATTTCACGAACTGCGGTGAGTCCGTTTTCACGGTGCTCCGTTTGTACATCCATCAGAATAAGGTCTACAGGAGTTTTTTTGCACAGTTCAACTGCCTGCTTTGCACTTGGTATTGATGCAGCTATTTTGTGTCCGCATTCCTCAATGAAATAGCTTTCCAGCAGGCTTCGTATCATGGCCTGATCTTCAACGATCATCACTTTCATTTACGGTTTCCTCCTTTTCAGGCAGATCAAGCTTTAAATTGAAGTTAGGGAAGCTTTGAATCCTCATGATGCCGCCGGATCCTTCTATGCGATGTCTCAGCATTGAAAGCCCGCCGCCTTCGATTATTTCTTCCTCTGGCTTAGCTCCGTTGTTTGAGATAGAGACATTAACATAATCAGGTATATAATCGAAGCGGACATACAATTCGGTACCTCCGGCGTGACGGACGCAGTTTGCGGCGCATTCACAGATTGCAAGAGAGGTAAGTCTTCGGTTTTTCTTTGTTTTCGGAAATGCTCCTTCTGTTATTACCTTGACGCCCATTTCCTCTGCACGCTTTTGGGCTGTTTCCAAAAGCTCATTATGAACTGTCATCTGATTGTAGCGGTAAAGTATGGCAATGGACTGTTCCCAAAGCTCTGCACTTACCTTGAGCTCCCTGGCACTTGCATTGCTTATCAGCGCACGGCGTGCAGCAAGAATGCTGTGACCTATGCCGTCATGCACGCGCAGCTTCATTGCAAGCGTTTCTTCTTCTCGAATGATTTCAGGCATCCTGGTAAACAGCGTTCTAAGGCGGTCATTTGCCTCTTTAAGCTTTGTATTTTCCTCTTTAAGCAGATTTTGCTTATTAATAAGCTCTGTTACGTCAGCAGCAATTATCTGTGTATACGGTATTCCTGCCTTTGTCGTAATGCTTTCCTCGGTAAACTGCAGAGCCTGATTATCAGGAAACAGAAATATCTGCAGCTTAGGATCGAGACGGTATATATTTGACGGTGGAAATTCAAGTGCATGCCTAAGCTCTGAAAGAGTCTGGATGCCGTCCTTTCTGAGAATATTTACTATTGAAAGCATACGGTGATTTATAAGCCTCACTCCACCGTTTTTGTCAAAGAAGCAGACTGCAATCGGCAGGATGTCAAAGCTTTCTTTTATTCTGTCCATATATGATGATCATTCCTCCAATTTAAAAGAAACTACATGTTATATACTGCAGGCCATCCTCATCCTGTTCAAGATTCAGCTCAGGAAAATGTATTTTTAAATCACTGAGCGACTCAGTACCGGAAATACATATATTTACCTCAGGATGAGGATCTGCTTCTATAAAAACTAAGAGTGAGTCAAGAAATTCAATACCGGTTTCAACGACTGCCTCAAAAAGATCATAGATATTTGCAACCTGTTTTATGGTGAGCAACCTTTCGCCTTTAACAGTCGCACGGCAGTTTACTCCGTACAGATTAAGATTTTCAGCAGATTCATTAAGGCACAGCCTGAGCTCCTGAACAGATATAAAACCCTGCTGTGCTCCTACAAAAATCAGGTTGTTTCTCCTTTTGATATAGGTTCCGATGACAATGATCTGTCCTAAAAGATGTCTTCCTTTAGAAATATCCTCAGTTTTTTTCAATTCATCCAGACGTTCACGAAGCATTGAGATCTGCTTTGCAGTCTGTCTTTCCATTTCATCGTACAGGCGGTTTTCTTCAGTCAGCTTTAACAGTCTTGCACGCTGTGCATTTTCAGCAGAAAGAATATCACCTGTATCTTTAAGCTCATCACCGGTAAGCTCCAATTCCTTTTGAATATTATTCAGCTTAAGTATATCTTCCTTCCAGAATACCCAGCCTCTGCGAAGCCTATGGCGCTTTAAAAGGGTGTTTTCATCAAGCTTCAGGGTATCTTTTGTCATTGCCTTAAGCATGCTTTCAGGAAGCGGCTCCTGCATTGCGGAGGATATATATTTTGTATTAAATTCACTATCGGTGATCTGAACAGGCAGACTTGCAGCCTCCAAAAGATCATCATATCCCATATTAGACTGAATAAGTCCGCATCGTATGCAGCTTTCATAAATACATGCAAAAAGCAGGCATTGCGTAACCGTAAAATCACCTGCCAGAAACCAGACCCAGTGAATCCTGTAAATGTAGGCAGCAGTATATGCTATTGATATAAACAATAGCATAAACGGCAGTAAGCGGATCTGTTTACTGTGAGGAATGCGGCATTTAAGCAGCATTATAATAAAGGACGATCCGGCGCACATAAGCTCCCAGCAAAATATTAAGAAGTATCCGTTTTCGTAACAGTAGTCGCGATCTGTCATAATTCCTGACGGAAATGAGAAAACTGATTGGTGAAAATCATTAGTCAGAACAAATAAAAAAAGTATCGCTGTCGGAACATAGAATAGTTTTGTCCAAGATGGTAATCGGAAATCTTCTGACTTACCTAAGGAGAATGAAACAAATACCGAAAGCATAGGAATAAACAGCATAGGCAGATAATAGAAATACCAGAGCATGCGGGAGATGTTGATGCTGTCGATGGAATACTTGACTGAGCGCAGCATAAGCCACAGGACCATAAGTGCAGTAATAGTCAGGAGATATCGCCTGACCTGAGTCTGTATAATGCGGGTATGGATAGAAAAGCCCCAGGCGGTGAAAAGAAAAATGTATATACCGCTTCTGAAAAGGGTAAGTTCTATACAATTAAAAAACATACGGTTGATATACCGTACACACATGGCAAACACGATCAGACCAAAAGCTATAAGTGCAAACAGTATGCTCTTTTGTGTAGATTTGTTCATGCAATGTCCTCCATAGTTCTATTATATGTATTCGTCCCCATAACAGCAATTATATTTATATGCTTACCTGATCATTGCATAATGCATAGCTTTCAAAATAAAAAAAGAGGATTATCTTCAAAACCTAACCAAAAGGCGGGGGTAAAAATGAATTGCACCTGATAAAATACAATTTAAAGGAGGGAGTAATCATATGCAGGTAACTATTCAGAAAATACCGGGAAATCTACAGGAATTTGAAGCTTTGGCTGCTGCAGAAAAACAGCCTGAGCATATATGCGCAATGTTTCTCTGCGCTCTTAAGCTTTTTGATAAGGATAAGAATGCAGGCACGGCTGCAATGAATCTGCTGCGCGGCCCTCGGCCTATGACTCCTTACGATGCACAATTTTTAACTGACAGGCTTCGTGATAAAGCCTATCTTCCGATGGCGTATTTTGAAGGAGCAAAGCCTGAAAATAACTATCAGCCTAATACACCTTATGTTTTAAATGTTATGGAAGATCAGAGGCCTCAGGATATTGAGCCGGGTTATCTAAGAGTATTTCTTAAAACAGCAGGAGCGGATTCACCAAGACCTATAAAGCTTCGCAAGAAGGAGTCGACGGGTGAGTGGTTCTTATGGGAGTATTCGAGTGTGTTAAGCGGTATCCGTGTGCCTGCAGCTAAGGATCCGTGGGCATAGCAACTGAAATAGCAAAAAAAAAACAGGAGGAAATTATGAAAAATAAAAAAAGAACGATACTCTGCCTGCTTCTTACAGCATTGATGCTGATCTTACTTACCGCTTGCGGCAAGGAGAAGAAAACAGAAGACAGCAACTTGTTTGATTTAGGAGACAATAAGGTACTTTACAAGAGCGCATGCATCATGGAGGATTTTGAAGGAAATGATGCTGTCGTTCTTACATTGGACTTTACCAATAACGGTAAGGACAGTACTTCTTATCTTTGGTCTGTTTCAGAAACGCTTATACAGAACGGCAAGGATCTCGAGGTGGCTACAATATTTATTGATGATACGTTCAGCACGATTATTGAGAATCAGTTCGAGGAAGTTGCTCCGGGAGATACTTTAGAAGTAAAAACAGCGTATTTGCTCGATGATACTAAGGGTAAGATTGAAGTGACCTTAGAGGACTTCTTAGGTACCAAGAGCGGCAAGTTCACAATAGACCCTGCAACGCTCAGCCGTGAAGAGGTTGAAAAAATAGAAGGCGATCCGGATGAGGGCGGAGTGGCCCTTCCGGCAGCTACAGGCGATGAGCTGTTAGACTGGTGGAACGGCGCATGGTACGGCTGGTGGATCATGAACGGCTGCTCAGGGACTTATGAGAGCATGGAAGGTGCCTGGACGGATCTTTGCGGAGTTATCGATATAGGCGAAGATTATATGGGTACCATAACTCTCTGGGATGAGGATTATTCACAGGAAGATCCTATGGTTACAGCTGCTGTAAGTCTCAATAAGGCAGGAACCGGAGATCACGGAACAGTATACTCAGAGGGCGGCTGGTTCACAGATGTTCAGCTTGAGCATGCAGACTGGATCGTTGATCCGGGACTTGCTGATCATGAGAATATGATATGGATCGACGGGTACTATGAAAATGGTGATGATGAGTATCATTATGATATTTACCTTCGTCCTTGGGGAACATCTTGGGATGATGTGGATGAAGATGATCGCCCATATTTCTACAATGACTGGTATCTGCCGATGATAGAAGCCAAGAAGGCAATGCCGGGAAGCATCGGCGCAGAAGGCACAGCAGAAGGCGGAAGCATTGACACGCATACTGACGACGGTGATGCCAAAGCTGCTGACGATGGAGGAAGTGCAGGTGCTATAGCCTCTAATGCCGGAGGAAATGCACCGGGCGGAAACGGACTCATGAGCGATGAAGAAGTGCAGAAGGGTTACGTTTGGATGAATGAGGTTGCAAAGGATATCTTTAATACGACCTATGAAGAGCTTTGCGATCACTTTGGAGTAGAAGGAGAATTTGTTAAGGAAGAGTACAGCGACCATATGAAGGCGAATTACCGCTACTACAAATGGATCTCCAGGGAAAACAGCAACAATTTCATTTACGTCAATTTCAAGGAAAACGAAGACGGTGTATATAAGATAAGCGCTTACAATACAAGCGGCTTCTCAAGCACGGAAGCAATTGCAAAGTATCTTGATATCGTTAAGGCTGAGGCAGCTGAGGCTGATAAGGCAGCATCAGCAAATGCTGTTATGAAGGACTTCTCGGCTGATATAGAACAGTTTGCAAAGAAAGATGTGGTAGTTAAGATCACAACTAAAATCCCTGAAACCGGCTGGTCCTATGACGAATCAAAGAGAGCACTTGTAGAGAATGATGATCCTACAGCTTTCGGAGCAGGAGCAATGCGATTTGAGGTTAAAGGCAGCGTTGATGATTTCGATTACTATAAAGACAGCTTTGAAAACTATAATGACATAGAGGACAGAGTTATAGGCGGCATTACATTCCACGGCCGTACCTATAAGTACATCGGTTACCAGTGGATCCAGTATGTGGCACAGATCGATGATACACGCGCTCTTTCCATCGGACTCACAAAGATGGAATGTGTTCCGGGAACAATGCCTGACATTATTCTCAACAATATGCAGATCAAGTAACAACAAACCTCTTAATGTATATGCGGCTTATGCCGCAGGGGGATGCTCCTGATCGAAAAGATCAGGCAACCTCAATGTTGTCGGAGGCTGATGCAATGCATCGGCCTCTGTTTTTGTGCCTGTATTTATTGATGATGAACTTAACATATATAAGAGGATTCTTGTAGTTTATCAAGGCTGTCACACCATATATTGTGGTATACAAAAACACCTCAAAATTTTATTAAATATTCGTCAGCAAATGCCTTTCAAGCGCCTTGACATTTGACTATTTTGCTTTAAAATTGAATAAAAAGTGGCATAAAGTGTCAGCTTGTGTCAGTTAGTGTCAGATTTGGAGCGAAAAACATGTTGATGGGCGAATACAACCACAATATCGATGCGAAAGGCAGGGTAACGATACCTGCCAAATTCCGCAGCGAATTGGGTGAGCATTTCGTTGTCACCAGAGGCCTGGCTGACTGCCTTTCGGCATATTCTTTTGAAAGATGGCAGAGGATACAGGACAACTTAAGCAAGCTTTCACTTACTAATAAAGCAGGAATGAAGCTGACTCGTCTTATTATGGGTAATGCCATAGAGTGCGAAGTCGATAAGATGGGACGAATACTTATAACCCAGGCTCTGAGATCCAAAGCAGGTCTCGATAAGGATGTAGTCATAGTCGGATTGGGAGACCGCATAGAGATCTGGAACAGGCAAAAGTGGGATGAGGTCAATGCTCCTGATGCATTTGATAACATGACTGATGAGGAGCTTGAAAAATTAGAAGGTCTTGAACTTTAATGGAATTTACACACATATCTGTATTACTGAATGAGGTGCTCGAAGGACTTAACATTAAGCCTGACGGTATATATGTAGACGGTACTTTAGGCGGTGCCGGACATTCCTTTGAGATTGCAAAAAGGCTTGATGCAGGCGGCAGGCTCATAGGCATTGACAGAGATAATAATGCCATAGCGGCAGCTACAAAGCGCCTTGAGCCGTATAAGGACAGAGTGACCATCGTAAGAGACAATTATCTCAATACATTAGATATCCTCGACACGCTCGGTATTAAAGCTATAGACGGCATGCTTCTCGATCTCGGAGTTTCATCACATCAGTTTGATGAAGGTGAAAGAGGCTTTTCCTACAGAGAAGACGCACCGCTTGACATGAGGATGGACAGACGTGATGAGCTTACAGCCTTTGAGGTGGTAAACGGATATTCCGAGCAGGAGCTGTTCAGGATCATCAGAGATTACGGAGAGGACAGCTTCGCTAAGAATATAGCAAAGCATATAGTAAGAGCAAGAAATGAAAAGCCTATAGAGACGACCTTCGAGCTTGCAAACGTTATAAAGGCAGCAATACCTGCAAGAGTGCGGGAGGGCAAGGGTCATCCGGCAAAGAAGACATTTCAGGCTATAAGGATCGAGGTCAATTCGGAATTAGACATACTTAAGGATTCTATAAACGGTCTTATAGATGTTCTTAAGCCGGGAGGAAGGCTCTGCATAATAAGCTTCCATTCACTCGAAGATAAGATAGTTAAAAATGCATTCAGAACAGCTGAAGATCCTTGTATCTGTCCTAAAGATTTTCCGGTATGCGTATGCGGAAGAAAATCCAAGGGCAAGGTCGTAACAAGAAAGGCCGTAACAGCAGGTGTTGAAGAGCTCGAGATGAATAACAGAGCTCACAGCGCAAAGCTCAGAGTATTTGAGAAGGCATAAAAGGATCAACGCAATAAGAGCAGGCTGTCGAAGTAAATCTGCAGCATAGATATAATTATGAAAGGGGAACTAATGGGCATCAGAACCGGGAATATGAATATGAGCCGAGCAAATGACTATACAGAAAAGTATGTCACAGAAGGCAATACCGTAAGAGTGGTTCATGCCGAGGCTGAGCCAAAAAGACGCCGCCGTATTTCTCCTGAAGAACAAAGAAGGATTGTTCGTCTGAATCGTGAGGCACAGAGGACTAAAACAGTATCTCTCAACCGCCCTCTTTCGATCCTGCTTATGCTTTCAGTGGCAGCAGTGCTTTTTACAGGCTATAATTATCTGTGTCTTAAATCATCTATTGATGCACACATGGATAATGTTAAGACCCTTGAGGCAAGACTTGAGAATCTCAGAAATGAGAATGATGCATTGGAAAGAAGCATCGATACATCTATAGATTTAAACCATGTCTATGATGTAGCTGTAAATGAGCTTGGAATGGTTCACGCAAACCGCAACAATATCATTCAGTATGATAAAACCGAAAGTGAGTATGTAAGGCAGTATGAAGACATCCCGTCCGCAGACACCAAACAGGAACGATAAAGGCTCCGGACGTTTGAAAAAGTATATGGCAAATAAATTGTCAGTCTCTGTTTTTCTAATAGGGCTGGCATTATTTGCATTATTAGTAAACATTTTTTTTATACAAAAAAATAATGCCGATGACTATAACAAGAAGATATTAAGCCAGAGGCAGGCAAAATACGAATCAAGAACGCTCCCGTACAGACGAGGGGATATTTATGACAGGAACGGCAGCAGGCTGGCGTCAAGTGAAAAGGTTTATATACTCATCCTTGATCCTAAGCAGATGCATGACATGGAATATCCCATCGAAGGAGGAAATCAGGCCAAGAATATAATCGATCCGACGGTTCAGGCCTTAAATGAATTTTTTGGCTTTGATGCTTCCGATGTCAGAGGCAAGATAAGCTCCAACATAAACTCATCATATATAAGATATCAGAAGGACATAAGCTACGATGATAAGCAGGCCTTTGATGAGTACGTTAAGCAAAAGAATAAGGAATATGCCTCAAGCGAGGATCAGGCACAGAGAAAGAATAAGATAGCCGGAATATGGTTTGAGGAAAATTATAAGCGAGTATATCCTTACGGTCAGCTTGCCTGCAATGTTATAGGCTTTTCTTCCGAGGACGGAAGCGTAGGAAGCGGCGGTGTAGAGCAGTACTACAACAGCACGCTTACAGGAACAAACGGAAGAGAATACGGATATCTGGACGATGAGGCCAATCTTGAAAAGGTTATAAGATCAGCTGTTAACGGAGACAGTCTTGTTCTCACGATAGATACTACAGTTCAGAATATTGTTGAAAAGTATCTTGCCGAGTGGAAAAACGGTGAAATAGGTTCAAAATCAGCAGCCTGCGTCGTTATGAATGTTAAAAACGGCGAGGTCTTAGGTATGGCAAGTACAAGGACCTTCGATTTAAACTCACCGTACACCACCGGAGATTTCACGGATGAGGATATATATAAATACGGCATAAATGAGGCTGTTTCCGACTATAAGCTTAAAAATCCGGATAAAACGCCTATAACGAGCACTCAGGTCACCGATTTCTACAGTGAAGAGGAGATCATGAAGCTCGGCAAGACCATAGCTATGTATCAGAACTGGAGAAATCTCTGCATAAGCGATGCGTTTGAGCCGGGGTCAACACAAAAGATATTTACAGTTGCGGGAGCATTAGAGGAAAATGTTATATCCGAAAATGCTTCATTTGACTGCACAGGAAATGTCAGACTTTCGGACGGAATAAATTCCTGGAGGATAAACTGCGTAAACAGAAACGGACACGGCATACTGGATGTTACCGGAGGCATTACCCAGTCCTGCAATGTAGTCATGATGAATATAGCTTTTGCCGAGAAGGCTGATACTTTTATGAAGTATCAGAAGATATTCGGCTTCGGCGGATATACCGGCATCGATCTTCCTGCCGAGGCCAATACTGAAAAGCTTGGCTTCTCAGATGAAAAGATCGGACGTACTCAGCTTGCAACAAACTCCTTCGGACAGAACTTCAACTGTACAATGATACAGATGGCAGCAGCCTATTGCTCTGTGCTTAACGGAGGCTACTATTATAAGCCGCATGTTGTTAAGCAGATACTTTCTGCAGACGGAGCTTTAAAGGAAGATGTTCAGCCGCTGCTGGTAAGAGAAACCGTTTCATCCTCTACCTGTGATTTTATTAAAAAGGCTCTTGTAGAGACTGTTGAACACGGAACAGGAAAGGCTGCAAAGGTTCCGGGCTATACGGTCGGAGGAAAGACAGGAACAGCCCAGAAGCAGCCGAGATCTGCAAAGACCTATGTTGTAAGCTTCTGCGGTTTTGCACCTGCAGAGGATCCGTCAATACTTTGCTATGTTATAATTGACGAGCCTAATCTTCCGGGAGAGGAAGCAGCGCACAGTTCGTTTGCCTCAAATATTTTCTCAAAGGTCATGGCCGAGGTATTGCCTGCTATGAATATTTATCCTGACGGCACGGTCGATGACAGCGAGACGGCTTCACCGGAGACAGTGCTTCCTAGTGCTGAGGGCGATTCAAGGATAACCATGGGTGCCGGGCTTGATGCTTCTGCTGCAAATGAGCAGATGGAAAGCGACGGAAGCATTGACATAATATCAAACGAAAACGGAGAGACTGTACATGAAACCGTTCCGGCGGATGCCGTCAATATAAATGCAGAAACGGCTTCGGATGAATTTATTCAGGGAGGCACAGACGGAGAAATATCTGATGTGCCTGAGATGCTTCCGGAGGATAGCAGTGAAGAATATGCGCCGCAGCCTGAGGAGTAACAGATAGGAGTTAGTTATGGAGCTTGTAATTGATATAAATAATCTTGCTATAGTTTTTCTTACAATAGGCATAGCATTTACCTTAACTGTGCTTATGGCACCGGGTTTTATCCCTATGCTTCATAGGTTTAAATTCGGGCAGGAGGTAAGAGAGGAAGGACCGCAGAGCCATCTCAAAAAGCAGGGCACACCTACTATGGGCGGAATAATGTTCCTTATATCAGGAGCAGCTGCGGCGGTTATGGGCTTTATAGCATTCGGACAGGCAGGAAACGATGCACTTCAGGTACTCTTTCTTATGATAGGCTTCGGAGCAGTCGGCTTTGCTGATGATTTTCTCAAGATCAAAAAGCACAATACAGATGGTCTAAAGCCAAAGCAGAAGCTTATTCTTCAGCTTTTGATCGCATTGATCTTTTCTGTATGGGCGTTTTACAGTGTTGAAGAGGGACATTCACAGGGAAGAGTATACATTCCGTTTACCGGAAATCATGATACTGCATTATATATCGATCTTCCTGTATGGCTCTTCGTTCCTTTTGTGATATTTGTTATACTCGGTACGGACAACGGGGTTAATTTCACAGACGGACTTGACGGATTGAACGGTTCAGTAACAGCTGTAGTTGCAGGATTCTTCATGATGCTGGGACTTGCAAATAAAACACCGGGACTTTCAATTGTTGCTGCAGGAATACTCGGAGGCCTTTTGGGATATCTTCTGTTTAATGTATTTCCGGCTAAAGTATTTATGGGAGATACCGGTTCACTGGCACTCGGAGGCTTTGTAGCCGCAGCGGGAGTAGTGAGCGGAATGGAGCTTTATATACCTATATTCGGCTTCATTTACATGATCGAGGTAATATCGGTAATAATTCAGGTGACATATTTTAAAAAGACTCACGGAAAGAGATTTTTTAAGATGGCACCGATACATCATCATTTTGAACTTTTGGGAAACTCTGAGACCAGGATCGCTGCAGCATTTACAATAGTGACCATGCTGCTTTCGGCAGTTTCATTCTTAGGGGCAGTCTATATCAGATAATACGATGATGGATCTGAAATAGTATAAACATATCAATATAAGCTAAACATAAAAAGGATCTGGCTATGAGAGAGAGCAAAAAAGTATTTATAGGAGGAACGGGCAAAAGCGGCATAGCAGCTGCTAAAATGGTACTCGCCATGGGCGGCGAAGCACTTATCTACAACAGCAATGAGGATATCGATCAGAATGCTGTATTAAGACAGTTTAAGGATACGGACAAGGTTGAGCTTGTAAAGGGTGAGCTCAGACCTGTGCATTTAAGAGGTGTTCACCTTGCAGTTTTAAGTCCGGGAATCCCGTTGAGCGCTGATTTTATAAATGTTATAGACAGGGCTAAGATACCTATCATAGGTGAGCTTGAGCTTGCATATCAGGCATCCAAGGGAAAGCTTGCTGCTATTACAGGAACAAACGGCAAAACGACCACAACTGCGCTTGTTGGAGAGATTTTGAAAAAGCAGTATAAGGATGTTCACGTTGCCGGAAATATAGGCAATCCCTTCTCGGCGGAAGCATTGGCAACATCTGATGATTCGGCTACAGTTGTCGAGGTCAGCTCATTTATGCTTGAGACCATCAATGACTTCAGACCTCATGTAAGTGCAATACTTAATATTACGCCTGATCATCTGGACAGACATCTTACAATGGCAAATTATATACGCTGTAAAGAAGCTGTGACTATGAACCAGACCGAGGAGGATTTCGTTATTCTCAATCATGCGGACAGCATACTTCGCGACTTTGCCGCATCTAGTGAGCTTAAGGCTAAGGTGGTATGGTTTTCATCCAAGGATAAGCCTGACGGCGACGCCTTCTGGCTTGACGGCGATGATATAATGTACAGAGAAGCCGGCATTGAGAAAAAGCTTATAAATGTGCATGAATTAAATCTTTTGGGAACTCATAATTATGAGAATGTCATGGCTGCGGCAGCAGTAGCTGTAAAGATGGGAGTAGCTGTTGACAAGATCATAGAGGCATTAAAAGAATTCAGAGCCGTCGAACACAGGATAGAATTTGTCAGAGAACGCTGCAAGGTTAAATACTATAATGATTCGAAGGGAACCAACCCGGATGCAGCTATACAGGCATTAAAGGCTATGCCGGGACCGACTATACTTATAGCCGGAGGCTATGATAAGCATAGTGAATATGACGATTGGGTAAAGCTTTTTAACGGCAAGGTCAAAAAGCTTGTCCTTATGGGTCAGACAAGAGATAAGATAGATGAATGCTGTAAGAAATACGGCTTTAATGACGTTATTTCTGTTGAGGACATGAGCGAGGCTGTAAAGACCTGTGCTTCATATGCAGAAGAGGGAGATTATGTTCTGCTCAGTCCGGCCTGCGCAAGCTGGGGAATGTTTGCAAACTATGAGGAAAGAGGCCGTATTTTCAAGGAATGTGTAATGGAGCTTTAATAATAAAGACTATACACATTGCCTGCAAGGAGACTTAATTGGCTGAAAGAAGAGACAGACAAAAAACAGTATATACGGCAAAAAGCGGTACGGCATACAGAGTTGAGCGAGGTCATGTCATAACAGACAGGCAGGCTGTTAATAACAATGTTTCCGTAAAAAAGCCGAGAGCCGGATATTATTATGACTACAGTCTGCTGTGTGCATTGATATTATTGTTTACCATAGGACTTATAGTCATTTATTCGAGTTCTCAATATATGGCTTTTCAGGAAAAAAATAATCCTACTTTCTATTTTAAACGTCAGCTTACTATAGGCGGCTTCGGACTTATTGCTGCAGTTGCAGCATCACTGTTTGATTATAGACTGTTAAAGGGTATACTTTCAAGGATAGCGTATATCGGATCGTGCGGAATGCTTCTGTTTACACTGATTTTAGGCCAGGCATCGCACGGAAAAACAAGATGGCTGCAGCTGTTTGGAAGCTCATTCCAGCCTACAGAGCTTGCAAAGATAGGACTTATCATATTCCTTGCAGCCTTTGCGGCTGAACGCGGTCCTAATATGAACAAGACGAAAAACTGGGTGAGAGCAGCGATATACGGAGCGATTCCTGCACTTTTAGTAGGTTCACAGAACATAAGCTCCGGTGTAATAGTAGCAATGATCACAGCAATAATGCTGTTTATAGCGCTTGATAATTACGTTGTTTTCTTCGGACTTTTGGCTGCGGCGGGAGCATTTGTAGCAGGCCTTAAGCCGGGACTTCACTGGCTTATTCTCCGAAGCGGTATGACAGAAAGCCCGTCACACTACGCACTTAAGCGAGTGTTCGGCTGGGCTGCGCCTGAGATCTTTGAAGGAGATGCCTATCAGACTGTTCAGGGACTCTATGCCATAGGCTCCGGCGGTATGACCGGACACGGGCTCGGAGAAAGTATACAGAAATACGGAGCCATTCCTGAGGTGCAGAATGATATGATATTTACTATCGTCTGCGAGGAATTCGGATTTATAGGAGCGGCTACGATAGTGCTATTATACATTTACATATTGGTAAGGATCTACAATATAGCGATAAATGCCAGAGACCTGTTCGGAACCATGCTCTGTACCGGCGTTATGGCACATTTGGGACTGCAGGCTGTTCTGAATATTGCGGTCGTAACAGCTGTTATACCGAATACCGGAGTAACACTGCCGTTTATCAGCTACGGAGGCTCGGCGGTCTTGTTCACCATGCTGGAAATGGGGCTGGTATTAAGTGTGGCACACAGGATAAAGGTTTGAGACAGTATTTTAACAACAGATGAAAAAAGAAGCGGATATAATCTATCTGAAAAAAAGAAATATTAAGCACTGGATAATAGTGCTTATTTTTCTTGTTATAATCCTGATCGGAGTCAAACTGCGAGTTACAAATGTCACTGTAAAAGGAAATCCGGTGTATTATACCGAGGAAGAAGCAAAGGATCTTGTTTTCAGCGATTATTGGGATTCTAATACGGTGCTCTGCATTATAAAAAGCATAAGAGGTGATAAAAAGACTCTGCCGTTTATCTCGGACTATAAGATCTCATTGACCGGTCCGAACAGCTGTGACCTCATAATATACGAGAAAAAGCCGGTTGGATGTATTAATTTTATGAGCAGCTATATGTATTTCGACAAGGATGGAATACTTATAGAAAATTCCGAGGAACGTCTTGATGACATCCCTATTATAAAGGGAGTGAATTTCGGATACATAGTACTTGGGAAAAAGCTGCCTGTGGCAGATGATGAGCTTTTTACGGACATCATGAATATTACGCAGCAATTAGCGGAGAAGAATATTGGCTGCGGAAGCATTACCTTTGATGAATTAAAAAATATAACCTTAAGTCTTGATGAAGGAAATATTGATGTTTATATAGGACAGAATGCTTATCTTGAAGTTAAAATATCCGCACTTTCGGACATGCTTCCGAAGCTTGAAGAAAGAGAATTGACAGGAACGCTTGACCTGAGCGGATATCAGGACAGCAACAAAGATACGGCTGTAAGCTTTAAAGTAAGAGACAGCGGTCAAACGTATAATACTGAAATAGAGTGATTTTTTTCGGTTAAAGCTGAAACAGTTAGTGTCTTTGAATATTAACATAATAAAACATAATAAATTCGTAAGCTAAGAGCCTTAAAAGCGCTTGAAAAAAGCTTTTAAAGAGCTTATATTTAATAAGAATACTGTAGAAGAGGACAAGTACATGTTAGAAATAGTAGTTCCGGAAAGTGAATCAGCGGCAAAGATCATAGTTGTCGGTGTAGGCGGTGCTGGTAACAATGCCGTTAACCGTATGATAGATGAGAATGTTGCCGGTGTTGAGTTTATAGGCGTAAATACAGATAAGCAGGCTCTTACATTATGTAAGGCTCCTACAGCTATGCAGATCGGTGAGAAGCTCACCAAGGGTCTCGGAGCCGGAGCTAAGCCTGAGGTTGGAGAAAAGGCGGCAGAGGAGAATGCCGACGAGATCCAGAATTCATTTAAGGGTGCAGACATGGTCTTTGTTACCTGCGGAATGGGAGGTGGAACCGGAACCGGTGCTGCTCCTGTTATTGCCGGCATTGCAAAGGAAATGGGCATACTTACTGTAGGTATCGTCACAAAGCCTTTCAGATTTGAAGCAAAGCAGCGTATGCAGAATGCTATTCAGGGCATTGATCATTTGAGAGACAATGTAGATGCACTCATCGTTATTCCTAATGATAAGCTTCTTGAGCTGGTTGACAGACGTACAACAATGCCTGAGGCACTCAAGAAGGCTGACGAGGTACTTCTTCAGTCAGTTACAGGAATTACTGATCTTATCAATGTTCCGGGACTTATTAACCTTGACTTTGCCGATGTTCAGACAGTCATGAAGGATAAGGGCATAGCTCATATCGGTATCGGTAAGGCAAAGGGCGATGACAAGGCACTTGAGGCAGTTAAGCAGGCAGTTGCTTCACCGCTTCTTGATACATCTATTGAGGGAGCTTCTGACGTTATTATCAGCGTCAGCGGTGATATCAGCCTTATTGAGGCAAATGAGGCAGCAAGCTATGTTGAGGAGCTTGCCGGTGAGAATGCCAACATTATCTTTGGTGCTATATATGATGAAAAGGCTCAGGATGAATGTACTATCACTGTTATTGCCACAGGCATAACAGAGAGCGCAAAGCCTGCAGCTAATAAGCCTGCAAAGACAAGCATATTCGGCGGAAGCACAGAATACAGACCACAGTCAAAGCCTCAGTTTACACCATCAGAAAACCCTACAGTCAGAAAAGAGCCGGGTATTCAGATAGGCTGGGGATCGGGCAACTCCAACAGCGCACCTAATCAGGCACCAAAACAGCAGTACACACAGCCTCAGGAGCAGCGTGAGCCGCAGGCTAAGGAATTTCCTTTCAGATCACAGATGAATAAGGAAATGACTATCGACATTCCTGATTTCCTTAAGAACAGAAGATAATAAGATTTATTCGACAATGAAGCCGGAGCACAAGATGCCCCGGCTTTTTCATTTTCTACTTGTTTTTGACTTTGCCTTGTGGTAGACTCTCTATCATGTCGACCGATTAAAATATTTAATAGTATTCATCAAGATATTTAATTAATAAATGTCAGCATTTAAAAATATCTATTGATTGGTTATAATACGGGATATAAGAATGATATATAACCGATTCGTACTGATATTATTCAAATTATAATAAATACCATATACATATAATGTATGAAAGAGAAAGGGGAATTATGAAAAAGTATAATGTGGCTATACTCGGTGCAACGGGTGCAGTAGGACAGGAAATGATAAAGGTTCTTTCGGAGTATAAGATACCTGTAGGAAAGCTTTTGCCGCTTGCATCTGCAAGAAGTGCCGGACAGGAGATTGAATTCGAAGGCCAGAAGATAAAGATCGAAGAAGCAACTGAGCACAGCTTTGATGGAATGGATTTTGTTTTAGGAGCTGTTAAAAACCCTATGTCAAAGAAATTTGCTCCTTATATAGTTAAGGCAGGCGCTGTATATATTGATAACAGCTCAGCCTTCCGTATGGATCCTGAGGTTCCTCTTGTTGTACCTGAGATAAACGGTGACGATGCACTTAATAATAAAGGCATCATAGCTAACCCTAACTGTTCATCCATCATTACACTTATGGCTGTAGCCGGTATTGCAAAGCTTTCACCTATTAAGAACATGATAGCTGCAACCTATCAGGCTGTATCAGGTGCCGGCAAGGACGGCTTTGATGAACTTGAAAATCAGACCAAGGCAATAATCAACGGCGGTGAGATCGAGACAAAGGTGTTCCCAACACAGATCGCCATGAATGTTATTCCTTTCATCGGAGGAATGACAGATAACCTTTATACTGATGAAGAAATGAAGATGCAGAATGAAGGACGCCGCATACTCCATCTTCCTGAGCTTAAGTGCACATGTACCTGTGTAAGAGTACCTGTAATGCGTTCTCACTCAATAGCTGTTACAGTTCGTACAGAAAGAAAGATTTCTGTAGCAGAAGCCAATGAGGCAATAAAGAATTATCCGGGAGTAAGACTCATAGAGGATTATGAGGGACGCAGCTATCCTACACCGCTTGATACAAGTAATCAGGATATTGTATGGGTAGGCCGTGTAAGAGACGATCTTACAGATGATAACGGACTTACATTATGGTGCTGCGGAGACCAGGTAAGAAAGGGTGCTGCAAGTAATGCGGTGCAGATCATGAAGCATATAATTGAGTCAAAGGCTGAATGAATAAAAGCTAAGCAAAGGCTGAAAGAATAAGAGCCTGTATATAATATTAAAATAATAATAAAGTGATACGTCATTCGTACGGATTAAAAGAGATGAGAGCTGCCGGCATATACATTTATATGTCTGCAGCTTTTATTGTTAGCTTTGTTAAAAATAAGAAAAAAGTATGCCAAATAAAGATGAAGCAGTAGATAAGAAGTGGATGAAATATGAAAATGGTAATTTAAACAAAAGCCACAAATATAGTTGTATACAATTGCTAATTGAAAAATGACTCCAAGATATGTAAAATACAAGACAGTTACATTGTCGATTGTCGACAGTACACTATCTACAGAATGATCTGAACATAACCGTATGAGGGGGTCGGTTCGGATTTACTTAGTTTTTCACAAAGTGAAAGGAGAATGAAGCAATGAGACTTATGCACACAAAACTGCCTGATTTCTTAAAGAAGGCAGTAGCAGCCGGAAAGAGGATCAACCCAGATACAGAGGTTACAATAGAAGGCTTTGAGAGCATGAAGTCAGCAAAACTGGCATCACTCAGAGTAGGCCGAATCGAAGAGGAGATCATTGAGCTTACAAGCGGAAACCCTAACATCAAGAAAATCGAGATACAGATGATTCCAAGAGTAGCAGAGACTATCAATACAGTTATCATCAAGGGTGTTGAAGCAGACGGAAGCTGCCCTAAGGCTATCATGGACACAATGTTCCTTACTGTACCGGGAGAAGAGGTATACCTTGAGGGCGTTGGTGAGATAAGCGACAGAAGAGCACCGTTAGACTGATTTTTTTGGGAGAAGAGAGGTTTTATAAAAATGGAATTAAAGTATAGAGTAATATCAAGAGGCGCAGCAGATGGTCTTGTACCTTTCCCTCTTGTATACATTGATAAAAAAGATGTAGAGGCATGCGGACTCAGCTATCTTGAGGCATTCCAGAAAATCGCTGAAGTATTTAAGGATGATTGTGCGGCAGCAGATATTATTGATACAGATGCAGTAACAGTAAGCTCTGACGGAATCATGGGAGATGCTGCGGTTGTAGCATTCTGCTCAATCGATCACGGAAAGATCAATAAGGATTTTGGTTTCATCAATGTCAGCGAGCATCCATATTATCCTGAGATCGTTAAGGATGAGCCTCATATGAAGCAGTGGAGCTCAGAGGGCTTTGTAGGAAAGAGACTTTACAGAGGCCCTAATACAGAAGACAGAGGCTTCAGAAATGTTCATAATGAGAACATGACAATGACAGGCCGTATCGCAAACAACAATACAGGTTCTGAGATGATGAACCTTGTAGAGATGACAGAGGTACTTGTGCCTTGCTTCGGTATGAATCAGATCATGAAGGACGGAGATCTTCTTGTAGGCGTAGCAGGTGCAGAGATCTCAGTCGGCATTGGAATGGTAGTCAGAGAAAAGCTCGGAAGAATCTTCAACTGGTCATACGGTGCAGGTCAGACAGCTCATAACTCAGGCGAGTACGCAAAGACAGTTAAGAGTGATTATCCTGCAATCGTAGCTCCAAAGCCTGTACATGCAGCTCATGTGCTTAAGGCACTTGATGCAGGCCTTGTAGTAGGTAAGGAGCTCGGATGTTCACCTGTAAACCTTGCTATCGCTCATGCAGGCGGATATGAGATCGCCCTTGACAATATTACAGACAGAGCCTGGGTAGAGCTTGAGAGCGTTGGCTGCAAGAAGGAAGATTTTGAGAAGCCTTCACCAAAGCTCAGCAGAGACGAAATTATTGCAAAGGCTGAGGAGATACTTCCTGGAATGCCTACCGGTAAGCTTTATAAATCTTCTGAGATCGTAGAAAAGAAGTCTATCAAGCTTTGATAGAAAATAATTTTGTATCTAAAGTTACATACAAGGAACCTGCGGTAAAAGACATTAAGTTCTTTGAGGAGCAGAGTGAAACCGCATAAAATCAAATTCATTTAAACAGGCTGTATTAATTTACGGCCTGTTTTTTGTGCTCGGTTTTTATGGAATAAATAAATATAGTATGGGGTGAAAATGACAGAATAAAAATTATAATAAGTATTCTGAGTGGTGTATAATAAGTAAGACTATTACAAGCGAGGAGAGCTTAATAAATGAGAAAAGTGATTTTAGATCTTAATGTTATAGACCCTAAGAGTTTTGATTATTCCAATCCTGATGCAGATCCAAAGAAGGAGCTGCACAAATATATTGCGGAGCAGCTTGGCTTTGATTCAGAGCGCTGTGTCAATTCAGACAGACTTTATGATGAACTCATTTCCATTGATGAGCCTACAGCAATAGGCCTTTTTATGCCTAACGGAGAGCTTGAGGAGCTTGATATAGAGTACATGATGTATCTTGATACGATAAAGGATACATTTAATGAAGCTGAGGCGGATAATCCTGAGCTTGCCGTCATTCACGGAGACATTACCGACAACGGCGGAGTTGATGCCGGAGAAGATGTAGATGCTATTTTAGAAGAGCTTCTTAAGGCATATTAATGATGAATAAGTGGTTTGTGCATGCCAAAAGAGCTGATTTTCAAAGGATATCAGAGAAATTCGGTATCGATCCGGTTGTTTCAAGAATTCTGAGAAACAGAGATATTACAAGCGATGAAGAGATAGACTATTTTCTCAATGCCGGAATAGATGATCTATATGATGAAATGCTTATGCCTGATATGGAAAAGGCCGCAAAGGCGGTTTATGATGCGGCTGTTTCAGGAAGGCATATAAGAATAGTCGGTGACTATGATATAGACGGAGTCTGCTCCACATATATATTGCTCGAAGGCTTAAAAAGAATAGGAGCTAATGTTGATTGCTGCATACCGGACAGGATAAATGACGGCTACGGCATCAATATGAATATCGTAAATAAGGCTCACACAGACGCTGTTGAACTGATACTTACCTGCGACAACGGCATAGCAGCTTTGGATGAGCTTAAAGCCGCAAATGAGCTTGGCATGAGGGTAGTTGTCACAGATCATCATAATGTGAGAAAAAACGAAACAGGAGATGATATATTGCCGGAGGCCTTAGCTGTTGTTGATGTTAAAAGACAGGAAAGCAAGTACCCGTCTGAGGAATGCTGTGGGGCAGTGACTGCATGGAAGCTTATAAAAAGAGTCTATGCCTTGTGCGAAAGACGATCTGATGAATGGCTTGATTTCCTTGAGTTTGCGGCTATTGCGACAGTCGGAGATATAATGAAGCTCACCGGTGAAAACAGAGTCATAGTTAAAGAAGGTCTTAAACAAATAAACGAAGGCTCACATAATTTAGGGCTCAGAACGCTGATAGAAGAACTTGAGCTTACAGAAAAGACTATAGATACCTACCACATCGGATTTATTATAGGACCTTGCATAAACGCGGGAGGAAGGCTTGAAACCGCTGAAAGTGCACTAAAGCTTTTTACAAGCACGGATAGATCGGAGGCAGAGCTTATAGCCGGTCATCTGAGACTGCTTAATGCAGAGAGAAAGGCGATGACAGAAGCCGGTACAAAGGAAGGCATAAGTATAGTCGAGAGTACTATGATGGAAGACAGTGTGCTTGTAGTCTATATTGAGGATCTGCATGAATCATTGGCTGGAATAGTGGCAGGAAGACTTAAGGAGCGCTACTGTAAGCCGTGCATAGTCATAACAAAAGGTCATGAGGGGCTTAAGGGCAGCGGCAGATCTATAGAAAGCTATGATATGTTTTCGGCATTATGTGAGGCGGAAGATTTTCTTACAAAATACGGCGGGCACAAAATGGCAGCAGGCCTGAGTCTTAAAGAGGAAAATTTAAACAGGTTCAGGGAATTTCTCAACAGCCATTCAGGACTTAACGAAAAGGATTTTATTAAAAAGCTGTGGATAGATGATCCGACTCCGCTTTCATACGTAAATATGAGCTTTATAGCACAGCTGGACAGTCTGAAGCCGTACGGGCAGGGCTTTGAAAGACCGCAGTTTGCCTGCAGGAATTTAAGACCGTCAAATATCAAAGTATTGGGAAAGGCAGGCAATGTTGTCAGATTCAGATTATCGGATCTGTCAGGAGGAAGCTATGATGCTCTGATGTTCGGAGACGGAGAGGCTGAAGCCGCAAAACTCAGAGCATTTGAAAGGATAGATATTCTGTATACTCCGCAAATAAATGAATTTGCAGGAAGGAAAAACATACAGATTGATGTAATAGATTATAATTCAAGCAGTAAAACTTAACATATATCAAGTATAAAATTACAACATATTATACAAATGGTAAAAATAGTTAGCTATATTTGACAAAATACGGTTAGCTATTTTTTTTTTTTTGTCAATTGAATACAAAATACTATGCTGTTAGAATAAAACCACGATGTCAATTGTCGACAATGCACGAAGTACAGTATCCAATCCGGAGAGAGCAGAAATGTACATTCGGGTTTCGGTTGATACGAAAGTGAATAACAAATCGACAATAACAAATTTTGCATCGGTTACTTTTTAAAGACGGATGCACCATAAATTAATCAGGAGGGGATTGATTATGAAAAAAACAATGTCACGAGTTCTGGCAGCGGCTTTGGCACTGTCACTTACAGCGGTACTGGCAGGCTGCGGCGGATCAGGTACTGCGAATACAGGAAGCGAAACATCCGGTGCAGCTCAAGGGGAATCCTCAGGAGCAGCAAATGTTGAGCATGATAAGGAATCCGTGAAATATCTTATTTCATATGAGCCGCAGGGCGTAAACCCTGGAGCAGCAAGTAAGGGCGTTGATTTCACAATAAGCGGAAATATTTACGATACTCTTATCAGAGAACAGCCGGATAATCGATCCGAATTCCGTGAAGGCCTTGCAACTGAGTGGGCTTACAATGAGGATGGTACAGAGCTTACATTTACAATTCGTGACGGCGTTAAATTCCATGACGGTACAGAGCTTACTATAGAAGATGTTGTGTATTCACTTGAGTATGATCTTAAACAGGCTCCTAACGCGGCTGCACAGCCTGTAGTAAAGAGCATCGAAGCTGTAGGCGATAATCAGGTTAAGGTTAGCTGTAATTACGCATATAAGCCTCTTTTAAATCTTTTTGCAACACCTGGTTTCGGAATTTTCTCAAAGGCATTTTATGAGAAATGTGAAGCAGACGGAACCAACTTCATGAGAGTTGAATGCGGTACAGGTCCATATATCCTTGATGAGTGGGTTTCAGGTTCAACCTTAAAGCTTCATTCAAATGATGAATGGTGGGGCGGAACTCCTTCTATCAAGAATGTTACATTCGAGATCGCACAGGATTCAACAACAGCAGCTCTGATGATGGAGAACAATCAGGCAGATGCATTCTTCTGTCCTGCAGCATCAGATACACAGAGACTTGATGATCTTGATAATGTTTCAATCAACTGGGCACCTTCAGCATTTATCTATTACATGATCTTCAACACAAAGAGAGCACCTTTCGATGATCCTAAGGTTCGTGAGGCAATCTCATATGCTATAGATCGTGAATCAGTCCTTCAGGGCGGAGTTGCCGGAGTAGGAAGCGTTACACCGTTCCCGGTTGCACCTGGATTCTTTGGCTATGACGAGAGCTTTGAGCCTAACCCATATGATCCTGATAAGGCTATAGAGCTTCTTAAGGCAGCAGGCTATAATGACGGCGATATTTCCTGCAAGATGGTAACATCATCAGAGACATGGTATCAGAACCCTGCACAGGTAGTTCAGGCTTGCCTTCAGGAAATCGGTATTAACTGTGAAATCGAGATACTTGAGCCGGCAGCATTCAAGCAGCAGGTTCTTACACAGAAAGACTTTGATTTAAGCTTCTATAACTCAGGAGCGCCTATATCAGATGCAGATCCTGTACTTTGGGGCAACTACCATACAACAGGTGCTTACAACCTTGCAGGTGTGGATGATGCTAAGGTAGATGAGCTTCTTGAAACAGCACGTATGTCACTTGATGATGATGAGCGTCTTGAGTGCTACAAAGAAATCGGTGAGTTAAACAAGGAGAACAACTGGTACATCTATACTCATACAGGCTACAATGCAATTGCTTACAATTCAGACCTTACAGGCGGATTCTATACTTGCAACAACTACGCTATCTATAACAACATCTGTGATTGGACCTGGAAGTAATACCTAAAGCGTTTACAAGAGGTCATAAAGAAAGCATATTGCTTTGAGGAAACACATAGGATATCCCGGGCTTATGCCCGGGTATTTTTTAAAAATAAGCATTATCCTGCTTGAGTTAAAGAGCAGAAGGGGTAAATATATGGCCAAATATATTGTAAAGCGTCTTATCCTTATAATACCAATCCTTTTAGGAATCTCTATTATTCTTTTCACAATAATGAACCTGACACCGGGAGATCCGGCGCAGATGCTTATCGGAGATACCTATACAGAGGATGCACTTGTACAGCTTCGTTCAGAGCTTGGACTTGATAAGCCGTTTTTAGTTCGTTATGCAAACTATATGCTTGATGCCTTAAGAGGTGATTTCGGTATCTCATACAGAACCAGAAATCCGGTTTTCGCAGAGGTATTCTCGCGTTTTCCACATACAGTAGCTATCACATTCCTTTCAATAATCATACAGTTAGTTGTCGGTGTCATCGTTGGTATCGTAGCAGCTGTAAAGCAGTACAGTGTTATGGATACGGTTTCACAGTCTATAACCATGGTGCTTGCATCTGTTCCTGATTTCTGGATCGGACTTATGCTGCTTCTGCTTTTCTCAGTAAAGTTAGGACTTCTTCCTCTTTCAGGAATAGCAAGCTGGCAGGGATATATCCTTCCTGCAGTCGCGGTAGCGCTGCCTTACATGGCTAACCTTATAAGACTTACACGCTCTACAATGCTTGATGTAATGCGTATGGATTATATCCAGACTGCACAGGCAAAGGGCGTTCCTAAGAAAAAGATAATTTTCAAGCATGCACTTAAGAATGCATTGCTTCCTGTAGTTACTATAGCAGGCGTAAATATCAGCTGGATGCTCGGAGGCACTATCGTTATCGAGCAGGTATTCAATATACCGGGAATCGGTTCTCTTATGATCCAGTCTATAAGAAATAAGGATACGCCTGTAGTTATGGCAACTGTTATGTTCATAGCAGTTCTGTCATGTCTTATCAATCTTGCAACAGACCTTATTTATGCGGCAATCGATCCGCGAGTAAAGGCTCAGATCAAGGGATAAGGAGGAAAGAGGATATATGGACATAAATAAAGCTCAGCTCGAAGTATTGGCTAAAGAAGAACCTAAAAAGTTCAAAAGAAAAAGCCAGCTTGAAATGATATGGATAAGATATAAGAAGAACAAGCTTGCACTTTTCGGACTTGCAGTATTTCTTATTATAGTGATTGTATCAATTTCTACGCCTTTGTTCATAGATTACAGAACTCAGGTTATAAAGCAGAACATTATGGATAAATTCCAGACAAGCAGTGCTGCTCATATTCTTGGAACCGATCAGTTCGGACGAGACATTTTATGCAGACTGCTCTGGGGTGCAAGATATTCTATCCTTTGCGGACTTGGAGTTATGGTGCTTTCACTTTCTGTTGGTGCAGTTTTGGGTGCATCGGCAGGTTACTTCGGAGGCATTTATGATCAGATAATCATGAGAGTATTGGACGTATTCTTTGCGATTCCTATGACACTTATGGCGATCTCGATCGTTGCTGCATTCGGAAATTCTATTCCTAACCTTATAGTTGCGATATCGCTCGGTCAGATACCAAAGATGACGCGTATCATAAGATCATCGGTAATCACTCTTAAGGACCAGGATTTTATCGAGGCGGCAAGAGCCTGCGATACCAAGAAATCCAGGATCATTTTCAAGCATATCCTTCCTAATGCAATGGGTACACTTATAGTTGAGGGAACTCTTACAATGGGTAAATCCATCATACTTATTGCAGGACTCAGCTTTATCGGAATGGGAATACAGCCTCCTGCACCTGAGTGGGGAGCTATGCTTTCCGAGGCAAAGAACTATATGCTTAACTATCCGTACCTTATGTACGCACCGGGTATTGCCATAGTTCTTACGGCACTATCGATCACTCTTATCGGTGACGGACTTCGTGACGCACTCGATCCTAAGATGAAGAACTAAGGAAGGGGATTTCATCAATGGCTGATAAATTACTTGAAATAAAAGATCTATGGGTAGAATTTAAAACAGATGATGCCTTGGTTCACGCTTTAAACGGCGTAAACCTGACTGTCAACAGAGGCGAGGCTTATGGTCTTGTAGGAGAGACCGGAGCAGGAAAAACAACTACATGTAAATCCATACTGCAGCTGCTTCCTGACAGAGTCGGCAAGATAACCAAGGGAGAAATATTCTTTGACGGAAAGAATGTTCCTGATTTTACAGAAAAAGAACTTGAAGCCTTCAGAGGAAGCCAGTGCGCTATGATATTCCAGGATCCGATGACTTCACTGAATCCGGTCCTTACGGTTGGAGATCAGGTCGCAGAGGAGATTGAACTTCACAATCCTGGAATGTCAAAGGCTGATATTGAAAAGCGTGTTGACGACATGTTCAAGCTTGTAGGGCTTCTCCCTGAAAGAAAGGGAGAATATCCTCATCAGTTTTCAGGAGGAATGAAGCAGAGAATCGTCATCGCTATGGGACTTGCGTGTCAGCCTGAGCTGCTTCTTGCAGATGAGCCTACTACAGCTCTTGACGTAACTATTCAGCTTCAGATACTGAAGCTCATGAAGGATCTTAAGGAAGAATTCAATACAGCTATGATCATGGTTACTCATGACCTTGGTATTGTTGCAAAGATTTGCGACAGAGCAGGAATCATGTATGCCGGAGAAATCATAGAAGACGGAGATATAGAAGACATTTTTGAAAGCAAATACCATCATCCGTATACAGTAGGACTTTTCGGTTCAATACCTGATCTTACGGTAAAGACAGAACGACTTCATCCTATACAGGGACTTATGCCGGATCCGGCAGATCTTCCTAAGGGCTGCAAATTCCATCCGCGCTGTCCTGAATGTCATGAAGAATGTCTCACAAAGGAGCCTGAGGTATATCAGCTTTCACCAAGTCATATGATCAAATGTCATCTGTTTAAGGATGTTAAGGAAGAAGGAGGTAATAACTGATGTCTGCACCTCTTTTACAGACTATAGGTCTGAAAAAATATTTCAAAACAGGCAAGGGTACCCTCCATGCGGTGGATGACGTCAATTTCACTATAGAAAAGGGAAAAACTCTCGGAGTAGTAGGAGAATCAGGCTGCGGAAAAACAACACTCGGACGTTCAATTTTAAGACTTACCGAGCCTACGGAAGGCCAGATACTGTTTAACGGAGAAGATGTGACTCATGTGACCGGAAAGAAGATGCATGAATTCAGAAAAAATGCACAGATAATCTTTCAGGATCCTTCGTCTTCACTTAATCCGCGTATGTCGGTAGGTCAGCTTATAGCAGAGCCTATCAGAGTTATGAAAACCATAAGCGGAAATAAGGCTATAGACGAAAGAGTTTTTGAGCTTATGAACATAGTCGGATTGGATGAACGCTTCTATGTTTCATATCCGCATGAGCTTGACGGAGGAAGAAGACAGAGAATAGGTGTTGCACGAGCATTGGCATTAGATCCGCAGTTCATAGTCTGTGACGAGCCTGTTTCGGCACTTGACGTATCCATTCAGGCACAGATACTCAATCTTCTAATGGATCTTCAGGATACCATGGGACTCACATATATGTTTATAACTCATGATCTTTCGGTAGTTAAGCATATATCAGATGATATCGCAGTTATGTACCTTGGACAGTGTATAGAAAAGGCACCTACAGATGAGCTTTTTGAAAAGCCGCTTCACCCTTATACACAGGCACTTTTAGCCGCTATTCCGGTTCCGAATCTTAAGAACAGGTCTATAGAAAGTACGATAAAGGGTGAGATCTCAAGTCCTATCGATCCTAAGCCCGGCTGCAGATTCGCGACGAGATGTCCGTTCGCAAAGCCTGAATGTACAGGAAAAGAGCTTGAGCTTAAAGAGGTAAGCCCTGGACATTTTGTAAAGTGCGTAATGTTTCAGTAAATAAAAGCTTTTCTGCGGTCGGACATTTGTTCCGGCCGCAGTGCGTTATATCAAATAATTTCCGAACGGATATTGCTTTTCACACACAATAACAAATGTTTTTTGTATACATTTTTCCGTACCGCCATAGCACATTATGTGCTACAATGGCATGGAAAATTATAAAAAAAATCCGTAAGGAGAAGGAGATACAATGGCAGAAGAGTATATTATTGCTTATGCGGATAAATCTGTTTTAAAGATATCCGGTCTTAATGTTAAAGGGATGAGCACTACAGAGGTTGAGGATCTGCTTTCTGATAAGCTTAAGGCATATGTCAGAGTTATAGGTGTTACAGGAAGCTCCATAGAGATGGATGTTTACGACATCGAGCCTGAGCAGGTAAGAAAAAATGCAGACGGAGTTATAGATGCTTTGGCACTCGCAGAGGGTATAACTGTAAGTGATCTTACACAGCTTAGCTGCAGTGACAAGATCGTACCTGTTGATTTCGATAATATACCGGACGAGCCGATATCTGACTGCCCGATGGAAAGGTGGATAAAGAGAGGATGAAGGCTTACATACTGCCTACCGGCAATGAAATATTAGAAGGTATAGTCCGCGATCTGGATGCTCCGGAGATGATGAGACAGATAGTAGCAGAGTGGCCTGATGCCGAAGTCACAAGAACAGCACCTATAATAGACGAAGAGGATGCTATTTTTAAGAGAATATGCGAAGCTGCTGAAACAGGCGCTGATCTTATAGTTCTTATCGGCGGCAGCGGCGGCGGACACAGATTTTCAAAGACTCTTGGCAGAGACTTTACTCATACCGCACTTGTAAGATACCTTGATGAGTACTCTGCAAGAGAAATATACGGCAAAAACGGCCATATGTGGAGTAAGCTTGTCTGCGGCAAAAAGGATAATGCATTGTTCATTAACGTACCGGGACCGTTCCAGGAGGCAAAGGCAGCAATGGAGGCCTGCATAAAGGAAATGCATATCGGAGCAGGAGTTGAGGATATCAGCAAGGCAATGGCACAGGCAGTTTTTGAAAAATACCCTAAGGGAGCTGCATCTTTTGAGAACCCGGAAGGAGAGAAATAAGAAAAGGAAACGATTAATATGGCGGCAGATACTAACAGATTTTCAGTAATAGGGTTTACCTCACTAAGTCAGCAGGTGACAAATGAGCTCAGAAAGTCCATCATTGAGAATAAGTTAAAAGCAGGAACCAGAATAACCGAAAGTGAGCTAAGCGAAAGCCTCGGAGTAAGCAGAACAGTAATAAGAGAAGCCATTTCTATACTTAATAAGGACGGACTCTTAGACAGAGAAAGCAGTCACTGCACAAGGGTAGCTAAGTATTCCTCACATGATGTCAAGGAAATATATGATATGAGATCATGCCTTGAGTCAAGTGCGCTTGAGCTTATGGAGGATCCTGCGGCTATAGCCGACATGCTTAAGAATAAAGACGAGGAGAGCCATGGAATAGCAAAATCAGAACCGTTTGACGGACTTGCGTTTGTTATTGCCGATATGGATTTCCATACATGTATCATAAAGGCAGCGAACAATAGCCTGCTGCTTGACGCATGGTACCGAATCGTGGGTCCATTGCAGGTGCTGCTGCATAGATACATATATTATGTTGTCAATAATTCACCGGATAAAAGGGCTTCATATGACCACCAGAGGATCATAACAGCCTTCTATACCGGAGATAAGGAACTCATAAATAAGGTGCTTGTAGATCACTGTAGGATCATGAGAGATATTCTTCTAAAGGAATTTATATTGCCGGAAGAGGAAAAAGAAGAAAGAGAGTAAGGCTTTAAATTTTAATACGGTGTTTAAGCATTGCATTGGATAAAAAGGAGGCAGGAAGGGGATGTCAACTTCAACCAAGCTTATTTCACATATAAAGCTTCCAAGATTCGTAAGGGTGGACCAAAGCTTTCCGCATTCGGAGCTTTCAGATGTGGAGGTAGCTGAGAGCTTTGCAGAGCAGATAAAGCAGATAGAAGGAAGAGTTAAACCGGGACAGCGTATATGCATCACAGCCGGCAGCAGAGGAATTGACCATATGCCGATGATGCTGAGAAGCATTGCAGACTGGGTCAAAGCACATGGCGGAGAGCCATTTATAGTTCCTGCAATGGGCTCACACGGAGGAGCTGTTGCTGAGGGGCAGAAGGCGCTTCTCGAAAGCCTTGGAATAACTGAAGAGACTATGAATTGTCCTATTCTTTCTTCCATGGAAACCGTTCATGTCGATACGGTAGACGGTCTTGAGGTGCATATAGATAAGAATGCATACGAGGCAGACGGCATTATCCTCTGCAACAGAGTAAAGGCACATACGAGCTTTAACGGACCGTTTGAATCCGGACTGATGAAGATCATTGCCATAGGCTTAGGAAAGCAGCACGGCGCTTATACCTGTCATGCAAAGGGCGATGACTTTATGTCACAGAGGATAGAGACCATAGGCAAGTCTGTCATTAAAAATGTCAATGTTATATGCGGAGTAGCTCTGCTTGAAAATGCATTTGACAAGACCTTTAAGCTCGCGGTCCTTCCTGCGGAAAAGATAGAGTCAGAGGAACCGAAGCTTTTAAAGGAAGCAAAGGCTGCCATGGGTAAGCTTTATTTTAAGGATTGTGATGTTCTGCTTGTAAGAGCAATAGGAAAGAACTACACAGGTGCCGGCATGGATCCTAATGTAGTCGGACGCTGCGCAAATCCAAAGCTTAAGATGGGAATAAGCTCACAGAGACTCTGCATACTTGATATAAGTGATGAGTCTCACGGCAATGCAACCGGTATGGGAAGAGCTGATCTTGCACCAAAGAGGTTCTTTAACAAAGTAAGTATGGACGACACATATCCTAACGGCATCACAAGCTACAATACCTCCTGCTACATGTTTCCTATGATTATGGACAATGACAAGGAAGTAATGCAGGCAGCTGTGGCAAGCTCGCTGGACATAGATTATGATGCTCCAAGGATTATTATGATAGACAATTCGCTGGAGATAGAACACATTCTTATCTCTGAGGCTATGATACCTGAAGCTGAAAAAATAGACGAAATAAGCATTGTCAGTGAGCCTTTTGAGCTTGAATTCAGTGCAGAGGGAGATCTTCTGACAAAGATAAAAGAAAGATGAGATCCGGCATAAATAAGAAAAAAACAGGCATATTGGGCGGAACCTTTGATCCGCCTCATAATGCCCATATGGGCATGGCTTTGGCAGCAGTGGAACAATGCGATTTTGACCGTGTTATACTGATACCTAACGGTGATCCTCCGCATAAAAATGTCAGAGTAGCTTCAGCCGACAGACTCATGATGACAAAGCTTGCGGCCAGAGAGCTTAAGGAGAGACTGGGAAGCAACTGCATAGAGGTCAGCGATATAGAAATATCAAGACCGGGTTACAGCTTTCTTGTTAATACCATAGAACAGCTTAAGGCCGAGCTTCCGGAGGATGAGCTTTATTTTATGGCAGGCGGCGATGCGATAATGAGTATGGCGTCCTGGGTCGGTGCTGCAAGAATATTTGAACTTGCCAACATTCTTGCCTTCAAAAGAGCAGGAAGTCTTGGAAATGACATTGCCTCGGCAGTACGATACCTTGAGCGCAGAGGCGCTAAGGTTGAGCTTGCAGAAGCAGAGCTTCCGCAGATATCAAGCACAGACATCAGAAGGCTTATAACCGACGGTGCTGATATCAGCAGTCTTGTGCCGAAAGCGGTAGCAGAATATATTAAAGAAAATAATTTATACACTGCTTGACATTATTATAGTTTATGCATATAATACTATATGCGTCTTGAATGACGATGCACTAGTAGCTCAATTGGATAGAGCGTTCGGCTACGGACCGAAAGGTTGGGAGTTCGAGCCTTCTCTGGTGCATTAAGCTCGGATCCGGATCCCTATGGGGGTCCGGATTTTTCTGTACCTGTTTTTTATTTTTAGATTACTTTGAAGAAACATTATAAGCTGTGTTAAACAAATCTGCAGCTTTTTATGTTAAAATAGTTTTCGGCTTATAGATTTTTTTGAAGCCGTATAAAAGACTTCGGAGGAAATTACAATGGCTTATGCTGATGATGTTTTTATAAAAATGTGCAGAGATATTCTTGACGGAGGTCAGGACACCACAGGTGAGAAGGTAAGACCGCATTGGGAGGACGGAACGCCTGCTTATACGCTTAAGAAGTTCGGTGTATGCAATCGCTATGATCTGAAAAAGGAATTCCCTGCTCTTACGCTCAGAAAAACAGCAGTTAAAACCGCTGCCGAGGAGCTTTTGTGGATATGGCAGAGAAAGTCCAATAACATACATGACCTCAACGCTCATATCTGGGATGAGTGGGCTGATGAGACAGGCAGCATAGGCAAGGCATATGGCTATCAGATGAGTATAAAGCATCAGTATAAGGAAGGAATGTTCGACATGGTGGACAGAGTGCTGTTTGACCTTAAAAACAATCCTTACAGCCGCCGTATCATGACAAACATTTACAATTTCCAGGATCTGCATGAGATGAATCTTTATCCTTGTGCTTACAGTATGACTTTTAACTGTACTAAGAATAAGGAGACAGGAAAGCTTGTGCTGAATGCTGTGCTTAACCAGCGTTCAAATGACGTACTTGCGGCAAATAACTGGAATGTTGTACAGTATGCGATTCTTGTGCACATGATGGCTCAGGTAAGCGATATGGAGGTCGGCGAGCTTGTGCATATGATAGCTGATGCACATATATATGACAGACATGTTCCGCTTGTTGAAGAGCTTATAAGCCGTGAGCCTCATCCGGCACCTAAGTTTAAGCTTAACCCTGAGGTTAAGAACTTCTATGATTTCACAAAGGATGACATTGAGCTTACGGATTATGTAACAGGCGAGCAGATAAAGAATATACCTATCGCGATATAAAGTTAAAAAATATCAGGAATACTTTGAGATAATTATGATATCTATAGTAAATGTTAATGAAAACTGGGGCATAGGCTGTGACGGTGATCTGCTTGTGAATATCCCGGAGGATATGAAGTTTTTCAGGACTGCAACATCAGGGAAAACTGTCATAATGGGAAGAAAGACTCTTGAGAGCTTCCCTGGAATGAAACCTCTTAAGGGCAGGATAAATATTGTAATGACGGGAGATCCCGGCAGGATAAAGCCTGAAAGCAGGGACGGCGCAGACGAAGTGTTCATCTTCGATGAGCTTGACGAAGCTTCAAGAGGTCTTGCTGCAGATCATATAATAAAAGCTGCCTTGGAAAATGAAGAGCTTACCAGAAATAATGCCAGGGCATCTGAAAAGCACACCTTTCTTGTGATAATTAAGACTAAGGAGGAGGTGCTTTCGCTTGCAAGCCTTATAAGCGATGCATTTAAAGCTAACGAAAAAGCCGGCTGCGGCAGTGATGAGGAAGCGAAGCATTTACATAAGCAATACTCTGACGAGATATTTATTATTGGAGGAGCAATCATTTACAATCTGTTCCTTCCGGAGTGCGATAAATGTCTTGTAACTGTAAATGATTCAAAGCTTGAGGCGGACACCTATTATCCGTGTCTTAATAAGGCGGATGACTGGAAGCTTCAGGAAGAAGGCGAGCTTCAGACCTCAGAGAGCGGACTGCATTATTCCTTCAGGACATATATAAGAATTAATAATTGAGCGGAGACAGATTTTATTTTTAATGAGACTTGATAAATTTCTTTCGGAAACAGGTAAAGGTACAAGAACACAGGTTAAAAAGCTGATTTCATCAAAAAAGGTGAGCGTAAACGGCGTTATAGTTACTGATCCGGCAATGAAGATCGATGGGGAAAATAATGTTGTCGACATTGAAGGCGAAAAAGTGGCTTATGCGAAAATTGAATACTATATGCTCAATAAGCCAAAGGGCGTAATATCGGCTACAAGAGATTCAAGCCGTTCAAAGCAAAAATGTGTGACAGAGCTGATACAGGAAAAGATAAGGGATGATCTGTTTCCTGTCGGCAGACTTGATAAGGATACGGAAGGACTCCTGATAATAACCAACGACGGAGATCTTGCACACAGACTGCTCTCACCGAAAAAACATGTCGATAAGACCTATTATGTCGAGCTTGACGGAAGGCTTTCAACTGAAGAAGCAGAGCGTATTATGGGAGGCATTGATATAGGTGATGAAAAGCCTACACTTCCGTGTGAAATAACACGACTTTCCGATACTACCTGTTTTATAACGATAAGAGAGGGCCGCTATCACGAGATAAAGCGCATGTTTGCAACAGGAGGACTGAAGGTCAAGGAGCTTAAGCGTATTTCGATGGGACCTATCGCACTTGATGCCGAGCTTGGTGCAGGAGAATACAGACCGCTTACCGAAGAAGAGATACAGCTGCTTAGAAATTTTGATAAAACAGAAGATCAGACAGCTATCAGTGAATAAAAACAAAATGAACAATACACTCGTTTGACTGAAGAATACAATTAATATCACGCTTGATGCGTGAAAATGCTAAAAAGGCCGCGAGCAAAAGGAGATGATAATAATGGCAAATGAATACAAGGATTATATGGTCAGAGCTACGGCAGCTGACGGAATGATCAGAGCCTTTGCGGCAACAACAAGAAATATAGTTGAAGAAGGAAAAGATATACACGGAACCTACCCTGTAGCGACAGCAGCACTCGGCAGACTTTTGACTGCAGGAGTAATGATGGGTTCTGATATGAAGGATGACAGAGATCTTATTACTATTAAGATAGACTGTCAGGGACCTATAAAGGGACTCTTAGTTACGGCGGACAGAAACGGTCACGTTAAGGGCTATGTAGGAAACCCTTGTGTAGATCTTCCTCCTAATGATAAAGGAAAGCTTGATGTTGGCGGAGCTCTCGATCTGGGTGTTCTTTCGGTAATTAAGGATATCGGACTTAAGGAGCCTTACATCGGACAGACTATTCTTATATCAGGAGAAATAGCAGAGGATCTTACGTATTATTATGCAACCTCTGAGCAGATACCATCATCGGTGGCACTCGGAGTGCTTATGAATAAGGATAATACCGTAAAACAGGCAGGCGGCTTTATTATACAGCTTATGCCCGGAGCAGACGATGAGCTTGCAGAGAAGCTTGAAAATAAGATTAATTCACTTAACGGCATTACTTCTATGCTTGATAAGGGAATGTCTCCTGAGGATATCCTTTCGGAAGTGCTCGGAGAGTTTGGTCTTAAGATAAACGAGCACATGGACTGCCGTTATGAATGCGACTGCAGCAGAACAAGAGTTGCAAAGGCATTGCTCAGCATAGGCGAAAAGGACTTAAAGGAGCTTATCGATGAGGGTAAGAATGTCGAGATGAGCTGTCACTTCTGCGGCAAGAAATACGAATTTACTCCTGAAGAGCTCAAAGTCATGCTCGAAGCTGCATTAGCAAAGAAGAATGATTCAGAGGAAGCTTGAAAACAGAGTCAGGCTATAGTAAGATAAATATGAGCTGATTTCCGGTCGGACTCATATATGGAAAAATTCATAAAACTAAAATATATAATACTTGCAGTCGGTGTATTGGCATCGGCTGCTTTTTATATGAAGGAAAGCAGATATGATGAGCCAATAGTGGCCTTTGAGGATAATGCTGATCATGGAGTTTCAGAGCCTGCACCGGCAGATTTTAATGATTTTCAGAAAGACACTATCAATGAAGTGGTGAGAGCTGCGGTAAGAGATGAGCTTTATGCGATATGCCAGGAAGGCTATCTTGAAAAGGCTCTTTCCGAGGCCGTGGTCACTGCTAAAGCAGAAGCGGACGCGGATGCAAAAAGACATGAAGGTATGGTCAATATAAATACTGCCGCAAAGGAAGAGCTTATGAGCCTTGAAGGTATCGGCGAAAAAAGAGCTGAAGACATTATCAGCTACAGAAACTCATCGGGAGGCTTTAAAAGTATTGATGAGCTTATGAATGTAAGCGGTATAAAGCAGGCATCATTTGACAGGATAAAGGACAAGATATATGTTTGAAATGCATAAATCATGCATAAACATAAAAAACTGTGGTATACTATTAGACTATAAAAATGATTATACACTGCAGAACAAGGAGGCTTCTATGGCAGATAATAATACAAGCACTGAGAGTAATTTCAAAAGCAACATTAAGATAGCCGATGATGTGATCGGAAGCATTGCTGCGCTTGCAGCTATGGATGTTGACGGAGTTTCGGCTATGGCCGGCAATGTGACAAATGAGATCTTTGCAAAGTTAGGCGGAAAAACACTTGGAAAGGGTGTTAAGGCGGTAGTATCAGGAGATGATGTTAAGTTTGATCTTGCAATCATCGTAGATTACGGATGCCATATTCCTGATGTTTGCAAGAGAGTTCAGGATAAGGTAAGAACAACAGTAGAAAATATGACAGGCTTTGGTGTAAGTGAGATAAATGTCACCATTGCCGGAGTAAACGTACCGGAGAATGCTTGAATATGACGAAACACGAACTCAGAGAACAGGTATTTAAGGCTGTATTCAGCATAGATACACAGCTTGAGACAGAAAACGGCATCGTGCCGGAGGAGATAGTGAAAAACTATCTTACTAAATCCTGCGATGAACCACTGACAGAAGATGAAACTGATTACATATTCACCAAGGCTTCTGCAATCGGAGATATGCTTACTCAGCTTGATGAAGAGATAAATGCCGTAGCAGAGGGCTGGAAGACAAATCGTATGGGAAAGGCAGAGCTCAATATACTGAGACTTGCTGTATATGAGATAAGATATGATGAATCCATTCCTGTAAAGGTAGCAATCAACGAAGCGGTAGAGCTTGCAAAGGAATACTGCAATCAGGATGCACCTTCATTTATTAACGGCATGCTGGCACACTTTGCCTGAGAAGGATAAATGGCTGATTTTTATACCGTCTCACAGATAAACGGATATATTAAAGGCATGTTCGAAAGAGATTTTGTCTTAAAGCGTATTCGTGTAAAGGGAGAGGTTTCAAACTGCAAATATCACGGTTCGGGGCATATTTATTTTACCTTAAAGGACAGCGAAGCGCAGATAAACTGCGTTATGTTCAGGAGCTCAAGAGATGGTCTTACCTTTATAATGAAGGACGGTCAGCAGATCGAGGCCACCGGACAGATAAGTGTCTACGAAAAGGGCGGAAGCTATCAGCTGTATGTCAGGACGGCAGCGCTTTCCGGAGCAGGTGAGCTTTATGAAAAATACCTTGAGCTTAAGAATAAGCTTGAGGATATGGGCATGTTCGATCCGCTCTACAAAAAGCCCATACCTGCATACTGTATGCGTATAGGCATTGTTACGGCACCTACTGGAGCTGCAATTCAGGACATAATAAATATCAGCTCAAGAAGAAATCCGTATGCAGAGCTTATTCTTTATCCGGCGCTTGTTCAGGGTACAGGAGCAAAGGAGAGTATTGTAAAAGGTATAAGACGTCTTGATGAAATGGGACTTGATGTCATTATAATAGGACGCGGAGGCGGTTCTATCGAGGATCTCTGGGCATTTAATGAGGAAGATGTCGCTGAAGCTATATTTGAAGCAAAGACACCGGTTATATCGGCGGTGGGACATGAAACGGACTTTACCATCGCGGATTTTGTTTCGGATATGAGAGCGCCGACACCATCTGCAGCGGCAGAACTGGCGAATTTTGAATATGCAGATTTTGAAGAACAGTTTGCGGCAGCATTATCGGCGTTAAGAGTAACTCTTGAGCATAAGAAAAGCATTACGGTACACAGACTGAGTGCCTATGAGGAAAGACTTAAGAGGCTGTCACCACAGACAGTGTTATCTCACAAAAAGGATAGACTTTCAGAAATAAAGCTGAGACTTTACAGAGCTGCTGTACAGAAGAAGGATCATGAAAAGGAACGTTTAAGCATTATAAAAACGGATCTTTCAGAATGCATAGACAGAAAGCTTTCAGACAGAAAGCATGAGCTTAAGCTTAGTATCTCGAGGCTTGACGGTGCTTCCCCTTTAAAGAAGATGAGCGGCGGCTACGGATATCTTATGAATTCCGAGAAAAAAGCTGTAAAAAGTGTTCTGGATGTGACAGAGGGAGACCTTATAAGCGCCTATGTTGCAGACGGAAAAATAGAGTGCCGTGCATTATCGGCTGAGGAAATAAACTATGGCAGATAAAAAAGAGCTGACTATCGAGGAAAGCTTTAGCAAGCTTCAGGAGATACTTGATAAAATGGAAGATGATGAAACCGGACTCGAAGAGAGCTTTAAGCTGTACGAGGAAGGGATCGGACTTGTAAAAAAGGTCAGTGAAAGTATAGATAAGGTCGAAAAGAGAATTAAAATTCTCAGCGAAGAGGAATGATCATGGATTTCAAAGAACAGCTGAAAAATAAAACACAAATCGTTACTGACGGAATACTTAAGTTTCTTCCGGAGGAATCAGGCTTTCAAAAGACCATACTTGAGGCCTGCAATTATTCAGTAATAAACGGCGGAAAAAGATTAAGGCCGATAATGATCGAATCTGCATATCTGCTCTGCTGCGGCCGTGCCGATAAGGAGCTTAACGAGCAGGATAAAAGAAACATACTTCCGTTTATGGCTGCTATGGAGATGATACATTCGTCTTCATTGGTTCATGACGATCTTCCTTGCATGGACAATGACACCTTAAGAAGAGGTGTCCCGAGTACCTGGGCCAAGTTTGGAGAGGATATGGGTACGCTTGCAGGTGACGGACTCATGATATATGCATTTGAAACAGCTTCCAAATCAGAGGCAGCACCTGAATTGAAGTCAAAGGCCATAGAGATACTTGCAAAAAAGACCGGTATTTTCGGAATGATAGGCGGACAGACTGTGGATGTTCAGCTTACAGGAAAACAGCCGACAAAGGAACAGCTTGAGTTTATTTATAAGCTTAAGACCGGAGCTCTTATTGAAGGCTCGTTTATGATAGGAGCAGTGCTTGCGGGAGCAAGCGAGGAAACTGTTGCAAAGCTTGAGGAAGCTGCGGACTGCATAGGTATGGCATTCCAGATAGAGGATGACATTCTGGATGTGACCAGCACAGAGGCTGAGCTCGGAAAGCCAATAGGCTCAGATGAAGAAAACGGAAAGATAACCTGGCTCACGTATTACGGCATGGAAAAGTCACGTGAGGACGTTGAAAAATATACAAACAGAGCGATTGAGATCGTAGAGGAAATAGGAGACTATCCTTTCCTTACAGAGCTTCTCAGATCACTTGTTAACAGAAGATCCTGATGACGAATAAAAAAAGACTTGATGTATTAATATTTGAAAAAGGCTATGCTGAGAGCCGTGAAAAGGCGAAAAGCATTATTATGAGCGGCATCGTATATGTGAACGGAGTGAAGGAGGATAAGGCCGGAACTGTTTTTGCAGATGATGACACTCTTAATATTGAGGTCAGAGGACAGGGACTTAAATATGTCTCAAGAGGCGGCCTGAAGCTTGAAAAGGCCATAAACAAATTTGGCTTAAGACTTGACGGCTTTATTTGCATGGATATAGGCGCTTCTACGGGCGGCTTTACCGACTGTATGCTGCAAAACGGAGCAGTTAAGGTGTTTGCGGTAGATGTAGGTCACGGACAGCTTGCATGGAAGCTTAGAAATGACGACAGAGTCGTATGTATGGAAAAGACCAATATCAGATATATAAAACCGGAGGATATAGGCGGAGAAGAGCTTGATTTTGCTTCGGTGGATGTTTCTTTCATTTCTCTTGATAAGGTTCTTCCGGCAGCGAAGCCGCTTCTTAAGAAAAGCGGTGAGATGGTGTGCCTTATAAAACCGCAGTTTGAAGCTGGAAGAGAAGAGGTCGGTAAAAAGGGAGTCGTAAGAGATAAGAAGGTTCACGAATCCGTAGTTAATCGTATTACAGGCCTTGCTTTGGAACTTGGCTTCGGTATTAAAGGACTTACTTTCAGTCCTATAAAAGGCCCTGAGGGAAATATTGAATACCTCATGTATATTACTAATGACCCTGATGAAAGCTGTGTAAAGCCTGATGAAGCTGCAGTAAAAAAGCTGGTGGATGAGGCACACGGCGAACTTGATAAATAATGAAGAATTTTTACATAATTGTCAGCGAGAACGATCTAAAGAGCGCTAAGCAAATAGAAAAAACTAAAAAAAGCATAATTAAGAGTCTGAAGCGTTACGACTTTGTTTCCTGCGATACACATGAGGGCTTTTTAGAAAGAGGCTTTAAGATCCCGAAAGATGTGGAATGCGTTATAACCATAGGCGGAGACGGAACAATGCTCAGAGCAGCAAGAGCGGCATTCGGCGGCTCGGTGCTTTTTATAGGCATTAACCGCGGACATATGGGTTATCTGACAGAGATATCAGAGCTTACGGATTATGATTCATTTACAGACAGACTTGTAAATGATGATTTCAAGATCCAGGAACGCATGATGCTTTCGGCACGCGCAGAAAGAAACGGCAAGCTTATATATAAGGACTTTGCGCTAAATGATGTGCTCATGTGCAAAAATGACACAGTGCGCATGATGGAATATGAGGTCTATGTTAATGATACTTTCCTGAATTCCTACAGAGCAGACGGATTTTTGGTTTCCAGCCCGACAGGATCAACAGGATACTCAATGTCGGCAGGAGGTCCTATAGCAGAGCCTTCGGCGAAGCTTCTGATACTGACTCCTATCTGTCCGCATTCGATAAACACCAGATCAATGGTGCTTTCTGCAGATGACAGGATCAAGATAATACCTAAAAATGAAACCCAGCTGGTGTCCTGTGACGGCGCGGATGCTACACCACTTGAAAACGGTGATGTTTTGACAGTCACAAGATCCAGAACTACGATGAAATTTATAAAATTCAAAGAGACTTCATTCCTTGATACCCTTAGAGAGCGAATGAGAACAGTCTGAGAGGACAGAATAATGAAGGTCGGCAGACAGGCGAAAATTATAGAACTTATCGGCAAGTATGATATTGAGACTCAGGAAGAGCTGTGCGCAAGGCTCAACGAGGAGGGTTATGATGTCACTCAGGCCACAGTATCCAGAGACATAAGAGCACTCAAGCTTACAAAGGTAACAGAATCAAACGGCAGATCTGTATACAGAGCTGTTTCCGGAAATGTTGATTTTTCTCATAAATACATAAGTATTCTTAAAAACGGCTATATTTCAATGGATATGGCACAAAACATACTTGTTGTAAAAACAGTATCCGGAATGGCTATGGCTGTTGCTGCCGCTATTGATGCAATGGATTTCAGAGAGGTGGTCGGCTGCATTGCCGGCGATGATACTATAATGATAGCTATACGTACTGTAGACGGCTGTCTTGAGGTTATGAAAAAGATAAGAGCGATAGTAGATAACTGAGCGGAGAAAAATATATATGCTGCTTGAACTTAATGTAAAGGATATTGCGCTTATAAAAAAAGCTTCTGTTGAATTTGACAGAGGCTTAAATATATTGACCGGAGAAACCGGTACCGGTAAATCTGTTATTATAGATTCTGCTATGCTGGCACTCGGAGCAAAGATAAAGGGCGATATCATTCGAAGAGGGGCGGAATACGCATATATAGAGCTTATTTTCAGTATTGAAGACGATGCGAGAAGGGAAAGACTTAAGGAATTATCGGTATATCCTGATGATAATGGAGAGATAGTGATCAGCCGCAAGATAATGCCGGGACGAAGTGTAAGCAGAGTGAATGATGAAACAGTCACACTCGGAAAGCTTGCCGAGATCACCTCTATGCTCATAGATATCTATGGCCAGAATGAGTTTCACACGCTTATGGACAGGAAACAGCATCTTAAGATACTGGATGAATATATGGCTGATGAAGTCATTCCACTAAAGAAAAAGACTATAGAGGCATTTAAGGCATACAAGGAAGCCTTAAAAAGAGCCGAGAGCTTTGATATGGATGAAAAGGAAAGGCTCAGAGAAACTGACCTTCTTTCATATGAGCTTAACGAGATAGATGAAGCGGCTATAAAAGACGGAGAGGAAGAAGAGCTTTCACAGCTTTATAAAAAGCTTAATAATGCCAAAAATATCCTTGACGGTATCGGAAGCGCATACAGAAATCTTGAAAGCACTGAGCTGGAAAGAGCAGTTGCCGATATTGACAGTGCCATGCGCTATGATGACGGGCTTAAGGATATATATGATGAGCTTTTGGATGCACAGTCACTTATAGAGACCTGCGTAAAGGATATCGGTGCTTATGCCGATGCTTTGGAGGTCGATGAATCGGTACTTAACGAAACTGAAAGAAGACTGGATCTTATCAGAGGCCTTGAGGCAAAGTACGGAAAGACGCTGAGCGATATAGAAGAATACAGAGACAATATCGCAGCACGACTTAAAGAGCTTGAGGATTATGAGGATAACAAGCGTAAGGCGGAAAAAGCACTTGAAAAAGCTGAAGCGGAGCTTATAAAGCTGTGCGGACAGCTGACGGAAAAAAGAAAAAAAGGAGCTGCAAGGCTTGGCAAGGCTATAAGTGCAGAGCTTAAGGAGCTTGGTTTTGAAAAGGCTTCAATAGATATGGCTTTTGCAGAAAAGAAGCCGGCTGAGGACGGAGCTGATGATGTTTATTTTATATCGGCTCTTAATCCGGGTGAAAGCATGAAGCCTTTGAGCGAGGTTGCTTCGGGCGGTGAGCTTTCAAGAGTTATGCTTGCCATAAAAACCGTACTTGCAAAAACCGATGATATGCCGACTCTTATATTCGATGAGATCGATACAGGAATAAGCGGAAGAACAGCTCAGAAGGTTGCCGAGAAAATGGATGTGATCGCCATGGATCATCAGGTAATATGTGTTTCACATCTGCCTCAGATAGCTGCAATGGCAGACACGCACTTTGTGATAAAGAAAGAGGAAATTGACGGCAGAAATATAACTGAGATAACAAGACTTGATGAAGAAGGCTCACGCAGCGAGCTTGCAAGGCTTTTGGGAGGAGCAGAACTCACAAAGGTGGTATATGATAATGCTCTGGAGATGAAGGAACTGGCCAAAAAAGGCAAGAGTAAAAGACGCGGCGTGGCTGTTCAAGCTTAAATGAAGCTTTTCAAGGTGGAATTTTTTAAACAGGGTCATATATAAGACCGGGGAAATTTAAAGAGGTTAATTTATGGCACATTGGTTTTTGAGAAACCAGATATTGATAACCGTTATTACGGCATGGGCACTTGCACAGATAATAAAGGCATTTTTATATCTCAGGATAGAGGGCGAATTCAGGGCTGAAAGGCTTATAGGCTCGGGCGGTATGCCGAGCTCTCATTCCTCTACGGTGTGCTCGCTTGCAGTATCTGCAGCATTTATATACGGTATCCATTCATTTGAATTTGCAATAAGCGTTGTTCTGGCTATCATAGTAATGCACGATGCCATGGGAGTAAGGCTTGAGACCGGAAAGCAGGCCAAGATCATAAATGCAATGCTTATGGAGAACCCTTTCAGCTGGAAGGGAGAGGTTTTTGAACAGAATCTAAAGGAATTGGTTGGACATACACCGCTGCAGGTAGTCTGCGGAGCTATATTAGGTGTGGTTATAGGTCTTGTTATGCATTGGATCGCTATAGGACTATACTGATGCCTGAAGAGGTTTTTATTGAGAATGTTATCAGTTTTAAAAAAAATTTTAAAAAGATATACAGCGCTCATTGCGGCAGTCCTATGTCTGCTTTCGCTTAGCTCCTGTAAGGGACTTGAGCTTGAAAATAAGACAGAGCAGATAGAGGAGTATACAAAGCCACAGGCAATGATACTTATAGCTAATGAGCGCAATACATATGAAAAGGCTTATTCTTCTGCCATATGGGATATAACCGTAGGAGAGAACGGATCCGGCTTTGATAAGCTTACGATACAGAATGTTAAGCAGTATATGGAAAAGCTGAAGCTCTTATGCATGCTTGCAGAGGAAAGAGGCATTGCCGTTACAAGCTCGGAGCGAGATATTATAAGGCAGATGACCGATAAATATATGGATGGACTTACCGATGCGGATAAGACCTATATAGGCTGTGACAGAACGGATGTTCAGTATTTATATACAGATTATTTTACGGCAAACAAGCTCATTAACAGCATTACATCAGGAGTGGACAGCGAGATCAGTGATTCTGAGGCCAAGGTAATAAAGATAGAGCAGATAGTGACATCGGATGAGAAAAAGGCCAAGGCGATACTTAAAAGGATAAAAATTGACGGAGCTGGCTTTTCTCAGATGGCAAGCAGATATTCGGAGGCGGATAAGATCGAGAGAACGCTGCTTAAGGATGACGACAGTGATGAGCTTATAATGAAGACGGCATTTTCCATGGAAGAAGGACAGGTATCAAATATACTTGCGGTGGGGGATCTGTTCTATATTATAAAATGCACCGACGGTTATGCGGCAGATGAGACAAAGGAACGAAAGGAAAGACTTGAAAAAGCCATTAATTCCAAAGCTGTAAATGATGTTCTTGAACCTTACGGAAATGAACATAAGATACAGTTCAGGGAAAGATTCTGGGATAATCTGAGCTTTGACGAAGAAACCGGTTCTACAGTAGTTAATTTTTTTGATGTATATGATAAGGCATTCTGATCTCAAATACGGAATGCCTTTAAAAATCAAAATTGATAAGCAGCAGACTGCTTAAAGTGCTAAAAAAGACACATTATAAACACAAATAAAAAGCATAATATATATAATGCTTTTAAATAATAATTATAGGAGATGATATAAAATGTCAGGATTTGACAAAAGAGGTACTTTAAATATTAACAGTGAAAACATGTTCCCGATAATAAAGAAGTGGCTTTATCAGGATCATGATATTTTCTACAGAGAGCTTATTTCAAACGGCTGTGATGCTGTTACAAAGCTTAAAAAGCTTTCTCTTATAGGTGAATACACAGCTCCCGAGGATGAGAAATACAGGATAGATGTCACAGTTGATCCTGAAGCTCAGACAATTACCTTTGAGGATAACGGAATCGGTATGACAGCTGATGAAGTGGATTCATATATAAATCAGGTGGCATTTTCAGGTGCAGCAGACTTCCTTGAAAAATATAAGGATAAGGCCAATGAGGATCAGATAATAGGTCATTTCGGACTCGGCTTTTATTCATCGTTTATGGTTGCAGATAAGGTGACCATAGATACTCTTTCCTATAAGGAAGGAGCTGAGCCGGTGCTCTGGATGTCTGAGGACGGCAGCGATTATGAAATGAAGGACGGCGGAAGGACCACTCACGGAACCACCATTACTCTGCATATAACAGAGGATGAGCTTCAGTTCTGTAATGAATATAAGGCAAGAGAGGTAATTGAAAAGTACTGCTCCTTTATGCCGGTCGAGATATATCTCACCGATGCCGCAAGGGTCAGAAGAGAGGAAAAGGAAGCCGAGGAAAAGGCAGAAAAGGCAGCTAAAGAGGCTAAAGAAGCTGCTGATAAGGCAGGCTCTGAAACCTCTGACGCTTCGGATGATAAGAAGGCAGACTTTAAGGAAGAAAAGAAAGCTGAAGAACCGAAGCCGTTAAATGATACACATCCGCTTTGGAATGAAAGCCCTTCATCTGTGACAGATGAGCAGTACAAGGAATTCTACCGTAAGGTATTTAAGGATTACAGAGAGCCGCTTTTCTGGATACATTTAAATATGGATTATCCGTTCAATTTAAAGGGTATTCTTTACTTCCCTAAGGTAAACAATGCCTATGAGAACATTGAAGGAACCATAAAGCTTTACAATAATCAGGTATTCATAGCCGATAATATCAAGGAGGTGATCCCTGAGTATCTGCTGCTGCTTAAGGGTGTTATAGACTGTCCTGATCTTCCTCTGAATGTTTCAAGATCAGCGCTTCAGAACGATGGCTTTGTCAAGAAGATATCCGACTATATTACAAAGAAGGTTTCGGACAAGCTCACAGGAATGTTCAAGACCGACCGTGAAAACTATGAGAAGTACTGGGACGATATCAGCCCGTTCATCAAGTATGGATGCATAAAGGACGACAAGTTCGGCGAAAAGATGAAGACAGCTGTGATCTTTAAGGATCTTGACGGCAAATATCTGACAGCTGACGAATATGTTGAAAATGCAAATAAGCTACCAGCTTCTGCAGATGAGAATGCTTCGGAAACTAATGCGCCTGAAGAGACTGCGGATGGAGCTGATACAGCTAAGAAGGACAATGCAGACGGCAGCAGTGAGGAAAAGAAAGAAAAGGCAAAGATATACTATGTGACTAATGAGAAGGAACAGAGTCAGTATATCCGCATGTTTAAAAAAGCCGGACAGGATGCCGTGCTTCTTACCTATCCTATCGATACGCCGTTTATCTCCTTCTATGAAATGAAGTGTGATGATGTCAGCTTTGTAAGGATCGATGCTGATCTTACCTCTGATTTTAAAGAAGACGGCGAAAAGGACGAAAAAGAGAAAAAGAGCGGAGAAAAGCTTATAGAGCTCTTTAGAGACGTTCTCGGTGACAAGGAGCTTGATGTTAAGGTCGAAAAGCTTAAGGATGATTCTGTTGCGTCAATAATGACAATGTCTGAAGAAGGCAGACGTATGCAGGAAATGATGAAGATGTATGCAGCATACGGAATGGATATGGGTGCAAACGATGATGCCCAGACACTCGTGTTAAACAGCAGCAATAAGCTTGTTAAGAGACTGATGGAGGAAAATGATGCCGGAAATGTCAGCGAGTTAGGAAAGCAGATAGCTGAGCAGCTTTATGACATGGCGCTTCTTTCAAGGGGCGGCTTAAATGATGAGCGTATGGAGAACTTCATAAAGAGAAGTCAGGAACTTATGCTTAAGCTTTGATAATGTGTAAAAAAGATATATAATGTGTCTGTCAGACTGCTGTCGGCTTCGGATAAAAGTGCGGCAGCAGTTTGCTGATATTTTAATGATAAGGAGCAGCCGATGGCAAAGGATAAAGAAAAATCAGAAGGACAGAAGCTTCAGGATGAACTTAGCTTCAGCTTTAAACATATCGGACAGATAAGACCTGAGGATATCGAACCCTCTATCGAATTCTGTGAGGGATATAAGACATTCATGAACAGCTCTAAGACTGAGCGTGAGTGCGTTAGAACTCTTGAGGCTATGGCAAAGAAGGAAGGCTATAGGCTCTTTGATCCTAAGGCTTCATATAAAAGCGGAGATCGTTTTTACTATGTGAACCGCAAGAAAAATGTCATGCTTGTAACAGTTGGAAAAAAGCCTTTAGATGATGGCATTAAATTCAACATTGCACATATAGACAGCCCGAGACTTGATCTTAAGCCGAATCCTCTTTATGAAAATACAGAGATATCATATTTCAAGACACATTATTACGGCGGAATCAGAAAATACCAGTGGGGAACAACGCCGCTTGCCATGCACGGCGTAGTAGTGCTTAAGGACGGCAACCGCGTTGACATTTCCATAGGAGAAAATGATGATGAGCCGAAATTCGTGGTTTCGGATCTGCTTCCGCACCTTTCCGCACAGCAGAATAAGCGTCCTTTAAGCGATGGTCTTAAGGGAGAGGAGCTGAATATCATCGTCGGAAATATTCCTTATCAGGATGATGATGTTACAGAACCGTATAAGCTCATGACACTTAAGCTGCTTCATGACAAATACGGCATGACAGAAAAGGATTTCACAAGGGCAGAGATAGAGATGGTTCCTGCTGTAAAGGCGGCAGATATCGGTCTTGACCGTTCACTGGTCGGTGCATACGGTCAGGATGATAAGGTCTGCGCATATGCGGCAGTTATGGCAGCCTTTGAAATAAAGGAGCCGGAGCATACTACAGTAACTGTATTTACAGATAAGGAAGAGATAGGATCAGAGGGCAACACAGGTATGGCTTCCAGAGCTCTCGATCATTTTGTTGAGGATCTTTGTGACATTTTTGGTGTCAAGGCAAGAAATGTTTACAGAAATTCAATATGCCTTTCTTCTGATGTAAATGCAGCCTATGATCCTACCTTTGCAGATGTTTTCGAGAAGAATAACTCCAGCTTCTTAGGCCACGGACCGGTGCTTACAAAATATACCGGAGCAAGAGGCAAATCAGGTTCAAATGATGCATCTGCCGAGACTATGGGTCAGGTTATTGCATGCATGGAAAAGGAAAATGTTATCTGGCAGATCGGCGAGCTTGGCAAGGTCGATGAGGGCGGCGGAGGAACGATCGCAAAGTTTATGGGCGATAACGACGTCGATACCGTTGATCTGGGAGTTCCTGTGCTTGCTATGCATGCTCCGTTTGAGATAACCTCAAAGCTTGATATCTATCACACCTATAAGGCGTTTTGTGCATTCTACAGATAAAAGGCTGTATGGATAAGAAAAAGAAAAATGATACTATTCTTATATGCGTTCTGGCAGCGGCAGCAGTTATATTATTTATATATCTGCGCGTTGTCAGGCCGCATATGAGCGGCTTAAACAGCGGACTTACAGCTGAAATAACGGTTGATAATGAAGTTGTATTTTCAGAAGACATAGGTTCACTGGAGCTTCCTTTCACATATGAAGTCAAAGCTAAGGACGGCGGCTGTAATACCTTTGTCATAGATAAGGATGAAAAAGGTGTCATTGGTATGAGCTGTACCCATGCTGATTGTCCCGATAAGGTATGCGTGGAGACCGGCAGAGTGACATTGCCGGATGATCCTATTGTTTGCCTTCCGCATAAAACGGTTGCAAGGCTGTACAGAACCTCTGAATGACAGCTGGTTGTAAAAAGTTAATTTCATCTGAGTGATCTTTCTTAAGCGACGTGGCGATTGACTCTGCTGAATGTCACAAAAACTTCACGAAGTAATAGGATAAATGCGAAATGAGTGATATAGCTCAGGTGTAAAAAAACTTCAAAAATGTTGTTGACAAATTGCGCTGCTTTTTGTATCATAAAGAAGTTCTGTTAAAGCAATGGGATCTTAGCTCAGCTGGGAGAGCATCTGCCTTACAAGCAGAGGGTCACAGGTTCGAGCCCTGTAGGTCCCATCATTACTTTTTCAGATAATTGAATATGGCGGAATAGCTCAGTTGGCTAGAGCATACGGTTCATACCCGTAGTGTCGAGAGTTCGAATCTCCCTTCCGCTACTTTGTTGAGGGCCCATAGATTAGAAGAATCCTACTCTGTGGGCTTTTCTTATGCTTAAAAACTATATTTTGATAATAGTAATACAATACAAAAACTTGCAAAAGTATTAATGTATAATATAATTGTATTATAAGATATAGAAAAGGAGAAGAAAACATGACTTCATTGCTACAAGTTAGAATTGATGATACACTCAAGACGCAAGCGTCGGAAGTATTTGAAAAATTAGGAATTGATTTGCCTACAGCAGTAAGAATATTTCTCAAGCGTTCTGTTATTGAAAATGGAATACCTTTCTCAATGAAGCTGCCGGATGAAAATTCTGCTGCCAAAAAAGCAATAGAAGCATTAGATAGAATTCAAGAGTTTTCGAAAAATAGTCTTTCGGATATTTCTCTGGATGAAATAAATGCTGAAATTGATGCAGCAAGAAAGGTCTTGGAAAGCGGAGGCGATGCATGAATAGATACTTTGCCGTAATTGATACAAATGTCATTGTCTCTGCAATGTTGAAAAAGAATACTCCACCGGATGCTGTATTAAGAGAATGCTTGTATGGATGTATTATCCCAGTATTTAATGATGAAATTTTAAGAGAATACAAATGTGTTCTATCCAGGAAGAAATTTACTTTTCCTAAGGATGATGTGAATTTAATAATGTCATGGATCAGCAACAGAGGAATTAATACAGATGCGTTACCGATTGATGAAATTCTTCCGGATCCAAAAGACAGAGTCTTTTATGAAGTAACTATGGAAAGCCGAAAAAATCATGAGACATATCTTGTGACAGGAAATCTCAAGCATTTTCCTGACAAACGATTTGTGGTAACTCCAAGAGAAATGATTGAAATAATAAAACCATCTATAAATACAGAATCTTTTTAATATCATATAAATATTCAATTTGATTATTTTTTCTATCTTTAATTCAAAATACTCAAAAAGCATTATATTTAAGTAACCAAGTTAATGTAAGCTAAATTAATTCTTCAAATTCAAAATCAAAAACATTTGATAGAATTCCATAAAAATATGTGTTATGGCTTTATTTATGTACATGTTTTTACATTTTACGTTATATAATGTAGTCAAGGGATAAGGAGGCACGATATGGGTGCAGGAATTTCAAACGAAAAATGTAAAAATCTTGATGAAATAAAAACGGAGACAAAAACACTCCTCACGGAGCTTATAGGTGCAGCGAAGCTTGAGCCGGGAGATGCACTTGTGGTCGGCTGCTCATCAAGTGAAGTAGCTCATCATAAGATAGGTTCATTTTCAAGTGAAGAAATTGGAAATGCTATCTGTGAAACAATACTTGAAGTGCTTGACGGCACCGGTATCTATCTTGCAGCTCAGTGCTGTGAGCATCTTAACAGAGCTATAATAGTTGAAAAGCAGTATGCAAAAGAAAATCGCATACCTATTGTAAATGTTGTGCCGCAGCTTAAGGCCGGCGGATCATTTGCAACAGCAACATATAAGCATTTAAAGGAGCCTGTTGCTGTGGAGGAGATACAGGCAGCAGCAGGTATAGATATAGGCGATACTCTCATCGGCATGCATTTAAGACCGGTAGCTGTACCGGTAAGAGGCAGCATTGACTCAATAGGCAATGCGCATACCGTCATGGCAAGAACGAGAGCAAAGTTTATCGGCGGAGAAAGAGCGGTTTATTATAAACCTTAAAGATAATTATTTGTGGTATGCATATAAAACTGTAAAGATCCGCATTAGTAAAAGTTTTATATAAAGGGCTTGCGAGAATTATACCTTGCAAGCCCTTATTGACATATATTATACTTATAAAGATAATGCTGACATAAGTTTGCAGGAACTATGACAGCTTAAAAAAGGCTCTATATAAGCCAAATCCTGATTTGTGTGCGCCGGAAAGCTTTAGTGTGCAGCGGCGCAAGACGTATTAGGCACATAAAGCTTATATATAGCGAAAGGATGTACATATGAGGATAGGCCACGGCTATGACGTGCACAGGCTTAAAGAAGGAAGAAAGCTGATTCTTGGCGGAATTGATATTCCGTATGAAAAGGGGCTGGACGGACATTCTGATGCGGACGTACTTGTGCATGCGATTATGGATGCATTGCTCGGAGCCGCTGCATTAGGCGATATAGGGCAGCATTTTCCGGATAATGACGACAGATATCTTGGTGCTGACAGTATAGAGCTTCTGAAGGCAGTAGGTGAATTACTGAAGGAGCATGGATATGGCATAGGAAACATTGACAGCACCATAATATGTCAGAGACCTAAGCTTAAGGATCATATACCTGCCATGCGTGCAAAAATTGCGGAGGCATTGGGAATAAATATTTCACAGGTCAGCATTAAAGCGACTACTGAGGAAAAACTTGGATTTACCGGAAGCGGCGAGGGCATAGCTGCACATGCGGTATGTCTGTTAGAAGGAAATTAATCTTACAAGAATACAAGTACAGACCGGTTACGTTTAAAGAAACTAATTAAAATAATGATAAATATATAATCATGCAGGATGTACCGTGATCCGGCAAGGGCTGCGGACTCTTAAGCATCAGGGAGAAGATATGAAGATATTTGACACATTACAGAGAAGGAAAATTGATTTCAAACCGATCGAAGAGGGCAAAGTTACTATGTATGTCTGCGGGCCTACAGTTTATAACCTCATCCATATCGGAAATGCACGTCCGATGATCGTGTTTGATACATTCCGCCGTTATCTTGAGTATAAGGGCTACGATGTAAAATATGTTTCGAATTTTACTGACGTTGATGACAAGATCATAAAGGCTGCCAATGAGGAAGGTGTTGATTCTTCGGTTATTTCAGAGCGTTATATCGCGGAGTGCCAAAAGGATATGCAGGCGCTTAATGTTGAGCCGGCAACCGTTCATCCTCAGGCAACCAAAGAAATCGATGGTATGATAAATATGATTCAGACTCTTATAGACAAGGGACATGCCTATGCTGCAGAGGATGGAACTGTGTATTTCAGTGTGGCATCGGATCCTGGCTACGGAAAGCTCAGCCATAAGGATATGGATGAAATGATGTCAGGTCTCAGAGACTTAAAGGTCAGCGGAGAGGAACAGAAGCGAAATCCTAATGACTTTGTGCTCTGGAAGCCAAAGAAGGAGGGCGAGCCGTCATGGCCTTCACCTTGGTGCGACGGACGTCCGGGCTGGCATATCGAGTGCTCTGTTATGAGCCAGAAATATCTCGGAGATACTATCGATATCCATGCAGGCGGAGAGGATCTTATTTTCCCTCATCATGAAAATGAGATAGCACAGTCAGAGTGCGCAACAGGAAAGCCATTCTGCAATTATTGGATGCACAATGGATTCCTTAAGATAAATAATGAGAAAATGTCAAAGTCACTCGGCAATTTCTTTACCGTAAGAGATATTACAGCACAGTATGATCCTATGGTACTGAGACTGTTTATCCTCAGTGCACAGTACAGAACACCGCTCAATTTCTCCAAGGAGCTTATGGATCAGATCAAGGCTTCCTATGAAAGAATACTTAACTGCACCGATAAGCTCAGTGCGCTTATTAAGGCAAAAGAGGGTGCCGGCGAGGCTCAGATGAGTGAAGCAGAGCTTAAGAGCAAGGAGACTGTTGAAGGCTACATAAGAGACTTTGAGTCAGCAATGGAGGACGATAATAACACTGCCAATGCAGAAACTGCTGTATTCGAGATAGTTCGTGTTGCCAATGCTACAGCTGATGAAAACTCAAACCTTGCTTACGTTGAATATCTTCTGAATACTATCAAGAAGCTCTGCGACGGAGTTCTTGGTGTTATTTCGGAGAGAAAAAAAGAGGTGCTTGATGCAGAAATAGAAGAGCTTATAGCAAAGAGACAGGCTGCAAGAAAGGCAAAGGACTTTGCGGCAGCAGATGCTATCAGAGATCAGCTTCTTAGCATGGGCATCGTTCTTGAAGATACCAGAGAGGGTGTAAAGTGGAAGAGAGCCTGATGAAAAATAAGCTCGCGGCTGAGGATAACAGCTCTAACACTAAAGCAAACCCGGATGGACTTGCTGTGTTAAAAAAAGCTGACAGCGGCTCGACAGATGATTCGTATATAATGAACGGACTTACTCTTGCGTATATTGGCGATGCTGTATTTGAACTAATGGTGCGTCAGCATATGCTTTCCACTGGATCAAGACAAGCGGATAAGCTTCATAAGCATACCATTGCATTAGTTAATGCAGGAAGCCAATCTGCGATGATCATGCACATAATGGAAATGCTTACGGAAAGAGAGCTTTCAGTGTATAAGAGAGGCCGTAACTCCAGCACGGTCACATCAGCCAAGCATCAAAGCGTTAATGACTACAGAAGGGCTACCGGACTGGAGGCATTATTCGGTTATCTTTATCTCAATAAGGAATATGAGAGACTTAAGGAACTGTTTGGTGAATGCATGAATGCTGTATCTTAAAAACAGCAAGCATAAGTATTAATAATAATTACATAACGGTTAAACAAGACAGGCTGTGCAAAAGGAAAACAAAGCTTTTTGCACGGTCTGTTGTGCGATAAAGGCAAGTTTATTAATTAAAAAGAAATAAACCTAAGCTAATTATGAAGTATTTCTTAATTATTTATCGTAATATTTTCGTAAGAAATTGAAAAATAAAAGTAATATCAATATTGGAAGAAAGCCAATATAATAGCCACAGTAGGATAAAGCATAGTAATCCGAAGCACACATCTTGTATGTATATTGACAGCAGTATACAAAAAAGAGTTGATTTATGGCTCACGGAGTAGTAAACTATGCAACGTAATTATTAATATGCTCGGGTACTTTAAGTATCAGAGCAAAAAACAAAAAGGAGAGTGCATTCAAATGAGAAAGCAGACAAAATTAGCTGTTGGCGTTTCAGCAGCTGCTCTGTTAGCTATCGGTGCATCAATGACATCATTCGCAGCTAATCGTGGCTGGACAAACGAGGGTGATGCTTGGTACTACTATGATAACAGCGGAGACTATGTAACAGATAAGTGGAAGAGCTATAACGGAAATTACTTCTACCTTGGCGAAGAGGGTTACATGCTCACAAACCAGCTCATCGAGGATGGCGAGAACTACTACTATGTAGACGCTAACGGTGCAATGGTTAAGAATACATGGGTTGCTATCGCAGCTGATGATGACGAGACTGAGGACGTTGACTACAGATGGTACTACTTCGGACCTTCAGGTAAGGCTTACAAGGATTCAAAGGGTAAGACTATCAATGGTAAGAAGTATGGCTTCGATGCAGACGGAAAGATGCTTTTCGGTTTTGCTGATGAGTCTGGTCTTATAAATGATACTGATGATGCAATCCTTTCATGCGTTTACTACTATGGTACAAACGATGACGGAGCTCGTCATTCAGGATGGCTTCGTTATGAGGATGGTTTCTCAGAGCATGAAGAGTATGATGATGACTACTATTGGTTCTGGTTCGCTTCAAATGGTAAGAAGAGAGTAACAAACAAGAAGATCAATGGTAAGAATTACTCATTCGATGCTAACGGTGTAATGGTTACAGAGTTCAGAACAGGAACAAATTCTGAGGTTACATCAATTGCTTCAGGTTCTAAGTATTACTCAGATAACCTTGAGGATGGATCACTTAAGAAGAGCACATGGATCAGAACATCTATGCCTGATGAGTGGTCAACAGCTCTCGGAACTGCTTGGGATGATGATGATCACTGGTTCAGAACTGATTCACAGGGTTACCTTCTTACAAATCAGACAAAGAAGATCAACAGCAAGTGGTATGCATTCGATGCTAATGGTGTAATGCAGGATGGTCTTGTAGTTCTTGACAACGGTGCTAACGGACAGAAGGTTTCTGGTTCAACATTTAATAAGAGCATTGACGAAGACGACACTACAGCTGATGATATCTATGCTCTTTCTGTAGGTAAGAATGATCCTCAGGGTCTTTACTACTTCTCAGCTGATGAGGAAAAGGATGGATCAATGAAGACTGGTTCATCAATCAAGATTTCTCTTGCTGATGATGACTACAAGTTCTACTTCACAAAGACAACTGGTCAGGCATTTGACGGAATCAAGAACAATAAGATTTATATCAATGGTATCCTTCAGGAAGCTAATGATGACAAGTATGTAAAGGTTTCTTAT
>JALELZ010000020.1 GCA_022768465.1 Lachnospiraceae bacterium
TACGGTTCCTTAGCTCAGTTGGTTAGAGCAACCGGCTCATAACCGGTCGGTCCTGGGTTCGAGTCCCCGAGGAACCATTTTTTTATTTATATGCCGGAGTGGCGGAATTGGCAGACGCCCGGGACTTAAAATCCCGTGAGTAGTGATACTCGTGCCGGTTCGACCCCGGTCTCCGGCATCCATATTTGTTTTTAAAGCGGTTCCTAATGGAACCGTTTTTGTGTATTATATAGAAAGAGGTAACTAAGACGTTATATATCCGCACCTGGGTTCATATAAGTCGGAGCCTGATTCTGGGATTTTATGAAATTTAAAAAATCAAGAGCAAAACCGGCAGGCTTATATCTGTAAATACATACCAGGAATACCTTGATCGGAGGGTCGATCATAACCTGACTGACACCTGAGGCAAGTCTTGTTTTATAAAATGTCGGAACACTTATATTGCATTTTCCGGCGTCAGTAAGCATGTTTATTACAAACTGGACGCTGTTGGACACGATTGCATTATCAATGGCAGGCTTAAGTCTTGGCTCAAGCATACAGATGCCGTTTTCAAGAGAAAAGTAATCATCACTGTGTCTTACGAAGCTTTCATCGATCAATTTATCAAGTCGTATACTTCTTATGCGGCTTAGATGATTCTTTTCGCCGATACTTATCTGAGCAGGATCCTCTCGGATGATCTCCATTTCGAGACCTGAACGGCTTAAAGCATATTGAAATGCAGGAAGCTGCTTTTCAATTATAAAGGTCATGCCGATATCGCTTTTGAAATGCTGGACATCATCCATAACAAAATCAGTGTCGCCTTCACGCATGGTAATATAAACATTGCTGCATTTATAATCATAATAATCTGCCAGTACCTGAGCGAGTGAACGGCTGTGGTTAAAGCACACACGGAGCATATCCTTATTTTTACTCTTGATGAGGTTGGAAATGCTTCGTTCTTTTTTTATCATCTCATAAGCATATTGATAGATATTACGGCCATCCTCAGTAGGCTCAACACCACGGCCGCCGCGTTCAAACAGCTTAATACCTATTTCTTTTTCTAACTCGTTTATGACCTTGCTTACATTTGGCTGAGAGGTATAGAGCACCTCAGCAGCTCTGCTGAAGCTGCCTTCCTCTACACATGCCGTAAAAAATTGCAGCTGTTTAAGTTCTATCATCATTTACCTCAAAAACTCAGTATTTAAAACTAATATAGCATAATGAAGAAAATAATGTTTGGGAAAAATACGTGAACTTATTATTTTTGGACTATGAAAAATAAGAAATGTATTGTATTATGTGTTTAACTACTAAACACTTTATCCGGATAATAAAAAATAGGGATATTTACAATAATGGATCCGGATAAAAATGCTGTGCCCTTGGCGGACACGGCTGATGAAAATAAGGGGGATAAGAATGAAAACGCTGCTTTTAAACAATGCAGAAGTAGGACAGTTGATTGACCTTGATGAAATATATGAAGCTGTAAAGGAAGGATATGCTTCATATAACAACGGGCTGGTTATTCAGCCGGGCATTCAGCATCTTAATAAGCCTGACTCACATGCAACATTTGATTTTAAAACCTGTCTTGATATGGGCTCGGGATTTTTCTCGATGAAATCATCCTCTGGCGGATTTGATGACAATGTTAAGATCGGTCAGCTGCCTGGATTTAATTTAGTTTATCTTTTTGATGCAGAGACGAGTGCCTGCTCATGCATAATGGAAGCTAATTATATAAGAAATCTTCGAACAGCTGCAGGTGCGGCAATTGCAAATAATTACCTTGCGAGAAAGGATGCATCTGTATACTTTGCATACGGCACAGGACGTATCGGAAAAGCATCATTACGAGCAACAATGCGTATCAGAGACATTAAGGAAGTATATTGCTTCGGATGGCTTGAAGGAGATAATGAAGCGTTTATAGCTGAAATGTCAAAGGAATATCCGAATGTTAAATTTTATGGCTGCGAGACACCTGAGGAAGGAGCAAGAAAGGCTGATATCATAGTATCAGTAACACTTGCAAGAAAAGGCCCTATTATTAAGAAAGAATGGCTTAAGCCTGGCACACACATCACAGAGATCGGAACAGATGCTGTTGGTAAGCAGGAGCTTGATCCAAATTGCTTTGACGGCACAAAAATAGTAAATGACAGTATAGAAGCTGCAATACAGTTCGGAGATACACACAACGCAATTGAAGCCGGAGTCATTACAAAGGATGATATTTACGGAGAAATCGGAGAAATAATCACCGGACAGAAAGCAGGCAGAGAAAATGACGAAGAAATCACAGTATATGACACAGTAGGAATGGGAATACAAGACCTTGCAATGGGAGTATGCATATACAAAAAAGCGCTCAAAGCCGGACTTGGTACTGAATTTGAGTTTATATAATAGGGTAAAATCATATGATATAAAAATGCCTCGGATTGCTTGCAGTCAGAGGCATTTTTATATCAGACGGTCAAACATATAACGATCTGTTATACCTTAAGCATAAATCTTTGTCCGTAGCACCTGATTTATAAGTGAATTATATTAAAGACAGTTAAAGACAAGGCGTTAAGGTCTGAATAATGTAACATTAACATTTTAATTAAGGGGAGCTTTTTATGTCAGAGAACGTAAAAAAAAGTCCGCTCACTTTACAGGACATAAAGGATGCGGCAGCAAGGATCAAACCATATGTAACCAGAACACCGCTTTTAAGAGAAGCAGATATGGACGAGATGCTTGGCTGTAAGGTTTATCTTAAGCCTGAGATGCTTCAGGTAACAGGCGCATTTAAAGCAAGAGGAGCCTTTAATAAGGTCCTTATGCTGAGTGAAGAGGATAGAAAAAAAGGAATCATTTTCAGCTCTTCGGGCAATCATGCGGCAGCCTGTGCATATGTTGGAAAAATGTTCGGTATTAATGCCTATGCTGTTATGCCGAGAGATACACCAAAGGGCAAAATCGAAAACTGTGAGAGAAGAGGCGGAACCTGCATACTTTGGGACAGAGACTATCAGTCCAGAGTTAAAAAGGTTGCCGATGAGATAAAGGAGCATGGATATACACTCGTTCACGGCTTTGACGATTATTCTGTTATGGCAGGCCAGGGAACCATAGGACTTGAGATACTTGAGGATATGCCTGAAATCAATACAGTTATAGTGCCTATCGGAGGCGGCGGATTGATGTCAGGAATTGCGACGGCAATAAAGGAGAGCAATCCAAAGGTAAGAGTAATAGGTGTTCAGGTCGCAGCATCCTGCGGATATTACTTAAGCAGACTTAACGGCCGCCCTACAAGAATGACATCACAGCCTTCGCTTGCTGACGGAATCGGATGCTCATATCCTACGGACAATCCATATCCTATCATTGATAAGTATGTGGATGAGATCGTTATTGTTTCTGAAAAGCATATTGCAGAAGCTGTAAAGATAATAGGAAAATACGCACATCTTGTTGCAGAGCCGACATCGGCAGTAGTTGTTGCAGCACTTCTTGAAGGAAAAATCAAGACTGAACCAGAGGAGAATGTTGCATGTGTACTGACATCAGGCAATTATGACATTGACCTTATAGGAAAATTCTATAAGGACGAAGAGGTTGAGCCTGAAGATTAATAAAGGAGAATATAATAGTGAAGACATTACTTTTAAGCAACTCAGATGTTGGAAAGCTTATTGATCTTGATGAGATATATGAATCTGTAAAACAGGGATATGTTTCATTTAACAGCGGAAATGTAGTCCAGCCGCCTATACAGAACCTTGTAAAGCCGGGAACTCATACAGGATATGACTTTAAGACCTGTCTTGATGAAAGCGCAGGCTTATTCTCCATGAAATCTTCAGGAAGCGGCTTTGATGGAAATGCTGAAAAGGGACTTCCTACTGGCCTGAACATGGTTTATCTCTATGACGGAGAAACAGGAGTTTTATCATGCGCCATGGAAGCTAACTATATAAGAAATCTTCGTACTGCTGCCGGCGCTGCCATCGCCAATAATTACCTTGCAAGAAAGGATGCAGAGGTTTACTTTGCATTCGGCACAGGACGCATAGGAAAGGCTGCATTAAGAGCCACAATGCGTGTAAGAAAGCTGAAGGAGGTTTATTGCTTCGGATGGCTTGAAGGGGAAAATGATGCATTTATTGCAGAAATGTCAAAAGAATTCCCTGAGCTGATTTTCCACGGCTGCGAAACTCCGGAGGAAGGAGCAAGAAAGGCTGATATTATAGTTTGTGTTACACTCGCAAGAAAGGGCGCTGCTATCAATAAGGAATGGCTTAAGCCGGGAACTCATATTACAGAGATAGGTACGGATACTGTCGGCAAGCAGGAGCTCTATACCAATTGCTTTGACGGCACAAAGATCGTAAACGACAGCATTGAGGCGGCATCAAGCTGCGGAGATACCTACAATGCGATTCAGGACGGAGTCATTACAAAGGATGATATTTATGCCGAAATCGGCGAAATTATCATGGGCAAAAAGAAGGGCCGTGAGAATGATGAGGAGATAACTGTATACGATACTGTCGGAATGGGAGTTCAGGATCTTGCCATGGCGAAGGCTATTTATGAAAATGCAATAAAAGCAGGTATAGGCTCATACTTTGATTTTAATGCATAAGGCTTGAATTATTAATTCTATTAAACGAGGCACAGTCATTTAATTGGCTGTGTCTTTTTAATGTGATTTTACACCCATGTCATTTTTGGAGAGAATATTATTACCCATGCCGTTTTGTTATGGATTTTAGTCTTCGCTTCGATAATTGTGCAATTCTGACAGTGTCTTATAATGAAAACATAAGAAACACCGCTATGGTGAACAAAGTCAGAAAGGAAAAGTGTTATGGCAGAGAAAAAATCATCAAAAAAAATTTTCGGATTGGAGCTTAGTGTTATATGGTATCCGTTAGTTCTGGTGATACTCATCATAGCAGGTATCATTATCGACTACATTATTAAACCCTCATTCATGCCGAGGCTTGTTAACTATGAAGGACAGGAGGTAGGAACCTTTCTCATTATACCGCTTGTCTTCGGTGGCTACAGATGTACAAAGGATGCAGTAGAGGCGACTATAACTAAAAAGAAAATCACAGCAGGAATGCTCGTTGTGCTTTCACTTATCGGCTGTATCTTCTGTAAGGAATTCTTATCAGGAGCTTTGGTTGCATTCATGATGATCATAGGTGAAGTGCTTGAAGACATCACCATGATGAAAACCCAGAATGCTGTAGCTGAGCTTGTAAAGCTTGTACCTCACAAATGCCGTAAGCTTGTAGACGGACAGTTTGTAGAGGTATCTATAAAGAAGGTCAGAAAGGGAGATATTATCCAGGTTCAGACCGGAGAAAAGATTGCAGTTGATGGTGTTATTACAAAGGGTAATGCAGCTATCAATGAAGCATCAATAACCGGAGAATCAATGCCGGTAGATAAAAAGATCGGAGATGAGGTATTTGTAGGAACACTTAACGAAAGCGGTGTTATAGAGGTTAAGACCGAAAAGTTAGGCGGAGATACAGTTTTAGGTAAGATTATTAACACGGTTAAAAGTGCTCAGGATCAAAAGGGTAATGCTCAGAAGATAGCAGATAAGTTTTCTGAGATATTCCTTCCTTTGGTACTTACGGTCTGCGTAATAGTAGGCATTCTTACCAAGAACCCTATAAGAGTCATGTCAGTGCTTGTTATAGCCTGCCCATGTGCTCTGATGCTTGCTACACCTACAGTTGTTATAGCAGCAGTCGGAAATGCAGCTAAGAAGGGAATCCTTGTTAAGGGCGGCGATGCTATCGAATCAGCAGCAAAGATCAATGCAATCTGCTTTGACAAGACAGGAACTATTACAAAGGGTACACCTGCGGTAATCGAGACATATATGGTGCCTGGCATCACTGAAAAGGATTACTATACTGCAATAGCAATGGTTGAGAAAAATTCCAGCCATCCTATAGCAAAATCCATAATGAAGCACATTAACGGTGGCGGATTCATAGATGTATCGGCAATACCGAATGCTGAGTATGAAATGCTTTTTGGACGAGGCGTAAGAACTCAGGACGGAGCCGATGTCTATGAGGTATCAAACAAGAAATGCCTTGCTGATATAAAAACCGATATTACGTCGGATATCAAGGAGTTTATTAATAGAAATGAAAGCAAGGGCCGAACAACAATGCTTGTTGTAAAGAACGGCAGTGTTATAGGCGGAATATCTGTAGCCGACGAGATACGTGAAGGCATCAGAGAGACCATGCAGCGTTTCAAGAAGTTAGGTATAGAGCATGTCGTAATGCTTACAGGCGACAATGAATATACGGCAAAGGCCATCTGCGACGAGGCAGGAATTACTGAATTTAAGGCAAATCTTCTTCCGGAGCAGAAGCTCGATGCTATAAAGGAGCTTCAGGCAAAGGGATACAAGGTAGCAATGGTAGGAGACGGAGTAAATGACGCACCGGCACTTGTACTTGCAGATCTTGGCATTGCGATGGGCGGAGCGGGCACAGATGTTGCCATAGAGTCATCAAAGCTCACGCTTATGTCTGATAATATAACAATGCTTCCGTCGGCATTTGCACTTTGTAAGAGAGCATACTTCATGATAAAGCAGAATATCATAGTATTTGCGGTTTGCGTAAATGTAATAGGCGTATTCCTTTCAGGTCTTGGATTCTTAAATCCTATAGCTGCAGCGCTTGTACATAACTGCTCATCAATATTCGTAGTACTTAATTCATCAAGAATGCTGACATGGAAATATAAGGGCTGATACATTATAAATAAATATCTATATACAAAACGATCAGAGTTTGGTATACAATTTTAATTAATAAGCAACCGTTTATAACGGATAAAGCATTAAAAAAATAACAGGAGGTAAATTGTTATGCATGAGGGAAAACACGGAATTTTAGACGGTCTTGAGGATCTCGACGATCTTTTCGGAGACGGCGATGAGGATGAGGATGACGAATAATAATTATAACTAAATTAACAGATCTGTCTAAAAAAAGAGGCATTCGGTCAAACCAAGAAAACTGGGGCCGACTGCCTCTTTGCTTTATTTATGTAATCAGGTAACATCCGGCTAACAAATGTAACTCAAAGCTAACATTATGTAGCAAAAACTAACACGAAAGTTGTGCAAAGCTAACAATGATGTTGTACTAAAGTAAATATACAGTCAGGACATTTTAATATTGTTAAAAATGAACGAATATTTTCTAAAACTGTTAAAAGTGTCCATAATCCGTTGACAGAGTAATTTATGAAATATAAAATATACACAACAGAACAAATGAAAGTTCGAGACAGTCATAAATAATGACATATGCTGTATAGCAACATAAACAAATAATACTTGATCTTAACACAAAACGTCACAATATGTAATACATGCCCTGCGGCATAAATAACAACACAGAGCAGAAGTTTTATCTATGAGTATCGTAGACAAACGAAACAATTCAGGACTTCAGTTAAGAGTTTCAGTTACTTTTATCAAGGCTCATTTGTAACAACCTAATGACATTAATATTTCAGGAGAAGACATTTTCAGAAAATAAATGCTGCTCCGGTTGTATTAATATACACTTTTTTCCGACTCTGAATATATTCAGCAGTAAATGCATTTAAAGGAGCATTTAAACGGAAAAACTATCCACAAAGGAGAATAGGAGAGAGGTTATGAAAAAACTACTTGCAGTATTACTTGCAACATCTATGACGGCTACGCTTGCAGCATGCGGCGGCGGATCAGGCACTACCGGAGAAACCAAGCCACAGGGGGGCACAGAGAGCGGCACCACAGAGGCAGGAACACCGGTTCATGACGGCTCAAAGATCTTCAAGAGTGTTGAGTCATTCCCATATTCATCACTCGATGTTCATAAAGAGTACTATTCATGGCACACACAGTTCTACGGAATTTCAGAGACATTGTTCCGTATAGACGATGAAATGCAGATCCAGCCATGGCTTGCAGAGAGCATCGAGACAGAGGAAAATGTTTCTACCATTACACTTAAGGACGGCGTTTGCTTTTCAAACGGCAATGCACTTACTGCAGATATGGTAAAGAGAAACCTTGAGCGTATTGCTGAGGTAAATTCAAGATTTGCATTTGTAAATGACTGGCAGATCGAAGCTAAGGATGATAAGACTCTTGTTATAACTACAGCTAATGTTTATCCTACACTTGAAAACGACCTTGCAACAGCAGAGTTCGGAATCGTGGATCTTGATGCGACAGAGGATTTTGATAATAATCCTATCTGTACAGGACCTTTCGTAGTTGATAAGTTTGTTCCTGAGGGAGACATCTCAGTTAAGTACAATGAAAACTATTGGGACGGAGACGTTCAGCTTGACGGAGCGACATTCTACTACATGGGAGATGAGGAATCCAAGCTCCTTGCTATGCAGAACGGCGAGATCGACGGCTATGTAGATATCTCAGCTGCATCAAGAGAAATCTATGAGATGGATCCTGATCTTTACAATATAACAACAGTTCCTACACAGAGAAGAGCATACGCTATGCTTAATGCCGATAAGCTTTCTGATAATATAAGAGAAGCTATCGTGCTGGCACTTGATAAGGACACACTTGCCGCATATATGAACGGACTTATTTCTCCGACAGAAGGAGTATTCTCACCTGATACCTACTATGGCGGAGTTCAGGCACCAAAGACAGATGTTGCTAAGGCAAAGGAGCTTATAGAGGCAGACGGATATAAGCTTAACGCAAACGGCATCTATGAGAAGGACGGAAAGCCTCTTACAATAGTTTTAAGCTGCTATGCAAAGCGTTCTATCGATACAATGGCTATCCTCATGCAGGAACAGTTAAAGGCAATCGGCATTGATGCTCAGATAGGTCTTGAAGAGGATCCAGACGGAACATACATGAGCACAAAGGACTTCCAGATCGGCTTCTATGTATCGATTACAGATAAGGCCGGAGAGCCATTCACCTTCCTTAACATGATTGAGAAAGGAAAGTACCTGGATATTTGTGGATTTGGAAATGAAGAGACTGACGCACTTATCGAGGAACTTAGATATGAGACTGACGAGACAAAGCAGAAGGAGCTTGCTGATCAGATAATGACCAACTTCTATGCATCAAATGACTACCTCATGATAGGTCAGTACAATAAATCATCTGTTCTCAGAGCAGGCGCTACAGGACTCGGAGAGACCAGCCCGCTTCAGTTCTACGGAATTGACGCTAATACAAACATTAATTGATAAGTATATTTAGCAATTATTAAAAATGCGGCAGCAGATAGCCTATATCTGCTGCCGGTACACTTAAGACAGATCGGAGTGTGAAAACGTGTTAAAATTTACTATCAGAAGACTGATAAATCTTATACCGGTCCTACTGGTATTGACCTTCGGTGTATTTGGTCTACTTTATCTGACACCGGGTGACCCTGCACTTATGAAGCTTACCTCACAAGGAACGGCAGTTACAGATGAGCTTCTTGCAATTGAAAGAGAAAAGATGGGACTTAATGATCCATTCTTAGAAAGATACGTAAAATGGGTCATTAACATACTTCGAGGTGATTTCGGAACAACCTACAGTGACGGAATGCCGATCCTTCCTAAGCTTTTAAAGGCGCTTAAGTACACACTTGTACTTGCAACAGCCAGCACAGTTGTGTCTGTTATTGTTGCTATACCTTTAGGTATCCTCACAGCTATCAAAAAGGATACTATCATTGATAATATCGCAAGATTAGTTACATTTACAGGAAACGCGATGCCGAACTTCCTTATTTCACTTCTTCTTATGTATTTCTTCTGCATAAAGGTAAGAATGTTCCCGGTTATCGCAAAGGGCTCAGTACAGGGCTTGTTCCTGCCGACTATGGCATTGGCTATCCCTATGGCATCAAAGTTTACAAGACAGACGAGAGCGGACGTTCTCAGCCAGCTTGATGAAGAATATGTTATAGGCATGCATGCAAGAGGTGTTAAGGAAAGAGTTATTCTGTACAGAAACGTACTTCACAATGCACTTGGTGCTATCATCACAATTATCTCACTTCAGATAAGAGTTCTTATCGGAGGAAGTATCGTTATCGAGACTATCTTCCGTTGGCCGGGAATCGGATCGCTTATTATGGATTCTATCTCAAAGAGAGATTATCCGGTCGTACAGGGAGCAGTTCTTATACTTGCTACGCTGCAGGTTTTGGTTAACCTTGTTACAGACCTTAGCTACTGCATAATCGATAAGCGAATCGAGCTTGAGTAAGGAGGTGCAGTGATGGCAGCAAAAAATAAAATTGACAAATCAAAGCTTACTAAAAAACAGCTAAAAAAATATAAGCTTCAGAGAAAAACAATAATATTGGCTGTTATAGTCGGACTGCTTATGTTGCTCAGTCTTGTTGCACCGTATTTCACACCGTGCGATCCTTATGCAACAGATCCGCTTAATTTGAAGGCAGCTCCTTCGGCAGCACATATCTTCGGTACCGATTACCTCGGACGAGATGTATTTTCCAGAGTATTGGTAGGAGCAAGAACTTCTGTTTTTGCTACACTTCTTCTGGTAATAATATCGTTCATTATCGGTTCAACGATAGGAATTATCTGCGGATACTACGGCGGTATCGTTGATAACGTACTTATGCGTATTACAGATATCCTGCTTTCACTTCCGCAGCTGGTACTTGCTATAGCTATTGCCGGCATACTTGGAGGATCACTTGTAAATGCACTTATAGCTATCGGAATCACAAGCTGGACATCATATGCCAGACTTGCACGAAGCCATACCATGCGTATCAAACAGCTTCCGTATATAGATTCTGTCAGAATGACAGGATGCGGAGATGTTCATATACTTTTAAAGCATGTGTTCCCGAACCTTATCGGTTCAATGCTTGTAAATGCTACACTTGAGATCGGTACTACAATGCTTAGTATTGCCGGACTTTCATTCCTCGGACTCGGAGTTGCACCGCCTGCAGCAGAGTGGGGTTCAATGGTTTCTGAAGGACGAGCATATCTCCAGCTTGCACCATGGACAGTATTTGCTCCTGCGGCATCAATACTTGTAGCAGTTATGCTGTTCAACTACTTCGGTGAGTGCGTATGCGATCTGGCAAACATGAATGAGGTGTAATATGGCTGAAAATATTCTTGAAATAAACAACCTCACGGTTACATACGGACAATTTAAAATAATTACAGAGGTTTCCTTTAAGGTTAAGCCGGGCGAAATCGTTTGTATCGCCGGTGAGTCGGGCTGCGGAAAATCTACGCTTATAAAGGCTGTTTTGGGCCTTAAGCAGTTAGGAGCACAGGTACAGGAAGGAAGCATTATCCTTGACGGACGTGATATTACACGACTCGGTGTTGAGGAGAGACGTCAGATACTTGGTACTCAAATAGGATATGTTCCTCAGAATACAAGAGGATCATTTAACAATATCAGAAGCTACGAGATCCAGTACAAGGAGACTATGAATTGTCACGGACTGCCGTTTGTCAAAGCAGATGCTGTAGACGTATTCAAGAGACTGAATTTCCCGGATGCTGAGGATATCCTAAGCTATCAGCCATGGGAAATGTCAGGAGGCATGAACCAGAGAATGGCGATAGGTCTTGCGGTTTTACAGAAGCCAAAGCTTATGCTGGCAGATGAGGCCACATCAGTTCTTGATGTTACCTCTCAGAAGGAAGTTATTGAGGAGCTTGCGCAGCTTAGAGATGAATTAGGATGGTCTATTCTTTTTATCACACATAACCTTGGTGTTGCTTCTCATATCGCTGATAAATTAGGCGTTATGTATGCGGGACGCATGGTTGAGTACGGATCTATTAAGAAAATAATCAACAATCCTATACATCCGTATACAAGAGCATTGCTTGCAGCTATTCCTGGTAAGGACAGGAAGATGCCGGTAGGACTTGAGGGCAGACCGCCGCTTGACGGTGCTGAATGGGAAGGCTGCAATTTCATGCCGCGCTGTAAATATGCATGCAATGAATGTAAGACAAGAAAATACAATCTTGTAGAAGTAGAACCTGATCATTTTGCAAGCTGTTCGGAAGGGATGGGTGAAGGCTTATGATGGATACACCTATTTTGGAAGTTAAAAATGTTGCAAAATCCTATGGAAAAGGAAAGAAGGAGCATAAGGTCCTTACTGATCTCAGCATTTCCTTAAGAGAAGGCGAAGTTCTTGGTATCATAGGAGAGTCCGGCTGCGGTAAATCCGTACTGCTTAACCTGATTGCCTGCCTCGAGCCTTTGACAAAGGGACAGCTGTTTTTTAAGGGAGAGGAATATACAGGCAAGAAGCCAAAGGATGTATGCCGTTGGTTCCAGATCATTTTCCAGGATTCAGAGGCTGCCTTTGATCCTAAGATGACCATCAGACAGTCAATGCATGAAAATCTTAAGCTTCTTGCAGAGAATCAGGATGATGCAGATAAGAGAATTGAGGCAATGATTCAGATCATGGGACTTGCACCTGAGCTTGCCGATCGTTATCCGAGACAGCTTTCCGGAGGACAGGTACAGCGTATGGCTATTGCAAGATCACTTGTAACAGAGCCAAACCTTATTCTCTGTGATGAGATAACCTCTGCGCTTGACGTTTCAGCTCAGGCCACGATACTTCAGTATCTTCAGCAGCTTAGAGAAATGCGCGGACTCACCATGATATTTGTATCTCATGACATGGCTCTTTGTTCAACCTTCTGCGACAGAATGGCCATTATGAAGGATGGAGAGATCGTTGAAATCGGTACCCCTGAGCAGATCATGGATCATCCTCAGCACGACTATACCAAGCTCCTGCTGGATGCCGTACTATATGTTAAGTGATTTCATAATATAAGCCATTACATAGGATAGAAATATCCGTAACGTACAAAAGCCCCGGAATGCCGTAACATTCCGGGGCTTTTGGCTATGATCAAAACTATATTGCTGATCTAACTTATTGATTTATTGGGCGGTTATAGCTGCAACGCGGATTTTTGTTACTGACCGTAGCTTTTGAAGCGCTCCAATACCTTAACGATTTCGGAGTCAGAGATAAGCTGCGGTGTGCCTACGGACATAGCAAGATACTGAAGCTTTGCAACATATTCCATATTTTCTGCAAGGCTGAAGGCCGAGGATATATCTGTTCCGCAGCAGACGATACCGTGATTTGCAAGTAGGACGGCATTGCTATCCTTGCAGTATTCAGGAGCCGTATGAGCCAGTTCATTTGAGCCAAAGAGACAGTACGGCGCACAAGGAACCTCAGGAGCACAGGCAGAGCCTATTGCAAAGTGCACTGCCTTTAAAGGCATGTTAAGGACTGCAAAAGCTGTGCAATAGATGGAATGAGTGTGAACTACAGCTGAAATATTCGGTTTTTTCTTATAAAATTCTGCATGGAGAGATGCTTCGCTTGAAGGCTTTCTGCATCCGTCAATGACATTTGTGCCTAAATCAAGTATGACAATATCAGTTGGAGTTGTTTCAAAATAATCGATTCCTGAAGGGCTTATAGCCATATAACCGCTTTGTCTGTCAAGAATGCTAAGGTTACCGCTTGTGCCGGGACAAAGACCGGCATTACTCATTTTCTTTCCGAATTCTACAATGAGCTCTCGCTCCTTTTGCATAAGCATAGATTTATTACCTCAATTCATTAATAAGCTGTTCTAAGAAGTATGCTCGATGTTGGACTTTTATTTTGAGCATATTTATGTTTCGATACTGTTTTAGGATTAAGTAAATATAAAATATTATTTACTCTTCAATGGAAGCTTTCCCGGATAATATCTTTCTCATCAGGTTTGTGATTTTCTTTTTATCAGCAGCGGAAAGCTGTGAAAACAGAGACATTGCATAATAGCTGTCAGGAGGAACACTGTCAGCGACAAACTGCTTGTTGTTCTTATCTGTTTCGTAAACTGCTTTGTTGTTTTCGTATGAAGGCCCGGCAGGACGCATGCCGGATGGATGTTTTTGCACATCGAATCCCATGAGCCAGGCTTCGGAAACACCTAAAGCCTCTGCAATAATAGTAAGCTTTGCCTGCCCGGGCTCAGTCTTTCCGGAAATGTATTGAGAAAGGTCACTTCTGGACAGCTTCATATTATACTTAGCACATATCGGAACTGCCATCCTGATAATATCAGCCTGACGAATATTCATTTCTTCCATTAATTCTGCAAGTCTGTCAGCTGTTGTTGCTTTTTTGTTTAAGATATTCATTGAGAATCCCTCTTTTCCTAAAATTATATTAATCTGACTCAAGTATAAATTCAAGAAATTATTCATTAAAATTGAACAAATTCAAAGTTTTTGGGATTGTAAGGTATTTATCTTAATTAAATATGACAAAGACAAAAATTTTTGAGATGTTTAATAAGTAATGATGAAAAAGTTCAAACAAGCCTAGCTGTGTTGACACTTAAAAAATGAAGTGATACTATAAAATTGTTCAATAATATTGAACAAACGATCATCATTGAGTGCAGGGGTAACGGTTATATGAGGTATGACTACGGAAAACTGAAGGGCAGAATAGTTGAGGTTTACGGCAATCAGAAGGAATTTGCGGAAGCAATGGATTGGTCTGAGCGTACCTGCAGCTTAAAGCTCAGCAATAAGGTATTCTGGAAGCAGCCGGAGATAACTAAAGCGGTTGAACTGCTTAATATTGAGCATGATGCCATACAAGATTATTTTTTCAGACATTTAGCTTAAACAGCACAGACATGATCAAACAGTACAGACATGACTTTAGAGGTCATGTCTTTTTTTAAAATAGAATTATTTCAAACGCAACTGATATATTAATAATAACTATAACTATATATATGATTATCCTATAATAAATGGTTATAATAATTTGCTTTAAAGATACTCGCATATCAGGTTTTGGTATATACTAAAAGTTAATTATTTTTTTGTTATGAGAGGGCGTTATGAAGCATAATCTGAGTTTCAAAGAATATGTTTATGTGGCAAGTATGCTGTTCGGAATGTTTTTCGGAGCAGGTAATCTTATATTCCCTGTATTCATGGGACAGCTTGCCGGAAGCAATGTATGGGGAGCAATAGGCGGCTTCCTGATTACAGGAGTCGGACTTCCGCTCTTAGGTGTTGCGGCTTTGGGCATAAGCCGCAGCAATGGACTGTTTGACCTTACATCAAAGATCAATAAACCGTTCGGAATCTTTTTTACAGTCGTGCTTTATCTTACGATAGGACCATTTTTCGCAATTCCAAGATGTGCTACAACATCCTACACAGTAGGCGTTGAGCGTCTTTTGCCGGAGGCGAACGGAAGCTTGCATCTTTTCCTTTTCACTGTTGTATTCTTCGGTCTTGCATTCTATTTTTCACTTCGTCCTGGAAAAATACTTGTATGGATCGGAAAGGTACTGAATCCGTGCTTTCTGTTGTTTCTCGGTGTGCTTTTGGTCGTTTCACTGCTTTCGCCTACAGCACATATTTCTGAGGTTGCACCTTCGGGAGCATATGTGGACAAGGCATTCTTTACAGGATTTCTCGAGGGCTATAATACAATGGATGCACTTGCAGGACTTGCTTTCGGTATCGTTGTTGTTAATGTTATAAAGGGGCTTGGCATTGAAGAACCCGGAGAAGTAGCTGTTAATACTGTTAAAGCCGGTGTATTCAGCTGTTTATTTATGGCAATCATATATATCGCTGTAACTATAATGGGTACACAGAGCCGAGGCGTATTGGAGACTTCGGAAAACGGAGGCATTGCGCTTTATCAGATTGCACAGTATTATCTCGGAGGCTTGGGAGCATTCGTACTTGCGGCAACTGTAACATTGGCATGTCTTAAGACGGCAGTCGGTCTTATTACAAGCTGTTCAGAGACATTTTCTACACTTTTCACAGGTGGTAAAGCCTATAAGAAATGGGCTGCTTTATTCAGCGGAATATCATTATTTTTTTCAAATCTCGGACTTAACAGCATTATTAAGTTCTCGATACCTGTACTTATGTTCCTTTATCCTTTGGCGATAGTTATTATTGTTTTAGCACTTTCTGTCAAGCTATACAGTCACGACAGACTTGTTACAAACTGTGCAATAGCATTTACGTTGGTGGCTGCGGTTTATGAGCTTATCCGCAATTTACCGGAAGAGGTTACAGCACTGCTTCACCTTGACGGCAGCATCGAGCTTATAGGCGGAATTTTACCGTTTTCAGGAATAGGTCTCGGCTGGATCTGTCCGGCTCTGGTTGGATATCTGATTGGTCTTATAATTCACTTTATGAGAAAAAGTAATGCTTGAGCGGTAAATATTCGTTTTTAGAAATGTTCCAAAAATAATGCATACTAATCATACACAATAATGAATTTATTCTAATTTTAATGATATAATAAGAATATCAAAAATAAAGTATATACAGTTTAAATCTTAAAGATATTCAGATAAAATATTCTTAACAGACATGGCTGTATGCAAGTAGAGATTTTTGAGTTTTATTAAAATATATTATTAAAAGAAGGGAGAATTAACAATGAAATATGTATGTACAGTATGCGGATGGGAATATGATGAAGCAAAGGGATATCCTGAAAAGGACATAGCTCCCGGAACTCTTTGGGCAGACCTTCCTGCTGATTTCGAATGTCCACTCTGCGGAGTAGGAAAGGATCAGTTCGAAGCTGAATAATTATAATTACATCACCCGTTATCGGTTATAATGCCGGTAGCGGGTTTTTTATATTTAGAAAATAATAGGCTGTGCTGACAGTAACAACGATTCTATTGACACTTAAACAATAACAGCATATAATTTAAGTATAAAAAAACGTACGAATTTACATACGAAAATGGGGTGAATGATATGTTAGCTGTAAAGAGCATGGATGTTAGGGATAATTTTAAAAAATTTTGTGACAAGGTTTTTAACGGTGAAACATTAATTATATCAAGACCTAAAAATGAAAATATTGTTATGCTTTCAGAAGCTGAATATAATGAAATTATGAAGGCAAAGAGAAATTCTGATTATCTTGCTATGCTTGATAAATCTATGGCAGAAGCTGAGAGCGGCGGCTTTGTTACAAAAACCATTGCAGACCTGGAGGCATTCGAATAAATGAATATAGTGTTTACTCATGTAAATATCATTATGAAGATTGACACTATTAGATGGTGTTGATCTTTTTTTCGGTTTTTCTTGATTTTACAAATACTTTATAAATTTATTTTAAACCGGCAGCAATCGTTTAAAACCCTGAGTTTAAGCCACAAAACGTGTACTTTACATAAATTTTACATTTCTGTGATAAACTGCTTTACATAAATAAGATATAAATTTTAAAAAGAGGTGAGGCAGATGATTTATTGTGTTGAAGATGATAACAGTATCAGAGAGCTGATGGTATACACTCTTAGGGCAGGCGGTATAGAAGCAGAAGGCTTTACGGACAGCGTGCCGTTTTGGGCTGCAATGAAGCTTAAAAAGCCGGAACTTATCATATTGGACATAATGCTTCCGGGAGAAGACGGCCTCAGCATACTTAACAGACTTAAAAGCTCACCGATCACAGAAGATATTCCTGTTATTCTGGCCACGGCAAGAGGCACTGAATATGATAAGGTCATGGGACTTGACAAGGGGGCCGATGATTATCTTGCAAAGCCTTTCGGCATGATGGAAATGGTTTCAAGAGTTAAGGCCGTGCTTCGCCGTACGGGTAAAAAACAGACCGAGAGGATGTTAACCTGCGGTGATATCAGCATGGATATAGACAGACATATTGTAAGTGTCGGAAGAGCTGAGATTATACTGACTTTAAAAGAATTTGATCTTCTTAAACTCTTCCTGGAAAATCCAATGCAGGTATTTAGCAGAGACCAGCTTCTATCCATAGTTTGGGGAACTGACTACATGGGTGAAACAAGAACAGTTGATGTTCATATCGGTACGCTCAGAACGAAATTGGGAGAAGCAGGAAGTGTAATCAAAACAGTAAGAGGTGTAGGCTACAGATTAGATCAGGAAGCAGCAGAAGGCTGAGTACAAGCGTACAGCTCATATGCCTTAATGGAATAAATCAGGCATTCAGGGTTAATTACAGTAATGTTCACAGTTCAAGCAGAAAAGAGATGTTTTGTATGAACAAAAAAATATTTAAATCGATATGCTTTGCAACGCTTACGGTATTCATAGCAACACTTATCCTGATAATGGGAGCGCTTACAAGCTATTTTACAAATTCACAGAAAAGACAGCTGAAAAATGAGACGGATCTTGCCGCGCAGGGAGTATTGCTTAACGGCAAGGAGTTTTTTGAGGGGCTTAACAAAAAAACGGACTATCGTATTACCTGGGTGAATGCCGACGGAAGCGTTATTTATGATAATGAAGCTGATCCTGAGAAAATGGAGAATCATTTGGAAAGAGCTGAGATCAAGCAGGCACTTGAGAACGGATACGGCGAAAGTGCAAGATACAGCTCTACCTTATCGGAAAAGCTTTTGTATTCAGCAAGACGCCTTCCTGACGGAACAGTTTTACGACTTTCATTTGCTCAGAGTACAATATGGACACTTCTTATGGGATTTGCGGCTCCGATATGCGGAGTGGCAATGCTTGCGATAGTAATGTCACTGTGCCTGGCAACGAGTCTTTCAAAAAGGATCATTGAGCCTATAAACACTCTGAATCTGGATGAGCCGATGAAAAATGATGTTTATGAAGAGCTTGAGCCTTTGATGAAGCGCATAGATGTTCAGCAGAAGCAGCTAAAGGCAGACAGAGCGGCGCTTGAAAAAACGGAGCAGATAAGACAGGAATTTACAGCAAATGTTTCTCATGAGCTTAAGACTCCGCTTCAGGCAATCTCAGGCTATGCAGAGCTTATAAAAGCAGGAATAGTTAAGCCTGAGGATATTAAGCCGTTTGCTGAAAAGATATATTCCGAGTCACACAGACTGAGCACTTTAGTAGAGGATATTATAGACCTTACAAAGCTTGATAACGGCGGATACGGATATCAGTGGGAAGAAGCAGATCTTTACAGAATAGCTGAAAATGTTATAGACAGTCTTGAGGCTGAAGCTGAGACACAGCATGTAAAGCTGAATCTTGAAGGAAACAGCACTAAGCTTTACGGAGTACCTCAGTTATTGCACAGCATTGTTTATAACCTTTGTGATAATGCAATTAAGTATAATCACGAAAACGGAGAGGTGAATATCACGCTTGCAAAGGATACAGACAGAATTGTGCTTACTGTAAGCGATACCGGAATAGGTATTCCGAAGGAATGCAGTGACCGTATTTTTGAACGCTTCTATCGTGTTGATAAGAGCCGTTCAAAGGAAGTCGGCGGAACGGGACTCGGACTTTCAATAGTTAAGCATGCCGCACTTATTATGAATGCTGATGTAAGCCTTGACAGCAAAGAAGGAAAAGGAAGTACATTTACGATCAGCTTTCCTGAAAGAAACTAAGAATTAACAGTACAGTAAAAAAAGAGGGCTAACGGGTAATTTTATGGACATTTTTGACATTTTAAATCTTATAGGGGGGCTTTCACTTTTCCTCTTCGGTATGAATCTTATGGGACAGGCACTTGAAAGACGTGCCGGAAGCTCACTTAAGATGCTGGTTGCCAAGATGACTACAAATAGATTTACCGGACTTATTACCGGACTGGTAGTGACGGCTATAATACAGAGCTCATCAGCTACGACAGTCATGGTAGTCGGCTTTGTAAACTCCGGAATAATGACATTAAAGCAGGCAATCAATGTTATAATGGGAGCAAACATAGGAACTACCGTAACAGCATGGATATTAAGTCTTGCGGGCATTGAAAGCAGCAATGTTTTCATGAGACTTTTAAAGCCAACTTCATTTACACCGATGCTTGCTCTTATAGGTATCGTGTACTACATGTTCTCAAAAAGAGATAAGAAAAAGGACACCGGTGTTATCCTTTTGGGCTTTGCAGTGCTTATGTACGGTATGGAGGCAATGTCCTCATCTGTATCGGGTCTCAGCGAGGTGCCGCAGTTTGCGCAGCTTTTCCTGCTCTTTAAAAATCCTGTCCTTGGTGTTCTTGCCGGTGCGGCACTGACTGCAATAATACAGTCATCCTCAGCATCAGTCGGAATACTTCAGGCACTTGCGACAACCGGAGGCATAAGCTACGGAGCTGCAGTTCCTATAATCATGGGACAAAACATCGGAACCTGTATTACAGCTATCCTTTCATCCTTCGGAACAAATAAAAATGCTAAAAGAGCAGCTATTGTGCACCTTTCCTTTAACATAATAGGAACTCTTGTATGGCTGAGCGTATTCTGCATCGTTAAGCTGCTGTTTGCTCCGGCACTTTTTGATCAGAGTGCGGACATGTTCGGTATAGCTGTGGCACATTCTATATTTAATCTGCTTTGCGTTGTGCTTTTGTTCCCTATGGCAGGAATATTGGAGAGACTCGTATGCCATATCGTTCCGGATAATGAAGAGCCTGACACCATCACAAAACTTGATGAAAGACTTCTTTCTGCACCTGCACTTGCACTTGACCAGTGCAGAAATCAGCTTATAAAGATGTCAGCTTATTCACTTGAAGCAATGCGTGACGGATTATCTTGTATTACACATTATGATGAGGATAAGATAAATAATATAAAGAAGCTTGAGGATAAAACGGATCATTATGAGGATCTGCTCAACAATTATCTTATAAAGCTAAGCTCAAGGCAGATAAATGAGGATGATTCCGCCACAGCAGCTGAGTTTCTTAAGCTTATAGGAGATTTTGAGCGTATAGCGGATCACGGTCTTAACATGGCTGATTCGGCAGATGAGATAGCTGACAAAAAGTTAAACTTTTCCGTTGAGGCAAACAAAGATTTAAGAGTTATTTTTGATGCCGTGATCGAGATAATGGGACTTGCAGAAAAGGCATTTAAGGATAATGACATGTCAGCTGCATTTTCAGTAGAGCCTTTGGAGCAGAATATTGACCTTCTCAAAGAGGAAATAAGATCAAGACATATCATAAGACTTCAGAAGGGCGGCTGCTCGGCAGACTCAGGCTTTGTGCTCAATGATATTCTTACCAATCTCGAGAGAGTGGCAGATCATTGTTCAAACATCGCTGTATGCATCATAGAAAGTAAAAACAACAAGCTTGATATGCATGAAGCGCTCAGGGAAATGCGAACAGATGATGAGAATTACAGAGAAAAATTCAGAGAATACGGAAGAAAGTACAGACTCAGCGCATTTTGATTAGGTTCCAACAGTAAAAGACTTTTTATATATCGATGCGAGGATAGCAGAGCTGCTCTTTGCTATAAGAAATTTGCACCAAGACTCCTTGGCGGCAATCGTGGCCTTTTAAAGAACTCTTTGAAAAACACTGATAGTATGTACATAAAAACACTAATTTTTATAAATTTGTGTATGATAAGAGCCACATTTGCGGCTTTTATTTGTTATAATAAAATAATGAAATTGTATGTTTTTGATTTTCCCCCGGGCGCAGCATTATACCTTATATTTATCACCTGCGTCATCGGTCTTTGTATGGGGAGCTTTTTAAATGCATGGGCGTGGCGAACTGCTCACAATGAGAGCATTGCTAAAGGAAGGAGCCATTGTCCGGAATGCGGACATGTTCTAAGGGCTACAGATCTTGTACCGCTTTTCAGCTGGCTATTTTTAAAAGGACGCTGCCGTTACTGCGGAGCATCAATACCCAAAAGATATCCACTGACAGAGCTTATTTGCATGTGTCTTTACTTAAGTATCGTATTAAGATTTGGCTTTACTATTGATACACTGCGTTTTATACTTGTAGGCAGCCTTTTATTTACCGCATCGCTTGTAGATATCGATATAATGAAGATACCTGACGGTATGCTGATAGGTATGGCTGCCGCATCACTTTTGAGACTTTCAGAAGGAATGCCCGTTTTAAAGGACATGCTGACAGGTTTCATAGCTGTTTCAGTACCTTTACTTATAGTTGTACTTATTATGGAGGCTATACTTAAGCGCACAGCTATGGGAGGCGGAGACATTAAGCTTATAGCGGTGCTGGGGCTTCACTTCGGAGCGCTTAAGACTCTGCTTTTACTGATAATAGCATGCTTTACGGGACTTGTTTTTGCAGCATTTTATAACAGTAAAAATAAAGTAAACAAGGCATTTCCGTTCGGACCATCCATTGCCATAGCGGCATGGATCACGGCACTTATAGGAGAGCCGATAATAAATATGTATCTTTCACTGTTTATTTAATCTGACAGTGATATTAATAAACAAAAATCGGGTGAACTGATGAAGAATTTGATAGGTATACAGTTTGACAGTAATGAGATCTGCCTTTCCCAGTTTGACGGAAAGGGACTTCGCATGTATTCAGAGCGCATGCCGGAGAATCTCGTAAAGAACGATCAGATAGTATCACAGGAGACATTTTCATCATTTTTAAAGGATATCAAACGCAGGGGGCATTTTACAGGCCGCGCCTGCGCTCTTGTGCTTCCGTTAAGTACGGCATACTTCAGGATCATTTCAATGCCTGCTATGTCGGATCAGCAGCTAAGACTTAATCTTCCTTATGAATTTAAGGACTATGTCGGAAGTGACAGCTTCAGATATAATTTTGATTATGCGGTAAGAAATATAGAGTTTGATGAGAACGGTGATCCGGTGACGATGGAGCTTATGGCTGCTGCGGCACAGAAGGAAATACTTGATAACTATGCCGCCGTTTTGAAGAAATCAGGCCTTAAGCTTAAGGAAGCGATACCGACGGAAATGGCTCTCCTTAATATTGCAAGAAGAGCGGTTAAGAATGGAGCTAAGCTTGATAAGGAAGAATGCATCTGCAACATAGGCATGAATTCCACGATACTCGGCATTATAAAGGACGGAGAGCTTTCTGCATTTAAGGTCATTGATATAGGCTGTGAGCAGATAGACAGCATTATTGCAGAGATATACGGCATAGATCCGTTCCTTGCAGCAAGCTACAGAGCATCAAACTATGAAAATGTTCTGGATAATGACAGATGCCGTTCTGTATATGGCAGACTCGGCCTTGAGATAACAAAAACTATCAACTTCTTCAGATATGAGAATCCTGATTCAGAGCTTGATAAGCTGACATGGACCGGAAGCAGTAAATGGATAGAGAATAAGATCGATCAGTCTCTCGATTATATCGGCTTTAAGCAAAGAAGCATTGAGGACTGGATGCCGGGCAAACCTGAGGATGATGAGCTTGCGGCACGCTGTGTGCTGGCTATAGGGGCGGTGAGCGCTGATGAATAAATTTTTTGAAAAGTTCAGAAAAGAAGAGAACATACAGAAGCTTCCGTCAAAGAGAAATATTAACCTCTATGTCAGGGAAAAGGACGGAAACAGCATTCAGGTAGTACTTCCGCTGGCTGTATTTCTTATTATAGTGGTATTTGCAGTATACAGACTCGGAGTCGTTGACAGACTTGCAAAGTTAGCACAGCTGCAGCAGCAGAATTCTGCACTTAAGACACAGCTTGAGCAGCTTGACGAGAAAATCTCGAATTATGACGAAGTCTTAGAGGAGTACAGAAGATTTACTACAAGCTACTTATCAGAAGACGAGGCAGGTCTTGTAGGCAGAGAGCGTATATTCGATATGCTTGATGAAAGCACGGAAGGCATCGGAAACATTACGAGCATCAGCATCGAAGGTAATCAGGTCGGTGTTATAGTTGACATGTCTTCATTAGAGGATATCGATACTATTCAGGACAGATTAAACAGCATGGTCAACATAGATGAGATCATGGTTTCAACAGCCAAGGGAACCAACAATATCGATGTTGAAGGCTATATCATCTTCACAGTCAAGGAAGAAGACGATGATGCTGTATTGGCATCAGGCTCAGTAAGCAGCCTTAGTGAAGAGGAAAGAGCCGCAAGATATGAAGAATATACCAATGCGGTAAAGGCTGCAAGAGAAGCTAAGGACAATGCCGATAAGGATGCCAATACCAAAAAGGCTGAGGCCGTGTACGGCGGTTCCTTAAGCGCAGTCAATAACAGCGTAGGAAGCGGCAGCAATGTCAATTCATCACAGAATGCAGGCTCTTTACAGCAGTCAGGCGGAAATAAAGGAACAAACGGCAGTAATGTCGAGGTACAGAATATCGGCGGAGATACAGTTATCATAGGATCAAACCCGGACAGCGCACCTCAGGGCTTTGCAACACTTGAGGAAGGCATGGCAGCATTACAGGGAGCGGGACAATGAACAGAATAATATCTATAAGAGAGCTGGCACTGCTTGGAATTCTGATCATACTTGCGGCATATTATTTTGTCGTTCAGGGACCGGTTGCAAGCGAGACATTAAATCTTGCCAATCAGAGAGCTGATCTGCAGAGCGAGATAGACATAGCATCAGCTAAGGCAATGCAGGTAAACAAAATGCAGAGCGAGCTGGATATAATATACGAAAAAGCAGGCGGTGATCCTCAGTCACTTGCCACATATAGTAATAATAAGGTGCTGCTTCAGGAGCTCAATGTCTACATGGACATGGCAGATGAGTTCGACATAAGCTTTGGAGATGAGACTATCACCGACAGCGTAATGCGCAGGGAAATAACCATTAATTACAAGACACAGTCCAAGGAAGCTGCGGAGTATATCGCACAGCTTATAGAGGACAGCAGAAACACATATCTCATAACCGGCTTCAACACAAGCTGTGATGAACAGAATACTCAGTGGAGCTCTACACTTTCACTTGTAAACTATGAGTATGTAACCAGGAAACAGGAGGCAGAGCTGAATGCCGGGAAGAATCCGGGCAGCAGCAATGCTAAAACTGCAGATGACCAGACCTCGGTATTAGAGAGTCTGGCAGGAGAAGTAAGTAAATAAACAGGATGATCAATAAACTAAGATCCCGCAAGGGTTATTCCTTCGCAGAGCTTCTTATTGTTATCGCCATCATTGCGATAATAGGAGCAATCTCTGCAGGGGGAATATTCAGTCAAATAAAGAGTATTAGACAGATGAAGCTGGACACAACTGCCCGGACTATCTATACTGCGGCTCAAAACAGACTGACAGAGCTGTATTCTTCAGGGGATACAGCTCGTTTTAGTGATGTCATCAAAAGAAATACGATCCCGGGAGACTGGGATGACGGAACCACAAACGGCAGTACCTGGAAGAACGGAAAGACTCTTACAATAGTGAGATCTGATAAAAACTGGACAAAGGCAGCGACCGGTACTGACATTTTCGAAAGTGATTCAAACAGCAATACAGAGCTTAAGAGACTTATTCTTCCTGAGAATGCAGTCAGTGAGGAAATTTATAACAACAACTGGGTCATAGAATTCAATCCTGAAAACGGATATGTGTATAGTGTATTCTACAGCGAGGACAACGATCATACACCTGACAAGTTCTATGATGAACCGGACGGCAGTAGTATTTCAACAGCAGATACTGATGCTATAAGACAGAGCAAGGCGAATCGTATAAACAATACCGATGCAAGGGTCGGATATTACTTTGGCAATTTCAGCATTACGGAAGGTACGAGCACAGAGGATATTAAAAACTATATCTCCTGGGACAGCGGCTCTGCTTTATCCGGTGCAAACTCTGAACAGCTCAAGCTTAATTTTGTAACTGAGCTTCCGCAAAAGCTTATTAACAAAAAGGTAAATTACTATATAACCATTACAGGAAAGACCAGTGAAAGCTCATGCAGCTATGAGCTTATAGGTTTAATGGGTGGAAATACCAAGAGAACAAAGAGCCTCATCATCGACAGACTTGTGACAGAGGACACTATAGGAACTGAAAATGATCTTTCGTTCTATACCAATTTCTGCTCAGGCAAGGATCCGAGCGCAAAGCAGAGCTCTGCAGATAAAGGGCAGACTATAAGCTATGTTGCAGGATCAAGAACAGGCAATTTTATCCCTGGTGAAGATCTTGAGATAAGCTTTAAGGTTACAGGCACAAACGAATCAGATAATATTAATTCACCTATGCCTGATATCAAGACAGTCAACAGCCTGTTTGCAGACGGTACAGACACCTCAAATAAGGATAAGGCAACTGCAAACATTTACTGCGGAAGACATCTGCAGAATCTTGATGCTACTACATCACATATCGGTGAAAATATATCGAATACAAAAAGCGGAGTTAAAAAGTTCAGCTTTGTTTCTGCTGTTCAGACAGGAAAAATTGATTTTACAGATGAAGGAAAGTTTAGCTGGAAGAAAATATACGGAAACAGAAAGTTTTCACCTATAGAAAGCACTGACAAAGCCTTAAACAGCTACGACGGAGCCAACTATATAATTAACGGCATAGATATCGGAAGCTATCCTAAGTCGACTGATCCTGTAAATGCAGGCTTATTCGGTATTTTCTACGGAAGCGAGCTTAAGAATATAACGCTTACAGGCTTAAAGGCTAACGGCAGCAATAATCGTAATGCCGGTGGATTAGCGTCAAAGTTAGGTTCTGACAGTGATGCCTGGGTAGAAAACGAAAAGCCTGTAACGATTTCTAACTGTAAGGTTTATCTTAATACTTCCGATTATGACGGTAAGGATGAAAGCTATGCCTTTATAAAAGCAGAAAACAGCTCAGGCGGTCTTGTCGGTGTTGCAAATGTTAATACTGAAGTCATTAACAGCTTTGCATCAACAGTTATAAGAGCCGGTATTGAAGAGGTCGTTGCTACCAGCACAGACGGTAAAGGTGCAGGCGGACTTATAGGCTGGGCAAAGCGAAGATTTATTATTAATGGTTCATATGCAGACTGCTACATTTCAGGCAGACGAATAGGCGGTCTTATAGGATATACGGCAGGAGGCGATACGGCAGAAAGCAAGATAATAGGCTCCTACAGCGCCGGCTTTGCAATACTTGAAAATAAAACAGAGATGGCTGCAGGCTTCGTAGGTTCAGGAGAGGCTGCTACAACGATTTCAGATATCATTGGCTCCTATACAGTATTTGATACCGGAAGCAGCTACAGCGTAAGCGCGCATCAGTACAGCACTGTAGCTACAAGCCATCCTAATTTCATAAATGTTTATTACTGCAATAACAGCATACTAAAAAAAGATAAGGGCGGTGAAGCTGTAGCCTCAGCCAAGCTTAAGAGCACAGATGCAGACGGAGTTCTTGATGAGCTTAATAACGCACTTAATGACTTAGGTGCAGAGGCTAAAAGCAGATTTGAATTTGATATAAAGACAGAGAACAGCAGACCGTACAACTTAAAGAGCGGTCTTGCGCTTAAGGTGTACGAATATCCGCATATAAAGAGTAATTCAAAAATAACTGTTCATTACGGAGACTGGGCAGACAAGGACTTCAAATCCGGAGCACTTGTTTATTTCGAGAACTATTCTGACGGAAAATGGGGCTTCTACGGCAACAGCTCAGATACACTGTATAAGGATACAGTTGTTAATGAAAGCAACAATATAAGTGTCATATCAGACGGATATGCACTTGTTTTTGATGCCGCAGCATATAGCGATACTGCTCCTTTAAGTATTACATTTAACGGAAATACCTATGACAGAAGCGCACTTACGAAGGTTACAGTCGAGGCAAGTCAGCTTGCCTTTACTACAACAGACGGCTGGAACGATAAGACTGTACTGATGCTGCTTCCTGATGCAATAACGAATGCCGGGCTTAAGGCTGACGGCAGCGGAGACATAGATACAGGATATTTAATAGATCATTTTTATAAGAGAATATCAGTAGTAAATGGAAGCACTACTGATCACTACTTCTTTAATCCACATTTTGCAAAGTCTGTCAATAAGGCAGACGGTGATTCGGCAGCGCAGCTTATACCTATGGCTGATGAAAGAATCTATGTGAGATCGGCACGACAGCTGTATCTGCTCAGTAGGTTCTACGGTGCTTATAATAAGACAGGCGATGTAGAGGGAATGACCTTCTACCAGGAGCTTGACATTAACTATAAGAATTATAATTGGGCGACCGCAAGTCCGGGATATACAAGCCTTACAGATATCGGAAACAGCAGGGTGCAGAGCTCTATAGCTGACGGAAGCAGCGAGGATGAAAGCTTCAGATCAGGATATAACGGAAGAGGCCATATCATTACCGGATTCTCCGTGCACAGTACTGATAACAGCTTGTATTCAGGACTTTTCGGAATTGTAAAGGGAGGAATGCTTGAAAATATCTTCATAGCGGCTGATTACAGCAGTGATGATAAATTCAGTATTACTAACTTAAAAACCGCACAGAATAACGGTGAAAAAGCATATCTCGGTATGCTTGCAGGATATATCGACAGTGCAAGCACAGTGACAAACTGCGCTGCGGCAAGCTATAGCATAAGCGGTTACGCATACGGAAATTCTGATGTTTATGTCGGAGGACTTGTAGGCTATAACGAAGGAACAATAAGCAAATGCTCAGCCGATGTTCCTCTTATTGAGGTGTTCTCAAACGGAACCTCTGATGCCTACACAGGAAGCTTTACTGCTTATAATTCAAGAAGCGGAGAGATCATAGACTGTTATGGCCTCGCATATATAGACGCAGGAACCTCAAATACCTCCGGAGAATTTAAGCTCGGAGGCTTTGCCGGCATCAACAACGGTAAAATAGAAGGCTCTTACTGTGCTGTTGCATACACCAGCAGCAACTTAAGCAGCAGCAATATAAGTGCATTCAGCCAGGGCATTACCGGAACCATGGAAAGATGCATGTATCTTAACGGAGGAAACTACTACTATGTAGACAGTGTTCGTCCATATAATTATGATACTGATTCAAACCTTCCGGCGCAGTCTGCTACAAGCACTCAGCTTATAGGACTTATTGATGACAGCGACACAACCTACACCTTGGAAAATGATTTAAGCACTGCTTTTGGAAATGCTGAAGATTCATTTTATCATGCCTGCACTAATAATGATAATTCCGTAAAATATCCGTATCCTGCTGTTGTTACAAAGAACGACGGAACAAGAGTTCATTACGGAGAATGGGCTTATGATTCAAGCTTCGGAAGCATGGGCTTTATCTATTGGGAACAGGAAGAAAAGGGCTCAAACGATGGATATCATTTCTATATGATAGATGACGAGGGTAATGAGTATTCTACACTTTGTGACTCTCATGATGACGGGGGTGTCATAACCGCTTATGGATATGGCTTTTACTATAAGCCTGAAAATGCATCGGATTCAGGTCCTTCAGCAGATTGGGATAATGTAAACCTCGGTAATAAGGAACGTTTTGTCAATGCTAAGAATGCAACAAAGGATTCAAGTTGTGTAGGGGCAGCTAAAAATGCATTTGAAAAGCAGTTTGGCGGAAGCTATAAATTTGAACTCTACAGAACTACTGAAAGCGGTGTAAAGCCTGAAACACTAAATACATGGAGCAGGGAAGCAGATGACGGCGGAATGTACCTTATCGGAGAATCAGCCTATGCCTCGTGTACTCTTACTAAAGGAACAAAGAATATTAAATATGTTTTCACGCCATTCTTCGGAAAGAGCATGGTTTTACTTGGTGTGGGTGAAATTAATACCTTTGATGATGCAAAGGCTAAGCTCGGACACGGAACAGGCTATGGTGCAGATGGCAAACCATCAAAGGAAAATGGATTCCCATTTGAGATAAGATCTACCTCACAGCTGCAGAACATAAACTGGAGATGGGATAAGTTTAATGCAACGACCGAGGTGACTTCAGCGGATATTGGTACGGAAACAAATGTATCGAATATAGGCGGATATAAAAAAGTTTGGAATTGGTGGAAAGGGGAATGGCAATGGCAATGGGTTGATAACTGTTACAAATCAAGAAAAACTGAAGACAACTATACATATCTATCTTGGTTTGCAGCTTTTCATCCAGGTTATAATGAAAAAGTTAGATATAATAGTAATTATGTTCATAATTTCTACTGGGGACAAACACATGATACAAATGGATCAGGTAATATTTTCACTCCTATAGGAAGTCTTTATGATAATAAAGACACAGTTGAGGATTGGATATATGATACCTTTTCACAACCGTATACAGCATATTTTAACGGTTATTTTGATGGCAGATCATACAAGATTCAGAATATAAGCATTAACAGTAAGTCCCAGACTGTAGGACTTTTTGGAACTGCGGTATGCGCAAATCTTCAGAATATTATTCTGTATTCGGATAATAATAGTAAGATTAGTGCGAATGCCGATGGAACAAATTGGTACAGCCTTGGAAGCCTTGTGGGCTTTGCTGCTCAGGGAGTGGTTAAAAACTGTGCTTCTGCAGGCTATACTATAGAAAACAATAGAACCAAAGCAGGTCCCGGAAATGCCAATATAGGTGGTCTTGCCGGTTTCTGCGGTACTGATATCGTTAACTGCAGTTCGGTTAATGATATTGTAATAAAAAGCAGATATCAGAAAAAAGAGGCTCAGGCTATATGTGTTGGCGGCATGGTTGGCATATGTCCTGGAAAAGTGACCGGAAGCTACTGCGGAGGAAGTATCAGCAGTGATGATACTTCAAATGTAGATATATATATAGGCGGAATTGTAGGAGGCGAATGGTTCAAGGCACAGGGACTTGATAAGCTTACAAATTTTGGAACATTAGAGAATGGCATTGGACATCTTTCATCATATATTAAACCTCAGCCGGAAATATATAATAGCTACGCATATATGAGTCTGCCTAAGGTTGCTGACGATATTAAAGTAGTAAGACCGATAGCTACAGTTGGAGATTTAAAGGATAGCAGTGCTGCTGATGTAGAAACTATATTAATTAAGAATTGCTATTATTATCGCGAATATGCAAATGATAAAACGACAGTAATTAAACCGACTAAGTTTGAAAACAAGGGTAAATATGACATTCAATACTATAATGCTGACGGCAGTCTTATTCCCGATGGAAATCTGTTGAATGTGATGGCGCTTAGCTATGATAATATGAAAAATGGACATCTTTTAGGAAGACTTAATGCCGGCGGAGCAGGCTTTGCGAATGTAACCACTACAGAAAATGGCGGAGCAAGGATTGACGGAAAGTACAGCTTCCCGGGATCAGATGCATTCCTTAAAGGTGAGAACTACCCATTCCCGGCTATTGTAACTCAGGAAAATCCATTCTATGATGCTGATTTCCCTATGTCCGGTGAGGCAAAGAACGTCTATGTTCATTACGGTGCATGGCCTCTTAGCGGAGGATTGTTCACAAATATTAAATCAGCGGAGATAGATCTGCTTACATCTAATACAGGAACGCAGGACATTGAGATTAGATACTATCAGGATGGCGCTCTTATTGATATGACAGCTACTCCAAGTGTATCGACCTTAAGCGGTAATTTTGATATTGTAAGCTGCAGCCTTGAACAAAAGACAGATGTAAAGGAACCGGGAAAGAGATATTATACGCTTAAGGTACAGGGACTTTCAGAAGGCTATGAAACATTAACCATAAGCTATAATTCAGGAGGAATCGAGTATACAAAAGAGCTTGAGATATCAGTAACAGCCGAAATGTCTGTGGAGATAAATGCTCGAGATCCCAAGAATGCTACTCTTTACGGAGGAGAATCGGTTGAATATGTAATAACAGCCAAAAATAAGAACGGTGATGAAATCCCGACAACCTTAGCTAATTGGACTGTTTTTTATCAGGATATTAATTCCAAGGATAAGGTAGACTGTGAGCTTTCAGAGTACACTGACAGTACCGGAAAGAAGCTTAGCATTTTAAAGGTTACCGGACGAAATGAAGGTAAGACGAGTGTGACTGTTTCAAGTAAGGATATATATCCTCGCTGGGATAGCTTAAAGACCACCAAGCCGGTCAATGCACGATACAAAATGCTTGAGCTTGAGGTTATGGCACGTTCGGAAGGAGCATCACAGTCTGTCAGTGTAATGCTTTATGCTGATGATGAGCGTCTTGATGCAGGAGGAAATCATAATGTAAATGTTTCTTATGCTAAGGCGGTAGACGATAACAGTACAGCAAAGGATAATCTTGATTATTGGACAAGCATGGTTAAAAATGATGCTTCGATAAACAGAGGAAGAAGCTTTGCCGGCTGGGTATTAGATAACGGAGATTTACTTACCTCTGATGCAATGCTTAAATCTTCAGTTAAGGCTTCAGCAGCATGGAAATGTGCAGAAATTACGTTTTATGACAAAATAGGAGCTAACGGAAGCTATGCAAAAGCAGGTACACTTTGTTATCAGGACGGAGCATTCTATACAGATAATACATTAACCGTTTCGGCAGAAAGGGCTCCGGCTCACAAGGATCCTGTCGGAATCGATACCTTCAGCGGATATTGGACTGAGCCTGACGGCGGTGAGCCTATAACCGATTCCGAGGGACACTTTATTACGGACAGCGGCGATACTGTTCCGGCAAAGGTTTATGCCAGGTACGATGTTTCTGCGGATGAAATATTTGCATTAATGTCAGCTGCAAGCATGGCAAGAGCAGAAGCTGTCGCAATGGCGACAAACGTCGGAATAGATACAGCTGATGCAGATAGCTTAGCTGCAGCAGAAAATGCCGAAGATAGTACAAATGATACAGAGCCTGATTCAACTGAGAGTTCTTTATTAAACTCTGAGAATGGGGAAGAATTAAAACCGGCAGGCACGGTTGGTACTATGAATGAAGGCATAGATAATGCTGACAATGACATTATGTCAGAGACTATAGACGAAGCTGCAGAAGTAATGTCTGATGAAGGCAGCACCTCAGTGCGTTCTATAATCGATCCGGAAGTGATTACAGACGAGGATATTACATACGGTACAGAGAATGATTAAATGTATCAAAAACAAAATATCGGAGCAAAGAGGGGCATCACTTGCGATGGCTCTCTTTGCACTGATCGTTGTTACCGTGGTTTCTGTAATAATGCTTAATTCTGCACTGTCAAACATCGGAAGGGTAAAGCGTAACCAGCAGGCGGAGCAGAATTATCTGACTGTGAGCTCAGCGGCAAAGCTAATGGAGGAATGTCTGGTCGGTATCAACATTAATTATGAGAAAACAGAGGATGAAGATAAGGCGGATCCAACCGAGACGTTGGTCTTTAATGACAAATATACCAAGGCAGGCAGAGAAAATCCTTTAAAGGCTGAGCTTATAGCCTGGTTTAATGACAATATGAATAATGCAGCTCCGCTCGGAGGCTCCAACGGCACAGGCGGTTCAAACGGCACAAACTACATTATTAAAGCAGATGATGCTGCATCAGATGGTATCCTTGAGGATGTTCTTGTTACAGTAAGACTTTCAGGTGTGGAAAATGCAAACGGATCAGGCTTTTTAGGTATTCGTGAGAAAGAAGGCGAAATAGGAACAACTCAGATAAATATGACTGTAGATCTGTCACTTAATAAAAGTGCCGGAAGTGAAAATTATAAGATGAATATCACGCTTCCTTTTACATGTAATTGTTCTGTTACAGAAACGACAGAAGAAAGAACAAGGGAGGTTGACGGGGCAACTAAAGCCTATACCGCAACCATAACTACAACGAAATGCAGCTTTATAAGCGGAAAAAACGCAAAGATATTAAGAGGAGCTTCATAACAGACGAATAATGGATTATTTTAACAGTAAGAAAAAAGGAATAATCATTGCGAACAAGAATAATAAAGCTTGCTTTATAGAAAGGAAGCTTTGTTCAAATTGCGGTGAATCTCTTACAGAGACATTGGTGGCTGTACTTGTAATGTCACTTGTGTTTATTGTGCTTTCAGGCTCTATCATTACGTCAGCAAAGATCAATAAAAAAGCTGAAGACATGGTGACAGCGATAGATATGGGCGGATCTGTCACAGAACAAAGGGATACCTCTGTCACGATACAAAGGGCTGATAATACTCCTAATTCTGACGGCGTTTATGAGGTCGATAGCTCAGCGTCTAAGTTCAGTGCGGATGCAAGCTTAAGGATTGAAAAGCATAAAAGAGGAACCTCGGACGTTACGGATAACTTCTGCTATTACGAATTAAAGTAAGCTTGACATTGTAGTAATTCGAGCTGAACACAGATGGACTCAACTAAAAGATGAGAAAAAGAATAATTGAAAAACTGAAAAGTAATAAGGGCATAAGCCTTACGGAGCTACTGGTAACACTTATATTTTGTCTGATGACCTTTGCTCTTGTTTGCTCTGCCATGCAGGCTTCTTCAAGAGAGCTTAAGCGTGAGACTACAGTCTCGGAGTCCAAAATCCTTTGCAGTACGCTGACTATAGCAATTCAGGACAAGCTCAGATATTCCTACAATATTGAGGGGAGCAGTCTCGATAATCTGACATTTACATATGATAAAAATAAGGATGAGAGGTTTAATAAGGCTCAGTTTGTAAACAAAAACGGTAAAATCGTAATCAGTGTTGCAAACGGCAGTAATGAACAGATGATAGCTTTGGCACCTGATTCAGCTTATACTCAAGGGATAAAGGCAGAGCTTACGGAGCTTACATTTTCAGCGGCAGGAGCTGCAGGAAGCGGCTCTTCAAAAAATGCAGTTTTTAAGGGTAAGGTCAGGGTCATGGATGCTGCAGGCAATGAGCTTTCAAGCCAAAGCTTTGCGGTGGAAGCCTTGAACTCTGATATAAAAGCTTTTTGATGGTAGAGTCAGCTGGTAAAAGGTATGGATAAAAATAATATAAGAAAAATCAGAGAACTTTGTAGAATGGCTGCAAATCATTGCAGTAAACGTAAAAGGGTCATGGCCTTTATGACCTTTTTTGTGATTTCATTAAGTACGGCAGTAATACCTTTTACGTCAGAGATATTCGCAATTCCCGCATACGCAGTAAACTCTGTCGATTACGGGATAGGTTCATGCGGATGGGAATATGATGATTCTACAGGCAGAGCTATTGCTGTATGGGATGAGACATCAGAAAAGACATCCTTTGTCATTGACGTGTACAGAGGTTCGATAAAAGAGAGCAATAAGGTTAAAAAGAATTCTATAACAACATCAAAATTCCAGACAGATCTCAGCTTTACAATAGCTCAAAACGGTACCGGTAATTATTATTTTACGGTTTATCCTAAAAAGGGCGGTTCTTCGCTTAAGGTGATATCTGACGAACCGTTAGAGGTCGACAGCGATATGCTTTCAGCTATCAGAAAGTCGGTAAATTATAAGAAGCCGTCAGGAGGCTCAACAGGAGTAACACCCGGAAAAGCAATGAATCTTGAGGAAAGGCTTGGCTGGATAGTCAATCCTAACGGAACCTGGCGCTATAAGCTTTCAAAGACTTCATATGCAAGGAATCAGTGGCTTAATATTAATAAGAAGTGGTATTATTTCGGAGCTGACGGCATTATGCTTACGGGCTGGCATCAGATAAACGGAAAATACTATTATTTTAATGCCGACGGTGACCTTTGGCAGGGCGGAGCGGGCAGCAGCAAGGCTTCAGGTGATAAGCAGGGAAATACTAATATTTCAGATACAAATACTTCTGCGCTCAGTAAATCCGATGTAGGAAGCGTAACGTACTCATCCTCTACAAAGCAGCTGACAAGCGTGTCAGTAACATTTAAAGAAGACACTAATGCTGCGCCGGGCACAGTTCGTTCAATTGACATAAATGTTCCGTCAAACACGGAGCTTAAGAGCGTACATTATTCTAAGCAGCCGGAGACCTGGTCACCGGGCACAAAGGTTGATGTGACGATAACTCTTGCTGCAATAAACGGCTATCAGTTCGGAAGCGGATGCAGGATCAGAGGCTCAAATGCAAGCTATAAATCACAGTCCGGTGATGCATTTACGAGAACTGCAAAATTCGAATATGTGGCAAAGACAAAGCTTGCAAAGCCTCAGAAGGTATATCTTGACAATAGCTATGTGCTGCATTGGAGCAAGGTGAGCAATGCTTCACGTTATAATGTCAAAATATATTATGATGAAGAGTATGAATATGAAGAAAACAGTGATCTGACTCTGTTTACAGAGGATGATGAGACAGAGAACCTCACAAGAGCAAGAAGCAGAAGTGTTAATGTTGATCAGAACCAGCTTGATGCTGCTGATTATGTTGAGGTTAATGAGATTTCTAATGTCAGGTTTGAAATAACTGCTGTTGCTTCATCAAATAAGAGCTCTTATTATCTCAGCAGTGAGGCGGTAACATTTACAGATAAGCAGGGAATGGTATCAAGCTCTACAGACAGCGGCTCTATCACGAGCAACAATAAGGGCGAGATGCTTTATCTTGATACGGACGGCTCAGGCATAACCGGATGGCAGGACATTGACGGTGCATGGTACTACTTTGAATCAAAGGGTGTCGCTGCAGGTCCAGGCTGGAAGAAGATAAAGTCAGAATGGTATTATTTCGGTGACGATCATAAGATGCGTACAGGCTGGGTGCAGCTTAACGGATACTGGTATTATCTTAATGAAAGCACCTCGTCCGGAATTTACGGAGCAATGCTTACAGGAAACCGCAATATCAACGGAACAGATTATTATTTAAATGAAAATGAGTCGAACGGCATACCGGCAGGAGCGTGGGTGGAGTGAGTTAGTTAGACTTGATTATAAGAAAAGTTCAATTATTATGACATAACTAAAAACCACTAATCGCCCAGTCAAAGAAGATTAGTGGTTTTAGTTAACCAATCAATTTGAACTAACCGTCTATCGGTAGCATTTTTATACTTAGAATTATAAATTCAGCTTGAAAATAAGTCAAATGGAACAATATATGAAAATATATGTGTTGACAAAAACACTTTAGCGTGCTACCATACTATCACAACAAGCAAATAACAAATGTCAGTAAATATTCAATGTAAAAACTTTTACAGACATTAGAATTAATTGAAAATAAGGGAGAGTGTTATGAAAAAGAGAATTATTGCAATAGCAATGGGCATGACTGTTGCAGCAGCTATGATGACAGGCTGTTCATCATCTTCATCAAATGAAACAACAGCTGCAGAGACTGAGGCAGCAAGCACAGAAGCAACTGAAGAGTCTTCATCAGAGGAAACAGAGGCTGCAGAGGCGGCAAATACTGAGGAAACATTTATTGTTGGCTTTGATCAGGATTTCCCACCTATGGGATTCTTAGGAGATGACGGCGAGTACACAGGCTTCGACCTTGACCTTGCTAAGGAAGTTGCTTCCAGACTCGGACTTGAATTTGTTCCACAGCCTATCGCATGGGATGCAAAGGACATGGAGCTTGAGAGCGGAAGCATTGACTGTATCTGGAACGGCTTTACTATTGAAGGACGTGAGGATGCATACACATGGTCAGATCCTTACATGGACAACAGTCAGGTATTCGTAGTTAAGAACGGTTCAGGAATTGAATCAGCAGCTGACCTTGCCGGAAAGGTTGTCGAGGTTCAGATCGATTCATCGGGCCAGAAGGCACTTGAGGCAGAGCCTGAGCTTACAGATACATTTGCACAGCTTGTTACAACACCTGATTACAATACAGCATTCATGGATCTTGAACAGGGCTCAGTAGATGCAATCTGCATGGACGTTATCGTTGCCGGTTACCAGATCGCACAGAGAAATGCTGATATGATCATTCTTGATGAGCCTGTTTCATCAGAGACCTACGGCATCGGATTCAAGAAGGGCAACACTGAGCTTAGAGATAAGGTCAATGATACTCTTAAGGAAATGGCAGCTGACGGAACACTTGCTGAAATCTCAGAAAAGTGGTTCACAAAGAATGTTACTACTATCAAATAATAGTAAATCAGGTTTCATAAAGAAATACAAAATACATTCACGGCAGTTTGGACATATAGTATATTTTGTACTATAATAAAATAAATGCTTCTAAATATTGTGGTATACCGCAATAAAGCGAAATACAAAAGAGATTTAGGCTTTCACGAGACATTTATTTGTAAATACCATTTACAGGTTTAAACTGGCATCATCCGGCCCGGTTGAAAAATACCGGGCTTTATTATGTAAAGGGATCAGACTATGGCTTTCGGCGACATTTTGATGCAGCTTGCTGCAGGCTTCACCGTAACACTTAAAATTTTCTTCATAACTGTAGTGCTTTCATTGCCGCTCGGACTTCTGGTGGCACTTGGACGCATGAGTAAGAACCGCATACTAAGCGGCATCGTCAGCATTTACATATCTATTATGCGAGGTACACCGCTCATGCTTCAGCTGATATGTGTTTATTTCGGACCATATTATCTGTTCAGAGTAAGTCTCGGAACGAGCTACAGAATGTTAGCGATCTATATTGCATTCGCAGTCAACTATGCGGCATATTTCGGAGAGATATTCAGATCCGGCATACAGTCGATGCCAAAGGGACAGTATGAGGCAGCTCACATATTAGGCTACAGCCGTTCGCAGACATTTATGCGCATTATCCTCCCGCAGGTGGTTAAGCGTATACTTCCGTCTGTGTCAAATGAGGTCATTACACTCGTAAAGGATACTTCATTTGCATTTACACTTTCAGTTATGGAAATGTTTACGATGGCCAAGGCGCTCGCAGCATCACAGACATCCATGATGCCGCTGTTTGTTGCAGGCGTATTCTACTATATATTTAACTTTATCGTTGCAAAGGCATTCGATATTTTCGAAGCAAAGCTTAATTACTACAGATTCTGACGGATGCGGTGATATATGAAGGTACTTGAAATAAAAAATTTAGCTAAATCCTTTGAGAGTATGGAGGTACTTAACGATATTTCTTTAAGTGTTGAAGACGGAGAGATAATTTCTGTTATCGGACCTTCAGGAAGCGGAAAGACTACACTGTTAAGATGTGCATGCGGACTTGAGACACCTGACAGCGGAGAAATTAATTTTGACGGAACATTTGGCATGGTGTTCCAGCAGTTCAATCTGTTCCCGCATTGGTCAGTGCTTAAAAACATCATGGACGCGCCGATACACGTGCAGAAGCGTGACAGCAAAGAGGTTGAAAAGCAGGCGAGAGAGCTGCTCAATAAAATGGGGCTTTCTGACAGAGCTGATGCTTATCCATATCAGCTTTCAGGCGGACAGCAGCAGAGAGTCGCTATCGCAAGAGCGCTTTGTCTGAATCCTAAGATACTGTTTTTCGATGAGCCTACATCAGCGCTTGATCCTGAGCTTACTCAGGAGGTGCTCAAGGTTATAAAGTCACTTAAGGACCTCAACATTGCCATGGTTATAGTTACACATGAAATGGCATTTGCAAGAGATGTATCCGACAGGATCATTTTCATGGCCGGAGGCGTTATCGTGGATGAGGGAACACCTGATAAGGTCATGAATTCTGACAATGAGAGGACAAAGGCATTCCTCGGCAAGCTGGCAGGAGAAAATATATGAGAATTTATCTGATGCGTCACTCAGAGACCGACTGGAACAGAGCCGGACGAGTGCAGGGACATACCGATATACATCTTAATTACAATGGCATGAAGATAGCGGCATTGGCAGGAGACGGAATGGCAGACATACCGATCGATCTGTGCTATACAAGTCCGCTTGTAAGAGCCCAGGAAACAGCCGGCCTCATACTTTCAAGGAATAAGCATTATATCGAAAAAGGTGCAATCACCAAGCTGGATGATCGACTTATGGAGCTTAACTTCGGAGTCTGGGAAGGAAAATTAAGCAACCCTGCGTTGGGAGAAATAGACAGAACGCAGTACCATCAGTTCTTTAGGGAAGGAAAGCCTGAGTTCATACCTGAGGGTGCGGAAATCATAGATGATGTAATAAAAAGAACATCATCCTTCCTTGATGACATCAGCAGCAGACCGGATTATCAGGACAAAAACATCCTCGTAATGAGCCATGGCTGCGCGATAAGATGCATGCTGAGAAGATTCTCAGACGATCCTGCATACTTCGATAAGCCTAAGGTACTCTATAACTGCGAAGCAGAAATAATAGAAAAAAACGACAAGGGAGAACTCTACTTAAGCCAGAAAGACGTCCTCTATTACGACGAAAGCCTGGCGGAGGATCTTTATAAAATGACGTAATAAATAGGGAAATACATTTGGAAGCAAAAATAAATACATTTATTTTTGTTGACAAATGTATTTAACTATAAACGAACATGAGCAAGAAGGACGAAGTCCGAATTGCGAATGTTTGTTTAGGCAGATTCGAACGTTCGAAGAACGGAGAAACTGCATTTATTACATTAATATGTATGAACTAGCAGTTTCTAAAGCTCGCAGAGCGAAGAAACTGCATTTATTACACATAAAAGCTAAATTTGTTTGCGAAAGTATTTGGCTGTAAACGAACATGAGCAAGAAGGACGGATTGCGAATGAAAAAATACATCTCATGGAATGTAAACGGACTCAGAGCCGTCATGACAAAAGGCTTCATGGACTTTTTCAATGATGTCGATGCAGACGCCTTTTGCGTTCAGGAAACCAAACTGCAGGAAGGGCAGATCGAGCTTGATATGCCCGGATATAAGCAGTATTGGGACTACGCAGAGAAAAAAGGATATTCAGGTACGGCTGTTTTCACGAAACATGAACCATTAGCTGTTACCATCGGGCTTCCTGATGAAGAGCATGACCATGAGGGACGCTCAGTTTGTCTTGAGTATGAGGATCACTATCTTATTACTGCATATGTTCCTAACTCACAGAATGAGCTTCAGCGACTTGACTACCGTATGCAGTGGGAAGATGCATTCAGAGAATACTTATTAAAGCTCAGTGCGAAAAAACCTGTTGTGTACTGCGGCGATCTTAATGTCGCTCATGAGCCTATAGATTTAAAAAATGACAAGACAAATCATAAAAACGCCGGTTTTACTGATGAGGAAAGAGCAAAATTCTCACAACTTTTGGCAAGCGGATTTACAGATACGTACAGATATTTACATCCGGACAGTGAGGAATACAGCTGGTGGTCATACAGAATGAATGCCAGAGCCAGAAATACAGGTTGGCGTATTGATTATTTTGTAATATCAGACAGTATAAAAGATAAATTAAAGGAAGCTGTTATTTATACGGACGTAATGGGTTCGGATCATGCTCCTGTCGGAATCGTGATCGATCTTTAATATAAGCATTATCATATGGGAATCAGGACAAGAAACAGAAATAATAGAGATATCTTTGAGGAATTTACTGTAGATAAAAATGCAGGCAATACTCAGTCGGATATTCGTAACAGAGCAGGGAAAAGCGCCAGAAAGCCTAAGAAAGAGGAAACTGACGCTTCTCTTAGCGTACAGGCGCCTGTTAGAACTGTAGAGATAATGCCGAGAAAGCCAAGGAAAAAGCACTATTCAGAGCTTCCTCCAAAGCTTGATGATTCTAATGATGACAGCGTTGTAATCAGAACAATAAGAGAAGATATCGAAAATGAAGAACGCGAAGCGGCTTCGGATATAATGCAGTTCAGAGCAAGAAAGGAGTCAAAAAGACTCAGCCTTAATGAACGTAATGAAAGAAGACTTCGCGCAGAGGCCGCTGCAAGACGAGCTGAAGAAGAAAAGCGTCAGGAGGCGGAGGCACGACGCAGGGAAGCTGAAGAAAGGCGTAGACTTAAAGAGCAGGAAATACTAAAAAAGCAGGCAGCAAGGGAGAAGCTTCTTGAGGAAAAACGCTTAAAGGAAAAATTAAAGCGTGAAGAAGAGCTGACTGCCAGACTTAAAGAGCTCAGAGAAGAAAAAGACAGAGAATTAGAAGAACTTGAACGTATCAGGCAGGAAAAGGAACAGCTTATAGCCGAGCAGCAAAGAGCCCTGGCTGAATTAAAAGCTGACACAGAAAAACTGCTTAAAGAAAAAATTAAGGCAGAGAAAAAAGCTGATACTGATAATGAATCAGCCACTAATTCAGAGACTGCCTCTGATTCAGACGTGAATCCTGGGTTAAACTCCGATTCAAACTCCGAGTCAATCTCAGATTCAAATTCTGCACCTGAAGATACAGATAATAACTTAGAGGAAAATTCAGATCATACTTCATTTGATGATTCAGCTTCATACGATACCTTAGAGGACTCTTCAGAAGAAACTCCGGAAGAATCTCCAGAAGAAACTCCGGGAGAATTTCCAGAAGAATCTTCTAAAGACGATTCAGAGACTGCTGAAAGCAATGAAAATGATGTTGAGGCAGATTGGTCACAGCCACCAACTGAATCAATTGAACCTTCAGGGGAAGAAAAGGATAAAGCCCCGTTTTATAAGAAGAAAGCATTTATGGCAGCGGCAGCGGTGACGGTGGTTGCTGCAGGAGCTTACGGTGGTGGGATTTATTATTATTCTCAGAGATTTTTGCCTAATACCTATGCGGAAGGTGTAGCTATCGGCGGACTCACAGCAGAGGAAGCAGATGAGAATCTTGCCAGGTCAAGCATTGCTGAATCAATTACACTGGTTGGACGCGACAGTACTGAACTGTTGGATCTTTCCGAAGCAAATGCCGGCATAACTGAAGCATCGCTTAAAGATGCTATAAATGCTCAAAATCATGCTGCATGGCTTCCGGCATATCTTTCAAAGGATAAAGAACAGGTCAATTTCTCGGTATTATGTGACGAGGAAGCTCTCATTAAGGCAATAGATAAGCTTTCTATGCTTGATCCTGCCAATATCACTTATCCCGAAGATGCACACGCAGGCACTGATCCTGTGACAGGCGAGTATGTAATAATCCCTGAAACAGAGGGTAATGAAATTGACCGTGCGAAGCTGGAAGAGGTCGTAAAGAAAGCCCTTTCAGACGGAATGCTCAGTGTTGATCTTGATCAGAACGGCGTTTATATAGAGCCTGCGGTCAGGGCTGATGATGCTTATCTTACCGATAATATCGGCACAATGCAGAAGTTGAACAAGGCAGGAGCTGTATTAAATCTTGGTGGAAACATGACCGAAGCTTTTGACGGAGAGAAGCTTTTTGGCTTCCTGGGTGCTGACGGACGTCCTGATTACGATAAGCTTAGAGCACTTATTGCCGATTATGCTGAGAAATTTAATACTGTAAATGCTGACGGCATTAGAACAGTAATTACTCATAAGGGCGAGGAAAAGCAGATAAAGACAGGCTACGGCTGGATGCTTGATGAAGAAGCAAGCTTTAATGTTATCTTTGACCTTATAACGAGGGCGGCGGAAGCAACCTTATCTGAGGGAGCGGAAACGGCAGATATCGATACTGCACAGTTTAATGTTGATCTCGTATGGAAGCAATCAGCTGCTGTACACGGGGATACCGATTACGGCAATACCTATGTCGAGGTAGATATGGGCGAGCAGAATGTTTATATATTCTCAGAAGGACAATGTGTGTTTGAAACACCTTGTGTCACAGGCCGAATGACTCGAGACAGAGCTACTCCTGAGGGAATGTATGCCATAAGATTCAAACAGACAAACCGAGTTCTTACCGGCTATAATAAGGACGGCTCCGTAAGCTACAGAAGCCCTGTAAAATACTGGATGCCGTTTAACAGAGGAATCGGTCTTCATGATGCATCCTGGCGAAGGACCTTCGGAGGCGAGATCTATAAAAACTCAGGCTCTCACGGCTGTATAAATCTTCCGAGAGATGCAGCGGCACAAATATATGAGCTCGTCTATAAAGGAATGCCTGTAATATGTTATTACTAAGCTTTTGCTGAGTTTAAGCATAATTCGAGCCGGAACATTTTACGGTAATCTAATTTAAAAGTATATTTTGTGTGTGATGATACAAGAAAAGAAGCTGCTTTAAGCAATTTTGCCTATGCAGCTTCTTTTTGTTAAAATCTCAATTTTTCTGCCATTCTTACAAATTCAGCATTGTCCTTTGTCCTTGAGAACAGGTCAAGCACCTTTTCCGCAGATTCCTCGGGCTTCAGCTGACCGAAGGCATTTCTCAGCTTGCTGACAGCTGCCGTTTCCTCAGGATTAAGCAGAAGATCATCTCGTCTGGTTCCGCTCTTAAGAATATCTATGGCAGGGAAAATACGCTTTTCAGAAAGCTTTCTGTCAAGGACAAGCTCCATATTGCCTGTACCCTTAAATTCCTCATAAATTACATCATCCATACGGCTGCCGGTATCTACAAGAGCGGTGGCAAGTATTGTGAGTGATCCGCCCTCACGCATATTTCTTGCTGCACCGAAGAAACGCTTCGGCATGTGCAGTGCAGCAGGATCGAGTCCGCCTGAAAGGGTACGTCCGGAAGGCGGAACTACAAGGTTATAGGCTCTCGCAAGTCTTGTGATAGAATCAAGAAGGATCGTTACATCCTTACCGTATTCAACAAGTCTCTTTGCGCGTTCAATAACCATTTCCGAAACACGCTTATGTCTGTCAGGAAGCTCGTCAAAGGTAGAGTAAATAACCTCAACATTATTGCCTACGACCTCTTCCTTTATATCGGTAACCTCCTCAGGTCTCTCGTCAATAAGGAGAATGATAAGATGCATGTTCTCATCGCGGATTATTGACTTTGCAACCTGCTTTAAGAGCGTAGTCTTTCCGGCCTTAGGCGGTGACACGATCATACCTCTCTGTCCCTTTCCGATAGGGGCAAGCAGATCCATAACTCTGAGCGGAAGAGGACTGCCGCTTCCCTGTTCAAGTTTTATCTTTTCATTGGGGAATATAGGAGTGAGCTTGTCAAAGTTCGGTCTGCGCTCTGCTTCATAAGCCGGATATCCGTTCACACTGGTAATGTATAAGAGCGCTGCAAATTTTTCTGTAGGAGACTTTACTCTGCGGTTTCCTCTGATAATGTCTCCGGTCTTAAGATTAAAACGTCTGATCTGGCTTGGTGCAACATATACATCATTCTCACCAGGAAGAAAGTTAGCGCATCTGATAAAGCCAAAGCCCTCAGGCATTACCTCAAGAATACCGTTTGCTTCAAATCCTGAATCAAGCATACTCATATCAGCAGCAGGCATACTTGCAGCTGCAACTGAAAGAGGCTTGGTATTTCTTGCTTCATACTGAGTCTGCTGCTGTACAGAGCTGTCAGTATAATTTGAAGCTGAGTTGTCATTTACAGCTTCATCGGAATATGGTCTTTCCTGCTGATAGGCTCTTTCATTTCGCACTGCGGCAGAAGAGTGAATCTGTGCATTTTCTGAATTATAGCTGTAATTCCTTCGCTCAGTGTTATCAGCATAATTGGCCTGTTCCGGAGCATGAATCTGACGCTGACGCTGAACTTGGCTTTGATCAGCTGAATTGATTTGTCCTGAAGGAACTCCTTCTGAAGCTATCTGAGCTCCCAAAGCGCCTGAAGGTGCAGAAGAAACAACCGTTTTTCTGGTATATTTTCTTTTAGGTCTGTCGGAATTATTATCCTGCATCTTTTTTGCAGTCTTTGTCTGCTCAAAAGGTATTGCAGCACGGCTTAAAACCTCCTGAGGCTTATTTTCAGGCTTCTTTTCGGCGGCTTCAGCTAAAATATCGATAATTTCAGCCTTACGCATACCGGTAACTTTGATATTTTGTGCCTTGGCAAATTCCTTAAGCTGTGCAAGCGACAGAGTTTCCAATTTCTTTCTCATTTATATACCTCAATAATTCAGGAAATTTACGATTATCAAAATAGATCTCTTTGTATTTTAGATATCTCAGAATTGTCGATTAAGTAAACTAAGTTTAAACCCAATCATAAATATTGTCAATTATCTTAATTTGTGACAGCCTTTATTGCCACGCTAAAATCTTTTTGTTACAATAGCTTTGTTTTTCAGGAGGAATCATGCGCAATAAAAAGCCTACTAATAATCATAGATATAAAAGTAAGCCTCACGGCCAGAGAATTCTGTATGATGCCAGAGGTGCAAGAGTAAAGAGCAGTCCGCTTACCAATAAATATGTGAGAGTACTCTTATTTTGGGTACTTCCTTATTTTGTTATCAACGGTCTGATTTTTTTATTTGTATGTGCGTCACCTCGTATAAACATTGAGGTTAAGGATACAAATAACTATGTTACGTCAGAGGTTGAATTCACCGTCAAATCCTTCATGCCTATAAAGGATTTGGAAGTATCTCTTGAATCCTCACCGATAGAATATGTTAAATCAGGCGGCACATATACCTGCACAGCTAATCAGAACGGTACCTTTGCAGTAAAGGCTACTTCGTTAAACGGCATGCAGAAAACCGTGTTTGCAGATGTCAGCACTCTTGATGATACGGCGCCTTCGGTAGAAGAGGATTCCGCAAGCATTTCCAAAGGAATACTTACATTCAACATATATGACACTCAGTCAGGAGTTGATTATGATTCTATATATGGCATAGTTGACGGAGATGAGAAGATCACACCATTTGAGGTGGATAAGGATATTGGAATCGTTTCAATGCAGCTGCCGGTTGCCGCAAAGGTTATCGAACTTCATTTTTCTGATATGGTTGGAAATGCCAGATCAGGACGTATAACAGTGACAGTAGGCGGTGTCGAGTCTGATAATGATGAAGAAGCTGATAATGACACCGATGCTCAGGCTGAGACGGAAGCTGACGGAACAGAGATAGTTTCTGTTAACGAATAAGTTTTATAGTCATTGAGAATGCATAAAATATCACCGGTACAACGATGAGCCCGAAAAGGAACATCAGAGTAACGCCCGGCTCACAGCCAATAGCAATGCTTACTATAAGACCGATGATACAAACTGCTATAAAAATAAGACCTAATATTGCAAAAAAACGCTTAAGCCTGCCGGGTGAACCGTCGGGCTTTTTTGTTGTATCGATATCTTTAGATGTATTTTCGGTATTCATAACTTAAAACCTTTCAACTTTTTTGCTATAAATCAGCAATCCTTTTTGTGCGCAGGTGAGCTGCAACAGCAGAAAGGATAAGAAACATAACGCTTCCTGCTAATATACCTGAAAAATCCAGCCACACATCCGTTACCTGCCCGCTGCGGCCGGGAACGAAAAGCTGAATAGTTTCATCTGTAAGAGCAACCAGAAGTCCTGAGAATAAGGAAAGCACAGGGAAACCAAGATTTTTAAAAAACAGCATTCCGAGAATTCCGGCAACAGTGTACTCTGCAAAATGAGCGAGCTTTCTTACGATATGCTCGGTAAGGACTGCCTTTCCTCTGAATAACAGCTTATTCAGTATTAATAACACAGCACCGCTTTTCTCCGAAGAAATATCGGCAGGATCCATGGAGTTTCGAAATATCAGTAAAATATATACCGCATATATTATTAGGAAGAAAAGACTTTTTTTATTTAGCTTGATGGTATAAAAGTTTTTCATCTGATGTAAATACTTATTATAAATACTTTTCACATACTTTCATCCGGCTCAGCTGATTTTATTTATCAGTCTCATCCTCGTTAGGGATAATATAGTCCTCAAGCTTAAGGCCGTAATGCTCGGCCATTGATAAAAGCTCTCGTGCATTTGAATATTCAATATCCATGAGATCGGGAGTATCCTCGGTGAAGCCGACTAAGCTTGCCGCCATATATTCATCCTGTAGATCTTCTTTAATTTTATCTATATCGTATCTGATATCCATATTTACCTCTGCATTTTTTAATGATTTGAAACATTTTATAAAGCAATATTAAAATGAAGTTTTATAAAACGTTACCTGATATAAATACCATGAAATCAGGCACACTGCAATGATGAATAATATATCAAATCAGCTTTTGGAATGCTTTGTATCTGCTTACTTGGGGCAACTATGCTGTGTACTGCTTGCGGCAGACATATGGATGAGACATCAGTGGCAAAGGAGTCTACGGATGAGGCAGAGACATATATTGATGATACTGAGATAGAGGATACCAATTCAGAAGAATTGGAAACCTTTGCTGATGAAATAGATCCTGAGAATGTATCAGAAAGCGTAGATGGTGATTTAGAAGAATCCTTAGATATTGAAAACGAGTCCGAAGCTGTTGCAGATGAAGAAACAACGGCAGAAGAGGTGAATTCAAAAGCTGATGATAATTCAGCGGATAAAACTGTTTCAAAAGCTTCGGTAAAACCACAGGCACTTAGAGCGGTACCGACGACCCCACCTGCAACAGCTCCTGAAACATTACCGCCAAGCACCGAAGCTCAAGTCACAGAGCCTGTGCAGGAAACGACTATACCGGAAGTACCGATTGAGACGATCATAGATAAAAGCTATTCTACCGGGAGATTTGATGAAGTAGAAACATATTGAATGGAGTCGGGTTATCGACCTTGCTTTTCTAAAGTCTTTGTTTACTTTCTTGCTAATCTAAAATATAATATTAGCAAAAAGGAAGTGATGATATGACCGCCTACGAACGGCTTGACCTGCTTTTTCAGCAAAACAATGGGATCGTCAAAACTGCGCAGGTTTTGGAAATCGGTATTGCCAAGACCACGTTTTACGCCTACGCCAAGCAGCGTGGCGTAGAGCAGGCAGCGCACGGCGTTTATGTTTCGCCGGATGCATGGACGGACGCAATGTACCTGCTGCATCTTCGCTGTGCGCAGGCCGTATTCTCCCATGAAAGCGCATTGTTTTTCCATGACCTGACCGATCGGGAGCCGAGTCCGTATTCCATCACGGTCAAGACCGGATACAATCCTGCCAGCCTGCAAGCAGATGGCATCAAGGTCTACACTATCAAGAAAGAATTGCATGATGTGGGGATCGTCACAATGAACACGCCGTTCGGCAATCCCGTTCCCGTCTATGATATGGAGCGCACCATCTGCGATTTGATCCGCAGTCGCAGCGGGATCGAGATGCAGACCTTTCAGAACGCGCTCAAGCAGTACACACAACGAAAAGACAAGGACTTGCGGAAGCTGATGCGCTATGCGCAGATGTTCCGTGTTGAAAAACTTCTTCGGCAGTATTTGGAGGTACTTTTATGATTAAGACTGCACGGCAGCTCAAAGACCTGATCCGCAATCTCTCCAAGGACAAAGTCGCAGATGCACAGATTTTGATGCGCAATTACATGATGGAGCGCTTTCTGGAGCGCATTTCTCTTTCGGAGTACCGGGATGAATTTATCCTTAAAGGCGGGATGCTGGTGGCTGCAATGGTCGGCCTTGACGCCCGCTCCACAATGGACATTGACGCAACCGTAAAAGGCGCAACGGTCGGCATCGAGGAAGTAGAGAACATGATCGCATCCATCATCTCCGTGCCGGTGGACGATGGCGTGGCGTTCCGGGTAAAGCGCATTTCTGAGATCATGGACGAGGCCGAGTATCCAGGCATCCGCGTCAGCATGGAAACGGAGTTTGATGGTGTGATAACGCCGCTCAAAATCGATATTTCCACCGGTGACGCTATCACGCCACGCGAAGTGCGTTACAGCTTCAAGCTGATGTTGGAGAATCGCTCCATTGAAATTTGGGCGTACAATCTGGAAACCGTTCTGGCTGAGAAGCTGGAAACCGTCGTGACCCGCGCCACCACCAACACCCGTATGAGGGATTTTTATGATCTGCACATTCTGAGTCAGCTCCACGGTCAGAGTATCGTTCCCGCTGATTTCCGGGTGGCGCTTATTGCAACCGCCAAGAAACGTGGTACGGAGAAATATTTTGCCGACGCGCCTGCGGCCTTTGATGAGGTTGAGGCCGACCCAAATATGGAAAAGTTGTGGCGGGCTTATCAGAAGAAGCTCTCCTATGCCACCGGCCTGTCGTGGCATATGGTCATGGAATCTGTGCGCTGGATTTATGGGTTGGCACAACAGTAAGTCTTACCAACACATTAAATACTTTCTGCAATATAAATATGCGGAAAGCTCAGCACATACATAGTCAAATAAATTCAAAACGTATTGACATCAAAAGCTCAATCATGTTATAGTAGTCAAGCTTGCAAAAGCATAAGCTGGTATAGCACAGGTGGTAGTGCGTCGCATTGGTAATGCGGAGGTCACGAGTCCGAGTCTCGTTACCAGCTTTTTTGTTATATTAATTCCGGATAGACAATATATGCACCGACTGCTTGCAGTCGAGTGCATATATTGTTTAGACGGATAAACCCACATGAGTAAAAAAGGGCGACAGCCCGATTTACGAATGCGGGTTTAGGATCGAGAGAGTGCGAAGCACGGAGCGATCCGAATTAATATAACGAGTAAAGGAAAGTCGAGAAAGCACCGACTGCTTGCAGTCGAGTGCGTATATCGTTTAGACGGATCGTACATGAGGCCACATCTTGAACATTGAACCCATCGCACACATTAATACAGATTTCCCAACCAAATTCGGAGTACCGAGGCAAAGCGGACTTATATCTGATTTAAATGGTACTATTATTTTCGAGCCGCATTACAGAGATCCTGAGGCTGTTAAAGGACTCAGCGGCTTTAATTACATATGGCTTTTATGGGATTTTTCTATGGCTCACAGAAAGGACTGGTCTGCGACGGTTTGTCCTCCGAGATTAGGAGGTAAAACTCATGTGGGAGTTTTTGCCACACGTTCACCGTTTCGCCCTAATAACATAGGTCTTTCAAGCGTCAGACTTGAGAGCATTGAATATTCAGATAAAGGACCTATACTTCATGTTTCAGGCATTGACATGATGGATAATACTCCTATATACGATATAAAACCGTACATTGCTGCCTATGATGCTCATAATGATGCGGTAGACGGCTTTACAGACAGTATCGTTGACATTGACATAAAGGTAGAGGATCCGAAGGGCCTTATTGCTAATAGTATGCTTTCTAAAGAACAGCAGCATGCACTTATTGCTTTATTAAAGGAAGATCCAAGACCGAGGTTTGATGCCGCCAATGACGGCATCAGAAAATATGGCTTTTATTACTGCGATTATGATGTACGTTTTACGGTCTTAGGTGATATACTAACAATTGTTGAAATGCCGAAGGTGCGTTAATTTTTATACTTTAGTTGTGAGAGATAATTATGAATAGAGGCAGAAGAGCTGATTACGGAAAATCGGACAATAAGAGAACAGATAACAGAAAATCTGACAATGGTAGATTTGATAACAGGAAATCTGATTATCAAAATGCTGACCGCAAAAAATATAGAGATCGCAAGGATAAATCAAAGGATTCTTTTAATAAGACTTGTTTTAATAGAGAGTCTGATGATAATAATAATTCATATTCAGGAAATGCTGAGGATGCATATGTGAACCCGCTTATGCTGGAAGGCAGGAATGCTGTTTTGGAGGCATTAAGAGCAGGCAGGGACATTGACAGGATAATGATACTTGACGGCGCGCATGACAATGCACTCGGAAGCATTATCAGAGAAGCTAAGAATCATAGAGAAACTAAGCTTGATTTTGTTGAGAAGAAGAGACTTGATGAGCTTTCATCCTCAGGCAAGCATCAGGGCGTAATTGCTTTTCAGGCTGCATATAATTATGCTGAGGTCGAGTACATTCTCAGAAAGGCTGAGGAAAAGGGCGAGCCGCCGTTTGTGTTTATTCTTGACGGCATTGAGGATCCGCACAATCTGGGCGCTATTATAAGAACTGCAAATCTTTGCGGAGCACACGGAGTTATTATCAGACTTAACCGTGCGGTAGGGCTTACTGCAACAGTTGCAAAGGCATCTGCCGGAGCTATAAATTATACACCTGTTGCCAAGGTCACTAATATAGGAAGCACTATAGATGAGCTTAAGAAGAGAGGCATGTGGTTTGTATGTGCCGATATGGGCGGAGAATCCATGTACAGGCTCAATCTCAAGGGCTCTATCGGACTTGTTATAGGCAACGAGGGCAAGGGTGTTTCCGAGCTCGTCAAGAAAAAGTGCGACATGATTGCTTCGATTCCGATGTTCGGAGATATCGATTCTCTTAATGCGTCTGTAGCGACAGGAGTGCTTGCATACGAGATAGTCAGACAGAGGCTTTCATAAGTTCGATAGCTTAAATGTAAATGTCAAAGGATTTTGACAGATGAAAGGTTAAATATATGTGTGGAATAGTTGGATATGTTGGAAGTGAGCAGGCAGGCCCTATACTTCTTGACGGTCTTTCAAAGCTTGAATACAGAGGCTATGATTCAGCAGGTATTGCTGTCAGAAATGATGAGACCGGGGAGTTCCAGATAGTTAAGGCAAAAGGACGTCTGCATGAGCTTTATATCAAAACTGACGGCGGCAGAACTACAAAGGGAACCTGCGGCATAGGTCATACGAGATGGGCTACTCACGGCGAAGCCACAGAGATCAATGCTCATCCGCATTACAGTGATGATAAAAATGTTGTCGGCGTTCATAACGGTATCATTGAGAACTATCAGGAGCTTAAGGAGAAACTGACAAGAAAGGGCTACAGCTTTTATTCAGAGACTGATACAGAGGTAGTCATTAAACTTATTGACTATTATTATAAGAAATATCTCGGCACACCTGTAGATGCTATCAACCATACGCTTGTTCGTATCAGAGGTGCTTATTCTTTAGCTGTTATGTTCAAGGAGTATCCTGGCGAGATTTATGTGGCTCGTAAGGATGCGCCGCTTGTAGTAGGAAGAGCTGACGGAGCGTCACTGTGCGGGTCTGATGTTTCACCGATGCTCAAGTTTACACGCACGGTTTATTATATCGATGATCTTCAGCTTGGAAAGCTTACTAAGGACGGAGTTACCTTCTACAACCTCGACGGTGACGAGATCGAGATAGAGCCGAAGACTGTCAATTGGGATGCGGAAGCGGTTGAAAAATGCGGCTTTGAGCATTTCATGATGAAGGAAATACACGAGCAGCCAAAGGCTATTACAGAGACTCTTAATGCATACATTAAGGACGGTGTGTTTGATCTTTCTGCTGCAGGCATTGAGGATGATAAGCTTAAAACATATCAGAGAATATACATAGTTGCCTGCGGTTCGGCATATCATGTCGGTGTTGCGGCAAAGTATGTCTTTGAGAAGATGGCGCATGTACCTGTTGAGATAGATATTGCCAGCGAATTCAGATACAGAGATCCTATTCTCATGAAGGATTCACTGTTTGTGGTAATTTCACAGTCCGGAGAAACAGCTGATTCACTCGCAGCACTTAGACTTGTAAAGGAAAAGAACATTGATACACTTGCAGTTGTTAATGTTACCGGCTCAAGCATTGCCCGTGAAGCTGATTACGTAATGTACACCTATGCAGGGCCTGAAATTGCAGTAGCTACCACCAAGGCCTACAGCTGTCAGCTTATAAATATGTATCTTCTCAGCATGGCATTTGCAAGAGCAAAAGGACTTACATCAGCTGATGAGCTTGACAAGCTTATAAAGGCTCTCTATGCACTGCCTGGACAGATAAATGAGATAATAGGTGATAAGGAAAGGATTCAGTGGTTTGCATCACAGTTTTCCACAAGCCAGGACATTTTCTTTATCGGTAGAGGCATTGACTATGCTATAGGACTTGAGGGAAGCCTTAAGACGAAGGAAATAAGCTATATTCATTCCGAGGCATATGCTGCAGGAGAGCTTAAGCACGGTACGATAAGCCTTATAGATAAGGGAACTCTTGTTATCAGCGTTGCAACTCAGGATGCACTTTATGAAAAAACTGTCAGCAACATTGTTGAAGTCAAGAGCCGTGGTGCATATCTCATGGGCATCACGAACAGCGGCAATTATAATATTGAAAATACCGTTGATTTTGTAGTGTATGTGCCAAGAACAGAGCAGTATTTTACTACAAGCCTTGCCATAGTGCCGCTGCAGCTTCTGGCATACTATATCAGCCTTGCAAGAGGTCTTGATGTAGATAAGCCGAGAAACCTTGCAAAGAGCGTTACTGTAGAGTAATAAGATTCAATATGGTCAAATCAGATGTGATTTAGAACGTATTGAAAGCTGATAATTGAGAATCAATCAAATCAAAAGCTCAAATTAATACCAAGAGAAAAGAAAAAGCAGGTCGTTTCGTTGTGACTTACGAATGGCCTGCTTTTATAATTAGGAATATAGCAAAGAATACATCATTCAGCAGAATCTGCATTGCCCTTTAACAAAGATGTCATGATATATGAATATATCTTTCTGCTGCAGCCGCGCCAGTTGGCGCACATATCCTCGGCGGCGCCCTCATCCGGAACAGCAATGTCTATAGCTAAAATAGTATTCTTTCCTTCACGCGCGGAGCAATGAACGGTAAAGTTGTCATTGGAGCTTCTGAAGTATTCAGCAACTACACCTGATTCAGAGCGCATGCTGAATTTATTGGCTTCAAGATACTCATCCATATCAGCTATGGCAGCGCTTGAAATATCGGTCACAAAGAAACCGAGCGCCTCCTTGCCGTCGTCGGTTATCTCATAATGGGTAGAGTTTCCGACCTGTCTGGAAGAGATGAGCTTTGCCTCGGCAAGCTCAGTAAGCACGCTCTGAAGTGTGAAATATGTGGTATATTCTTTATCTAAGAAAAATTCGGACAGCTGTGAATTGGTCAAAGGAAAATTGACCTTATCCAGCATATAAAGTATCATTAGTTTATATAGTGTTTCAGGCTCCTGAATCATTAGAAAACCCCTCGTTTAGAAATTGTATTGTATAATTATAACATATTCCTATGGAAATAGCACTGAACTATGTGCTAAAATAAAATGCCGGATTATTATCGGGTCATTTTTTGTGACCTATTATCGGGATACTCCGGCCAATGACGCATAAATATAAAGGCATGTAATGAAAGAAAAAATAACAAGGCTTGCAAAAGGAATAGCGGAGTCTGAAGCTCCGAAGCTTGTTATGCTTCCGGAGTCTTATTCCGGCAGCATAAAGGCTGACACAAGGGACTGCTTTACTGTAGAATTTCAGAGCTTGAATGGCTGCAGTGTTAAGGGAGTCTGTTTTTCTGATGCCATGAGAGTTCAGCCGGTTAAGGCTGCATTTGCAGGAAGAAAGGCGGACGTTACTGTTAATGTTGACACTACAGGACTTTCCGAAGGGGACATTATAAGCGGCAGGCTTATTTTCATTACAAATGTCGGTGAAAAATATTTTGATTATTCCTTTAATGTTATCAATAATACAATAAACGAAGGAACCGAGAGCAATACAGATCGACCTAAGTACATTGTTGCTTCACCGATCGTTTATTCTGCAGATGACACAAATAAGGAAAAAGGCGAAAAGGCTAAGCTTCCGGAGCTTCCGAAAAAGGATGAGGAGCTTGAGAGCCTTGCAGCTGAGCTTATCAGGAATAAGGACGAATCCGGATTCGCATTTTATGTTTATAAGGAAGCGATAAAGCGTCAGCTTGCCATTACAAAGCTCTACGAGAGTTATATTGCGGCTTATCCTGCAGATTGCACCGAGGCTATGCCGAGAGAAGTGCTTTTGTATTTTTCATATGAGAGAGATATTCCTCATGATATTGCAGAAAAGCTTTATGCGGATATTGTTATGCATGAACTTTCTGACAACGGGCTTTTTGATGAATTTGCGCCGGGCATGAGTGCTTTTGCTATGAATGCCTCTTTGTCAGGCAGGATGAATAAGAGACTGTCTGTTATCTATGACAGGCTTATTTATCAGGGAATGATTGACAGAAAGGCTGCATCACTTCTTCCTGATATTTTTAAATGTCATGAGATCAGGATCGATGAGGGAAATGCAGACGTTCTTTTAGTTGAATATCCTGAGCTTAAATTCCGTGTAAGGGCGAATGTTATAGGAAATACTGCTTATGTGCCGGTTTATTTTAATGATGCGAGCCTGAGCTTTTATTCAAGGAGTGAATATACAGACGAGGAAGGCAATACCTCTGAAAGACTGCATAAGGTAAGCGAAGGACTTCATTATACGGACAGAGCTGTTTTTGATAAGCCTGAGCTCATAGAAAAATGCTTTGAGCTTTATCCGGAGCATCCGATGCTGCTGCTTGCGGCATGCAAAAAAATCACCGCAGAGGGAATCAAGGATAAAAAAGAAGCCGGAATACTGATTTCGGCTCTTTCAAATCTTGAGCTCAGCAAATCCTTCAGAAAAAAGCTTATATCAGTGCTTTGCAAAGCGGGCGGCTCTATGGACTGGCTTTCAAGGCTTGAAAGCGATGATTATGATAAGGACTCCTGCGGAAGCATTTTCTCTGCATTCGTAAAAGCAGGAAGACTTGAGGAAGCCTTTGATCTTATTAAGAGATACGTAGCTGAGTCAGCAGATATTGCTGAGCTTAAGAAGACTGCAGACGGACTTATTAAAAAGAATTCATCCATTATTTCTGAGGCAGAGTTTATAAAGCTTTGTCATCTGCTTTTTGAGAAGAAAAAGGCATCCGATGCTATTATAGAGCTTTTATGTAAGGATTATTGCGGCAGCATAGAGACTATGCTGCATGTTATGAAGGCAGCGGTTAAAAGAGAGCTTCCGTTGTATGAGCTTCCGGAGCGTATACTTTCCTTTGAGCTTTTTGTAGGAAGAAATGACGATATTGACGAAGCATTTAAGGAATATATTGCTTCAGGTAAATATGACGATCTTGTTGTAAGGGCATATCTTTGCGTAAGAAGTGAGGATTATTTTCTTTATGAAAAGGAAGGCATCAATGAAGAGGTGTTCTTCGATGCACTTTCAGGCTATATGCATTCCGAGGATGCTCAGGCAGTTATGCCTGTGATCTGCTCTATAGCACTTACGGCTCATTACGCCAAGGCAGAAAGCATTTCCGAAGAGGAAAAGGAGCTTTGCCAGAAGCTGACAGACAGACTCATAGAAGAGGGTCTTGTTTTCAGATATACAAAGATGCTCAGGAAGAAGATACATATTCCTGAGGAAATAAGCTGGAAATATTATATTGAATACAGAGCTGAGAGCGAAGCATTGCCAAAGCTGCTTGTTAAGATACTTCCCGATGATGAGCAATATCATCAGGAAGATATGAAGCGTGTCTTTAAGAATGTTTTCGTTATGTCTACAGTGCTTTTTGTCGGAGATGAGCTTCATTATCTTATTTATGATAATGCTTCGGCTTCAGAGCCCTCTGAGGAAGGCGTCATCAATGTGACAAAGCTGCACAGACAGGGCAGTGACCGTATGAGATATATCAATCTGATGCTTAAGGCTCTTGATGCAGAGGATGAGGCAGCTTTAAAGGAAAGCATGCTCAGCTATGTCGAGAATTCGGAAACTGTTAAAGAGCTGTTTAAATTGGAGAATTGATGATGGCACTGAATATAGGAATCGATCTTTGCGACGATTATATAACTGCATACAGCTTCAGCGAAAAAAGCATGCTCAGTGCCTCCGCTGTCATCTGCAGAAACAAAAAAGAGGATCTGTGGTACATAGGACAGACAGCCTATGAAATGGCATTAAGCGGAACAGGAGTGCTTACAGATAAGCTTTTATCACTGCTTAAAAAGAACGGTACTTCAACGATAGCCAGAAAGGCCTATACGGCTGAACAGCTTATTTCCAAGCTTATTGGAACCGTTCTTTCACAGATGCTTAACGGTGCCGGAGTAGAAGAGATAGGAAGACTTGTTATAGCTTTATCCAAGGCTGAAAAATCTGATATGGATGCGATCCTAAGGGTAGTGGAGCTTGCAGGCATTGACAGACAAAAAACTACTATAATCAGCCATGAAGAATCATTTATTCATTACATAATGGCTCAGGACAAATCTCTTTCCTACAACATGACCGGCCTTTTTGACCTTTCCTCAGAGACTCTTTCCTTCTTTAAAATGAAGGTCTTAAGAGGAACGGGAAAGCAGAGCGCAGTCTGTGACGGAACTGATCTTGAGGAGGCCTTTCGTATCGGTATCCTTAAAAATGAATCAGGCTCTGAGCTTGGAGACAGGATCATGACTGATGCAGCCAAAAAGTGCATCGGAAATGATATTTATTCGTCAGTATTTATTACCGGAAAAGGCTTTGAAAGAACAGACTGGGCAAAGAGCTTCATAGCTTTCTTATGCAAAAAGAGAAAGGTTATGTATGAACCCGGTATATTTGCTATAGGAGCCGCTATATATGCTGATCAGCTTGCAGCAGGTAAGGACAGCAGTCATTTACTGTTCTGTGATACAAGAACAAAATCTGAGGTATCATTAAGCGTTACCGTAAACGAGAAGCTTTCAAAGCTTATAATGATCCCGCAGGGAAGACCATGGTATGACTTAAGCACCTATGCGGAGCTTATGCCGAGAAAACAGGACTATATAGATATAGATATAGAGCCTTCAGATAAAAATAAACCTAAAAGGACTGTGAGAGTTGATCTCAAAGAGCTTCTTAAACGTCCTGATCGCTGCATAAGATTGTCGGTCGAGATGTATTTTGAGTCGGAAGGGCTGCTTAAGCTTAATGTTAGAGATCAGGGCTTTGGTGAAATATTTACCGCATCGGGCGATATGATTACCGAGAGCATCAGGCTGTAATACAGTTTTGGAAAGGAAGACAGATGTCATTGCTTTTATGCAGACAGAAGGCCGGAAGACCCTTCTGCCACGACAAACTGAATATAAATATCTGGAGTGAGCAGGAGCTTTGTTATATTATTTATAACTATCCGCTTTTATGTCTCGGAGATTTCTGCACGGAAGGGTTGTTTGAATGGATAGATACTGAGCTTCATCTTAAAAAGCTGGCAGATCGTCTTAAGGATAACCTGAGGACCGGTGAGCTTTTTGAGAATCAGCTGCTGCTTATTCTTCAGGAATGTAATTATTATGATCTGGATGAGGTCATGGAATTCGGAAAACGTATAGCGGAGTACCGTAAGTTTTCAGATCATGAGCTTACATATATGGAAGGTAAGGCTCTGTACAAGGCAGGTAATTACAATGCCGCATACGAGAAATTTGAGCAGGCAATAAGACAGCTTGAGGCGGAGTATCGCAGATCCAAACAAAATGATGATAAGGAATTAAGAGATCACAATGAGCGAAAGTCAGATATATACTGCGACATGGCATCCTTAAAGATGCAGATGTTTGATGAAAAATCTGCAGCTGAGCTTATTAAAATGTCTCTTATGACCTGCAGAAATAAAAGAGCAAACGAGCTTAAATATCTTATAGACGGAAGCGGAGAGCTCAGTGACGAAAGAAAGGCTGAGCTTGACTTAAAAAAGGATGCTGTAAGAGCTGCAGCAAGAGAAAGCTCTGCCTATAAGGAAATAGAAGCTATTTTCAGAAAAGATAAGATGACGCTTTTTAAGGAAGCAAGAAAGCTTGCAGCCGGTTGGAAGAGCGGCTACAGAAAAAATAAATTCTGATATACGGCTGTCAAAGGCAGTATTAAAGGAAATAATTACTATAGATAACATTTTAATAAAAACTGTAATAGGAAGAGAAACATGAAAGAACTTGCAAAGAATTATGATCCGAAGGACATGGAGGACCGCATCTATCAAAGATGGATGAAGATGAAGTATTTCCATGCCGACCCAAAATCACCGAAGGAAGCATTTTCCATATCTATGCCGCCGCCAAACGTAACAGGACAGCTGCACATGGGTCATGCTCTTGATAATACACTTCAGGATACACTCTGCAGATACAAGAGAATGAAGGGATTTGAGGTGCTTTGGCAGCCTGGAACTGACCATGCGGCCATAGCTACAGAGGTCAAGGTCATAAATAAGCTTAAGGCTGAGGGCAAGGATAAGCATGAACTCGGCAGAGACGGCTTCCTCAAAGAGGCCTGGGCATGGAAGGAAGAATACGAAAATAAGATAATCAATCAGATGTACAAGCTCGGCGTTTCAGCCGATTGGGACAGACTTCGTTTCACTATGGATGAGGGCTGCTCAAAGGCTGTCGAGCAGGTATTCATTGATCTTTATAATAAGGGTCTTATTTATAAGGGAAGCCGTATTATTAACTGGTGTCCTGTATGCAAGACCTCTATTTCTGATGCCGAGGTTATTCACGAGGATCAGGACAGCTTCTTCTGGCACATCAAGTATCCGGTTGCAGGTGAGGATGGCAGATACCTTGAGGTAGCTACCACAAGACCTGAGACTATGTTCGGTGATACTGCCGTTGCTGTCAATCCTGAGGATGACAGATATAAGGATCTTATCGGCAAGAATGTTATCCTTCCGCTTATCAATAAGGAAATACCTATTGTCGGAGATGAGCATGCCGATATGGAATTCGGTACAGGCTGCGTTAAGATCACACCTGCACATGACCCTAATGACTATGAGGTAGGAAAGCGTCATAATCTTCCTGAGATCTGCATAATGCATGATGATGCAACTATCGATCTTCCGGGAACAAAGTATGACGGAATGGATCGCTATGAGGCACGAAAAGAGGTTGTTATGGATCTCGAAGAGCTCAAGCTCCTTGTCAAGAAGGTTCCTCATACACACAGTGTAGGAACTCACGACCGCTGCGGAGCTACTGTAGAGCCAATGATTAAGCCACAGTGGTTCGTTAAGATGGACAAGTTCGCTGATCACTGCAAAAAGGTGCTTGAAAACGGAGATATCAAGTTTGTTCCTGAGAATTACTCCAAGACATATATGAACTGGGTCAACAATATCAAGGACTGGTGCATAAGCAGACAGCTCTGGTGGGGACACCGAATACCTGCATGGTACTGTGATGAATGCAAGAAGATCTATGTATGTCATGCTGCGCCTGAAAAGTGTGAATGCGGCTGCACTTCATTCACACAGGATGAGGATACTCTTGATACATGGTTCTCATCAGCGCTCTGGCCGTTCTCAACCTTAGGCTGGCCTGATAAGACACCTGAGCTTGAGAAGTTCTATCCTAATGATGTACTTGTAACCGGCTATGATATCATTTTCTTCTGGGTTATCCGTATGGTATTCTCAGGAGTTGAGCAGATGGGAGAGTGCCCGTTCTCTACAGTTCTTATTCACGGACTTGTCCGTGATGAACAGGGACGCAAGATGAGTAAGTCTCTCGGAAACGGTATCGATCCGCTTAAGGTTGTCGATGAATACGGCGCAGATGCATTAAGAGGAGCACTTCTTACAGGAAATGCACCCGGTAACGACATGCGTTATTCAGAGAAGAAGATAACCAATGCAAGAAACTTTGCAAACAAGGTATGGAATGCATCAAGATTCATTATGATGAATGTTGAAAAAGCAGGCGACGAGGCAAAGAATGCATTTGAAGCTGCCGGAAAGGCTGAGGATGTCGGTCGTATTCCGGAGGGCATCAAGCTTGAGAAAGAGGATAAGTGGATCATTTCCAAGCTCAACAGTCTCGTTGACAATGTCACAAGAAATATGGATGCCTTTGAGCTTGGAGTAGCTCTTGATAATGTTACAGATTTCATGTGGAATGAGCTTTGTGACTGGTATATCGAGATGCTTAAGACTCGCCTTAACGGCAATGACGAGGAAACTAAGAAAGCTGCACTTTGGACTCTTAAGACAGTGCTTGTAAACGGACTTAAGATGCTTCATCCATTCATGCCGTTTATTACAGAGGAGATATTCGATAACATTACTGATGAAGAGTCAATAATGATATCAGAATACCCGGTTGCTTCAGAGGGCTGGGACTTCGCTGAGGACGAGGCTGAGGTAGAGGCTGTTAAGGAGGCTGTAAGAGCTGTCAGAAATATCCGTGCGGAGAAGAATGTTCCGCATTCAAGAAAGGCTGCGGTATATATCGTATCGGAAGATCCTAAGGTAATGGCTGCATTTGAAGCTACAGGCTCTGTAGCAGCATCACTTTGCTCTGCTTCAGAGATCATCGTTCAGAAGGATAAGACAGGTATTGAGTCATCAGCGCTTTCAGCTGTTACATCTAATGCATCTGTTTATATTCCGCTCAATGATCTTGTAGATATGGAGCAGGAGAAGGAAAGACTTAAGAAGGAGGAAAAGCGTCTTGAGGGCGAGCTTAAGCGTTCTCACAGCATGCTTTCCAACGAGAAGTTCATTTCCAAGGCACCTCAGGCTAAGATAGATGAGGAAAAGGCTAAGCTTCAAAAGTATGAGGAAATGATCAGAAAGGTCAGAGAGCAGATAGAAGAGATTGGCTGATGATTTTAGGATAAACCAAAACCTGCATTTACTTTAAAATTTAAGTGTCGTGCTGTGGGTAATCGATTCCTGCAGTGCGGCACTTTTATCATAAATAATCAGACAAAGTACACGCTTTAGTTATATTAAAGTCTTGAAATTCATTTCGTAAAAGTATATTCTTTTAATAGTGATTATTAGTGCTTTCGGAGCATATTGAATGCTTATTAACGAAAAGCATTTTTTATTAGCATATAGTATATTCAAAAGGCAGGTGAACAAAGTGGATACTGGCGACGGTCATAGTCGAAGTTACAATTTAAGATCGGAGACGAACCACTTTTTTCGCATTCTGTTTTCTTTAAGCGTCTAAATTGTCTTTTTGCAGAAGCTTTCTTTTCCGATCTGATATATGAGATCTTCCTTTATCTCTTATGAAACAAAGGAATAGAAAGGGGAGCCTCGGCATGGACGATAAAGACGAAATCTTTGAAAAATCCGACCTCGATCAGGTAAAGATCGAAGAGGAGCCGGCTGAAAAACCGGACTACGAAGCTGAGATCATCAGCATAATCAAAAGCAACGCATCACCTAAAATATTGAGAGACAGACTCAGCGATTATCATGATAACGATATCTCTGAGGCTCTTGCTATGCTTACACCGGTATTCCGTAAAAAGGTATACCGTGTTCTTGATGTGGATACACTTTCCGACATCTTTGAGTACGCAGAGGAAGAGGCGGTAGCTGTTTATCTTGATGAGATGGATCTTAAAAAGGCAGCGGAAGTCATAGAGCATATGGATTCCGATACTGCTGTGGACATACTTCGTACCATAGACAGGACCAAAAGAGGCCTTATATTAGATCTTGTAGATGATGAATTCAGAAAGGATGTAGCTTTGCTTGCATCCTTCGATGAGGATGAAATAGGTTCGAGGATGACGACCAATTATATCGTTATCCATGATGATCTGACAGTTAAGGGAGCAATGAGCTCACTTATTTCTCAGGCACCTGAAAATGATAACATTTCCACCCTGTTCGTGCTTGACAGTCAGGATATATTCTGCGGAGCCATCGATCTTAAGGAGCTCATTATTGCAAGACAGAGCACACCTTTGGAGGATCTGATAATGACCTCATATCCGTATGTTTACGGCACCGAGGAAATATCTGATTGTATCGAAAAGCTTAAGGATTACTCTGAGGATCTTATTCCTGTACTTGATAATCAGAACCAGCTGCTCGGTGTTATTACATCTCAGAGCATAATCGAGGTAGTAGATGAAGAGCTCGGTGAGGACTATGCACGTCTGGCAGGTCTTATGGCAGAGGAGGAGCTTGAGGAACCGCTCAAGGACTCTATGAAGAAGAGACTTCCGTGGCTGGTCGTTCTTATGATGCTTGCTCTTGTAGTTTCTTCGGTAGTAGGTGTATTTGAAAAGGTAATATCACAGCTTACACTGATAATGTTCTTCCAGTCAATGATACTCGGTATGGCAGGAAACTCGGGAACTCAGTCTCTGGCTGTTACTATCCGTATTCTTATGGATGAAAATCTTACCGCCAGGCAAAAGAGTGCTCATATAATGAAGGAGATCAGAGTAGGTTTCTGCAACGGACTTATATTAGGACTCGGATCAACACTGCTTGTAGGACTTTATATCATGTTCGCAAAGGGAAGAGGCGCGGAGATGGCCTTCGCAATATCGGGCTGCGTAGGTGCATCCTTACTCATTGCAATGACTATAGCTGCGGCTGTAGGTGCACTTATCCCTATGTTCTTTAAGAAGATGAATGTAGACCCTGCGGTTGCTTCAGGACCGCTTATTTCAACCACCAGTGACCTTATCTCTGTTATAACATATTATTCACTGGCTTGGCTGCTGCTTATAAAGGTGCTTGGCTTCGGCTGCTGAGACAGTGATTATTCGGATTATTTAAGCTTATAAGGTCAATCAGATATGTCTAAAGAAAAAGAAGTAAAAACAAATGTAATGAGACTGCTTGATAAGGCAAAGATCAGCTACAGGCATATGGAATATGAGGTTGATGAAAACGACCTTTCAGGAACACATGCGGCAGATGTTATGGGAGTTCAGCACGAGATACTTTTTAAGACTCTTGTGCTGCACGGAGATAAGACAGGATATCTTGTATGCGTAATACCCGTAGATGATGAGGTCGACTTAAAAAAGACAGCGAAGATATCAGGCAATAAAAAGGTGGAAATGCTGCCAATGAAGGAGCTATTACCGCTTACAGGGTATATAAGAGGCGGCTGTTCGCCTATAGGCATGAAAAAGCAGTTTCCTACATATATTCATGAAAGTGCCGAAGCTCTTGTTGAGATAGGCGTAAGCGCCGGACAGAGAGGACAGCAGGTCATGCTTTCTCCAAATGAGCTTGCAAAATATATAAGAGCTCAGTTTGCGGATATAACAGTCAGCTAAGTTAATATCAGCCTTACAGATAACTTACGGCTTTAAGAATTGACTTATGTTTTACTTAGATCAAGTCAGGACTGTTAAGACGTAAGATTTATAAAATTACTTGCAAAAATCAGTTGTCTGTGAAATAATATCAAAGTTCGGAGACGTATCGAAGTGGTCATAACGGGGCTGACTCGAAATCAGTTGATCCGCAAGGATCCGTGGGTTCGAATCCCACCGTCTCCGTAAGAAATCATGCCAGTAGTCGGTTTTCCAGGCTGCTGGCTTTTCTTTTACATTTTTATATCTTTTCAATCCCTAAAATGTTATAATGAAAATTCAAAAAACGGTATGTATTTTATTAGTTTCAGAGAGCAGCATTCAGCTTTTGCTGATTAGTGAACACATCTTTAGGATATGTATACGGAGGTGAGCTTATGGCAGACAAACACGTTAACGTATATCAGCATTCCGATGAAACGAAAATGCCGATATGCCCGGAAAAAGGACCGATAACCGAGGAACTGCTTGAGAGAATGAATAAGTGGTGGAGAGCCGCCAACTATCTTTCTGCATGTCAGCTGTATCTTTTGGACAACCCTCTTTTGAAGAAGCCTCTTACGATGGACATGATAAAGAAAAAAATCGTGGGGCATTGGGGAACCGTACCGGGACAGAACTTTGTATTTACACATCTTAACAGAGTGATAAAGAGATATGATCTTGATCTCATTCTTCTTTCCGGGCCCGGACACGGCGGTAATTTCTTCATTGCAAATGAATATCTTGACGGAACCTACAGTGAGGTATACCCTGACGTATCACAGGACATACCCGGAATGACAAAGCTTTTTAAGCAGTTTTCATTCCCGGGCGGTGTACCTTCTCACTGTGCACCGGAAACACCGGGATCGATAAATGAGGGTGGAGAGCTCGGCTACGGTATAGCTCATGCTTTCGGAGCTGTGTTTGATGATCCTGATCTCATTGCCTGTGTAACAGTAGGTGACGGTGAGGCTGAGACCGGCCCTCTTGCGACCTCCTGGCACAGCAACAAATTTTTGAATCCGATCACAGACGGAGCAGTGCTTCCTATACTTCATCTTAACGGCTATAAGATAGCTAACCCAACATTGTTTGCAAGAATGCCTCATGAAGAGCTTGTTGACTTCTTCCACGGCTGCGGCTGGGAGCCTTATTTTGTTGAAGGTGATGATCCTATGCCTATGCATAAGAAGATGGCAGAGACTTTGGATACTGTTATCGAGAGCATAAAGACAATTCAGGAGCATGCAAGAAAAAAAGGAGATACCTCGAGACCGAGATGGCCTATGATAGTGCTTCGCACACCTAAGGGCTGGACAGCGCCGAAGATCGTTGACGGAAAACGTATAGAAGGCAATTTCCTTGCTCATCAGGTTCCTATAGCAATGGACGATGATCATAATCTTCCGCTTCTTGAAAACTGGCTTAAGAGCTATCACCCGGAAGAGCTGTTTGACGATAACGGAAAGCTTTTACCTGATATAGCATCACTTTCACCTGAAGGAAACAGCAGGATAGGCGCAAACCTTCACGGCAACGGCGGAAAGCTTCTTAAGGAGCTAAGACTTCCTGATTTCAGGGATTACGGCATAGAGGTCAAGGAGCACGGAGCTGAAGCTGATCAGGACATGCTTAGACTCGGAGCCTTTGTAAGAGATGTACTCAAGCTCAATGAGGACAAGAGAAATTTCCGTGTATTCGGACCGGATGAGACAAACTCCAACAGACTTAATGCTGTTTTTGAAGTGACAAACAGAGCATGGAATGCCGAAAGATATGACGATGACGACCATCTTGCTGCAGACGGCAGGATCATGGATTCAATGCTTTCAGAGCATATGTGTGAGGGCTGGCTTGAGGGTTATCTGCTCACAGGACGTCACGGCTTCTTTGCTACATATGAGGCATTTGCGAGAATAATCGATTCCATGGCGGCACAGCATGCAAAGTGGCTCAAGGTCTGCAACGGACTTCCTTGGCGTGAAAAGATTGCTTCACTGAACCTGATAATGTCTTCAACAGTATGGCAGCAAGATCACAACGGCTTCACACATCAGGATCCGGGATTTATGGATCATATCGCCAATAAGAAGGCAGACGTCGTAAGACTGTATCTGCCGCCTGATGCAAACTGCCTGTTATCAACCTTTGATCACTGCATAAGGAGCCGTAATTATGTCAATGTTATCATTGCCAGCAAGCATCCGAGACCGCAGTGGCTGAGCATGCCTGAGGCTGTTAAGCATTGTACTCAGGGCATAAGCATTTGGGATTGGGCAAGCAATGATCAGGGCAAGGAACCTGACATCATATTTGCATGCGCCGGTGAAACTCCGACACTTGAGGCACTTGCAGCCGTATACATTATCAATAAGGAGCTGCCTGAGATAAAGACAAGGTTTATCAATGTTGTGGATCTCTTCAAGCTTCAGCCTGCCAGCGAGCATCCGCACGGACTTACCGATGCAGACTATGATATGCTATTTACAAAGGATAAGCCTGTACTGTTTAACTTCCACGGTTACGCAAGCCTTGTACACGAGCTTACATACAGAAGACACAACAACCGCTTTATGCATGTAAGAGGCTATAAGGAGGAAGGAACCATCACCACACCGTTCGATGTAAGAGTTCAGAATGATATCGACCGTTTCCACCTTGTTAAGGATGCTATCAAGCTGCTTCCTCAGCTTGGTGACAGAGGTGCATATCTGTATCAGAAGATGAATGATAAGCTTGTTGAACACAAGCAGTATATCAGAGAGTATGGTGTGGATCTGCCTGAGGTTGCGGATTGGAAGTGGGAACGCAGTTGACACAGAGCAAGCTGGATAGTATTATAGCAATGCTTAGATTTATTTTAAGTTTAAAAGGTACTTAAATGTTAATATTATGGCACCGCATAACGGCTTTAAAAGTGCGGCGTCATTAGGATAAAAAACAGAAATATTATTAGGAGAGCAGCAATGAACAAGGTTACAGATTCAATTTTTTATGTAGGTGTTAATGACCATCAGGTAGACCTTTTTGAAGGTCAGTATGTAGTTCCTAACGGAATGTCATATAACTCATATGTAATAGTTGACGATAAAACAGCAGTAATGGATACAGTAGATATTCATTTCACAGAGGAATGGCTCAGGAATGTCGCAGAGGTTTTAGGCGACAGAAAGCCGGATTATCTTATAGTTCAGCACATGGAGCCTGACCATTCAGCAAGCATTGAGGCATTCAGAAAGGTTTATCCGGATGCTGTTGTAGTTGCTACAGATAAGGCCTTCAAGATGATCGGACAGTTCTTCAGAGATATGGAGATCCCGGAGGATAAGAAGATCGTTGCTGCAAATATGGCAACACTTGAGCTTGGTACTCATACACTTACCTTCGTACATGCGCCTATGGTTCATTGGCCTGAGGTTATGATGACCTATGATTCAAAGGACAAGGTTCTTTTCTCTGCTGACGGCTTCGGAAAGTTCGGTGCTTTAGATGTTGAAGAAGAGTGGGACTGCGAGGCAAGAAGATACTATATCGGTATCGTTGGAAAGTACGGAATGCAGGTTCAGGCAGTACTTAAGAAGGCAGCAGCACTTGACATTGCCATCATCTGCCCGCTTCACGGACCTGTTTTAAAGGAGGATCTTGCTCACTATATCGGCCTTTATGACACATGGTCATCATACAGAGCTGAGGATAAGGGTACTGTTATAGCTTATACATCTGTATACGGCAACACAAAGAAGGCTGCTATGATGCTTGCAGACAAACTCAGAGCAAAGGGCGAGACTGTTGAGATCACAGATCTTGCGAGAGAGGATATGGCAGAGGCTGTTGAGAATGCATTCCGCTATGACAAGCTCGTTCTTGCCACAACAACCTATAACAACGAAATATATCCGTTCATGCATCATTTCATCATTAACCTTGTTGAAAGAGATTATAAGAATCGCACTGTAGCTCTTATCGAAAACGGTTCTTGGGCTCCTACAGCAGCAAGAAAGATGAAGGCAATGATGGAAAACTTAAAGAACATCACCTGGCTTGATACTGTTACTATTCTTTCATCTCTCAGCAAGGAGAATGAGGAACAGCTTGATAAGCTTGCCGATGAGCTTTCTAAGTAATGCTTACTGAAATGCTTTTAGGTGTCATAATTATACTTCTTGTCCTTGTTATCATACTCCTGATAACAAGGACTTCTGCTTCTGCAATGGATAATGCAGGAGCAAGGATGAGCGGCAAGATCTCTGACGATGTATTAAGAGCACAGGAAAAGCTGATGGATTCGGCAAGTGATCAGCTTACTGACAGAGTGTCCTTAAATGTTGCAGAAATAAGGCGGGATATCAACCAGAGACTCAGCCATGATTCAGAAGAAAACCGCAGAAACCGTACGGAAGTATCAGATATGATCAGCCGTGGTCAGGAAAAAATGGACAAGTCATTAAGAGATGCGCTAATGTCCATGCAGGATGCAAATCGCAAAAAGCTCGATGAGATTCAGACGGATATTAATAAAAAGCTGGACATGTCGCTTAACGAGAGACTTGATAAATCCTTTAAAACGGTTGGAGATCAGCTAAACAAGCTCTATACCTCGCTAGGAGAGCTTTCAAAGCTGGAAACAGGTGTCAATTCGCTTAATAAAACTCTTTCAAATGTCAAAACAAGAGGTATTTTCGGAGAGACACAGCTTGAAAACATTTTAAGTGATATACTTGCGCCGTCGTTATACGATAAAAATGTAGTTACAAAGAAAAGTAAATCAGCTAACAGAGATGCTGTTGAGTTTGCAGTCAAGATACCTGATAAGGAGACTGCGGGTGAATTTATGTATCTGCCTATAGATTCGAAATTTCCGGCAAGCATATACGATAAGATCAGGCAGGCCTCCGAGGCTTCAGATCCGCAGGCACTATCAGCTGCAGTCAAGGAGCTTGAGATCAAGGTCAGGCAGGATGCGAAGGATATTCAGGATAAATATCTTGATCCGCCGTATACAACTGACTTCGGCATCATGTTTCTTCCTACAGAATCACTTTATGCGGAGGTGCTTCGTATACCGGGACTTGTAGAAGAATGCAGAAGCAGATACCATGTGACTATTACCGGGCCTTCTACTGCGGCTGCGCTTATCAACTCACTCAGCATCGGCTTCAGATATATGGCTGTCAACAGAGATTCACAGAACATCTTAAAGCTTCTGAGCGCAATAAAGAGCCAGTATCACAAGCTAAGCGAGCTCATTGATAAAGCTGACAGCAGGATCGAGCTTGCAAAGAAAGCCACCGATGATCTGAGGCAGAGAACAGACATCATTAATAAGCGTTTGGCCTCTGTTGAGGAGATAGATAAGGATGAGGCAAAGAAGCTGCTGGGCTTTGCGGATGAGTACGGTGACGAATAAAATGCTTTAATGTGGCAGTGTATCATTTTTGGAGCATAATGCTTCAAAAGTAGCTTGCCGCAGCCATTGACTTTAGAATTTCTATGTGATAAAGTCTGAAAGTGAAAGTAATGTATTTTTGTCATTTAATAAGTGGCGAATTTTGTTATTTTAAAGATGACAAACAGTGTCATTTTAAAATAGACAAGTACTGTCATTTTGAAAGTGACATAAAGCAATTAAAATGGGATATTTGGAGGATAATATAATGCATGAGATTGAATTTTCAGTACCGTTAAGCGGATCAAAGCTTTTTGACGTAATGGCAGAGGTAACAGCTAAGAAGCTTTGCTCAAAGTTCCCTGGACTTCAGTATGAGTATAAGGACAGCAAGGAGATCCGTATCTACGGTGAGCTCAATGACTATTGGTATGAGGAGTTCAATAAGGCAGTATTCGAGCTCGGATCACTTTGATTTAAGTTTTAACTTATACATATTGAATGCTTAAACGGCTTAAGCTTTAAGCCGTTTAGCTTTATAGATAAGCAAAGGGCTAAAGCATATGCTTTAGTAAGTCCTTGGCGACTGCCGCAAAGTGGGTGAGATGAGATCACAGCAGATTTTATTTTGCTTTAAGGGGTAAGGCTGCAGGAGCTTTAATTTTGGCTGCGGAGGCATAAATATGAACCAGAAGTTACACACACCGGAGGTGGATCATCTTTTTGATGCGATCCTTACTCTTAAGACAAGAGAGGAATGCTATCAGCTTTTTTCCGATGTATGCACCATTAAGGAGCTTATTGCTATGGCTCAGAGATATGAGGTAGCCATGATGTTAGAGCAGAAGATGACCTACCTTGATATTGCAGACAAGGTCGGAGCATCTACGGCTACTATAAGCAGGGTAAATCGTTCACTTACATACGGAGAAGACGGTTATAACCTTGTATTTAAGCGTCTGGGCATAAAGAAATAACATATCGGCATAGCTTTTGATGCATAAGCATTTTAAGCTGATGTAAAATGGAGCCGACTTCAATTTATGGATTAAATCAGGTCGGTTTCGTAATCTAAGAAATCATGACACTCATACCGACAGCTCACATTTTAGTAAGAGCTGTTTCGGTATGGGTGTTTTTGCTTTAGCTGTGGATTTAATTTATACGGTATGCTAAAATTAACTGTTGATATAACAGCGATAATTTGTAGTTATACCGATATTTTAAAGTTTCCAGAGACATATCACCAAAAAATAACGATGAATGTCAGGATCCAACTATAAGTAAATTCATATGAATGCCATGATTTAATTATCAGTAAATTCATAGTATATATAAGTTTTCATAGGTTTTTAAGAATGATCAATTATGTAAGAGGCACACTTTCAGATATAGAAGAAAGCATGATAGTAGTTGAAGCAGGCGGCATAGGGTACGGGATCAATGTTCCGGCATCTGTGATGGGCGAGCTTCCGAGAGTTGGAAATGAAGTGCTGATATATACCTACTTTTCGGTAAAGGAAGATTCACAGAGTCTCTTTGGATTTATTTCCAAGGAGGACAGGGAAATGTTTAAGCAGCTTATAAAGGTTAACGGAGTCGGTCCGAAGGGAGCACTTGCGATATTGTCGGTGCTGAGACCTGATGACTTAAGGATGGCAATCATGTCAGGAGATGCTAAGGCTATCAGCAGAGCACAGGGAATAGGTGCCAAAACTGCAGAAAGAGTCATCCTTGATCTTAGAGACAAGGTAAGCGTTCCTGAGTTTATCAGTACATCTGTTATTAACGGCACAGGCACAGCAAATATTGATCCTAAGGCATTTTCAGCAGGACCGGTATCTGAGGCTATTGACGCACTTACTATGCTTGGCTACAGCAGAGTAGATGCGGGAAAAGCGGTTGCAGGAGTCATATTAGAGGACGGAATGACTACAGAAGACGTTTTAAAGAAGGCACTTAAAAATATCAAATAATCATTTGTATATAGAAATCACTAAAAACAATACAGAAATCACCAAGAACAGATGGAATCAAATAACATAAATAAGACTAACAAGGAAAAAAAGAAGCTTAATAATAAACAGCAGACGGTCGTTTCAATAGCTATAGCTATTTTTGTTCTTATAGCTATTTTCTGTACTACCAAGCCGCCGAAGACTGCTGAAAATGTAAGTCCCGATGGCTATCCTATAAGCCGTGACGTTTTTCTTTTGGATACATTCTGCAGTATCACTGTATATGAAGGCGGCGGAGAGCAGGCACTCAGTGATGCAGTAGACGCACTTAATAGCTACGACGATCTTTTTAATAAATCAAAGGAAGATTCTGACATTTCACGTATAAATAACAGAGAATCTGACACTGTAAGCATTTCTCATGATACAGCTGTAATGCTTAAGGCGGCTGTAGACATTTGTAAGGAATCAGGAGGAAGTCTTGAGCCTGCAATTAAGCCTGTGACAGACCTTTGGGATTTTAAGGAAAAAAAAGAGGTACCTGAACCTGAACTGATTGAAAAAGCACTTTCGAAGGTTAAAAGCCTTGAGTGGGAGATAGACACCGATAATGATACATTTACAGCTTATGATAGTGATGTACAGATAGATATAGGCGCTTTTGCAAAGGGCTTTGTGGCAGATAAGATCAAAGAGGTGCTTGTAAAAGACGGTGTTAAATCTGCGATAATTAACCTTGGCGGAAATGTGCTCTGTGTTGGTGCAAGACCTGATAATGAGCCGTTTAAGATAGCTGTAAAGGAACCTGATAAGCAGGAAAGCGAATATAGCCACATTGTTGAAGCTGATGATATTTCTGTGGTTACAGCAGGAATTTACGAAAGATATTTTGAAAAGGACGGAGTGCATTATCACCATATAATAGATCCAAAGACGGGTTATCCGGTGCAGAATGGTCTTGAATCAGTGACGGTATACGGATCAGAATCGATCATATGCGATGCACTTTGTACAGTTATGTTTGTAAAAGGAGAGGATGAAGGAATGAAGTTCCTTGATTCCTACAACAAGGTGCACGACACTGATTATCAGGCAGTATTCCTGAGAAAGGAATAAATTGATGATAAGAAGACGTGAAAGGCTTGAAAAGGAGCCGGATTTTGATTTTGATATCATAGCGCCTAAGGAAAGGATAGTTTTCTTTGATATTGAGACCACAGGACTTAGTACAAAGAATGCTGCACTTTATCTTATAGGCCTTGTAAGCTATGAGGACGGAGCGTGGACACTGACACAGTTTTTCGCAGAGAACATGTTTGAGGAAGCTGATCTGTTAACAGCTTTCTTTGATGTTCTTAATACTAAAAAGAAGCTTGGCAGAGTATTTTGCTTTAGCTATAACGGAGACGGCTTTGATATTCCGTTCATTAAAAATTGTATAAGACAATACAGACTAAACTATGATTTTGCAGGTATTGTCAGTGTTGATCTGATAAAGCTGATAAGACCTTATAAAAAGCTGCTCGGTCTAACTGACTGTAAGCTTAAGACTGTTGAAAAGCTTTGCGGTATTTTCAGAGAGGATAAATATAACGGCGGTGAGCTGATATATGTTTATGAGGAATATCTGAGGCTTGCGGCGATGTCTGAGGATAGCTGCGAATATACAGATATGAATCTTAAGCTTAAGGATAAGCTTCTATACACACTGCTTCTTCATAACGCTGAGGATATAGCGGATATGCCTTTTATCATGGGTATTCTTGGCTATGAGGCTCTTATAAAGGGTGTATTCAGTATAACAGGAAGCGATATTTCTGATGGCTGCTGGGATATAAGGGCAAGGCTTGAAATCGCTCTTCCAGAAGGCATATATGCCGAAGGATCAGGCATCACTGTCAGTATAGGAGAAGAAGATAAGCATTTACTTAATATAGCAGTTCAGCTTTTTAACGGTGAGCTTAAATATTTCTTTGCCGATTATAAGAATTACTATTATCTTCCGGCAGAGGACTACGCAATACATAAATCCGTAGGGGAATTTGTTGACAGAAAGGCCAGAAAGCAGGCTACGGCAAGGACCTGCTATCAGAAGAGGTCAGGCGTCTTTGTACCGCAGTATGAGCCGGTAATTGCTCCGGTATTTTATACTGATTATAAGGCTCAGCCTTTCTACGGCGAGCTTACGGAATATATCAAAAAAAATGACGGCAACATCGACATTGATATAACAAAAAGATATATAATGTCTGTGATAGAGCATTTAAAGGGGTAATAAAGAATTAAGGGGTGCAGGTATGGAACAATCGTTATCAGTATATAAGGTTTTTTATGAGGTAGCAGCTGCCGGAAACATTTCCAGAGCCGCAAAAAAACTCAATATAAGTCAGCCTGCAATTTCAAAATCGCTTGCAAAGCTTGAAAAGGAGCTGGATACAAGGCTTTTCACCCGTACATCAAGAGGTGTTCAGCTGACGGCGGCAGGCGATGTATTGTACACACATCTGCAGGATGCATTTGAATTTATAGAAAAGGCTGAGCAGGAGCTGAGACTTATTAAGGATTCAAATTACGGTCATATCAAGATCGGAGGCTCGACCACACTTTGCAAATTTGTGTTGATACCTTATCTTAAGGAGTATATCAAGGAGCATCCGTTTACCAAGATAGCGATAGATAATCATGCTACTGCAGAAACTATAAAGGGTGTTGAAAATGGAACACTTGATATTGGAACTGTCGTTATAAATAAGCCCCAAAAGGGTCTTAAATTTATTAAGCTTATGGACGTTGAGGACACATTTGTTTGTACGCCTGAGTATCTTAAATATCTTCATGACCTTTACGGAGAGGATATGGATATCATGAGGGATGCAAACTTCATGCTTTTATTTAAGGATAATGACACAAGACGTCATATTGATGAATATTTCAGAAATAACGGAATTGAACCGCTCAGAAAGATTGAAATGACTACAATGGATCTGCTTATTGATTTTGCAAAGATCAGCGTAGGCATTGCCGGAGTGGAAAGAGAGTTTGTTCTTGAGGAGCTTAAAAACGGAACGCTTATTGAACTGCCTTTAAAGGCACAGATACCGAAGCGACAGGCAGGATTTATATATCTTGAATCCAATGCCAACGAAGCACTCAGAGATTTCTTAGAGAGTATTAAATAAAAATGGCGAGACTGATAAATACAGGAGAGACAAAAGAAGATAAAATATTAGATACATCTTTAAGACCGCAAATGCTTGATGATTATATCGGGCAGGATCGGATCAAGAAGATGATGAAGGTGTATATTAAGGCTGCTAAAAGCAGAAATGAGTCAATGGATCATGTGCTTTTTTACGGCCCGCCGGGACTCGGTAAGACTACGCTTGCAGGCATTATTGCCAACGAAATGGGCGTTAACATGAAGGTTACCAGCGGTCCTGCTATTGAAAAGCCAGGTGAGCTTGCGGCAATACTTAATAATCTTCAGGAAGGTGATGTTCTTTTTATAGACGAGATACACAGACTTAACCGACAGGTCGAAGAGGTATTGTATCCTGCTATGGAGGACTTTGCTATAGACATAATGCTTGGAAAGGAAGCGAGTGCAAGATCTGTCAGACTTGATCTTCCGCATTTCACATTGGTAGGAGCAACTACGAGAGCCGGACTTCTTTCAGCGCCGCTCAGAGATCGTTTCGGTATAGTTGAAAAAATGGAGTTCTATGACACCAAACAGCTCATGGATATCGTAAAGCGTTCTGCAGGAGTTTTGGGGGTGAGTGTGGATGAGGAAGGCGCAAAGGGAATTGCCAGAAGGAGCAGAGGAACACCGAGACTTGCAAACCGACTTCTTAAGAGAGTCAGAGACTATGCTGAGGTTGAGTATGACGGAAACATTACCAGAGAGGTCGCAGACTATGCACTCGACATACTTAATGTTGACAGACTCGGACTTGACAGAAATGACAGAGAATATCTTTATACTATCATAGAGAAGTTTAAGGGCGGACCTGTAGGCATTGACACGATTGCTGCTTCGCTCGGTGAGGATACCGGAACTCTGGAGGATGTTATCGAGCCATATCTTCTTATGAACGGGCTTATACAGAGAACACCGAGAGGCAGAGTGGCAGAGGATGCCGCATATAAGCATCTCGGCATCGAGAGATTAGGTCAGCAGGAGCTTTCACTTAATCAGTAATTGATAATACGATAATAGAAATAGATAATTCGTTAATACAGACGGTAAAATACAGACATATAATAAAAAGAAAGTCGGCCAAAGCTATGCGGTCGGACGGTAAATACTATGGCACAAAACATTGATAATAACAAAAGCACTGTTACAGAGGTACTTATAGGCGGAAAAGTGTTCAGACTTTCAGGTGCGGAGCCGGAGCATATTCATAAGGTTGCAGAGCTTGTTAACCGCAAGCTTAGCGAGATAAAGACTCTGGCAGGCTATAAAAAACTGGATTCAGACTATAAGGAGCTTTTGCTTAATCTTAATATAGCGGATGAGTATTTTAATGCTGTAGCTGAGGCGGAAAGCTATAAGGCAGAGATGGTTGAAAAGGAAAATGAGCTTTATACGGCAAGACATGATCTTGTGAGCCTTAAGCTCAAGCTTGAGAATGCCTTAAGACAGGAAGATATTCTTGAAAATCGTGTCAGCGAATGGAAAAAGAAATACGAGGAGCTTTGCGGTGAATCAGAGGAAGCGGAAAACTGAGCTTTTGTCACCTGCGGGGTCGTTTGACGCTGCAAGAGCTGCGGTAAATGCGGGGGCCGATGCGATATATATGGGCGGGCCCCTTTTTTCTGCGCGCGCATTTGCAGAAAGCTCCAAGACTGATATGCTGTCTGATACGATTGATTTTTGTCATCTGAGAGATGTTAAGGTATTTATGACCTTGAACACTCTTATGAAGGAGCAGGAGTTCAAGGGCTTAAGTGAATATTTAAGACCCTATGCCGACAGAGGTCTTGACGGAGTTATAGTTCAGGACCTCGGAGTCATGAAGCTTATTAAGGAGGAATTTCCTGAGCTTGAGCTTCATATAAGCACCCAGGCTGCTGTAACAGGGGCAAGATATGCGAAGCTTCTTAAAAATCTCGGAGCTCACAGAATAGTTCTGGCAAGAGAGCTTTCACTTGATGAAATTAAGCACATTTACAAAGAGACAGGTGCAGAGATTGAAGTCTTTGCTCACGGCGCACTTTGCTATTCCTGCAGCGGTATGTGTCTTATGAGTTCATTTATAGGAGGACGCTCCGGAAACAGAGGTCGATGTGCCGGAACCTGCAGACTTCCGTTCGAGGTCTATGACGATAACGGTAAAAAGCTCAATAAAAATAATGAGCGCTACGTTTTGTCCATGAGAGATTTAAATACCGTATCAAGACTCTGTGAGATGATAGATGCAGGCGTTTATTCATTTAAAATTGAAGGCCGTATGAAATCGCCTGTATATGTGGCGGCGGTTACAAGTGTATACAGAAAGTATCTCGATATGGCAATGTCTCAGGATCAGGATGTAAATGCTGATATAGCTATCAAGGTAGCTGCAGCTGATATGAAGATGCTTTCGGAAGGCTTTGAAAGAGGTGGGCATACGGACGGGTATCTTGATCATAAGAATGGGCGTGAAATGCTGACACTCACCGAAAAGCCGGAGCTTAGAGTTCATGATGAAGGTATCATTAATAAGCTGAAAGAAAAATATGTTGATAATGATATCAAGCTTCCGATAAGCGGCAAAGCTGAGATAAGGATAGGACAGGTACCGAAGCTTACATTAAACTGTCGTTATAAAAATATCGATAAAGAGGTCACAGTCTGCGGCGATACAATTGTAAGTGCCGCTGAAAAAAGACCGGTGACAAGAGAAGATATCACAGAAAAGCTGAGTAAGTTCGGCGGTACTGATTTTGAACTTAAAGAGCTTTCGCTTGATATGGTAGCTGAAGAAGAAAACGGGGCAGGTTTATTTGTACCTGTAAAGGCGCTTAATGAGCTTAGAAGAACTGCTGCGGAAGAGCTTAAGAAGAGTATTTTGGCAGCAGGTAAAGATTTTGTAAGATAATACAGAAATATGATGAATATGAAAGCGAAGAAAATAACAGCTGCCGTGGAAAATAAAGAGCAGTTTGAGGCTGTTTTAAAAAGCGGGAAAGTCAACACCTGCTATATAGACAGCTGTTATTTTGATGCTTTTGACTATGCCGGATATGTGAGGGCAGCACATGAGAAAGGTGTTGCATGCGGCTTAAGAATGCCGCAGCTTTGGCGAGATAAGGCTGATAAGTATTTTACTGATAATGCAGAGCTTATAAAAAGCGCCGGATTTGACTATTATTTATTCAGAAATCTCGAAGGACTTTTGTTCTTCAAGGAGAATGGCCTCCTTTGCAATGACAGCGCTACTATCGGTGATGATGTGTCTATTAATTACGATGGAAGTGATGCGATAAGCAAAGAAGCAAGCAAAGAAGCAAGCTCTGTAAGCTATATGCTTGATTACAGCATATATATGTTCAATAAAGAAGCATTTTCAGAGATTATGACCATGCTTGAGGCTTCTGACTGTGCAGCAGAATTTTCAGGGATCACATTGCCGCTTGAATTAAATCTGAGAGAGCTTAAAAGGCTTAATGCGGATATTAAAAATCAAATCGCAAAAAATGCTGTTTTTGAGGATAATGCAGCGGCAGAAGAAGCTGCTTCGGCAGAGTGCAGAATATCGACAGAGCTTACGATCTACGGCAGAGTCCCAATGATGGTTAGCTCACAGTGCGTAAAGAAAACGGCAGCAGGCTGTGATAAAAAGCCTGCAACATTAACATTAAAGGACAGGACAGGAGCATTGATGCCGGTGAAAAACTGCTGCAGATTCTGCTTTGGTACTGTATACAACAGTGTACCTTCCGTGCTTTATGATATGACAAAGGAAGTTGAAGAAATAAATGCCGATTCATTAAGATATGAATTTACTACTGAAACAGGCAGAGAAGTTGTGGCTGTGCTTAACGGTGAAAAACCTGAAAACGGAGCATTTACAAGAGGACATTTTAAAAAGAGCGTGGAATAAAAAAATATGACTGATAGAGAAGTCTCAGAACGAGGCTTCTTTTGATTTGGTCATCGAAATCTAATTTGGTCAAACCAATGCAAAAAGACTAAATTAAAGGCGTTGACTATTAAACCCACTCATGATAAAATATTCACATCTAATTTAGTCAAAACTATACAAAATGACAAAATTAAAAACAAAATGAGGTAATTGAGTGAGAGATTACAATTACAAAGATAAATGGGTAAAGCTATTGACTCCGGAAATAGTGAAAAAACTCACTGTCATTAGCGAATTCAAGGGCGAACAGCGATTGTTCGTAGAGGCTCATAAAGATGAATTGAATGAGCTGGTGGAAATTGCCAAGGTGCAAAGTACAGAGGCTTCGAACAGAATTGAAGGGATATTCACAGAGAATGACCGTTTAAGAAAACTGGTTAAGGCAAAAACCACTCCCAGGAATAGAAACGAATCAGAGATTGCGGGTTATAGAGATGTGCTGAATACAATTCATGAGAACTACGACTATATTCCTATCAATGCAAACTATATTCTTCAATTACATAGAGATCTGTATAAATTTCTGGCTAATTCCGAAGGTGGGACATTTAAGACTTCAGATAATATAATTCAGGAAACTGACTCTGACGGCAATGCGAGTGTGCGATTCAGACCTGTGCCTGCATGGGAGACCTCAACAGCCATAGATGAGCTTTGCAGTGCCTATAAGGAAGCAAAGAACGAGGCGGATCCAATGATTTTAAATATGATGTTCATTCTTGATTTTTTATGTATACATCCGTTTGATGACGGAAATGGAAGAATGAGCCGATTGCTTACATTGCTGTTACTTTATCAATCAGGATTTATTATAGGTAAATATATAAGTATTGAGAAATTTGTAGAAGAATCAAAAGAGACTTATTATGAGGTGCTTCAGGATAGTTCGATAAACTGGCATGAAAACAAAAACGATTACAGACCTTTTGTAAATTACATGCTTGGAATTATCATCGGAGCTTATCGAGAATTTGAATCCAGAGTGAAACCTCTGACAAATCCGGAGCTGTCAAAACCTGATCGTATCAGAGAAATGATCAAAAGCCATATAGGTACGATCACCAAGTCAGAGCTTATTGAAATGAATCCGGATATAAGCGATACTACAATACAGAGAACACTGGCAGATTTATTAAAGAGTGGAAAAATAGAAAAGCTCGGCGGTGGCCGTTACACTAAATATGTGTGGAAAGCAGAGGATTAAATGGTTACAGGTGAATTAAAGAATAAAATTGATGGCTTATGGGACATATTTGCTGCAGGCGGTCTGGTAAATCCGTTGGATGTTATCGAGCAGATTACTTACCTTATGTTTATACATGATTTAGATGATTCTGATAATGTAAAAGCTAAGGAAAGTGCAATGCTTGGTATAACTTATCAGAGCATTTTTGCTGAGGAAGTTAAAATCGGTGAAAGATCCATAAACGGAAACCAGCTCAAATGGTCTGTATTCCATGATTTTCCGGCTGACAGAATGTATACCGTTATGCAGGAATGGGTCTTTCCGTTTATAAAAGGCTTACACAGTGATAAAAACAGTGCGTATTCTAAATATATGGATGATGCAATATTTAAACTTCCGACACCGCTAGTACTTTCAAAAGTCGTAGACTCTCTGGATGAGATATATAACCTTATGACTAAGGAGAAAACGACAGATGCAGATATAAGAGGAGATGTATATGAATACCTCCTTTCAAGGATATCTCAATCAGGATTAAACGGACAGTTCAGGACTCCGAGACATATAATTAAAATGATGGTTGAGCTTATGGCTCCGTGTCCGGCAGACATATTATGTGACCCGGCTTGCGGAACATCAGGATTTTTGGTTGAATCCGGTTCGTATCTCAGAGAAAACCATAAAGAAGAAATATTTTATGACAGACAAAAAAAAGACCATTACATGAATCACATGTTCCATGGTTACGACACAGACAGAACAATGCTTCGTATCGGAGCAATGAACATGATGACTCACGGAATTGATAATCCGTTCATAGAATACAGAGACAGTCTTTCAGATCAGAATGCAGATAAAGATAAATATACATTGATATTGGCCAATCCGCCATTTAAAGGAAGTCTTGACGCAGAGTCAGTATCGGCAGATCTTTTAAAGGTATGCAAAACAAAAAAGACAGAGCTTTTGTTCCTGACACTATTTGTCAGAATGCTGAAAATAGGCGGAAGATGCGCTTGTATCGTCCCTGATGGTGTCCTTTTTGGATCATCGACAGCACATAAGGCCATAAGAAAGGAAATCATAGAGAATCAGAGACTTGAAGCAGTAATATCAATGCCTTCAGGAGTTTTTAAACCGTATGCAGGAGTATCTACAGCAGTGCTCATATTCACCAAGACTGAGCATGGCGGAACTGATAATGTTTGGTTTTATGATATGACAGCAGACGGACGCAGCCTTGATGATAAGCGTTCACCTGTAAATGAAAATGATATTCCTGATATCATAGAGAGATTTAAAAATCTTGAGAATGAAAAAGACAGAAAACGCACGGAAAAGTCATTCCTTGTACCAAAGCAGGAAATAGTAGACAATGACTATGATCTCAGCATTAACAAGTACAAGGAGACAGAATACATTCCGGTTGAGTATCCGCCTACATCAGAAATAATGGCAAACATCAAAGAGCTTGAGAGCTCAATCCAAAAAGAGCTTGCAGAGCTTGAGAAAATGCTGAGCGAGGATTAATATTGGCGTTTTTTAATGTCATAAAAATAGCTTACTGAGTGATATCTCAATTTGAATAACGTTTCGGCAAACATAGATAGTCATTTATTAAACGTTTATGCAAAGGAATCAAATATGAAAATGACAAACAGAGAAGCAGTAATTGAATACTGCCTTACATTTCCTGAAGTTTATGTCGATACACCATTCAGAGACATAAACTGGGTGGTGGTCAGAAGCAAGAAGAATAAAAAAATATTTGCATGGACATATGAGCGATTCGGAAAAATATGGGTCAATGTCAAGGTTGACACAGAATGGAGAGACTTCTGGAGAAGAGTCTATCCGTCAGTTGTACCGGGATATCATCAGAACAAGGATCATTGGAATTCAATAATCCTTGACGGTACAATACCTGACGAAGATATCAAAAGAATGCTTAGAGAAAGCTATGAAATGATAGTTGGAAAAGCTTAAGAGATAAAAAAATTCGGATTTGCAGGGTTAATGTAGATGGCAAAATTAATTGAAATAATAGGAACCGTTTTATCTGGTGAATGGGGAACTGATGATGAAACTGGTGACGGAATTCCAGTACTTAGAACAACCAATTTTACCAATGAGGGCGTGGTAAATTACAATAATTTAGTTACTAGAATAATTACTAAGAAAAATATTGAGGAGAAGTACTTACGCAAGGGAGATATTATTATTGAGAAGTCTGGTGGAAGTGATAAGTTTCCCGTAGGTAGGGTTATATATTTTGACGGTGAGGATAATACATATCTTTTTAATAATTTTACAGTGTTACTTCGAGTGAAAGACCAAGAATTATGGTATCCGAGATATGTATTTTATTCGCTATTTGCAAATTATAAGCGTGGTGGTACAAGAGCATTTGAGAATAAAACCACAGGACTTCATAATTTGAAAATTGATGATTATGTATCACGGTATGAAGTTGTAGAAATTGGTGTGACAGAACAGGTTTTAATTTGTGATAAACTTGATAAATTGTATGAAATTATAAAGTTAAGAAAACAAGAAATACAGCTATTAGACGATCTCATCAAAGCCCGATTTGTCGAATTGTTCGGGGATCCGATAAGAAATACGCAGAACAAGCCGACAACAGAATTTATTAATGTTGTTAAAATGCAAAGAGGATTTGATTTACCTGTTCAAGATAGACAACAAGATGGAGATATTCCGGTATTTGGATCTAACGGAGCTTTAGACCATCATAACGTTGCAAAAGTTAGAGGTGGCGGCGTAATTACAGGAAGATCAGGAACAATCGGAAATGTATATTACACAGAGGGAGATTATTGGCCACTCAATACATCGTTATTTTCTGTGGATACGCACGGAAATAATATAGTTTATTTGGCTTATT
>JALELZ010000019.1 GCA_022768465.1 Lachnospiraceae bacterium
AAAGGATACGTGTAGCAGCGAGGGAGTGCGAAGCACGAATCGCTGCGTGTATCATTATAAAAAAAGGATACGTGTAGCAGCGAGGGAGTGCGAAGCACGAATCGCTGCGTGTATCATTATAAAAAAAGGATACGTGCAGCAGCGAGGGAGTGCGAAGCACGAAGCGCTGCGTGTATCATGGAAAGAATTTTAAATATGGAAACAAATAATTTATACATCCCATCCTCCGTTGCCGTCATCATGGACGGAAACGGGCGATGGGCCAAAAAGCGTGGATTGCCGCGCACTATGGGGCATAAGGCAGGCTGTACAGCTATCGAGGCACTCATACCTGAAGCGGGAAAGCTGGGGATCAAGTACTTCACTGTCTATGCTTTTTCGACAGAAAACTGGAAACGTTCTAAGGATGAGGTGGATGGACTCATGCAGCTCTTCCGTTTCTATGCCATGAGACTTTTGAAGCAGGCGAAGGAACATAACGTCCGCATCAGGATGATCGGTGACAGAAGAAGATTTCCGACAGATATCATCGACGCTATCAATAAGCTTGAGGATGAGACAAAGGATAATACCGGCATGACCTTCGTTGTAGCTGCTAATTACGGCGGAAGAGATGAGATCAGACGTGCTGCAATGAAGCTTGCAGAAGCTTATGTCAATGGAGAGGTTCCTGCCGGAGCATTTGCCGGAGCTGATGATAAGGTTCCTGAGGGAGAGCTTACAGAGGACGGCTTTGCTATGTATCTTGATACTGCGGGCATACCTGACCCTGATCTTATCATAAGAACTTCAGGCGAGCTGAGACTCAGTAATTTCCTTACCTGGCAGTCAGCCTATTCGGAAATAGTTGTTACTGATGTGCTTTGGCCGGATTTCAATAAGGACGAGCTTATTAAATGCATAGAAGAGTTTAATCACAGAAGCAGAAGATTCGGAGGAGTCTGATTTTGTTTTGGAAAAGGCTTGCAAGCGGCGTTGTGTTACTGATAGCTGCCATTATAGTGATGTATTTGGGCGATCTTCCGCTGCTTTTGTCTGTTGCCGTGCTTTCGCTTATCGGCCAGATGGAGCTTTACAGAGCTATAGGAATAGACCATAAGGCTATAGCTGTTATTGGATATGCCATGACGGCGGTTTACTATGTATTGCTATATATGCAGGGAAGAGCATATGTTGCAGCTATGATGGTCGGAGCACTGATAGTGTTTATGACAGCCTATGTTATAACCTTCCCTGAATATAAAACCGAAGAAATAACAGGAGCATTTTTCGGCATGTGCTATGTGTCGGTGCTTATGAGCTATGTATACCTCACAAGAATGCTTCATGACGGTTTATTTACGGTGTGGCTTATTCTTTTATGCTCATGGGGCTGTGATACATTGGCATACTGCACCGGAATGCTTATAGGCAGACATAAGATGGTGCCGAAGCTGAGTCCTAAGAAAACCTGGGAGGGAGCTGTAGGAGGCGTACTCGGAGCGGCATTGCTTGGATTCATCTATGGAGTATTATTCAGAAATAAGATGACGTCTACGATCAGTCCTCTTATAAGCTGTTCTGTTGCCTGCGGAGTTGGAGCTGTTATTTCCATGATAGGAGACCTTGCGGCATCAGCGATAAAGAGAAATCATGATATTAAGGATTTCGGTCACTGCATACCGGGACACGGAGGCATTTTGGACAGATTTGATTCAGTATTATTTACGGCACCGGCGATATATTATACGCTGACGCTTGTGGAGAAATTTATAAAGTAATATGTAAGGTCGGGCGAACGTGTTTTATTTACAGCAGTTCGTCCGGCTGTTTGAGTTTAAAACGGAGGCGGCAATGAAGCTTTGTGTTCTTGGAAGTACGGGGTCTATCGGAAGGCAGACTCTTGATGTAGTGAGATCGGACAAAGATATAACAGTAACAGCTTTAGCTGCGCTTAAAAATATTGATATGATAACGAAGCAGATCAGGGAGTTTCGTCCGCAGATCTGCTGTATTTATGATGAGGAAAAGGCTGCAGAGCTTGTAAAAAGAATTGAAAACGGTCTGATTCCGGAAGCCGAAGACATGAAGGTAGTAAGCGGAATGGACGGACTTATCGAATGTGCGGTATACCCGGAGACAGACACGGTGCTTGTCAGTGTTGTCGGAATGATAGGAATTAAGCCTACGATAGAGGCTATAAAGGCAGGCAAAAATATATGCCAGGCCAATAAAGAGCCTATTGTATGTGCAGGGCATATAATAATGCCGCTTGCAAAAGAGCACGGAGTAAGGTTTACACCTGTAGATTCGGAGCATTCCGCTATATATCAGTGTCTTGCCGGTGAAAAGGGCAACAAGATAGATAAGATATATCTTACCTGCTCCGGCGGACCATTCAGAGGAAAGACTCTTGATGAGCTTAAAAATATCAAGCCTGAGGACGCACTCAAGCATCCGAGCTGGAATATGGGAGCAAAGATAACCATCGACTCATCGACTCTGGTTAATAAGGGTCTTGAGGTCATAGAGGCGCATTATCTGTTCGATGTGCCTGCAGATGATATTATCGTAGCGGTTCAGCCAGGTTCGATCGTTCATTCAATGGTTCAGTTTGAGGACGGAGCTATAAAGGCCCAGCTTGGCGCTCCTGATATGAGAGTTCCTATAGCTTATGCTTTAAGAAACGAAAAGCGTGCGGAATTTAACGGTAAAAAGACATTAAGCCTTAATGATATGGCAGAGATCCGTTTTATGGAGCCTGACACAGAAACCTTTAAGGGACTTAAATTAGGAATAGATGCCTGCAGGACAGAGGGCAGCGTTACCACTGTCTACAATGCTGCAAACGAGGAATGCGTAGCGGCATTTCTTTCCGGAAAGATCGGATACACAGATATTGCAGACGGCATAGAGGCCTGCATGAAGGCGCATAAAAATATTCCGTCGCCTTCACTTGAAGAAATATTTGAGGCTGAAAAAGAGGCAAGGGCATTTATAAGAAATAAATATAAGCTTTAACCAGGCTGCAGCACGGATATCGGACAGCAAGGAATAGAGCAGACACTGATAATACACATAAGAAGGATATAATATATAAGCTTTTAAAGTCTGAGCTGACTTTAAAATGATGAAAACAAAAATGTGTCAAGGAAAGTATTTTAATGATAAGTATTATTATTTCTGTATTAGCATTGGGCTTTATCATAGCTATTCATGAATTCGGGCATTTTATAGTGGCGAGAGCCTTCGGTGTCGGAGTTATTGAATTTTCTATAGGTATGGGGCCGAGACTTTGTTCAAAGGTTCGCGGCAACACCAGATATTCTTTGAGAGCACTTCCTCTTGGAGGCTCATGCATGATGCTCGGTGAGGAAATGGCAGAGGATGAGGACAGTGAGAGAAGCTCAGGTGCGATAACCAACGGAACCTTAAATGCCGATGCACCAAGGATAGACGGCGAAAATATCATTATCGACGGACGTATCTATCACAAAAAGGATCAGTTCGTCGAGAAGAAGGCATGGCAGAGATTTCTTATTGTAGCCGCCGGACCGATATTTAATTTTATACTGGCGTTTATTTTCGCGCTTATAATAACCTCACACTACGGATATGACAGGGCAATTATTTCAGATACTACTGCAGGATTGCCGGCTTATGAGGCAGGCTTATCGGAAGGTGACAGGATAACGGGCCTTGCAGTTACAGGAGACCGTTCAAAGGGAGTCAGGCTGTCAAAGGTCGAAACAGCAAGAGATATTCAGCTTTTCATGGTCGTAAATGCTGCCGCAGTTCAGAATGCAGATGACATTGCGGTGAGGTACCTTGATGCGGATGACGGCATGAAGGAAAAGGATGTTATCCTTACTCCGCAGTATGATAAAGAGAATAAAACCTACAGACTCGGCTTCACCTACAGTGCAGCCTATGCCAGGGCAGACAGCTTGGGCGAGATCATTCATTACAGTCTTTATGACGTCGGCTACTGCATACGCTCATCGGTTTATTCGATTAAAATGATGATAAGCGGAGCGGTCAGCAGAAAAGATGTCATGGGGCCTGTGAGAATGGTTGCGGTAATGGATAAGACAGTGGAAACCGCATCAGGTTACGGCATGACAGCGGCAGCTATGACGCTTTTAAACATTATGATAATCATTTCAGGATCATTGGGAGCCATGAACCTTCTGCCGCTCCCGGCGCTTGACGGAGGAAGACTTGTTTTTATAGCTATTGAGCTGCTGACGGGACATGCTGTTCCGAAGGAGCTTGAGGGAAGGATACACATGGCAGGAATGCTTCTGCTCCTTGCACTGATGGTATTTATAATGTTTAATGATGTTTCGCTGTTGATATTCGGATAACAGCTTCAAGAGGGATACAGCAAATGAGAATGCATACACATGAGGTGAAAATAGGCAATAAAACTATAGGAGGCAATAATCCTATAGCTATACAGTCGATGTGCAACACAAAGACAGATGATGTTGAGGGTACTGTAAAGCAGATACTTTCGCTTGAAGCAGCAGGCTGCGACATTATCAGAGTTGCGGTGCCTGATATGAAGGCGGCAGAGGCATTATCAGAGATAAAGAGCCGTATACATATACCGCTTGTAGCAGACATACATTTTGATTACAGGCTTGCCATAGCAGCGATGGAAAACGGAGCAGATAAGATCAGGATCAATCCGGGAAATATCGGAGGAAGAGAAAATCTTGAGGCAGTCGTGCGTGTGGCAATGATAAATAATACTCCTATAAGAGTAGGCGTTAATTCAGGCTCTCTTGAAAAAGAGCTGATTGCAAAATACGGCGGTCATGTCACTGCCGAGGGACTTGTTGAGTCAGCGCTGGATAAGGCGGCAATGATAGAAGAGATGGGCTATGACAGGATAGTCATAAGCATTAAATCCTCAGATGTGCTTATGTGTGTAAAGGCACATGAGCTCATAAAGGGAAGAACAGAGCATCCGCTTCATGTGGGGATCACCGAGGCCGGCACCGTATGGGCCGGAAATATTAAGTCCTCAGTGGGACTTGGTATTATCCTCTATGAAGGAATAGGAGATACCATAAGAGTAAGCCTTACCGGAGATCCTGTTGAGGAGATTAAGACTGCAAAGCAGATACTTAAGACCCTCGGACTTAAAACAGGCGGCATAGAGGTAGTCAGCTGTCCTACCTGCGGAAGGACTCAGATAGATCTTGTCGGACTTGCGGAAAAAGTCAATGAACTTGTATTAAGACCTGAGTATAAGGAGCTTAATATTAAGGTTGCCTGCATGGGCTGTCCGGTAAACGGTCCGGGCGAAGCAAAGGAAGCGGAGCTTGGCATTTGCGGAGGAAAAGGACAGGGACTCATTATCAGAAAAGGCGAGATCATTAAAAAGGTCGACGAGGACAAGCTGATAGAGGCATTTAAGGAAGAACTTGATAAAGAGATAACTGACAGCAAAAAGGTATGAAAGAAAGCTTTTCAAATGTATTTGTAAATCTTGATATGGATCTTACCGACAGGGAGCTCATGAAAAATGCCGAGGTCATAAAGATAAGTGTCTCGGCTGACAGGAGCTCTCTTACGGTATATCTTAGAAATAAAGAAGAAATACCGAGATCTACCATTCACTCTGCCGAAAAAGCCATCAGAGAAAAAATTTTCGACAATAAGAGCATTCAGATAGAAATACTGATGCTTGCGGCAGAAGGCGGCAGCAGCGTCGGCAGTCAGACTCATACAGACGGCGGCAGAGCGCAGGGACAGGGAAACGCTGTGTCGGCTCAGCAGCAAAACGGACGTTTTCCTAAAAAGCCGGGGCAGGACGGATATAAGCAGGCAGAGACTGCATGGACTCCGAAGACTGATAAAAAATCACAGAATCCGGACGTGATATTCGGCTATGATTTTAAGGGCGAGTCATTAAAGATATCTACGCTTGAGGACGGAATGGGTGCCGTCATAGTCACCGGAAGGATATTCGGACCTGAGCTTATAAAGACAAGAAACGGTAAATTTATATTTAAATTTAATATTACCGATAATACAGATTCTATCTCATGCAGACTTTTCTGCGATGAAAATGCTAAAAATGACTTAGAGGGTAAGCTTAAGGACGGCAAATATGTATCCATATCGGGAACAGTGGAGCCTCCGAATCAGTATACGCCTGAGCTTACGATAGGCAGGATCAAGAGCATTAAGAAGGCTGAGAATACAGATGACAGCCGCATGGATGAGCATGAGGGTGAAAAGAGAGTAGAGTTTGATCTTCATACCAAGATGAGTGATATGGATGGTATAGGCGATGTTAAGACCTATATTAATCTTGCTGTCAAATGGGGATGGAAGGCGCTTTGTATTACTGATAACAATTCAGTTCAGGTATTTCCTACTGCGGCACATTCACTTCCGAAGGGTTCGGATCTTAAGCTCATCTACGGACTTACAGGAAGTCTTATTAATGATGATAAAAATGCTGTAAGAAAGCCAAAGGGACAGAGCCTTGACGGTGAATTTGTAGTTTTCGATATAGAGACTACCGGTTTTTCAATGAAGAGAGACCGCATTATAGAGATAGGTGCGGTAAAGGTTAAAAACGGAGTAATTACAGACAGATTCTCAGAGTTTATTGACCCTGAGAGACCTATCCCTCCGCATATCACTGAGCTTACCACCATCACTGACGATCAGGTAAGAGGCGCAGGAAATTATGAATACTGGATACCGAAATTTATTGAGTTTATAGGCGGAAACGATGTACCTGTAGTAGGCCACAACGCAATGTTCGATGTGGGCTTTGTAAAAAACTATGCAGGTCTTTTAGGTATTCATTTTGATCCGACTGTTGTGGATACTCTGGGGCTTTCTCACATGCTCCTTAAAAATCTGTTCAGAAATAAGCTTGATAACATTGCAAAGGAGCTCAATGTTGTACTTTCCACGCATCATAGAGCGGTAGCCGATGCCGAGGCTACAGCAGGAATATTCCTTGCATTTGTTAAAATGCTTAAGGAGCGAGATATTAACGATCTTGATGCGCTTTATGCAGCTGACGAGATGGATGCGGCAACTATAAAAAAGCTTCATCCGAATGCATTTACACTTATAGCTAAAAATGACTTCGGACGTACAAATATGTATCGTCTTGTTTCGACTGCGCATATAGATTACCTTCATAATAATGAGCCGAGGATGCCGAAATCCCTCGTCGACAAGGTGAGAGACGGATTGCTTATAGGAAGCGGCAGCGAGGACGGCGAAATCTATGATGAAGTATTCAGAGACGTAGGAGACGATGAGCTTATTAAGGATGCTTCCTTCTATGATTATTTTGAGGTCGTGCCGCCGTCAAATCTTGCTTATCTTATAAATGATAATAAGGTTCCGATTGACAGCATGCAGGATATCTATAATGCCACTAAAAGGATCATTGACATAGCAGATAAATTGGGAAAGCCTGTTGTTGCTGCGGGAAATGTTCATTTTGCGGAAAAGGGCGAATCGATCTACAGAAAGATAATCAAATATTTTGAGGCTTCTTCAAAGGGCAGAAGATTCAATGAGGGCAAATTCGGAACCGAGCTTTACTTAAGAACTACGGATGAAATGCTTGAGGAATTTGCATTCTTGGGAGATGAGCTTGCAAGGAAGATAGTTATCGAAAATCCGTCAATGCTTGCTGATATGTGTGAAAGGATCGATCCTGTAAGACCGGATAAATGTCCTCCGGTCATCGAGAATTCGGATAAGGAGCTTGAGGATGCCTGCTACGCCACAGCTAAAAGCCTCTACGGTGATGAGCTTCCGGATATAGTAAAGAGCCGACTTGATAAGGAGCTTAATTCTATCATATCGAACGGATATTCGGTCATGTATATTATAGCAAAGCGACTTGTGCAGGACAGCATGGAGCATGGTTATCTGGTAGGCTCAAGAGGTTCTGTAGGTTCATCTCTTGCAGCAACCTTCGGAGGTATTTCCGAGGTCAATCCGCTGCCGCCGCATTACAGATGTCCGAAGTGCCATTATTCGGATTTTGATTCGGATATAGTTAAGGAATACAGTACCAGAGCCGGTTATGATATGCCGGACAGGGACTGCCCTGTCTGCGGAACCAGACTTGTAAAGGACGGCTTCGACATACCGTTTGAGACCTTCCTCGGCTTTAAGGGAGATAAGGAGCCTGATATAGACCTTAACTTTGCAGGAGTTTATCAGCCGAATGCACATAGATATACAGAGGTGCTTTTCGGAAAGGGACAGACCTTCAAGGCAGGAACCGTAGGAACCGTGCAGGATAAAACTGCCTATGGCTATGTGCTCAGATATAATGAGGATCACAAAAAGGCTGTGCTTGCCAAAAATCCTGATGCACAGATAAAAAGGATGCGACGTGCGGAGATAGAGAGACTTGCTCAGGGCTGTACTGAGGTCAGACGTGCAACAGGTCAGCACCCCGGAGGAATAGTAGTACTTCCTCACGGTGAGGAAATGAGTACATTTACACCGATACAGTATCCGGCTAATGATACCAGTAATATGGTTACAACACATATGGATTACCATAGTATCGACCATAACCTGTTAAAGCTGGATATCCTCGGAAAGGATGACCCTTCAATGGTTCGTCAGCTGCAGGATCTCACAGGACTTGATCCTATGGATATTCCAATAGGAACACCTGAGATAATGTCACTTTTCATGAGCACGGAATCTCTCGGAATAACACCGGATGATATAGGAGGAACTCCTTGCGGAACTATGGGAGTGCCTGAGTTCGGAACAGACTTTGCCATGCAGATGCTTTTAGAGGCAAAGCCTCATTATGTGTCCGACCTTGTACGAATAGCCGGACTTGCACACGGAACAGACGTATGGCTCGGAAATGCGCAGAAGCTTATCAGCGAGGGAACCTGTACCATCGACACAGCCATCTGTACCAGAGATGATATCATGATATATCTTATCAGTATGGGAGTTGATCCGGGCATGAGCTTTAAGATCATGGAGCTTGTGCGTAAGGGAAAATTCACTAAAAATCCGGATCATGAAATGTACTGCAATGTCATGAGAGAGCACGGAGTACCGGAGTGGTATATCTGGTCCTGCGACACTATAAAATACATGTTCCCTAAGGCACATGCTGCGGCATATGTAGTTATGTCATGGCGTATAGCTTATTATAAGGTGCATTATCCGCTTGCCTATTATGCCGCTTATTATACTGTAAAGGGTAAAGGCTTTGACTACGAGAAGATGTGCGTAAGCCTGCCGAAGCTGAGGCAGAACCTTGCTGAGCTGAGAGAGCATATGAATAATTCAAAGGACATAACGGCCAACGATAAGCTCTTATACAGAGATATGCGTATAGTTGAGGAAATGATGGCAAGAGGGTTTGAATTTGAGCCTATAGACATTTTCAAGGCAAAGGCAAGTGAATTCATACTTACAGAAAACGGAAAGATAATGCCGTCACTCGATTCTATAGCGGGACTCGGCACCAATGCTGCTTTATCCATAGAGCAGGATGCCGTGAACGGGCCTTACCTAAGCGTTGAGGAATTTATTCAGCGCACAAAGGTCACTAAAACCAATGCAGAGCTTCTAAAGTCTCTCGGACTTTTGGGCAGCATACCTGAATCAAATCAGCTGAGTCTTTTTGATCTGTAAATAATACGATAGAGTTAATTGATTTCAGGTTGATTTTATAATATCAATTTCAAATGCTTTAACAGAATCAGGAACTTTGAACAAATTTTGCTGTTTTTATTACGAAATTTGAGTATATAATTTAAAAATTTCGTATGATAAAGTTTATTGAGATTAAGCGTGAAAAATCGTATCATAAAGTCAACAACCTTGATGTATGTGCCAAAGAACAATCTTTGCAAAAGCATGACGTTGGCTATAAGAAAAGAAAATCTTACACATTCCGTTTTACATAAAAGGCGGAGGTGCAGGCTTAAAAGAAAGGACAATTGCAAATGAAAAAGACACTTAGCAGAGCCGCATTTATGACGGCACTGATGACCGCAGCTATATCATTTTCATCATTTGCCGCTACACAGATCACAAGTGTAAAGTTTACGGCTGATATTGATGAGAGTGAGACATGCTCAACAGGAATCACTTCACCGGATTTCCAGTCTGACGATGAAGAGCAGTACAGCTTAAGCTATGAGGATACCTCAACAAGCTCAACAACTACAGCTACTGCAGCTAAGAATGCTAAGACCTATAAGCTTACCTTCAGTGCAAACGGAGACTATGAGTTCCCAAGCAATGCCAACAGCATTACAGTTCAGGGAACAGGCATCGAGTCTATCACATCTAAGAAGGTAACAGATGAGGGAGCCACTCTTGAGGTCAAGGTTAAGGCTTATCCTTATGTTAAGCTTGAGACACCTGATCTTAAGGACAGCGATTTTACAAAGAATACAGTGAGCATCGATAAGAAGGGTGCCGGCACAGTAGAGTATGTAATCGTATATACAAACTATGACGGAGATACAAAAACTGCTCATGGTACTACAACAAGCTCAACAATAAAGATCTCATCCTACAATAAGGAATATAAAAATAAAGAAAAGAATCCTGATAAGGATGATATGAAGATTGAGGAAATTGCACTCAGAGCTACAAAGCTCAACAGCAGCTCTAACCCTAACATAGTTCCTAGTGACTGGTCTTCAGAGCCAAGTGATGCGGACTATGAATTCACAAGCTATGAGACATGGGGTGACTGGACAGACGGAACTCCTAAGAATAGTTCATCAAGCAGCTCATCAAAGGGAAATGTTATCAACAATAGCACCTCATCAAACGGCGGATGGACAGGCTCAGGCAACAACTGGTACTACAAGAACTCAGTAGGAGTTATCCAGAAGGGCTGGGTACAGGACGGAAACAACTGGTATTACTGCGATCCTGCTAACTATGGCAGAATGAAGGCAGGCTGGATCAAGGACAGCGACGGAAACTGGTACTATCTCAATGAGCAGCATGACGGAACCTACGGACGTATGCTCACAAGCTGGCAGAATATCAACGGAGTTACATATTACTTCAGACCTAACTCAGGTGGTCCTTTAGGATCAATGGTATGCAATGCTACAGTAAGCATCAACGGCGTACTTTATACCTTCAACGCAGACGGAGCAAGAGTAGGCTGATAAACAATAAACCATAAAAGCTTTATTTCAAAAAAATGCGGTACATCGTAAATCGGTGTACCGCATTTTCACACATATGGTTATAGGCGGATATAGGGATATAGGACAAAAGTGCCGGCATATAGTCTTCTCAGGCAAGATGCATGACATCCAGCAGCAAAAACCATGCAAGGCCGTAGTAGGTAATAACAGCTACAAGGTCATTGACAGTTGTGATGAGCGGACCTGAGGCAACGGCCGGATCAATATGGATCTTATGAAATATTAAAGGTATCAGTGTTCCTACTGTGCTTGATATAGCCATAGCTGTCATAAGAGCAATGGCCACGCAGCCGGAAATCATGAAAGCATGGAGCATAGGTGTCTGCTTCATGGTGGCTACATAAAGTCCGATGAATATAAATGCAAGCATACCCAAGAGAAGTCCGTTGAGGAATCCGACTCTGGTTTCCTTCACAACCAGATGCAGTTTTTCCCTGCCGTTTAGTTCTTCATCAGTGAGGACACGGATGGTTACAGCCAGTGACTGAGTGCCGACATTACCGGCCATGTCAAGTATAAGAGACTGAAAGCACATGACTATAGGAAGTGCGGCAACTATTATCTCGAACATTCCTACTACAGAGGATACAACCATGCCGAGGAACAAAAGAATAATAAGCCACGGCATACGTTTTTTGATGCTCTCAAAGGTTTTTTCGTTAAGATCCTCCTCAGCAGTAAGACCTCCGAGCTTTGCGTAGTCATCGCCCATCTCATCATCTACAGCCTCGATGATATCCTGAGCTGTGATAACGCCTATCAGCTTTCTGTCTTCATTAAGTACAGGAAGGGAATCCTCAGCATAGTCCTTGATACGTTCGATGCAGTCGCTTATCTTTTCGTGATCTGTAAGGAACGGATATGAACGTGAGATTATGTCAAGAAGAGTATTATTTTCTCTGGCAATGATAAGATCCTTGAGGGAAATTGCTCCGTAAAAGCAGCCGTCGGCATCCTTTGTATAGATGGTTGAAATATTGTCATTTTCGCCGGCTTCGTTAATTACCTCTCTGGTTGCGGCTCTGATACTGAGCGTGTTGGGTATCTCAATAAAATTGGTGGTAATCATACTTCCGATCTCGTCATCGTCGTAGGACATGATGAGTCGAATGTCTCGGCTGGATTCTGAATCGAGCAGTGAGATGAGCTTCTGCGCTGCCTCCGGTTCCATACTGTCAATGATATCGGCAGCATCATCCGAATCCATGAAGGATATAACGCGTGCAGCCTTTTCCGGAGTAAGCTCATTAAAATATTTAGCGGCATCGTCACTGTAGCTTATGATTTCAGCTATGTGCTCGGCTCCTATAATAGGATACAGATGCTTTCTTTCCTCAGGCTTAAGGAGCTCAAAGGCTTCGGCGATATCATTTTCATGATAATCGGAAAGCTTATCAATAAGCTCTGCCTTTTTCAAATGGCTGTGGAATACAGCAAGTAATTCTTTTACATAATCAGGTTTTTTTATAAGCTTGTTTGTCATTAAAACCTCCTTATTCACATAAACTTAAGCCATATCCGTTATGAAAATGAACATAACAAATAAAGCTTGTACATTAAGCCTTTGCATGCAAAAAAAGCATGCTAAAAAGCGCGTAAAAGCCTATATGCAGACAAAAATCTGTATATAAAGCCCTTTAAATATGTTTGTTGTGAAGTAAAGGAAATTATAAACAGCAGAAATGACGAAACATTTTCAGAACATTTTATATTAAGAAAAATCGATCAGATAAATCAATCAGAAATCTTAAATGAGGAGGTGCAAAATGAAAGCATTATCCTCTTATAAAAGGATCTGACGGAAGCTGGATCATGTCTGCCGTGTATAATACTTCGCCCTATACTGTCGCAACTGTCCATACAGCTTTCACCTCCTGTAAATATTGAAATGAGAATGGGAACATATCCCATAGCTCATTAAAGTCTAAATCACATAAATATCAAAGTCAAGTAAAATGTATATTAAGGCGCATAAGCCTCGATATGGTGCTTAAGAGTATGTACCGCACAGGTCTTTATATGAATCAGATGTACAGAGAGACCTCTGAGGGGGGGCTTGCGGCAACTTATGCAAGAAGGGCGGCTTTTTAGACGGTTTGTTGACAGTTTTGTTTTTGGTTGATAATATTATAATATAATAAAGAAAATATATGTGTGCTGCCAGAAACAGTGCATATATTTCTTTTTATTCGTTTAATATAATATGTTACGGCATTATTTATATGATGTAGGGGGGAGTATTATGCAGGAAGAACACAGCGAGTCAAGAGAGGATTATCTTGAGTCTATAATAATGCTTAAGAGAGAAAAGGGTGCTGTCAGAAGCATTGACATTGCAGAGCATTTTAATTACTCAAGACCAAGCATAAGCCGTGCTATGAGTATTCTTCGAAGCGACGGCATGATAACTATGGACAAAAACGGTTATATTGAGCTTACCAATGAGGGACAAAAGGTCGCAAATGCAGTATATGAGCGACACAATATCCTTATTTCATTCCTGAGCCTTTTGGGGATCAGTGATAAGACTGCAGAAGCCGATGCCTGCCGTATTGAGCATGTGCTCAGCCAGGAAAGCATTAACCGCATTGAGGAATTTGTAAATAAGAATAAGGAGAAATAATGCAGGCAGAAAATACTATTAATGCCAATTGTTCAGAGGATGAAGCAGCCTCAAATAAGTCAAATGATACAAAAGCAGCAGTGCATGAAACCGGAAGACACAGCATGCACAATGCAGTTGTTGCGGGAATGCTTTCGGCAGTAGCTTTTATACTGATGTTTATTGAGGTACCGGTACCTATGCTGATACCTTCGTTTATAAAGCTTGACATTTCAGATCTTCCGGCACTCTTGGGATCCTTTGCCTTAGGCCCGATATACGGAGTCGTTATAAGCTTTCTTAAGAACCTGCTTATAATCCTTATTAAGGGAACAGGCAGTGCATATGTGGGCGAGCTCAGTAATTTTATTTTGGGAGCAGCATTTACATTTACAGCCGGCGTTATATATCATAAGCAGAAGAACTATAAAAGAGCAGTCAAGGGAGCTGTTATCGGTGCACTTATTATGGCACTTATCAGCGTAGTGACAAACTATTATGTTGTATATCCTGCCTATGAGAAGTTTTTCGGACTTCCTATGAATGTTATAGTAGGCATGTATCAGGCTATATTTCCGGCGGCAGACAGCCTTATAAAATGTCTCATTATTTTCAATGTGCCGTTTACATTTATAAAGGGAATGATCGATGTAGGGATCTGTTTCCTTATATATAAGCCGCTTTCACCGATACTTCACGGGAGAAAGTAATATTAAAATTAATAAATCAAGGTCTCAAATCGGGACGAAATCAGGAGCCTTCTGCAGAAAAACTGCGGCAGGCTCTTTTTGTGGTAGATTTACAATCTAAGTGCAAGAACTAAAAGAATTAATAATAGCAGCTTAAATGAAGAGCACAGGCTTTTAATGAAAAACAGAGAATTCTTTTCTAAAAGACTGTTGACAAAACAGTAACGGGGGAGTATTATCATACCAATATGGTTGGTTGGTAGTGCAAAAGGAGGAAGAAATGCACAACTTTTTTAAACGATGTTGTCACAACTGACAATGATGATCGATAAAGACAGAAGTAGTTTTACAACTTGTAAGTATTAACATAGAATAGATACATAGGACTGCAAAAGGCAGTCAATGTTATAAAAAGAACAAAGAGAGCAATAATAGTAAACTCAACAAAAAACTTAGATATAACAAAGGGAGATTTCAGTCATGGCAAAGATTTATACAGCAGCAGATCAGTTAGTAGGACATACACCGCTTCTTGAGCTTACAAATACAGAAAAGAAATACGGGCTTAAGGCAAAGATACTTGCAAAGCTGGAATATCTTAATCCTGCAGGATCGGTTAAGGACAGAGTTGCAAAGGCTATACTTGACGATGCAGAGGCAAAGGGCATCCTTAAAGCTGATTCAGTAATAATAGAGCCTACCTCAGGCAATACAGGAATCGGACTTGCTTCTGTGGCAGCTGCAAGAGGATATCGCATTATCATAGTTATGCCTGAGACAATGTCTGTTGAACGCAGACAGCTTATAAAGGCATACGGCGCAGAGCTTGTTCTTTCAGACGGCGCAAAGGGAATGACCGGTGCTATCAAGAAGGCAGAAGAGCTTAATAAGGAAATTCCTAACAGCTTTATCGCAGGACAGTTTGTTAACCCTGCAAACCCTAAGGCTCATTATGAGACAACAGGACCTGAGATCTGGGAGGATACAGACGGAAAGGTTGACTATTTCGTTGCCGGAATCGGTACAGGCGGAACAATTACAGGTGTAAGCCATTATCTTAAGTCAAAGAATCCTGATATAAAGGTAGCAGGAATTGAGCCTGCAACTTCAGCTGTTCTTTCAACAGGAGTTGCCGGAGCGCATAAGATCCAGGGTATTGGTGCAGGATTTGTGCCTGAGGTCCTTGATACAAAGGCTTATGATGAGATAATTGCAGTTGGCAATGATGAGGCATTTGCAGCAGGCAAGGAATTCGGCAGAACAGAGGGCGTACTTGTTGGTATTTCATCAGGTGCTGCTTTATATGCCGCTATTGAGATCGCAAAGAGACCTGAAGCAGAAGGCAAGACTATTGTAGTGCTTCTTCCTGATACAGGAGACAGATACCTTTCAACACCACTTTTCGCAGACTGATCAATACTTAAATATATAACTGTTATAAGACCCGGGAATTATAGCCAGGGTCTTTCGTTTGTTTTACTCTACCAACAAAGGGGGTATATACAATAAATCGCTGTTGTGGTAAGCTACATAAGACAGAGCTAATAATAAAATTTGTAAATGACATTATAGATAGAACGGAGTAATTATAAATGGCAATAGTATCAACAAAGGGCAGATATGCAATCAGAGTATTGCTTGATCTTGCAGAACACAGAAACGGCGCATACATTCCGATGAAGGAAGTAGCAGAAAGACAGGATATATCACTTAAATATCTTGAGAAGATACTTCCGGTGCTTGCAAAAAATAACCTTATAAAGGGAGTACACGGAAAAGGCGGCGGCTATATGCTGACAAGAGAGCCTGAGGATTACAAGATAGGAGAGATATTAAGACTTACAGAGGGAGATATTGCTCCGGTGGCATGCTTACAGCCGGGAGCGGAGCCTTGCGAAAAGGCGTCAGAATGCAGGACACTTCCTATGTGGAGCAAATTCAATGATATCATAAATGAGTATTTTGACGGCATTACATTAAGAGATCTCATGAAAACGAATGGCGGAAATGAGTATATAATCTGAAGATTCCTATAAATAAAGAAATCTTTGTATAAATTTAAGAAAAAAGTAGTGCAATTCTTTACGGTTCGGGTACAATGTAAGTTGGATTTTAATGAAAAACTATATTGATCCGTTTATGGAGGAAATATGAAAGGTATTATTCTTGCCGGCGGCTCCGGCACCAGACTTTATCCGCTGACAAAGGTAACAAGTAAGCAGCTTTTGCCTATTTATGATAAACCGATGATCTATTATCCGCTGTCTGTACTTATGAATGCAGGCATACAGGATATACTTATTATATCTACACCTCAGGATACACCTCGCTTTTCAGACCTTTTGGGTGACGGAAGCCAGTTCGGTGTAAATCTTTCTTATGCTGTACAGCCGTCACCGGATGGACTTGCACAGGCATTTATCATAGGTGAGGATTTCATTAACGGAGATCATGCGGCTATGGTGCTCGGAGATAATATATTCCACGGACACGGCTTCAGACAGAGACTTCAGCGTGCGGCATCCAAGGATAGCGGCGCTACAGTATTCGGCTACTATGTAGATGATCCGGAGAGATTCGGAATCGTTGAGTTTGATAAGAGCGGCAAGGCTATATCTATTGAGGAAAAGCCGGAGCATCCGAAGTCAAACTACTGTGTAACAGGACTATATTTCTATGACAACAGAGTAGTTGACTATGCCAAGAACCTTAAGCCGTCAGCAAGAGGCGAGCTTGAAATAACAGATCTTAACCGTATTTATCTTGAAAACGGAGAGCTTGAGGTCGAGCTTTTAGGTCAGGGCTACACATGGCTTGATACAGGTACCCACGAGTCACTCATGGACGCAGGAAACTTTGTGCGTACAGTAGAGACTCATGAGCACAGAAAGATAGCCTGCCTCGAGGAGATAGCTTATCTCAACGGATGGATCACAAAGGACGAAGTAATGAAGTCCTACGAAGTGCTCAAGAAGAATCAGTACGGCAAATACCTTAAGGATGTACTTGACGGTAAATACGTTGATAAGATAGAGGGAAGATAAGGAGTAAGCATAATGAGAATAATCGTAACTGGCGGCGCAGGCTTTATCGGCAGCGTAATGGTGCAGTATCTTGTAAATACATATCCGGAAGATACAATTATCAATTTAGATAAGCTGACCTACGCAGGAAATCTTGAAAACCTTAAGCCTATAGAGGACAAAGCTAATTATAAATTTATCAGAGGTGATATCGCAGACAGAAAGTTTGTGTTTGATCTTTTTGAACAGGAAAATCCTGACTGCGTTATTAACTTTGCCGCAGAGACTCATGTAGACCGTTCGGTAAAGAACCCTGAGGATTTTGTTCGTACCAATGTTATGGGTACAACTACTCTGCTTGATGCCTGCAAGGAATTCTCAACTCCGAGATATCATCAGGTATCTACAGATGAGGTTTACGGAGATCTTCCGCTTGACAGACCTGACCTTTTCTTTACAGAGAATACACCGCTTCATGCATCAAGCCCTTATTCAGCATCAAAGGCATCAGCGGATATGTTCGTTCAGGCATATCACAGAACCTTCGGTCTTCCTGTAACTATCAGCCGTTGCTCAAATAACTACGGACAGTATCAGTTCCCTGAGAAGCTGATCCCGCTTATGATCAGCCGTGCACTTAACGATCAGGAGCTTCCGGTTTACGGAACAGGAACAAATGTACGTGACTGGCTCCATGTTGAGGATCACTGCAAGGCTATCGACCTTATCGTAAGAAACGGAAAGATCGGTGATGTATATAACATAGGCGGACATAACGAGAGAACTAACCTTGATGTTGTTAAAACTATACTTGAGACTCTCGGTAAGCCTGAAACACTTATAAAGTATGTTAAGGACAGACCCGGTCATGACCGCAGATACGCTATCGATCCTGAGAAGCTCGAGAAGGAGCTCGGATGGGTACCTACCTACAATTTTGATACGGGTATCAGACAGACTATTCAGTGGTATCTCGATAATCAGGATTGGATGCAGCACATCCTTTCAGGAGATTATCAGACATACTTCAAAGATATGTACAAGGACAGAGTGCAGTAATGAAGGTATTGGTAACAGGCATCAGAGGACAGCTTGGCTATGATGTCATGAAGGTGCTTAAGGCGCGCGGCATTGAAGGCATCGGAGTGAATTCCGATGATATGGATATAACAAGTGCCGCTGCTATAGATAAGGTCATTAACGAGACTCATCCGGATGCGGTGATTCACTGTGCTGCATGGACAGCAGTAGATGCAGCAGAGGACAATGTCGATGCGGCAAGAGCTGTTAATGTTGACGGCACGGCAAATATCGCGAGAGCCTGCGCTCGTACAGGCGCAAAGCTTATGTATTTTTCAACGGATTATGTTTTTGACGGAGAGGGCGCTACGCCTTGGAAGCCTGAGGATAAAACAAATCCGGTAAGCGTTTACGGACAGTCAAAGCTGGATGGTGAAAATGCTGTAAGAGAGCTTATTCCTGACAGACATTTCATCATTAGACTTCAGTGGGTCTACGGAATAAACGGCAAGAACTTTGTTAAGACAATGCTGAAGCTTGCAGAGACACATGATCATCTTACAGTAGTATCGGATCAGGTCGGAGGACCTTCATATACGCCTGATATAGCAAGACTGGCAGTTGATATGATAGTTACCGATGAGTACGGAACCTATCATGCTGCAAACACAGGCTATTGTTCATGGTATGAATTTGCAAAGGCTATATTTAAAGAGGCCGGCAAAAATGTAGATGTTGAGCCTGTAAGCTCAGATCAGTATCCGGCAAAGGCTAAAAGACCGCATAATTCAAGACTGGATACTTCAAAGCTTACAGAGCATGGCTTTGAGCAGCTTCCGCCGTGGCAGGATGCACTTAGCAGATTTATAAAGGAATTGAACGAAAACAGCTGAATTTTTAGACCGGCATGCAAAGCATATAAGAACTTTGCATGTCGGTATTGTGTTAAAATCAGCATAGTTATGAATATACTGAAATATCATCAGGAGCTTACAGATCCGTGATATTCAGACAGAGACGTAGGAGACGGCATGGGACGTTTTTTCGGAACAGATGGCTTCAGAGGCGAGGCAGGAGTTAAGCTTACTGCAGAGCTTGCATACAAGACCGGCAGATTTTTAGGTTATTATTACAAGCAAAAGAAGGCGGCGGGAGAAAGATGCCGCATAGTTATAGGTGAAGATACGAGACTTTCGTGTTCTATGATAGAAAATGCACTTGCGGCAGGAATTACGGCATCGGGAGCAGATGTATACCTTATGCATGTAACCACTACCCCTTCGGTTTCGTATGCAGCAAGAAATGACAACTTTGACTGCGGAGTAATGATATCTGCCTCACACAATCCTTACTATGATAACGGAATAAAGGTCATAAACGGTGACGGCTCGAAGCTTGGAGACAGCGAGATAGCTGAGGTTGAAAGCTATCTTGACGGCTCTATGGGAGAGATACCTTATGCGCTCAGAGCTGAGATAGGTACTGTAAATGACTATTCAGAGGGAAGAGAGCATTACCGAGATCACCTTATAGCCTCAGCGATCGCTGATGCTAAGAATGTAAAAAGCTTAGGAAATACCGAACTTTCAGCTGAAGACAGAGCTTATGCAAGGACTTTATTTGCAGGAAGAAAAATTGCACTTGACTGTGCCAACGGCTCCGCTTCATTCCTTGCAAAGGAGGTTTACGAAGCATTAGGAGCAGAGGTCATAGTAAAGGCCTATACTCCTGACGGCATTAACATTAACGACAAGGTCGGCTCAACTCACATAGACTCTATCACAGCCTTTACCAAAGAGAATAACTGCGAGATCGGATTCGCATATGACGGAGACGCAGACCGTTGCCTTGCTTCCGATGAAAATGGTCAGGAGGTCAACGGAGACCAGCTTATATATGCCTGTGCATTAAATATGAGATCCAAGGGACTTCTCAAGGATGATACCGCGGTAGTTACCGTTATGAGCAATTTCGGTTTGTTCAGAGCTTTCGAAAGAGAAGGGATCCGATATGAAAAGACTGCTGTTGGTGACAGATTTGTATGGGAATGCATGTCTGAGCACGGATATAAGCTTGGCGGTGAGCAGTCGGGACACATCATCTTTGCTGATAATGCCACTACCGGAGACGGTATACTGACCTCATTAAAGGCAATGCGTGTGCTTATTGAAAACGAAAAGAAGGCATCAGAGCTTTTTGAAGGCTGCAAAATGTATCCTCAGTCACTTAAGAATGTCAGAGTCGGGGATAAAAAGGCGGCTGTTGAAAATACAGAAGTAAGAAATGCTGTTCTTAAGGCAGAAAAAGCATTAGGCGATACCGGAAGAGTACTGCTCAGAGAATCCGGCACAGAGCCTGTCGTAAGAGTAATGGCAGAGGCTCCGACAAAGGAAGAGTGCGAGAAGCATTGCGATGATATTATTGCGGCAATGAAGGCAGCAGGTGTAATAATATAAGAATATGGATATAGTTTATAACTGTGATGACAGCTATGCGGTGCATACGGCTGTAAGCATTACATCTATCTTTGAAAATAACAGACTTGAGGAAAGCATCAGGATATTTATTTTAGGAAACAGGATATCCGAGGAATCTAAGAAAAAGCTTTCTTCAATAGGAGATATATATTCTGTCACGGACAGAACTGCCATGCAGCAGGGCATGGGAGCGGTGCCGAACGGCTTTAAGCGTGAGGTCAGAGTGATCGATCTTGAGGATTTTGAAGGAAGACTTAAGCTTATATTCGGAGAAGGCCTCGATGCAGGAAAATTTACCGTGACTGCACTTGCAAGGATATTTGCTCCTCAGTATTTACCTGAGGATGTTGAAAGGTATCTTTATCTTGACTGCGATACGGTAGTGAAGAGACCTTTAAATATGCTTTTTCAGACAAAGCTTGAAGATAAGCCGGCAGGACTTGTTCCGGAGCCGACTATTTATCCTGAGGTCAGAGAGTATCTTGGCATGAGCGCGGATACGCCTTACTTTAACACCGGAGTCATGCTCGTAGACAGAAAAGAGTGGGAAAGGCAGCAGATAACCTCAAGGTGTATCGACTATTATAAGGAAAAGAACGGCAGACTGCCGTTTTCTGATCAGGACATCATTAACTATGTTCTAAAGGACAATGTCAGAGTGCTGTGGCAGGGCTATGACTTTTTCTCAAATTATCATTATCGCAGCTATAAAAGCCTTTGCCGCATAGCGAAGTGGTATAAAAAGATAATGAGCGAAAAAGAATATGATGCCGCAAGAGCACTTCCGGCGGTTATACATTATGCAGGAGACGAGAGGCCTTGGATAAAGGGAAGCTTTAATCCATATACTGCCGATTATGAGAAATATCTTGAGCTTTCTCCTTGGGCGGGGGCAGAAAAAAATCCGGGCAGACAAAAGGAAATGCTTATGTATCATCTTATGAATCTTGTCACGGCGATATGCCCGGCATTAAGAGACAGGATATCACACAGCTATTACGAAAAAACTGTAAAGAAGAAACAGAAAACATGACGACAGCGGCGATATTACTTAATTATAATGATGCTGAGGCAACCATAGACGCTATGAAGCGCATAGAGCATTTCAAAGCAATTGACTGTATAGTTGTTATGGATAATGCTTCCGCAGACGACAGCCTGAAAAAGCTTGAGCCGGCGGCAAGGGAATGCGTAAAAAAGACGGTACTCATTAAAAATAAAAAAAACGGAGGCTACGGCTACGGCAATAACATAGGCGTGCGCTATGCATATGATGTGCTTAAAACCGAGCTTGCAGTCATAGCAAATCCGGATGCGGCATTTAGCGAGTCTCTCATAAAAAAAATGCAGGCTGTGTTTAAGGAGCATCAGGATACCGGAGTTGTCGGAGCTGTTATGAGTGATGCAAAGCAGCTTGAGAAAACTGCGCTTAAGAATTATGATGAATTAAAGAGATCCGGTTGGTGCAAAAGAGGATTTTTTGCAGAGCTTTCAGCGAGCGGACCGATCCTTAAAAGACTATTTTCCGATCGCATTAACTTTAGCAGAGATTATTATGAAAAGAATGCTCCGCTCATTCCGGTTTATGCGGTTCACGGCTCTCTGCTCATGGTCGATACCAAGGCATTTACCGAATGCGGAGGCTATGATGAGGACATGTTCCTGTATATGGAGGAATATGCACTCGGAGCACGAATGGAAAGGCTTGGTAAAAAGACCTTTCTTCTTTCAGAATGCTACTGTCATGAGGGTTCACACAGTATAAGCGGAGCCGGAAACAGTGCGGTAAAAAGACAGAGCTTTCGCCGTGATTCTGAAAGGATATATTTTAAAAAATATTTGGACGCAGGGGCTTTCAAAATGCTTTTACTGAAAGCCGTACAGAGTATAGTTATGTTGGAGACAAGATTATTTGTGAGATGAGTGCATGAACGAACAAGGCTATCCATTAATAAGTGTTATAATACCGGCATACAATTCGGGAGCCACAGTTACAAGGGCTGTGGAGTCTGTGCTTTCTCAGAGCTATCCGGAGATCGAGGTGATAGTCATTGATGACGGCTCAAGCGATGACACCTCGGATAAGGTCAGGGTAATAGCTGAAAATGATAAAAGAGTCAGACTGATTATCAAACCGAACGGAGGGGTTTCGGCTGCAAGAAATGACGGTATAATGGCGGCTCAGGGAGACTGGTTTGTGACTCTTGATGCCGATGATTATATCGACAAAGAAATGCTTGAGGCACTTTATGAGGCGGCGGAACGTACTGAAGCTGATACGGTGATGTGCGGCTTTCGAATGGTGTTTGATGACGGTAAAAAAACCGTTTTCAAGGTTGAAGACGATTATACAGACGACAGCGACACGTTCCTCGACAATATGCTGACCGATCTTTATGATCTTCATATGATAAGTACTCATTCAAATCAGCTGTACAATACCGCCATAGTCAAGAAAAACAGGATCTTTTATAATGAAAAGCTCGCTGTAAATGAAGACATAGACTATGTACTGAGATATTTAAAGTACTGCAAAACCATTGGTGTCATAAAGGGTGCATTTCTTAACTATGTTCAGCATGGCTATGGAGAAAGTCTGATAACCACCTTTCAGACCTATGGTGTCGCAAGCTCACTTTTAGTATTGAGAGACTGCAATGAACTGCTGTTGGGCATTAAGGCCTCAGATGAGACCTTTGATGAAATGAACAACAGACTGTTTCTTCATATATGCTCGTTCCTGGGATTAATGTATTACAGGAGTGGCTACAGTGACGAAAGAAAGCTTGCCGAGATAAAAGAGCTGTGCGAAAAGGAAGAGTTCGAAGATCTTTTGGAAGATCTAAGGCCGAAGGGTGTTAAGGCAGTCACTGCGGCATGGCTTCTTAAAAACGGAATGTATGAGTCGTATCATAAGCTCTGCATGAAGCTTTACAGCTCACAAAAAATGGTGGTGACCGGCGGCAATGAGATAGCTACGACCCCGGACGAGCCTTACAGGATGCTTGGGATATATTCAAATATCAATCCGGAGCATGAGGAAGCAAAAGCTGAGTATGTGAAAACTGAGAAATCCGAAAGAACAGAAGCTGATATGCCGAATGAGGCTATAGACACTGACTTTATCATGCAGGCACTTGAAAAAAGTGCGGATGAAAGCGCGGCACATTCAGGACATCAGGAAAAGAAGAGACCAAAGGAGCCGAAAAAGGATCCGGGAAGCACTCAGGTAACACTTGAGGATATTCTTAAGGTCAGAGAAATTCTTAACGAAGAAAATCGTTAGAATTTGGCGATAAAAACTTTAATTATGCTTAAGAGAATATTCAGACACTAATTTAAAGCATGTGATATAGTATGTAATGTCAAAAGAAATTAATTATGAATGACATTTACATATGATTCGATAACATTAGGAGGTAACTTATGAAGAAGAGTTTAAAGGCACTTGCACTTATCGCTGCTGCCGGTGCATTAACATTTGGAAGCGCTTTCACAGCATCAGCTGCATCTGTAGAAAACGGTCAGTGGTGTGATGAAGGAAGCAACGGCTGGTGGTACAAGCTTAATGCTGACGGCTCAAAGTTCCTTGCAAATACATGGTATTGGATAAAGGATGCCGACGGAGTAACAAGATGCTATTACTTCAACTATAACGGATGGCTTCAGACCAACACAACCATTGACGGCAACAAGATCGATGCCAACGGACGCTGGGTAGTTGACGGAAAGGTTCAGGAGGCTGATTCTTCAAAGGACTACGCTACCTGCGTTGATTTCGCAAAGATCGCAGCAGAGAAGGCTCAGAAGGCTGCAAACAACACAGCTCCTGCTAATAACACAGCACCGGCTGCTAATTCAACAGCTAACGCAACTGTATCAAAGAACAGCACAAAGAAGGCATATAAGTCAAAGGGAGGCGGAGATAACCCATCAGCAGGTACCTTTAATCAGGCTTACGGAAGCTCAAGCCTTTCAGGAAGCACAGCCGTTAACTCATGGTCAAACTTCAAGATTACATTGACAGTAGCACCTACTATCCTCAATGACGGAGCAGGTACTGACTGGTATTATGAGTCTGAGTCAGGAAGCATCAGCAGCTCATACAGAAGGATTGATGAATTCACTGCAGGCAACACAACACTTGAAGGCTTCATCAATGGTTATACCAACTCAGCAAAGGGCTTTGCAAAGTATAAGGTTACAAAGAAGGCAAAGGCAAGCGCAAGCAACAAATACAAGATCGAGAATCTTGGCGCAAAGACCTTCGGCAACATAACATTTACAGCACTCAGAAGAGAGCTTCCTGATCCAACAGGAACAAAGTATGACTATGCTTATCTTAGAGTCGTTGACGGAACAGGCTATGTTCAGGTTATTGAGATAACAGGCGGAGCTACATACGAGTCAGCACTTGCAACAATTTCAACAGCTAACTGATAAATATCCATAAGGTTTCATACTTTCAAATATTATATTACATCTTTTTAGAAGGGACTGTCGTGAAAACGGCAGTTCTTTCTGTTTTTGTGCAGGCATCGGGTTGATACACACAAAAATAAACACAATACAATATTTTTGTTGACGAATAGCGAATCTTCTTATATTATTTTTAAGGCAAAAAAACCAAAAAATTAGGAAGGATCTACAAAATGAACTGGTTTATTTTATCACTTATCGCTATTTTGTTCTGGTCAGGCTCTGACTTTTTCTCAAAGTTAGGTTCCCCTGCAGAGGATAAAAACAGCCACCTTAAGATGACTATTGTTGTCGGTGTTGTAATGGGTATCCATGCATTCTACATGATGACAGCAGGAGGCGTAAGTGTTACACTCAATGACATTATTCTGTATCTGCCTGCAAGTATCTGCTACATCGTATCTATGGCAGTAGGTTATGCCGGTCTCAGATATATAGAGCTTTCGATCTCATCACCTGTATGCAACTCCTCAGGTGCAGTTGCAGCTATCCTTTGTGCGATAGTATTAGGACAGAGAATGGATTCCATACAGCTTGTCGGAGTCGTTCTTGTAACACTCGGAGTAGTAGGACTTGAGGCTGTAGACATCAAGCTTGATAAAAGATTTGCTGAAAAAAATAACTATGTTAATTCAATGAAGGCTATCATTTATCCGCTTATCTACTGTGCAATCGACGGTCTCGGAACCTTTGCGGATGCATGGCTTTTGGGAAGCTACATAGAGGAAGATCCTGCAAATGTTGCATATGAGCTTACATTCCTCTTCACAGCAGTAATAGCACTTATATACCTTGTGAAGGTCAAGAAGGAATTTTTCTGGAAAGAATCTCCGAAGGAGCTTATGCACCTTGAGCTTCCGAAGCTCCTTGCAGCTGTAGTTGAGACTGCAGGACAGTATGCATATGTATTTGCTCTTTCAGCAAACGCTATACTTTCAGCACCACTTATTTCAGCATACTGCGTAGTATCAATGATATGGAGCCATATCTTCTTAAAGGAAAGACTTACTATAGGAAAATATATCATGATTGCTGTCACTGTTGCCGGAATCATAGTATTAGGCATGGGAGATGCCTGATCGATCACGATATTAAAGTAAATCAAGATATAGCTAAGCACACCGCTTTAATATTTAATCGTTACATAATTAATCGTGACATAACTAAGCATGGCATAGATCAGCACATAGCTAAGCCGTTGCAATCAATAGCACATAACATTGAAATGCTCAGTGTTATGTGCTATTATTATTCGGTTAAAGTCTATTTTTAGTAAGGCAGGTAATTATATGAAAGAACAGAGTAAGGGAGCTTCCGCTCTCAAGCTGATACTCATCCTGCTTGCAACTGTCGGATTCTGTTTCGGCGGCTACAAGTATGCGAAGGATATCAAACTGGGACTCGATCTTGCCGGTGGTGTCAGCATCACCTATGAGGCAAGCGAGGAGAATCCGTCAGATACAGATATGGCGGACACTATATACAAGCTTCAGAAGAGAGCTGAGGGCTATTCTTCAGAGGCAAGCGTATATCAGGAGGGCTCAAACCGTATCAATATCGATATTCCGGGCGTTTCTGATGCCAACGCAATTCTTGAAGAGCTCGGTAAGCCGGGATCACTTTTATTCTGTACCTTTAATTACGGAGATGACGGCGTGCCTACAGGTATAGCTGAAACCGTAGTAGAAGGTAAGGATATCAAGTCAGCAGGCGTTGCACAGAGAAAGGGAGAGGCAGGTTCAGCCGACTCCTACGAGGTAAATGTCTCATTTACTGATGAGGGTGCAAAGAAGTTCGCTGATGCAACAGCTGCCAATATCGGCAAGCAGATAGCTATCATCTATGACGGAGAGCTTATCTCTTACCCTACAGTTCAGCAGGCTATCACAGGCGGAAACTGCTCTATCAGCGGTAATTTCAGTGTTGATGAAGCCAATAACCTTGCACAGACTATACGTCTCGGAGCACTTAAGCTTGAGCTTACAGAGATCCGTTCAAACGTAGTAGGTGCAAGACTCGGACAGCAGGCAATATCTACATCTCTTAAGGCAGGTGCAGTAGGCTTTGGTATTGTTATCATTATCATGCTTGTACTGTACAGAGTTGCCGGACTTGCTGCATCGATCGCATTGGTTATGTATACAGGTCTTATCACGATACTGCTCAATGCATTCGAGATAACACTTACACTTCCGGGTATTGCCGGTATCATACTTTCAATAGGTATGGCCGTTGATGCCAATGTCATCATATTTACACGTATCAAGGAAGAGATCGGCGTTAAGCGTGATGTCGGAGAGTCCATACATGCAGGCTTCAACAAGGCACTTTCAGCTATCGTGGACGGCAACGTTACAACGGTAATTGCTGCAGTTGTACTTTACTATCTCGGTTCAGGTACTGTTAAGGGCTTTGCTCAGACACTTGCTCTCGGTATCATCTTATCGATGATCACAGCATTGTTCATTACAAGATGGCTTCTCAATGCATTCTATTTCCTCGGAGCAAATAAGGCGTCAATGTACGGCTCAAAGCCTCCTGTAGAAAAGTCAAAGTCTTTTGTAAAGAACAGCAAGTTCTGCTTCATACTTTCCATAGCAATCATAGTAGCAGGGTTTGCATTTATGGGCATTAATAAGTCAGGCACCGGAGATGCACTTAACTACGGACTTGATTTCAAGGGCGGTACATCTACCAATGTAACCTTCAACGAGGATCTTTCACTTGATTACCTTTCATCTGACGTTGCCCCTGTCGTTACAAAGGCAACAGGAGATAATAACCCTCAGATTTCTAAGGTAGCCGGCACAAATGAAGTACTTATTCGTACTACAGAGCTTGATCTTGATCAGCGTGAGGCTATGAATGAGGCACTTAAGGACAGCTTCGGAGTGGATACAGAGAAGATCACGGCTGAGAATATCTCAGGAAGCGTATCCAATGAAATGAAGACAGATGCCATTAAGGCAGTGTGCATTGCAGCAGTTCTTATGCTTCTTTACATCTGGATCAGATTCAAGAACATATACTTTGCATCCTCGGCAGTGCTTGCACTCTTACACGATGTTCTTGTAGTGCTTACATGCTATGCGGCATTTAAGTGGTCAGTAGGTTCGACCTTTATCGCCTGCATGCTGACTATCGTAGGTTATTCTATAAATGCTACCATAGTTATTTTCGACAGAATACGTGAAAATCTTAAGCTGAAGGACGGCATGGCCGTAAGTGATATAGTGGATCTTTCTGTAACAGAGACACTTTCACGAAGCCTGTTCACATCACTTACAACCTTTGTAATGGTTCTTTGCCTCTACATCATGGGTGTTTCATCCATCAGAGAGTTTGCACTTCCTCTTATGGTTGGTATCGTTTGCGGTGCTTATTCATCTGTATGTGTAACAGGTCCGCTCTGGAACCTTATGAATGCACATAAGGATAAGAAGAAGGCTGATGCTATAGCCAAGGAAAAGGCAGAGGCATTAGAGAAAAAGAAGGCAAAAAGAGCCGCTAAGAACAGCTGATGAAATACGAAATCGTTGCCGAAAACGGCAAAGCAAAATCCGCACATATGGAGACAGTGCACGGCACTATAGAGACACCGGTCTTTATGAATGTCGGCACTGTCGGTGCCATTAAAGGCGCCGTATCGACAGCAGACCTAAAGGAGATAGGCTGTCAGGTAGAGCTTTCCAACACCTATCATCTGCATGTGCGTACCGGTGACAAGCTAATTAAGGAATTCGGCGGTTTAAGAGAATTTATGCACTGGGACAGACCTGTGCTTACAGACAGCGGCGGATTTCAGGTATTTTCACTGGCATCGCTTCGTAAGATAAAGGAAGAGGGAGTAAGCTTTAATTCTCATATCGACGGACACCGAATATTTATGGGTCCGGAAGAGAGCATGCAGATACAGTCTAATCTTGGTTCTACCATAGCTATGGCTTTTGATGAATGTCCTCCGGCATTAGCTGACAGGAAATACATCGAAAAAAGTGTAGCAAGAACCGAAAGATGGCTCATGCGCTGCAAGACAGAGATGACAAGACTCAACGAGCAGCCTGATACAGTTAATAAGGAACAGCTCCTTTTCGGAATCAACCAGGGCGGTATTCTTAATGATGTAAGAACAGCCAATGCCGACAGGATCTCAGAGCTTGACCTTGACGGTTATGCGGTAGGAGGACTTGCGGTAGGAGAGACACATGAGCAGATGTACGATGTACTGGATGCTGTAGTGCCTCATCTTCCTAAGAATAAGCCGACATACCTCATGGGGGTCGGAACACCGCTCAATATCATTGAGGGCGTAGCAAGAGGTATAGACTTCTTCGACTGTGTATATCCGAGCAGAAACGGACGTCACGGTCATGTTTATACCAAGATGGGAAAGCTCAACATGTTCAACAAGAAGTATGAGCTTGACCACAAGCCTATAGAGGAAGGGTGTCAGTGTCCTGCCTGCAGAGATTTCAGCAGAGCGTATATCAGACATCTTTTAAAGGCCGGCGAAATGCTCGGCATGAGGCTCTGCACGCTTCACAATCTGTATTTCTATAATCATCTTATGGAAGATATCAGAGCATCAATAAGAGAAGGTCGTTTTGAACAGTTCAGAAAAGAAATGACAGAGTCCATGACACAGGGCTCAGTATAATAAGGAGGAAAATAATGCAGTCAAACACATTTTTATTTATTTACCTTGCAGTTATCGTAGTAGTTATGATACTTGTTACCGTAATTCCTGCAAAGAAGGAAAAGAAGAAGAGAGATGAGCTCATGTCAAGACTTGCGGTAGGCGATTACTGCTGCACAACATCCGGCATGTACGGTAAGATCATCGATATTACAAGCGATATGGTAATCGTAGAGTTCGGCGGAAAGAACTGCCGTATTCCTATGCTTAAGGGTGCTATTGCATCTGTTGAAAAAGCAAATGCCATCACATCAGGCGGCATCAGCGACGAGGCAAAGAGATCAGCCGAGGGAAATAAATAATAGATACAGTAAAGGGAGCCTCGTAAGAAGCTCCCTTATCTATAGTAGGATTTAAAAGGATAGTGCGAAATTTTCTTTCGTTGTCTTTACTATATCATTACCTATAGGAAAATGAATGAAGAAAGATTGATTAAATTCTTATGAAATTCTTAAGTCCGAAGAAAGGAAATATTATGGAAAAAAGAAACATCGCGGTAATATTCGGCGGACAGTCAACAGAGCATGAGGTTTCATGCATGTCGGTCATAAATGTAGCTTCAAATATCGATACCGATGAGTGGAATGTTATCCTTATTGGTATTACCAAGGAAGGGCACTGGGTGCTCGCAAATGATCTTGACAGCATAAAGGACGGAAGCTGGAGAGATTCTGAAACAACTGCTGAGATCAGTCCCGATGCGGTAAGAGGCTGTGTTATGATCACGACTCCGGATGATAAGGTCATGGATGTTGAGCTTGATGTTATCTTCCCTGTGCTTCACGGAAAGTACGGAGAGGACGGAACCATTCAGGGACTTTTTGAGCTTGCAGGCATACCTTATGTAGGCTGCGGAGTTTTGTCATCGGCTGTGTGCATGGACAAATTCTATACCAAGATAATCGTTGAAAAGACGGGTATCAGACAGGCTCGCTTTGCGGGAGTAAGACGTCAGGAATTAAAGACTGAGGCAGGTCTTAATGCAGCAATGGACAGAGTTGAGTCAGAAATAGCCTATCCGATATTCATAAAGCCAAGTCAGGCAGGTTCATCTGTAGGAGTTACCAAGGCAGAATCAAGGAAAGAGCTTGCAGAAGGTCTTAAAAAGGCTGCTGAGGTAGATTCAAAGATACTCTGCGAGGAATTTATAAAGGGCAGAGAGGTTGAGTGTGCCGTATTCGGTGGCGGAGATGATGAAATTGTGGCTGCAGGAGTAGGCGAGATACTGGCAGCTGCTGATTTCTATGACTATGATGCAAAATATAACAACCCTGATTCACAGACAGTGCTTGAGCCGGATCTTCCTGAGGAAACTATTGAGGCAATCAGAAGAGATGCAATAGAGATATTTAAGGCTGTGGACGGCTTCGGACTTTCAAGAGTGGATTTCTTTGTGGATGAAAACGGTCAGCCGGTATTTAATGAGATAAATACACTTCCAGGCTTTACAGCTATTTCCATGTATCCAATGCTTTGGGAAAAGCAGGGAATATCCAAAAAGGAGCTCGTTGCAAAGCTTATAGAAAATGCATTAAAAAGAGAAGCGCACTGAGCAAAAATTTTATAGGCAAAAGCATGTGCTCGGCTGTATAATTATCAGAACGAGCAATATATGTTTTTGATTGCGTAAATTCGGAGGTAACCAACATGGCATACAGACAGCTGGGTCAGATACTTGTTTCAGCAGGCGAGATCGATGAAGAGACACTTCAGGCTGCTCTTGAACAGGGAAAACGAGAAGGCAAGCGACTCGGAGAGGTTTTAAAGGATAACGGCACGCTGACAGAAAGACAGATAATCGACTGTCTTAAGCTTCAGCTTGGTGTTGACTTTGTTGACCTTACAAAAGTCAAGATACCTGTTGATCTCGCAGAGCTGGTGCCGAAAAATATAGCCAGAACATACAATGTGGTGCCGGTAAAGCTTAACGGCTCAACTCTGTTCCTGGCTATGGTGGATCCTCTTAACTTTAAAGCCATCGAGGCTGTAAGAAACAGCTCCAAGAAGCGTATCATTCCTATGATAGCAACGACAACAGCAATGGAGATGGCTATATCTACGCTTTACGGAAACGAGAGTGTTAACAGGGCGATAGACGATCTTGAGCATGTTATCGGAAGCTCAGCCATAGTCGGACTGCAGAATGGCGGCAATGATACAATACTCGGAGACGGTGACGGCAATGATCAGGCTGCGCCTGCTATACGACTCGTTAATTCAATACTTGAAAGAGGAGCAGGAAACGGAAGCTCGGATATCCATATCGAGCCGAGAGCAGAGGGACTTGTTATCCGTATGAGAATAGACGGAGTGCTTCACGATATACTTACAGTGCCTAAAAAGCTCCAGAACTCTGTCATTTCACGTATCAAGATAATGGTGGACATGGATATCGCCGAAAAGAGGATACCTCAGGACGGCCGAGCCAACGTAAGAGTTAAGGGAAGAGACTTTGATCTTCGAGTTTCCACACTTCCTACCAAATACGGTGAGAAGATAGTTATACGTTTCCTTGAAAAGTCCGCAGCACTTCTCACAAAGGAGGGCATAGGACTCACCGGTAAATATCTGGATGAATACAACAGACTTTTGAAGAACGCAAACGGCGTTATACTTCTTTGCGGACCTACGGGCTCAGGTAAATCGACTACCATGTATGCGATGATAAACGAGCTCAACAGGGAAGAGGTCAATGTGGTCACTCTGGAGGATCCGATAGAGTATGACATTAACGGTGTCAATCAGGTACAGGTCAATGAAAAGGTTGGTATGACCTTTGCCAACGGACTGCGTTCCATACTTCGTCAGGACCCTGATATCATAGCGGTAGGAGAGATTCGTGACGGAGAGACTGCAGAGATAGCCATGAGATCTGCCATAACCGGACATCTTGTGCTGTCGACCATACATACCAACAGCGCCATAACCACTATAGACAGACTTATAGATCTGGGAGTGGAGCCTTATATCATAAACAGTGCTGTCAAGGGAATCATATCGCAGAGACTTGTAAGAAGGCTTTGTCCTTACTGTAAAAAGGAATATACGCCTACTGCAGAGGATTTGGATGTACTGGAAATGGATCCGCAGAAATACCAGCCTGAGAAAATGCGCTTTTATAAGAGAGCTGGCTGTCCGGAGTGTATGAACACAGGCTATAAGGGAAGAATTGCGGTATTTGAGATACTGACTCTCACAGCAGACATTAAGGAAAAGCTGCGTGATAAGGTCAGCACCGGAGAATTAAGAAAAGCTATCATGGACTCAGGCTTTGAGCCTATGATGGTCAACTGCAGAAAGCTTGTAATGGACGGAGTGACCACGGTCGACGAGGCATCAAGAGTATTAAGCACAACAGACTGATGTCGGATCGTTATGATTCATTAATGCAGCAGAGGGGAATGTTTAAATGAGTACATTTCGCTATGAAGCGATATCCAGAGACGGAGTTAACGTCAAGGGAGTCGTTAAAGCAAGAGATAAAAATGAAGCCGTAGCCCAGCTTAAGGAAGAAATGAGCGTAGTCACAGGCCTTAAGGAGACCTATGACTATGAAGGCCTAAAAGATAAGCTGACCAGCTCGCATGGCAAGATAAGTGCGCAGTCGATAGCATTAGTCTGCCAGCAGTTTGCCATAATGCTCGATTCCGGAATATCCATAAGCTATGCGGTCAAGCTCGTTGCAAAGCAGACCAAGGACAGAGCATTAAGAAAGATACTTTCGGAGGTCGCAGACGATGTGTCGGCAGGCTACAGCATAGCTGACAGCTTCCAGATACACGGAGACAAGCTGCCGCCGACCTTTATAGAAACCATACGTTCGGGTGAGGAATCGGGATCCCTGGCCTCTGCCTTCAAGAGACTTTCGGATTTCTTTATGACCAGACATAAGCTCTACGCCAAAATAAAGGGAGCTATGATCTATCCGGTATTCGTTATTATACTTGCGATAATTGTCATTTCGATAGTAATGATAAAGGCAATACCGACTATCGCAAATACTTTCCTTGATCAGGGAGAGGATCTGCCCGGTATAACTATGGCACTCATAAGGTGCTCTGATTTTTTCAGCAAATGGTTCTGGCTTATAGCTATAATCATAATGCTTATAGCTATGGCTGTTATCATCTATGCAAGGACCAGAGAGGGCGGTATGAAGCTTTCCAGGAAAATGCTTAATCTGCCGCTTATCGGAAATATAGAAAGACTAAACATTGCGAGCCAGTTTGCATCAACAATGGCAACAATGCTTATCGCAGGACTTCCGCTTGTAAGAGCTGTCCAGATAACGAGTAAGACAGTTACAAATAAATATGTCAGCGAGTCCATTGTGAACGTCATGAAAAACCTTGAACAGGGCTTCAGCCTCGGAGAATGCCTAAAGCGTGAAAATACGCTGGATGAACTTCTTATTGAGATGTGTGCGATGGGAGAGCAGTCGGGAAGCTTAGAGGAAACACTCAGCTCAATAAGTAAATATTATGACTACGAAACTGAGAATGCAGCCTCAAGAGCACTCGCTGTATTAGAGCCTGCAATACTGATATTCCTGGGAGTTTTTGTCGGATTTATTGTGATTGCACTTTACCTGCCGATGTTCACAGTGTATAATGGAATGTAGAATATAAGAGTAAAATCTGTCGTTTAAAAAACGGAGATATACCCTTATATAAATATAATAGGATTATTTAAAGGAGTGATAAGATGAAAAACTTATTGAAGAAGATGAAGAACAGAGAAGGCTTCACACTTGCTGAGCTGCTTATCGTTGTTGCTATCATCGCAGTACTTGTTGCAATTTCTATTCCGATTTTCAGTAGTCAGATGGAAAAAGCAAGAGAAGCTGTTGATGCTGCAAATCTCAGAGCTGCATATGCAGAAGTAATGTCTGATGTTTTAACTGGTGATACTACAAAAGCAGAAACAGGTAAAGCTGTTGATCAGAAGCAGACGAAAAAGGGTTGGGAAACAAAAATAGATTGGCCAGAAGGATTTGCTGCAGCTGATATAACTGATCCAGTTGACGGTGCTTCAACAGGATATTGGACTGTAAAGTGGGATAGCGCTAACAATAAAGTGGTTGCTACACATTCATAATTCTAATAAATTTAGTCGAAAATATATATTTAGAAAAGACACACCGGGTTGTTGTTCAGCCCGGTGTTTTTAGACTAAATCAATATAGGGTTATAGGACAAAAAGTGTTGTTTTATATTGTGCGCTTCATTAGAATATTATTTAAAGACAGTTGACTTAGCCGTACGGCAAATATTGTGAACTTTGAAACAGCATTATGCCGAACGGCTAAATAAACGAATAAAGTAATGATGCTGCGATTAAATAAAAGAAACAAAAAAGGCTATCACCGTAGTGATAGCCTTTAGTGCGGAGAAAGGGACTTGAACCCTCACGCCCTAACGGGCACAAGATCCTTAGTCTTGCTCGTCTGCCAATTCCGACATCTCCGCAACGAAGAATATACTAACATATTTATCATGAATGCGCAAGCAAAAATTTACAAATATTTGAAAAACTTTTCACACCAATGAAAATTCAATTAGTACTCATTAGGGACATAGATATAGGAATATAGGGATACAGAACAAAAAAGACCGGCGATCACTCACCAGTCTTTGATGCAGAGAAAGGGACTTGAACCCTCATGATATTGCTATCACACGGACCTGAACCGTGCGCGTCTGCCAATTCCGCCATCTCTGCGTATAAAATAATTACAGATACAATAAATGCGGAGGAAGGGACTTGAACCCTCACGCCCTAACGGGCACAAGATCCTTAGTCTTGCTCGTCTGCCAATTCCGACACCTCCGCAGCGAAATTATATTAGCATAATTACAATGATTACGCAAGAACTTTTTTGCACTTTTAATATTGCTATAGGACTTTGCGGTAAGCATAAGTGTCGGTCTTAGAGGAAAATGTGTCCTGATATGATGCACGCTTAGAGCTGTATAACTGGCAGTATAAGGTCAGTATAACATTGGTGTATTGGGGCGTGTGCTTGTTTGCAGGCATCAAATGTGGTATTATATACTGACTATATTTTTTGGAAGGTATACGGGATACTTTATTTTATCCCGTTTGTTTTTGGGTTAATGAGTAAAATTGCTGTATTCGATTCAGGTCTCGGAGGACTGACGGTCTTAAGCGCTCTCAGAAAGGAGCTTCCGGGTGAGGATTATATTTATTACGGAGACTCGGCAAATGCGCCTTACGGCGACAAGACGCCGGAGGAGCTTTTGAAGCTGAATACGCAAGTATGCACAAGACTTCTTAAAGAGGATGATATCAAGTGCTTTGTGATCGCCTGCAATACTACGACCTCAGAAACCTTGGATAAGCTTACCAAGGTATTTCCGGAGCATGACTTTATAGGCATAGAGCCTGCAGTGGCATGGGCAGTAAATGAGCATCCGGGTGAGCATATTCTTGTATTAGCCACTACCGCCACCATTAACGGCAAAAGACTCAAAAAGAGACTAAAAGAGCTTAAGGATAAAGCTGAGATCACAGCGTTAGCTGCGCCTGGTATAGTACCTTTTGTGGAAAATGAAAAGACCGGCAGTGAAGAATTTTTATCATATCTTAAAGAGCTTTTGGCACCATACAAAAAGGATACAGATGCGGTTGTGCTGGGCTGTACACATTTTCCTTTTGTAAAAGCACAGCTTAAGGAATGCTTTGATAAGGATATAAGCTTCTATGATGCCGCTTCACTTGTGGCAAAGGATACAAAGGAGCTGCTTAATAAAAACGGGAGACTTAATGCTGAAGCTAAAGACGGCACAACAGGCAGCGTGACATTTCTTAATTCTGACACATCAAAAATAGAGCTTGAGGAGAAGCTTCTTAATGAATATAAATAACATAAGGAAAATAACAGGCGGCAGGATCCTTAAAAATGAGCCTATGGCAGGTCACACGACCTTTAGGACCGGAGGTATTGCCGATTATTATATAATTCCGAGAAATACCAAGGAGCTTGCAGGGCTTATCAGATATTTCGCTCTTAACGGCATAGATTATTTTGTTATCGGAAACGGTTCCAATCTTCTTGTATCCGATGAAGGCTACAGAGGGGTCATCATTGACCTCGGCAGAAACGACGATACAGCATTTACCATGCTCGGCTATGAATGGCAGAATGACGAGCTTATCATGGATCTTGGGGCAGGCTGTCTGATGAGCGCAGTGGGACGCTTTGCGGCAAAGTTCGGAGGCACGGGCTTTGAGGAGCTTTCGGGAATTCCCGGCTGTATAGGCGGTGCCTGCATTATGAATGCCGGAGCCTTTGACAGAGAGATGAAGGACGTCGTAAGAAGCGTTGAGGCGGTAGATAAAAAGGGCAATGTTATCAATTTAGCTGCTTCGGATATTGAATTCAGATACAGAGGCTCAAGCCTCATGGATGAGGGACTTATCGTAACGAGAGCTGAGATAGCTCTTCAAAAAGGCGAAACAGCAGATATAGAAAAAAAGAGCGAAGAGCTTCTTAAGAGACGTCAGGAAAAGCAGCCGCTTGAATACCCATCGGCAGGCTCGACATTTAAAAGACCGGAAGGATATTTTGCAGGCAAGCTTATAAGTGATGCGGGATTAAAGGGCTTTAGTGTGGGCGGAGCCTGTGTCAGCGAGAAGCATGCCGGATTTATTATCAATAAGGGCGGTGCGACCTCAACAGATATTTATGAGCTTATGAAAAAGGTAAGAGAAATCGTACTTGATAAATATGGTGTTACTCTTGAACCTGAGGTAAGACTTTTAGGACATTTTGATTAATGTTTGGAAAGGAGAGCTATGGCTTACAGCAATATGTCGGAACAGGCGAATGTTAAAGCATTTGCAAAAAAAATGAATCTTGAGAACCTTACTCCGGAGATCGATATCACCGAGAGAAAGCTGACCACCTACAGTACACACAGGCCGGCTCTTCAGCTTACCGGTTTCTTTGAAGGCTTTGATCTTGGGCCTATGGAGCGTATTCAGGTAATCGGACGTCTTGAGCAGGCGTATATCAATTCACTTGAGGAAAGAGTTATCCACGGACGTTTTGAACAGATCGCGAGCTACAGAGTACCATGCTTTGTATTTACAAGAAATTACAGACCGTGCCGCGGAGTTATGAGGGCTTGTCTTGAGTACGGAGTGCCTGTTTTCAGAACTGAAAGAAGCACTACAGATCTTATCTCTGAGACTATGAGATGGCTCAAGGTAATCATGGCACCGAAGGAGACTCTTCACGGAGTACTTATCGATGTTTACGGTGAAGGAGTGCTTATTCAGGGAGACAGCGGTATTGGTAAATCAGAGGCTGCGCTTGAGCTTATAAAAAGGGGTCACAGACTTGTTTCTGACGATGCTGTTGAAATCAGAAAGGTTTCAGAAGATACACTTGTAGGCCTTGCTCCGGAGCTTACGAGAGATTTTATTGAGTTAAGAGGTATCGGTATTATCAATGTTCGTTCAATGTTTGGTTTCGAGGCGGTAAAGCAGACGCAGAATATCGACATGATCATCAAATTGGATGAATTTGATCCGGAGAAAAAATATGACCGCCTTGGCATGGAGGATAAATACACAGAAATCCTCGGAAATAAGGTCATTACTTATGAGATACCAATTAGACCGGGCAGAAACATTGCGGTAATAGTTGAATGTGCAGCTGTCAATAACCGTGCAAAGAAAATGGGCTATGACGCACCGAAGGAATTTTTCGACAGAGTTAATTCCGAGCTCAACAGCAAGATCTAAAACTGCACTTTGTATTTTAATGAATGCAACTATGTTGTACTTATGCATTTTGTACTAAAAAAAAATATTTTTAAATTAAACGTATGTCATTTTCATCAGAGACGAAAAATGAGATAAAGAATAAGTGCTTTACAAGCAAAAAACGCCATAGTAAAATTACCGAATATAGGGAAAAGTCACGGGACAGGGAATATCTCATGGAGCTGTTTTGCAATAAAGGAACCATGAGCGATCCCGAAAAGTTCTATCATCTTGAGTTTGTTTGTGATTCTGAAGATGAGGCGCATTCGGTCAGAGATATTATAGGCGGCTTTGGTATAAGCTGCGGTTTGATGAAGCGCAAGGAACATTTTGTGGTTTATCTGAAGGACAGCGAGGCTATATCGGATATGCTGACGCTTCTGGGAGCTCACAAGGCTCTTTTGGATTTTGAAAATATCAAGGTCCTTAAGGAGATGCGTGAGAGCGTTCAGCGCAGAGTTAACTGTGAGACTGCCAACATTTCCAAGACGGTATCGGCAGCGGTCAGGCAGGCTGATGACATAAGATATATAGCTGACAGGAAGGGACTCGATTCTCTTTCGGACAGTTTGAGAGAGGCTGCCGAGCTGAGACTCAGATTCCCGGACGCAACCTTAAGTGAGCTTGCAGAGGAGATGCCCGGAGTAGGTAAATCAGGAATGAATCACAGATTCCGGAGGATCGCCAGGATCGCAGAAGAGCTGCGTGAATCGGATGTTAAGCTTTGAGTCCTGTTTATTTAAAGGAGAGGGGAATTATGGTAAGTCGTGATGTAGTGGTTAATGTTGCTAACGATGCCGGACGAAAACTGGCTATGCTGGTGTCTGTTGCAGGAGAGTATTCATCAAGAATATATATTTCGTACAACGAAAAAAAGGTGAATGCGAAGAGCATCATGGGTGTTATGAACCTTGTTCCTTATAACGGAGATACTATTACAGTTACCGCAGAAGGAACTGATGAAGATAACGCCGCAGAAGCTATTGCGGAGTTCTTTTCAAAGTGATCTTTGACTTCTGAGGATTTAATGATAAGAATCTATAGAACATTTATATAAAGCGGCAGGCATTACCTGCTGCTTTAGTCGTATATAATACTTTATTTTAGTAAGCAGGTCGGCTATGGCATTTACTCATCTTCATGTGCATACACAGTTTTCGCTGCTCGACGGTTCATCAAGGATCGGCGAGCTTATCGGTCGTGCAAAAGAACTTGGGATGGATTCATTAGCCATAACAGACCACGGTGTTATGTACGGCGTTATAGACTTCTATAAGGAAGCGGTAAAGCAGGGGATTAAGCCGATAATAGGCTGTGAGGTGTATGTTGCGCCGGGTTCTCGTTTTGATAAGGATAAGTCAGACGAGAATAAATATTATCATCTGATACTTCTTGCTGAAAATAATACCGGCTACGAGAATCTGATGAAGATAGTTTCCTCGGGCTTTACGGACGGCTTTTATTATAAGCCGAGAGTCGACTACGAGCTGCTTAAAACCTATCACGAGGGAATTATTGCGTCCTCTGCATGCCTTGCAGGAGAGGTGGCGAGAGCACTTGGACTGGGAATGTATGAGGAAGCCAAGAAAGCTGCACTTAGATACGAGGACATTTTCGGAAAGGGTAATTTCTTCCTGGAGCTGCAGGATCACGGAATCGAACTGCAGAGAACTGTCAATGCAGGACTTCTGAGACTTTCCGAAGATACGGGAATTGAGCTTATCGCATCTAATGACAGTCATTATACATTTAAAGAGGATGCTGAGCCGCATGATATTCTGCTTTGCATTCAGACCGGCAAAAAGGTCAGCGATACTGACAGGATGCGCTATGACGGAGGTCAGTATTATCTGAAGAGCGAAGCTGAAATGAGGGAGCTTTTTAAGTATGCTCCTCAGGCTATAGATAATACGCAAAAAATCGCTGACAGATGTAATGTCAGCATTGAATTCGGAAATTATAAGCTGCCGAAATTTGCTGTACCGAAGGGAAAGACGGCTGATGAATATCTGAGAGAGCTTTGCTTTTCCGGGGTTGAAGAAAGGTATCCGAACTGCCTTAAAGCAGAGGACGGCGGAAAAAAGCTCTACGGAGAGGACATCAGATCCAGACTCGAGTATGAGCTTAATACCATAGAAACTATGGGCTTTGTGGATTATTTCCTCATAGTTTCGGATTTTATAGCCTATGCCAAAAGGCACGGGATCCCGGTAGGTCCGGGAAGAGGCTCGGCGGCAGGCTCTATAGTGGCTTATTCACTCGGAATAACCAATATCGACCCAATCAAGTTTTCACTTCTCTTTGAGCGATTTTTAAATCCTGAGCGAGTGACTATGCCGGATATAGACGTAGATTTCTGCTATGAGCGCAGGCAGGAGGTCATAGATTATGTTGTCGGCAAGTACGGTAAGGACAATGTTGCGCAGATAGTTACCTTCGGAACCCTTGCTGCACGAGGTGTTATAAGGGACGTCGGACGTGTGCTGGATATGCCTTACGGTGCGGTGGATCAGATCGCCAGAATGATACCGAACGAATTAGGCATTACCCTGCAAAAGGCGCTTAAAATGAGTCCTGACCTTAAAAATGCCTATCAGACGGACGAACAGGTCAAATATCTCATAGATATGAGTATGAGGCTTGAAGGACTTCCGAGACATTCGAGCATGCATGCTGCCGGAGTGCTTATAGCCAGTGACAGAGTTGATCGTTTTGTGCCGCTTTCAAGAAATGCCGACGGTACGGTGGTCACTCAGTATACTATGACGACACTTGAGGAGCTGGGACTTCTCAAGATGGATTTCCTGGGCTTAAGGACACTTACTGTCATCAATAACTCAATAGAGCAGATATATAAGAATACCGGAAAGGTCATTGACATAGATAATGTTAATTATGACGATCCGGATGTTTATAAGATGATCTCAAAGGGCGATACCTCCGGAGTATTCCAGCTTGAATCTGCGGGAATGACTTCATTTATGAAGGAGCTTAAGCCTGAGAGTATCGACGATATCATTGCGGGACTTGCCCTTTACAGACCGGGCCCTATGGATTTCATTCCGAAATATATTAAGGGCAAGGAAAATAAAGCCTCCGTAAGCTATGACTGCGAGGAGCTTAAGCCGATACTCGAATCGACCTACGGCTGCATAGTCTATCAGGAGCAGGTTATGCAGATAGTGCAGAGCCTTGCAGGATATACCTTAGGACGTGCCGATCTTGTGCGAAGAGCGATGTCCAAGAAAAAGCATGCTGTAATGCAGAAGGAACGCGAAAGCTTTGTCTACGGCAATGAGGAGGAGCATGTAAAGGGCTGCATTGCTAACGGAATATCAGAGTCTGTAGCTAATCATATCTATGATGAGATGATAGACTTTGCTTCCTATGCATTCAATAAATCTCACGCGGCGGCTTATGCTGTGGTTTCATATCAGACAGCATGGCTTAAGTATTATTATCCAGCAGAGTTTATGGCGGCGCTTATGACCTCTGTCATGGATAATAATGGCAAGATATCCGAATACATTCAGCAGGTAAAGAGCATGGGTATCAAGCTTATGCCGCCTGATATTAATGCCGGTGATTACGGCTTTACGGCTTTGGATGAAAATACAGTGCTGTACGGACTGACTGCCATCAAGGGAGTCGGAAGGACGGTTGTAGAGGATATAGTCAGAGAGCGCCGTGAAAGAGGTGCATTTAAGAACCTGGAGGATTTTGTATCAAGACAGCCGGAATCTGTTAACAGAAAGGCTATCGACGGCTTTATAAAGGCAGGTGCATTTGATTCGATGCCGGGTACCAGAAAGCAGAAGCTTATCATGGTTGAGGGACTGTTAAGCGATGCCTCGGCAAGAAAGCACAGTGAGATAGCCGGACAGATAACTCTGTTTGACATTGCAGAAAGCGAGGAAAATGACAGCTTTAAGCGTGCTATGCCGCCGGTGGGAGAATTCAGCCGCGAAGAGCTTCTTATGTATGAAAAGGAAGCTACAGGACTATACCTTAGCGGCCATCCGGTTGAGGAACATATCGACACTTTTAAACTAACAGTCACCGCCTTGTCAAAGGATTACTATGCCGATGAAAGCACCGGAGTCTGCCGTTTCAGGGATGGCACCGAGGTTATAAGCGGAGGCATTATAAGCGAGAAAAAATTAAAGATCACCAAGCAGCAGAGGCAGATGGCATTTTTAAAGGTCGAGGATCTGTACGGACAGTTTGAGGTCCTGATATTCCCTGACACCTTTGACAGATACCGCTCAAAGCTTGAGACGGACAGTAAGGTCTATCTGCACGGCCGCATAAGTATTGGAAGAGATGAAAATGCTTCGCTTATAGCAGATAAGATAATTGGCTTTGATGAGCTTAAAAAGGAAATATGGGTAGCCTTTGATGATAAGGCTGCTTATGATAAGGAAGCTTCAAGGCTTGAGGATATATGCTTTGAAAATCAGGGCAATGCCGAGCCTGTCGTCTATCTTAAAAAGGAAAAAAGCTATAAGAAGTTGGGCCGTTCACTGGCTGTGGATGCCTCTGAAGAGTTTATAGAGAGGCTCAAAGGCATCTATGGAGATGCTAATGTAAGGATCAGGGAGCTTACACCGAAATTTGAGCGATGACATATAGGAGGATTTATGGAAGACAGTATCCTTTGCTGTGCCAATGCGCAGAGCATGAAGTTTTATTTTAATGAAGATGAATACGGTATTCTGCCTGAGGATATAAAAAAGGCGCTCAAGGTCGCTGCAGTTACATATTGCTCAGATGCAGGCGGAACGCTTGTTTTCTCCTTTGATGCACAGCATAAGCTTCATCTTCAGGCAATTGATCCGATTGATGAGATAGGCTCGGATCTGCTGATAAGACGCATGCAGCGCAACATGGGAGAGCTTTTTGAACAGCTTGAGACATTTGCAGCGGAATATGCAAAGCTGAAAACAGAACAGAAGAAATAATCGGGAATATATTATAGTTTATGAAAATAGGAAATGTTGAGCTTAAGTCCAACGTTATCATGGCACCTATGGCGGGAATCACAGACACTGCCTACAGAGTGTTGCTTGAGGAGCAGGGCGCAGGACTTGTAAGCACGGAAATGGTCTCCGCAAAGGGGATATTTTATAAGAATAAAAATAATGAAATAATACTTAAAACGGCAGAAGACGAGCATCCGATTGCTGTTCAGCTCTTTGGCTCAGATCCGATGATAATGACCAGCATGGCAGAAAAGATATCGGAGGATTTTGACATAATTGATGTCAATATGGGCTGTCCTGTGCCGAAGATCGTAAATAACGGCGAAGGCTCGGCTCTTATGAAAAAGCCTGAGCTTGCATTCAGTATTCTTGAGACTATGAGCAGAGTACTTAAAAAGCCGGTTACCGTTAAGTTCAGAAAGGGCTTTGACGATAAGCATGTAAATGCTGTTGAGTTTGCAAAAATGGCAGAGCAGGCAGGCGTCAGCGCCATCACAGTGCACGGAAGAACAAGGGCACAGATGTATGCGGGAAATGCCGACTGGGACATTATCAGAAAGGTTAAAGAAGCGGTGAGCATTCCGGTTTTCGGAAACGGAGACATTTTCACACCGGAGGATGCAAAGCGAATGATAGATGAGACCGGAGTTGACGGAGTTGCAATAGCAAGAGGTGCCAAGGGAAATCCGTGGCTTATCGGAAGAACTGTGCACTATCTTGAGACAGGAGAGCTTTTGCCTGAGCCTGATATGGAAGAAAGAAAGAGAATGATACTCCGCCATGCTGAGCTTATGGTTAAATATAAGAGTGAATATATTGCGATACCTGAGATGCGAAAGCATTTGGCATGGTATACGGCAGGAATACCGGGTTCAGCCAGGCTTCGTGCAGGAATGAACAGTCTTAAAACGCTTGATGAGCTCAAGAGCTTTGTCAATGAGGCGCTTTAAGGCTCTCCAATCATAGACATTTAAATGTCAATAATGTTCATATATCTGTGCATATCTGTGCGTAAGGCACTTGTGATTGACAGAGACATTGCCAAAAGTTATAATAACACGATTGAGGAATTAACACTAATTAGAAACAGGAGTATAGATAAAAGTGAGCAACGAAACACCAAAGACAATGATCACTTATGCAGGTCTCAAGAAATATGAGGATGAGCTGCATGAGCTTAAGGCTGTTAAAAGACAGGAAGTAGCACAGAAGATCAAGGTTGCAAGAGAGCAGGGAGATCTTTCGGAGAATGCCGATTATGATGCTGCAAAGGAAGAGCAGACAGAAATCGAGAAGCGTATCCTTGAGCTTGAAAACATTCTCAGAAATGCTGAAGTAGTAGTTGATGAAGAGTTCGATCACGGCAAGATCAATGTCGGCTGTGAGGTTAAGCTTTATGACCTTGAGTTTGATGAAGAGGTTACATATTTCATCGTTGGTTCATCTGAGGCAAACAGCCTTGCAGGAAAGATCAGTAATGAATCACCTGTAGGAGCCGGACTTATGGGACACCATGTTGGTGATATCGTTGACATTAAGCTTCCGGACGGCGGAGTGATTCAGTATAAGGTATTGGAAATTAAGAAGGCTGAATAATTCGTGCAGCATATAAGCTGCGGCTTTAATATAGTTTAGCGGACATTATCCGGTCTGCAAAAGGAGTTGTAAATGGCAGAAAATCTTGAGAACAGAGAAAAGAACATGAACGCGGGAGCAAACGGAGCAAAGGCAGCACAGCCTGAGGACATTAACCGTCTTCTTAAGGTGCGCCGTGATAAGCTTTCAGAGCTTCAGGCAGCAGGTAAGGACCCATTTGTTATTACCAAATATGATCAGACACATCACAGCAAGGAAATCATTGATAACTTTGATGAGCTTGAGAATAAACAGGTATCTATTGCGGGACGAATCATGCTCAAGCGTGTCATGGGTAAGGCATCCTTCTGCCATATTCAGGACAGAGACGGACAGATCCAGGTCTATGTTGCAAGAGATGCTGTCGGAGAAGAGCCTTATGCAGATTTCAAGAAGTTTGATATCGGTGATATTGTAGGCGTTAAGGGTTTTGTTTTTAAGACAAAGACAGGAGAGGTTTCTGTACACGCAGAGGAAATCACTCTTCTTACTAAGTCGCTGCAGATCCTTCCTGAGAAATTCCACGGTATTACCAATGTCGATGCCAGATATCGTCAGAGATATGTAGACCTCATTATGAATCCTGAAGTTAAGGATACATTCCGCAAGCGTTCTCTCATCCTTAAGGAGATAAGAAATTTCCTTGACGGCAGAGACTTTATCGAGGTTGAGACTCCTATGCTTGTTTCCAATGCAGGAGGCGCTGCGGCAAGACCGTTCGAGACACATTTCAATGCGCTTAATGAGGATCTCAGACTTCGTATTTCTCTTGAGCTTTATCTTAAGAGACTTATAGTCGGCGGACTCGAGAGAGTTTACGAGATCGGCCGTGTATTCAGAAATGAAGGAATCGATACAAGACACAATCCTGAGTTTACACTTATGGAGCTTTATCAGGCGTATACGGACTTTGAAGGCATGATGGAGCTTACAGAGAGCATGTTCAGATACCTTGCAAACAAGGTATGCGGAAGTGCTGTTATTAACTATAACGGCACTGTTATAGATATGGAGAAGCCTTTCGCAAGACTCAGCATGACTGAGGCTGTCAAGAATTATTCAGGCGTTGACTTTGATGAGGTCAAGGATGATGCAGAGGCTAAGGCTATCGCCAGGGAAAAGGGCATTGAGTATGAGGAAAGACATAAGAAGGGAGACATTTTAAATCTCTTCTTTGAAGAATTCTGTGAGGATAAGATGATACAGCCTACATTCATCACAGATCATCCGATCGAGATAAGCCCGCTCACAAAGAAGAATCCTGAAAGACCGGATCATGTTGAGCGATTCGAGCTCTACATATATGGCCGTGAGATGTGTAATGCATACTCAGAGCTTAATGATCCTATCGATCAGAGAGAGCGTTTTAAGGCACAGGATGCACTTGCTGCAGCAGGTGATGAAGAGGCTAACCATACAGATGAGGACTTCCTCAATGCACTTGAGATAGGTATGCCTCCTACAGGCGGTATCGGATACGGAATCGACAGACTTGTTATGCTTCTTACAGATTCAGAGGCAATAAGAGACGTTTTACTGTTCCCGACAATGAAACCTTTGGACTCTGACAAGAAGGTTGAGAAGGCTGCTGCGACTCCTGTTGAAGCTGCTCCGGTTGTTGAAGAAAAGATTGATTTCAGCAACGTAGTAATCGAACCTCTCTTTGAAGATTTCGTCGATTTCGAGACATTTTCTAAGTCCGATTTCCGCGCTGTAAAGGTTCTTGAATGTGA
>JALELZ010000012.1 GCA_022768465.1 Lachnospiraceae bacterium
GTTGCAGTGTCAAGGCTGCTTTGCACCATAGGCTTTGGCCTTGACACTGCACAATATGTCAGATATGTGACTTCCAAGCAACGGAAGGATTACATTAATTTAACGATATGTCACCAACACTTTTTGTCCTATAACCCACAATCTTAATGATTGTGGCAATCATAAGCGTAAACGCTATTAAATCGCTGAACGTAACCATAAGCCGCCTCCTTCTAATAAGCATAGTTGCCGTAAAGCGCTTATGTTATTATTCAGAGAACTAACCGCCTACAGTTATTGGTAGCTCATGTCTGATTATACGTTACTTTAAAAATCTAATCAATTGAAAACACATTATTGCTCGTTGTATAACTTTAAATGTTATCTGTAAATCTTGAAAAAACCGGCAGGAAAAGGTATATTGATAATGTTGAAGATATGAGCATCTGACAGCATTTTACACTGCAGAATGTACATATACTTATTTATTATTATTGGAGGGTTTTATCATGATTAAAACAATCAGTACACCTAAGGCACCTGCAGCAATCGGACCTTATTCACAGGCTAAGGTAGTTAACGGAATGCTTTACACTTCAGGACAGGTTGCATTAAGCCCTGCAGACGGTTCTATTGTCGGTGCTACTATCGAAGAGCAGACAGAGGCTGTTATGCAGAACCTTAAGGCTATCCTTGAAGAGGCTGGCACAGACTTCACAAAGGTTGTTAAAACAACTTGCTTCCTTGCTGATATGGGTGATTTCGGAACATTCAACGAGATCTACGGAAAGTACTTCACAGAGAAGCCGGCTCGTTCATGTGTAGCTGTTAAGACACTTCCTAAGAACCTTCTTTGCGAAGTAGAAGTTATCGCTGTTGTTGACTGATAACCTCTGAATTATATTTATGATCTGAAACGGTCACCTTCTTTATGTATCCCGTTTTCCGACTTGTAAGTCAGAAAGCTATATTGGTATAATAAAGAGGTGGCTGTTTTTCATTTACAATGGATTCTTTTCGCAACTTATTTCATTTTATATTAATTCTAATGAAAGTATAATATAAAAATTTCGAAAGGCATATTTCACCATATTATCATTTGACACGGAGAAAAAGATAGCAATGAACGACATTGATTACTACTACTCATATGCGGAGGTAGATCTCGGACAAATCAGAAAAAACCTGGAAAACATGCAGGCTGAATGCCAAAGAAAAATAATTCCTGTTACAAAAGGCAACGCTTGGGGTCAGGGACTCGTTCCTATAGTTTCAATGCTTTTTAATAAGGCAGGCTATGATATAACTGCTGTTGCTCAGATATGCGAAGCTATAAAAATTCGTGAAGCAGGCTTTATATCACAGACTATAATGTTACTTTCCGGAGTTCCGCTCCATGCCATACCTTATGTTGTAAAATACAAGCTGCTTATGACAGTATTTAACAGAGAAACGGTTGAAATACTAAGCCGTGAGGTTAAAAAAGCCGGACTTAATAGTTTTCCTATACAGCTTAAGATAGATACAGGCCTTCACCGTGCTGGTGTTCAGCCTGCGGAGCTTGATGCACTTTTAGAGGATATAAAGGCAGCCGGCAATCTTGAAATAATCGGCATTATGACACATTATACCGAAGGCTCCGAGGAAAAGATACAAAAGCAATATGATTCCTTTAAGGCAATCGTTACTGATCTTAAGGAAAGAGGCTATCAGTTTAAATACATATCCTCCGGCTGCAGCACAAATATCAAATTTCCTGATGAGGATATCTGCACCCACATAAGGATAGGCTGGGGCTATATTGCCTATGTTGACGATATAGGCTATGAATACTTTTACGGCAACAAACCATCTCTTTCCCTGCGCACCTTTATTACAAACATCATTGAGCTTAAGGCCGGAGATACTCTCGGCTATACCGACACAGTTCTTGACTCAGACAAAAAGGTTGCCTGCATTTCAATGGGCATCTGTGACGGTATGTACCGCAGACAGACAATGAACAACGGACCTCTTCTTATAAAGGGAAAGCATGCCCATTATATAGATGCCGGAATGGATCAGACCATAATAGATGTTACAGGTATCGACTGTGAAATCGGTGATGAGGTTACTGTATATGGCAGGGATAAATATTCCGATGCATTTTTAGGTCGTGCCGAGGTCGCAAAATACTCTGACGGTAACTGCTCAATACTTCAGCTTTATCTTTCTGACAGAGTAAAGCGGGTATATGTAGATAATTATTGATCATCTGCATATACCCGCCGTTTTATATATGCCGGAATGGATCAGACCATAATAGATGTTACAGGTATCGACTGTGAAATCTGATGCATTATCAAATGCTTCTGTATTTTTTAACTGCGTCCACTGCCGAAATGTATAAGCGCCAGCATATCAGGGCCTGTATGAGCTCCTATTACAGGACTGAGTGAGGTTATTTTGACATTTGCCTTAGGATTTATGGCGATCACCATCTGCTTAAGAAGCTCTGCATCCTGCATGCAGTCGGCACAGCAGATATATACAAGATCTTCAAGACCGTCGGTATAACTGCCGTCGGTCTTGTTTTCTCCGATATATGCACTGTCTTTGTAACAATCTGTTAAATACTTCATCGCAAGTCTTCTGCCTCGTTTTTTACCTATGGCATCCAGATGTCCGTCAGCTTTTATATTAAGTATAGGCTTTATGTTGAGCGCCGTTCCGATAAGTGCAGTTGCTCCTGATATTCTGCCGCCTCGCTTAAGATACATGAGATCCTCAACCATGAACCAGTAGTTTATATCTGTCGCATGAGCTCTGAGCCACTCAGCATTATCTGAAATGCTCATTCCGTTTTCTCTGTTGATGCCTGCTGCCTCACAAAGAAGTCCCATGCCGCCGGTTCCTCCGAGTGAATCAACGATCTCTATCTGTGCCGCATCACCGTATTTGTCTTTTAACTCCATTACAGCAAGCGAAGCGGATTCAAAGGTCTTGCTTAAGCCGCTTGAAAGCGAAATATAAAGTATCCCCATATTTTCTTTAATATAAGGCTCAAAGTTCTCAACATAATTGTATGGAGTTATCTGACTCGTTCCTGTAGTTATGCCTTTTCTCAGCTTATCATAGTAAAGGTGCATTTCCTCAAGTTCTGAAGGATTTGTTGCTGTAAATGTCTCATCTCCGACAGTAACCTCCATAGGCACAAATTTTATTCCGATCTGCTCTGCCGCCTTTTTGTCTATATCAACCGACATATCTGTAAATATTACGTACATTTCAAACCTCCTAAAACCAAAAATTTTTATATATTTTTTATACTTATCTATACTATTGATTTATCTTATTTATCATTACACGATGCCTTGTTCTATTCCTTTTTCAAGACCATTAATAGTATGCTAACACCCGGTTTAGCTTCATTATTGACTTTTCCACATGTGTAGATTATCTTAGACAGTGTTCTATATCAATTACCAGTTTGTTCTCATGTGTGGATTATCCCTCACTTATGTATAAACTGGGCTGTACTTAACCCCGAACATTATGGAGAATCGGTATGGACAGACGTGTCGGAAAAACCTGCACAGCCATCAAAAATGCATATCTTGATATTTTAAAGGATGGTCCTGCAGGCAGGATAACTGTTGCCGAAATTGCCCGAAGAGCAAATATTGACAGAAAAACCTTTTATCTGCATTATGCCACCACAGATGCTGTTCTTGATGAGATTTATGACAGCGTTGTGAATGAAACGATTGATTCCATGCAGAACAATGCTGCAGATAAAAATAAGCGCTTATCCGTCGAAGATCTGTTTGATCTTATCACCGCAATGATAGCCAAGAATTTAGATATCTTTGAGATACTTGCCGCAAGGAGTGATGATAAAACGCTGTTTGAAAAGCTTAGGAAAACACTTATTCGTCAGATAGAGACAGAATACAAGGATGAGCTTGGTCTCACAAAGACCCAGTTTCATATATATGCCGAGTTTTTTATGTCAGGTATTATAGCCTCATACAGCATGTGGATAAGCGGAAGGCTTCCGCTGCGAATAGAAGAGCTTGCACAAATGGTTACAAGAGCATCACTTTACGGGCTGGAAGGTGTTATTAACGGTAAGGAGAGCAAAAAGCTTTGAGTATTTTAAACCTTGAAAAAATAAATGTCAGCATCGGTGAACGTGTAATACTGAAAAATATCACTGCCGGCATTGAGCCCGGAGACAGAATAGGCGTTATCGGTATCAACGGAGCCGGCAAATCCACTCTGCTTTCCATTACAGCCGGTACATATGAAGCAGATACCGGAAATGTTATAAAGCAAAACGGTCTCAGAATATCTTATTTATCACAGTCCCCGGAATTTGATAATAAGCTTTCCGTCCTCGACAATGTTGCCGGCATAATTCACGGAAAAGCCGATCACTGGGACACTGAAGGCGAAGTAAAAGCTATGCTGATGAAATTCGGTATTACAGATCCCGACTGCTCCCCATCGATTCTTTCCGGAGGGCAGAAAAAAAGAGCATCTCTTGTTGCCGCCATTCTCACTCCTTGCGATCTGCTCATACTTGACGAGCCTACCAATCATCTTGATCACGATATGATAGAATGGCTGCAGGACTGGCTTTCATCATTCAAGGGCGCTTTGCTCATGGTCACTCATGACAGATACTTTTTGGATGAGGTAACCGACAGAATATGGGAGATCGATAAGGCTGAGCTTTATAGCTATCAGGCAAACTACTCCGGTTATCTTCAGAAAAAGCAGGAGCGCCTTGATTTTGCCATAGCAGCTGAAAAAAAATTAGCAACCTTATACAAGCAGGATCTTAAATGGATGCTCAGAGGCTCCAGAGCTCGCTCTACTAAACAAAAAGCACATATCCAGCGCTTTGAAGCTTTAAGAGACAGAGAAAAGCTTATAGAAGAACGGCAGGCATTTATCTCTTCTATGTCCTCAAGACTCGGCAGGACAACGGTTGAGCTCAACAGCATATCAAAAAGCTACGGCGAGAGAGTGCTTTTTCATGACTTCACCTACATTTTCCTTAAGACTGACCGTATAGGAATTATAGGCCCGAACGGCTGCGGTAAATCCACGCTCATGAAGATCATCATGGGCATCGAGCAGCCTGACAGCGGAAGCATTACCATAGGACAGACAGTTCGCTTCGGTTATTTCAGCCAGGAAAATGAAGCTCTTGATCCTAAGGAAAGAGTTATCGACTGTATAAGAGATGTTGCGGGGTACATAAAAACCGATGAGGGAACTATAACAGCATCAGCAATGTGCGAACGCTTTCTTTTTGACAGTAAAATGCAGTATACACCTATAGCGAAGCTGTCCGGAGGCGAAAAACGCCGCCTGTATCTTCTCAAGGTTCTGATGAGTTCACCTAATGTACTTATACTTGACGAGCCGACAAACGACCTCGATATTGTCACTCTGCAGATACTTGAGGATTACCTTGACAGCTTTCAGGGTATAGTTATATCCGTATCGCATGACAGATACTTTCTTGACCGTGTCGCAAGCCGCATTTTTTCATTTGAACAGGGTGGAAAAATAATGCAAAGCGAAGGGGGATATGAAGAATATCTTCTCCATAAAGACGAGCTGGCAGAAAAAGCTGCTTTAGCGGCAGGCAATGCTTCAGCAAAAGCAAACGCCAAGGGTGCGCACTCAACAAAAAAGCTCTCTTATAAGGAGCAGCGTGAATATGACAGCCTTGAAGCTGATATAGATAAGCTCACTGAAAGATCCGATGATCTCGCAAAAAAGATACTTGCTGCCGATTCTGATTATGTAAAGCTCAGCGAATTAACTGAAGAAAAAAATACTGTAGATGTAGAACTTGACCAAAAGATGGAAAGATATTTCGAATTGCAGGAAAAACTTGAAGAAATGCTTAAGGGTTAAACCTTAGGCATTTCCTAATTTAAGCTATCATAAAACGAATTGCGCTTTATAGCATTTTAATTATTTAAACTGTGTTTTGAGCTTTCTGATGCACCAATAGCATGCCGGAACAAGGAAAATATCCGCAAGGACCCATGCCGCCGGCGATGCATAGCATGCTGCCCTGAAACCAAATATAGGAACGAATATAAACGCTACAATACTTCTTCCGAACATTTCCATAATTCCCGCAAGTATGGCAAGGCCGCTGAAGCCCATTCCCTGCATAGCAAACCTGAAAACATTGACCATTGTCAGGAAGAAACCGAATGCTGCATCTGCTACAAGGAAATATTTCGCCATTGATATTATTTCTGTTTCGGAGGAATCCACAAACATTCTGCAAAGTATACCGCCGAATAGAAGCATGAGCACTATTCCTATTGCAGAATATATAAAGCCTATTATTGTTGCCTTTCTCACGCCTTCCTTCACTCTGTCAAAGCGAAGTGCTCCAACATTCTGACCGGCAAAGGTCGCCATCGTACCTCCAAGCGCATCATACGGTGTACAGAAAAACAGTCTTATTTTTGAACCGGCAGTAACTGCCGCAACAGCCATATAACCGAGGCCGTTTACGCTTGTCTGCAATATGACTGAACCTATCGCAGTTATCGTATACTGGAGTCCCATAGGTACTCCCATAAATGTAAGATCCTTAAGATATTTACCGTTTATCCTTCGTTCATCTTTAGAACAGTGTATTATATCAAAGCGCTTATACATATAGACAGTACAAAGAATTCCTGATACAAGCTGCGAGAAAACAGTTGCTAATGCTGCTCCTTCTACACCCATCCCTATAACAGCTATAGTTAAAAGATCAAGTGCAATGTTAAGACCCGATGATAAAAGCAAAAAATACACAGGCGTCCTCGAATCTCCGAAGGCTCTTATGATACTTGATGCAAGATTATAAAGTATAGTCGCAGGAATTCCTGCAAAGACTATGAAAATATAAGTGTACGCATATGTATAAATGTCATCCTGCGTATTCATAATATGCAGTATTTTGCCTGTCAGAGCACATACGATCAGCGTAAGTCCCACTGCAAAAAAAGCCGAAAGCCATACTGCATTGGCTATATATCTGCGCATTTTTTCATAATCTTTGGCGCCGAAGCATTGAGATACCGGTATGCAAAATCCTGCACATATACCAATGCAAAAGCCGATTATCATGAAATTGATAGCTCCTGTGGAACCTACTCCTGCCAATGCATGAACTCCGACATATTTGCCGACGATTATGGTATCTACCATGCTGTAAAACTGCTGAAAGAGATATCCCAGAAACATCGGGATAGCAAAAGCAATAATATGTCCTGTAACAGACCCTGAGGTCATATCCTTCACAGTGTCTTTTTTGAGTTTAATTTCCTTTTCCATATTCTAATGTAATATCCGTGTGAGACAGTAATAAAATGGGTTATAGGACAAAAAGTGTTGGTGACATATCGTTAAATTAATGTAATCCTTCCGTTGCTTGGAAGTCACATATCTGACATATTGTGCAGTGTC
>JALELZ010000017.1 GCA_022768465.1 Lachnospiraceae bacterium
GTAGCAATAGTTTTAGCCGTATTTCACCAACACTTTTTGTCCACCCTGTATCTTCTTCTAAACAACTTAAAACCGCGAATTAGCCTTATATACTTAGCTAATTCGCGGTTCAAAACAACACTTTTTGTCCTATAACCCTAAGTTGTTTTTGATAAATGATGGCTGTATGTTAAAAACGACTGCACAGAAGCCATTTTACTCCTGTGCAGTCGTCTTTTATTCTTGTCTTTTATTCTGATATTATTCTTGTTATCAGTTGTCTCCCGCATCATCGCCTGTAAGCGTGAAGGTGAAGCTCTTTCTTGCGCCTTCATCGGCTGCAAGATACTCATCATAGGTAGTCATCTTATCGATGAGCTTACCGTCACGGATCTCCATGATACGGTTCGCTGTAGTCTCTGTAACCTGATGATCTCTTGATGAGAAAATGATAACTCCCGGGAATCTGATAAGTGCATTATTAAGTGCTGATATAGATTCCATATCGAGATGGTCTGTAGGCTCGTCAAGTATCAGTACGTTTGATCCGCTTATCATCATCTTTGAAAGCAGGCATCGAACCTTCTCTCCTCCTGAAAGGACATTTACTCTCTTCATTCCGTCATCACCGCCGAACAGCATTCTGCCCAGGAAGCCTCTGACATATGTCACATCCTTCTCAGGGCTGTACTGCATGAGCCAGTCATAAATTGTATCCTCTGAGTCAAACTCCTTTGTGCTGTCCTTAGGGAAATATGCCTGAGTAGTAGTTACTCCCCATTTATAATCTCCGCTGTCAGGCTTAAGCTCTCCAGTAAGTATACGGAAAAGTGTTGTCTTTGCAAGCTCATTAGGACCTACAAAGGCTACCTTATCCTCTCTTCCTATCATAAAGCTTATATTATCAAGCACTTTGACACCGTCAATAGTCTTTGAAAGATTCTCAACTGTAAGCACATCATTTCCGATGCTTCTATCCGGCTTGAAATCAATATAAGGATATTTTCTGCTTGAAGGTCTCATTTCCTCAAGTTCAATCTTCTCAAGAGCCTTTTTACGCGATGTAGCCTGCTTAGACTTAGAAGCATTAGCAGCAAAACGAGCGATAAATTCCTTTAATTCCTTTATCTGCTCTTCCTTCTTTCGGTTCGCTTCCTTCATCTGCTTGATCATGAGCTGTGATGACTCTACCCAGAAATCATAGTTTCCGGCATAAAGCTGTATCTTTCCGTAATCAATATCTGCAATAGCGGTACAAACCTTATTAAGGAAATATCTGTCATGGGAAACAGTTATAATAGTATTTTCAAAGTTGATCAGGAACTCCTCAAGCCATGCAATAGCATCCAGATCAAGATGGTTGGTAGGCTCGTCGAGAAGAAGTATATCAGGATTACCGAATAATGCCTTTGCAAGAAGTACCTTGACCTTTATAGGGCTCGGAAGCTCGCTCATAAGCTTGTAATGCTCACTAACCTCTACTCCAAGACCTGAAAGAAGTGTTGCCGCATCTGTCTCGGCATCCCAGCCGTTCATCTCAGCAAACTCACCTTCAAGCTCTGCAGCCTTTATCCCGTCCTCATCAGAAAAATCAGGCTTCATGTATATAGCCTCTTTTTCCTTCATAATGTCATAAAGACGCTTATTTCCCATTATGACAGTATCAAGCACAGTAAACTCATCATATTTGAAATGATCCTGCTCAAGGAATGACAGTCTCTGATCCTTGGAAATGACTACCTCTCCGTTGGTAGGTTCCAGCTGTCCTGAAAGTATCTTCAGAAACGTAGATTTGCCGGCACCGTTGGCGCCGATAAGTCCGTAGCAGTTACCTTCTGTAAACTTGATGGTAACATCTTCAAATAAAGCCTTTTTCCCGACACGGAATGTCAGATGTGAGGTTGATATCATTGCTTATTCCTTCCGTTCTAAAATTAACTCTTCTTTTTCTTATTCTTCTGCTTTTCCAGGAACAGGCCCATGCGTTCCGTTCTTGCTGGTGATAAAAAAAGCTTATCAAAAGCCTTTTTTTCTATATCTAAGGCCGTATCTATATCGGCATTTTGTCCTTCACGCATAACTGCCTTTATTGCAGCAAGTGCTTCCGGACAGCGTTCCTTAAGTCCTACAGCTATTCTGTTGGCTTCTTCAAGCACAGGAACATCGTCCGCACAGATCTTTCCGACAAGGCCAAGCTCATAAGCTCGCTGTACGTCGATTCTTTCTTCTGTCATGCAATAATATTTGGCTGCTCCGAAGCCTATAACTCTTCCGAGTCGCTGCGAACCGCCGTAGCCCGGTATTATCCCGAGAGACGGCTCAGGAAACGCAAACTGTGTCTTTTTGCTTGCGATACGAATGTCACAGGCCAATGCGAGCTCAAGTCCTCCGCCTATAACATAACCGTCCAATGCAGCGATTACAGGCTTCGGAAGTCTTTCTATTTCACACATAAGCGCCTGACCGTTTGCTATCATCTCACGGCCGCCCTGAGGTGTGAGTGCATGCATCTCTGCAATATCCGCTCCTGCTGCAAACGCTCTTCCTCCTGCTCCGGTAATGATAACGGCCTTTACCTCATCGTCTCTGTAGGCGTACTCTATAGCATCTCTTAATTCTGACACAGTGTCTATGTTGAGAGCATTTAATACCTGCGGACGATTTAAGGTGATGTATTCGATACCGTCATTAAGTTCTGCAACTATATTTTCAAATTCCATAAGTATTTATACCATTTGTAATCGGGAATTTCCTGCTCAGTCTATGTTTATTTAACCGTCAGACAGATGAACCCCGCTATTTATCATTAAATACTGAAGTCCATCTGTCTTAAAGTCTTATTTTTACATTTTTTCAGGTGCGCTGAAGCCGAGCATATTTATGCTATCTGAAAGTACTCTGCGTGTAAGCTCAAGCAAAGCTATATATGCCTTCTTAAGCTCAGCATTTTCTTCCGAAAGGATCTTTACATTGTGATAGAAGCTGTTGAAAGCATTTGACAGTTCATAGATATACTGGCAAAGCTTGTGTGGTGCCAGCTGTGTCCAGGCCTGTCTTGCTGCTTCATTATAGCGCATAAGCACAAGTGCAAGTGCTCTTGCATCCTTAGAGGCGGCAACCGCCTTTGTGATAAGCTCCGCAGAAGCAGAACCTGAGTTTTCGTCAGCTGTCATGCCTAATGCCTCTGCATATTTTCTCAGAATGCTGCCGATACGAACTATCGTATAAAGAATGTAAGGACCGGTATTTCCTTCAAAGCTTGTAAAGCGCTCCATATCAAAGATATAGTCCTTTGAAGCCTGATTTGAAAGATCTCCGTATTTAAGCGCCGCAAGTCCTACAGTCTTTGCGATCTCTCTTGCCTCTTCCTCTGATATTTCATTATCATTTCTTGTGGCTCTTATCTTTTCGTAAACAGCATCTGAGATGTCCTTTATCAATATCTCAAGTCTCATGACTCCGCCGGCTCTTGTCTTAAACGGCTTTCCGTCCTTACCGTTCATGGTGCCGAAGCCAAGGAAATCAAGTGTTTCCTCCGGTCTTACAATGCCTGCCTTCCTTGCCACTCTGAAAAAGCTCAGATAATGCAGACTCTGTCTCTGATCCGCAACATAGATATAGGCATCAGGCTTATATAAAAGCTCTCTTTCAACAAGTGTAGCAAGATCCGTAGTAGCATAAAGCGCAGAACCGTCACTCTTTCTTACGATGCATGGAGGTATTTCCTTGGTATCACTTTCCTCCTGAACATCTACTACCAGCGCTCCTTGTGACTCATATGCTATGCCCTTCTTCTCGAAATCTGAAAGCATATCAGGAATATACTTCTGAGCATCTGACTCACCCTTCCAAAGCTCAAAATGAACATCGAGTGAATCATAGTTCTTCTTAAGATCGGCAAGTGAAAGTTCCATGATCCTCTTCCAGACAGCCATGCATTCAGGGTCTCCGCTCTGAAGCAGTGATGTAGCATTAAGAGCTCTCTTTTTAAATTCTGCTGCAGCCGGTGTGAGCGTCTTACCGTCTGCCTCTGTTTCCTTTGATTTCTTAGAGGCTGCCGGATATATCTCTTCAAGGTCTGCGATGCCGAATTCCTTCTGGTTTCTGTCTTTGAGCTCCTCAATGATGAGACCCATCTGCAGTCCCCAGTCTCCTAAATGAACGTCTCCGATCATTTCGTTGCCCATCCTGGCACCGATACGCTTTAATGCTTCACCGATAACGGCTGAGCGAAGGTGTCCGACATGAAGAGGCTTTGCAACATTGGCTCCGCCGTAGTCAACTATGATCTTTTTCTTTTCCGGATCCTTTATAAGTCCTGCATCAGGATCCTCCTGCATGTCAAAAATATAGGATGCTATAAACTCATCCGACATGTCTAAGTTGATAAAGCCCGGCATGCAGGCCTCTGCCTTTGAGAATGCCTTATTGTCTTTAAGTATATCAGCTACCGCATTGGCGATATCTATAGGCTTTTTATGCTCCTTTTTAGCAAGTGCCATTGCACTGTTGCACTGGTACTCACAAAGGTCAGGTCGGTTACTTACATTAACACGACCAAAGCCGGCCCCAAAGCCGGCTTTTATAAATGCATCCTCAAGTATTGCATTAAGTAAATCGATTGTATTGGTCATCTTGATCCCTATAATTATACTCTCTTTAAGTACTCAGCTGTACGTGTATCGATCTGGATCTTGTCTCCGATGTTAACGAAAAGCGGAACTGCAACCTGTGCACCTGTCTCAACGATAGCAGGCTTTGTAGCACCTGTAGCTGTATCTCCCTTGAATCCAGGCTCTGTATCTGTGATCTCAAGCTCTACGAACATAGGAGGCTCTACTGAGAATACGTTTCCCTTGTATGAGCAGATCTTGCAGATATCGTTCTCCTTGACGAACTTCATAGCATCTCCTACAACGTCCTCAGGAAGTGCGATCTGATCATAAGTCTCAACGTTCATGAAGTTGTAGCTTCCGTCATTGTAAAGATACTGCATATCAACTCTGTCGATACGTGCACTTGGGAACTTCTCTGTAGGTCTGAAGGTCTTCTCTACAACACCGCCTGAGATAACATTCTTAAGCTTTGTTCTTACGAATGCTGCGCCCTTACCCGGCTTAACGTGCTGGAACTCAACGATCTGAAGTACCTGTCCGTCGATCTCGACTGTTACACCATTTCTGAAATCACCTGCTGAAATCATTTGTTTTTCCTCCGAATTATATATTGCCTTTTTCTCCTGCCGCCCTATACAACCGGCCACAGGTAATTATTATAAAAATGACTAATCTATTTTAGCTAAAATACTCGTCAAATGCAAGTTGTTTATCCTTAAAGAACTTGATTATAATAGGTTTTTCGAGTATTCTCTTGAATTTTATTTGAATTTCATCGGTTTTTCGGTCTATGGGACGTACCAAAATGCTGTATATGCCAGCTCTTTTAGCTCCTATAATATCCGTAAATATCTGATCCCCGAAAAACAGAGTGCTGTTTTTATCTGATCCGCAAAGTGACATTGCTCTCTCATAGCCGTCTTTTTTGGGCTTTCCTGCCTTATAGACATAAGGGACATTAACGCTTTCACAAAAGGATCTCACTCTCGGTTCTTTGTTGTTTGACACTGCACAAAGCTTAAAGCCCATACTCTTTAAGCTGTTAAACAGTTCCTTCGCCTTATCATCCGCCGGTGCGCCATGCGGCACTATTGTATTATCAATATCAAAAAGTATCGACCTTTTACCTTTATTGTAGGCTTCCTTAAAGTCGTAATCCACGATGCTTTTTACATACTCATCCGGGTAAATCCTCAAGCCTCTGCCTTCTTTCTGCCTGCGGCATCACTTGTTTTTCTTCCTGCTGCCTTATCTGTCTTCAGCAGCTTTCCGATCTCATCAATGAAGGTATTTACATCCTTAAATTCTCTGTAAACGCTCGCAAACCTTACATAGGCAACCTCGTCTACATCCTTAAGCTTCTTCATGACCTTCTCGCCTATTACAGATGTAGGTATTTCCTTTTCGCCTAAGGCAAAGATCTCATTTTCAATATCATCGATCATTGCTGAGATCTGATCTGTGGAAACAGGTCTTTTATGACAGGAACGAACTATGCCGCTTTCTATCTTGGAGCGGTCATAGGATTCTCTGCTGTTATCCTTTTTTATGACCATGAGCGGCATCGTCTCAAGCTTTTCATAGGTAGTAAAACGCTTAAAGCAGGCTTCGCACTGACGTCTGCGTCTGATTGATGTATTATCATCGGCCGGTCTTGAATCAATAACTCTTGTATCATCCGATCCGCAAAACGGGCATTTCATACGTTTTCTCCTTTATCAATGATATCTGTACTTACAGTTACTTCATTATCTTCTTTAAAATCATCTTTTGGCAGCCTGGTGCTGTTATCAGAAGCTTCCTCGGATCCATAACAAGCATCCTCATTGAGGGTTTCTGAATTATCAGTTTCATTTACTGAAACATTCATTTCAGGCTCTAAAGTATTTATTTCAGGTTCCGAAGCACTCATTTCAGGCTCTGTATCGTTTGCCTCAGACTCCGAAGCAATTGTTTTTGTCTCAATAACTTTTGCTTCAGCCTCAATATCTCCTGTTTCCGATCCTGCCTCAGTTACTGCTGCTGCGGCAGCTCTTTTTCTGTTCATCTCATCCTGAACAGATCCCGGAAGCTGCCAAAGCGTTTCCTCAGCCGCCATATAAAAAACTATCTGAGAGCATCTGATATACGGTGTGATCCACAGCATTGCAAACGGACAGATCATACCAATAAGGCTCCACGGCAAAAAGCTCAGATACATAAACCAGAAGGCCTTAAGCTTCTTTCCCTTCATCAGAGATCTTGATAGCTTAAGTGAACCGAGAACACCTTTTTCCGGTCTGTCTACTGCGATCAGTTCACATAAGAACAGTGCACACGCAAGATATACAGTTATGAGGAACAATATTATATTTCCCACGATGTAAACCGCATCAAAAATATAACCATTGTCAAAGAACAATATGCGGAATCTGTACAGCATTCCCCACACCTGTGTGAGCAGTGTGCAGACATATATAAGGGCATATTTCACAAGCCCCGTGAGAACCAATGTCCATGTTCCTGCCCCGTGTCTGAAGCCGTAAAAGATATTGCCGACACTGTATTTTCTGCCTCTTAAAATGTTTATAAACAGTTTTGTCTGTCCGTAATAGAAAAACAAAACAAGCAGGGTACCTCCTGCGAGAAAGAGCGTGAACAATAAAGAGCAGATAATGACCATTTTCAAATCATACGGCGCATGTCCTATAACATTGCCGTAATAAAGTGCAAAACAAAGCGCAGCTGCCGCAAGCATATAAACCAGTATAGTCAAACATGAACTTATAAGCTGAGCTCCGATAACGGTTGAGTATCTGCCAAGCAGGTTCTGTCTGGCATGTGATTTGCATTCACTTACCTTTATCATAATGATATCCTTCCGTTACATTAATGCATAGCTTTGATGGTGAAGAACAGCGCAAACTGATCAAGGTCTGCGCCGTCATAAAGTTCGTAAGCTATAGCTTCCCACATTTGCATAACAGCTCCGGCAGCGAAAGCTATCACAAATATAATCACAAGCAGCCCTATGAGAATGCTTATTCCGGCCAGAACGATGCTAAGCACCGATAAGCCGTTCATTTTAGAAGAGCCTCTTGAAAGACAGGAAAGCGTTACCGCCATGCCGGCATTAAAAGGTATCAGCATAACGGTCCAGCAGGTCAGCACCGACAGAATGCCGAAGATGAGTCCTGCTATACAAAGTCCGTTCACTTCGGCTTTTTTATTGCTGTCCATATCGTTCCTCCGTTTTGTATTTAGAAAAACCGTCTGCTAAAAACAATTTATCTGCAAAGCTTAGCGATGCACATAGCATAAATGACTGCAGCTTCCTTAAGCTCGCTTATAGGCATAAACTCATTAGGCCCGTGCATGCGTGTATCTGTTGTCTCTGCAACAGCTCCGAATGCAACTCCGTTTTCTATGTCATGAACATAGGTTCCGCCGCCGAGTGCAACGCATGAGCCCTTCTTTCCTGTTACAAGCTCATACTGCGCAAGAAGAGTTTTGACAAAATCAGACTCTGAGCTTACGACGTGCGGCTGCTTAAAGGAATATTCAAATGTGAATCCATTCTCCTCAATAAGCTTTGCTGCCTTTAATATAGTATTGTCCTCGTCCGCAAGTATAGAAGTTCTTGAGTCGAAAACAATGCTGATATGCTCTTTATCAGCTATGAAAATGTCAGGTGTAATAGTTGTCTTGCCTGACTCGGCATCCTCTAATGCTATACCAAGGCCCTCACCGTAGAAGTCACCGTAAGGGAACAGTTTAATAAGTGCTGCTATTTTTTCGTTAATGCTGCTGTTTGCAAAGCAAAGCTCAGAAAGCACATTGAGAAGTATTATTCCTGAGTTAACGCCCTCCTGAGGTGTAGATGCATGAGCGCCCTTACCTACTACAGATATCATTATGTCATTTTCAGCTGTACCCTTTTCGGCATCATCACCACAGCTGGCTGTATTGATCATATACTCGGCTTTGATCCTGCTGCCGGCATTATCGATTGCCTTTTTAACCTCGGCCTCATCAAAGCCTCTTACTATTGCATAGCCCTTTCCAGGAACTATATTAGTAGTATCTCCGCTTTCCAACTTTACAAGCTCCTTAGCTGCCTGAACCGAATCAGCTTTTTCTGAATTATCTTTAAAGTATGACAGGAGCTTTCCTCTGAACTGTCCCTTTTCAATATTTATTACAGGAAATTCTCCGTCAGGGCTGAAGGTCATAGGTGCAGGCTGCTCCACTGCATAGTAATGAGGAATATCCGATGATCCGCATTCCTCGTCGGAACCAAGAATAAGTCTGCAGTTTTTGCTTGCCTCAATGCCAAGCTCTTTAACAGCTCTCATAGCATAAAGCGCTGCCATTGCAGGTCCCTTATCATCAGATGAGCCTCTTCCGAATATCGCTCCGTCTATAACCTTAGGCTCAAACGGCTCTGTTACAGTCCAGCCGTCTCCTGCCGCAACTACGTCCATATGTGCAAGGATATCAAGGCACTTTTCGCCCTTATTCATATCTGCAGAAATAACACGGTTTGCGTACTCTTTTGTTCTGAAGCCATAGCCTGAACAGATCTCCTTTGCAGCCATAAGCGCCTTATAAGGTCCCTCTCCGTAAGGTCTTTCGTCTGTCTCTTCTGTTTTTACAGAATTGATACGGCAAAGCTTCATGACATCTTCTGTCATTTCATTTTCGTGCTCATCTATGTATTTCTCTATTAATTCCTTGAGTTCTAAATCAGTCATTGTTTTCCCTCATCATTTTCATATATTTTTCTGAACTATATATATAATACACATTAAAATACAGGCTTTCAAGGAAGTAAAAAAATATCTGACAAAGACTTGCACCTTAAGGTATAAATCTTCATCAGATATTTCTGTAAATGTCTTCAGACGGATCTTTTACCGCCGACACCCTCAAAATAATCGGCAAGCTTGTCATTGATATGAGTAAACACCCTGTAAAATCTCAGCTCGTCCTCAATCGAAAGTCCGTCACTTATGGTCTTAACTATATCTTCAATGAGCTCACTCATCCTGAGCGTCAATTCCCGACCCTCCTCGGTCAGCATTATCTTTGAACGCCATCTGCGCTTAGGATCACTCTCGCTGTATACAACATAGCCTTTTTCGGCAAGAGAGTCGACTGTTCTTGATATAGCAGCCTTGTCCTCGCAGCATAATGCCGTAAGCTCGGCAGCTGTAAGTCCTTCCTTGTGCTTGCCCAGAAATATCATACACATGACATGTATACCCTTGATATCAAAATGTGCACTCTCGTGCTTTTTGATCTGTGATATATATTTGTATGCCCTCGTCACAGACATCACGAAAAGTTCAAATCTGTCGCCCATAAGCCTCACCGCCTGTCAAATCTTCGTTAAATGAGTATAGCATACATCCCTGATTTTTTGAGTCTTTAATTATGCTTTTTTAGACTGTCGGCTCTTAGCACAGATTTCTTAATTTTACCACTGATGGTTTTCGGCATCTCTTTTACAAATTCAAGATACCTGATCCATTTATATTCGGCAAGCTCAAGATTACAGGATTCAATAATATCCTTTTTAAGCTCCGTTTCAGGCTCATAGCCCTCTGCCGGAACTATTACAGCCTTAACAGCCTGACCCCTGAGCTTATCCGGTATGCCTATAACACTGCACTCCGCAACAGCCGGATGCTTTATGATGACCTTTTCCACCTCATAAGGTCCTATGCGGTAGCCTCCGCTCTTTATAATGTCATCAAAACGGCCGTGAAACCAAAAATATCCGTCGCTGTCACGCCATGCTGCATCCCCGGTATGATATACTCCGCCGCGCCAGCATTCGCGATATTTCTCCTCATTATCAAGATATCCCGAAAATACACCAAGCGGTTTTTTGCCGTTGTCGGATCTTATGCATATCTCGCCTATTTCATTATCCTCTGCCGGCTTTCCGTCTCTTTTTAAAAGCACTATATCATACAATGGTGAAGGTTTGCCGAGTGAGCCGTCCTTTGATTCCATGCCTGCAAAATTAGCCATCAGCAGAGTGGTCTCCGTCTGTCCGTAGCCCTCATGAATGTCAAGCCCGGTTTTTTCTCTGAATTTTTCAAATACCTCAGGACTTAAGTATTCGCCCGCCGTTCCGGCACTTTTAAGGCTTGGCATTTCACCGGCATCTTTTCTTGTCAGATATCTGTAAACAGTAGGCGGTGCACAAAATGAACTCACCTTATATTTATTTATAACAGCTGCAATCTGCTTAGGCTCAAAATTATCAAAATCATATACCAGCACTGCACAGCCCATCAGCCATTGTCCGTAAAGCTTTCCCCAGGAAGCCTTTGCCCAGCCTGTCTCGGATATAGTAAAATGCAGCCCGTCCTCTTCGTTTTGCTGCCAGTATCTTGCAGTTACATAATGTGCCAGCGGATAGGTGAAATCATGTATAACTCCTTTCGGAGCACCGGAGGTTCCCGACGTAAAGTAAAGTACCATAGGATCTTCGGCAAAAGTTTTTCGCCTTTCCATTTGCTCCGAAGCGCCTTCGCATTCCCCGGTAAAATCGATAAAGCCTTCTTTTTTATCTTTAACTATAAAAAGCTTACAGCCGGTTGCTCCAAGACTTTCCTTAGCCTTTAATACTCTCTCCGGCACGCCGTTTTGTCCTGTGCAAACCACAGCCTTAACGTCTGCCGCTTTAAGTCTGCATATAAGATCATCTTCGGTAAGCATATGAGTCACAGGTATCATAACGGCTCCTATCCTGTGCAGTGCAACTGCGAGGAACCAGTATTCATAATGGCGCTTAAGTGCAAGCATCACTCTGTCGCCTCTCTTTATCCCGTGATTTATAAGCACATTCGCTGCCTTAATGCTTTCTCTTTTAATATCGGCAAATGTAAATATATGCTCCTCTTTTTCGGTATTGCACCAGACAAGCGCTCTTTTATCCGGCTGTTCGTCTGCAATGACATCTACTACATCATAGCTGAAATTAAAATCGTCCGGCCGGCTTACCTTTATGTCCCCAAGCATCCCGTTTTCGTCGGTAATTTCCTCAAAAAATCTGCGATATACCGTCATTAAATATTACTCCTTATAACTTAAAAACGTCCGATAGCTCTGAATCTCTCATAACGCTTATTTGTAAGCTCTTCTTTGGACAATGCTGAGAGGCCATTTATTTCATTTGAAAGCTTACTTTTCAGTGCATTATAAAATTCCGGCTCTCCGATATTTTTCTCTGAAATGATCTCTTCGATAATTCCGTTTTTGAGAGAATCCTCTGCCGTGATTTTTAAAGCCTCAGCAGCATCTGCAGCTCTTTTGGCATCCTTATAGAGTATCGCGGCACAGCCCTCCGGCGAAATTACCGAATATACGGCATTTTCAAGCATCCAGACTCTGTCTGCAACAGCAAGTGCCAATGCTCCTCCGCTTCCGCCTTCTCCTATAATTACTGATATTACCGGCACTTTCAGTCCCATAAGCGTTACAAGGTTTTCGGCAACGGCCTGCCCCTGTCCTCTTTCCTCGGCATCTATACCGCAGTAAGCTCCCGAAGTATCTACAAGACATATTACCGGGCGGTCAAATTTTTCCGCCTGCTTAAAAAGTCTCAAAGCCTTTCTGTAGCCCTCAGGAACAGGAGATCCGAAGCGTCTTATAGCCCTTTCCTTTACGGTATGTCCTTTTTCTATGGCAGCAACAGTTACCGGCACGCCGCACAGTCTGCCTATTCCTCCTACAACCGCTGCATCATCAGAAAAGCGCCTGTCCCCGTGAAGCTCTATAAAATCCGTGAATATATTATTGATATAATCAAGCGCCGTAGGACGGTCATTGCTTCTTACTATCTTAACCTTCTCATACGCCTGGTTTACGGTATTATTCATTTTCAACCCCGTGTTTTTGTGTATGCATCCTTAAAAGCTCAGCAATTATCTTTTTCTGCCTTCCGCGCGGAACTATCATGTCAATAAATCCGTGTTCAAGCATGGATTCTGCCGTCTGGAAGCCCTTTGGCAGCGCTTTTCTTGTAGTCTGTTCCACAACTCTTGCTCCGGCAAAGCCTATAGTTGCTCCGGGCTCCGCCATGATAATGTCTCCTTCCATGGCAAAGCTGGCTGTAACACCTCCTGTAGTCGGGCTTGTAAGCACAGGCATGTAAAAAAGTCCGGCATCTGAATGTCTCATCACTGCTCCGCTCGTCTTTGCCATCTGCATAAGAGAAAAAAGCCCCTCCTGCATTCTTGCTCCTCCTGAGACCGTAAAGCCAATTACCGGAAGCTTATTTTCAACTGCATACTCAAATATATCTACTATCTTTTCTCCGACAGCTGTTCCCATAGATCCCATCATAAAATTAGGATCCATGGCAAATATTGCCGTTTTTGTACCGCCTATACATGCTGTGCCGCAAATTACCGCTTCTTCCTCGCCGCTTGCCGCACCTACTGCCTTCAGCTTTGATCTGTAGCCTTGAAACTTTAGCGGATCATGAGGCATTATGCCTTTAAAAAGCTCTGTAAAGCTGCCCTTATCCGCAATAAGCTTTATACGCTGTCTTGCACCTGTTCTGTAATGATATCCGCAGTACGGGCAGGTATTAAATCCCTGCCAGACAGTACTTGTAAGCGCCGTTTTTCTGCAATTCGGACAGCTTATCTCCGGATCTGTCTGATCGATCGTTATATGTGAGCGTCCGCCGCTTTCCAGCTTGTTGGCAGGACGTCTCATTATTTTTAAAAGAGGCATCTTATCTGCCCTCCATAAATGTCAAATCATAGTTTCCGCTTTCAAAATCATCTTCACTTATAAGCGAAAGCTGTTCTTCAATATTTGTCTCCACACCCTCTATTACGGTTTCACAGAGGGCTGCCTTCAGCTTTCTCACTGCTTCTTCTCTCGTTCCGGCATAGACGATAAGCTTTCCTATAAGAGAATCGTAAAACGGTGTGACAACAGAATCCTGCAGCAACCACGTATCAAAGCGTACAAATGGTCCTCCCGGAACATGAAGTACAGACACCTTTCCCGGAGATAATGCATTTATTCTGCATTCAATGCATGATCCCGGAAATTCTTCTTTTCTTTTAAGTCTGCTTATATCAATTCCTGCCGCTGTCCTTATCTGCCATTTAACAAGATCAGTGCTTGTAAGCATTTCAGTGACTCCGTGCTCAACCTGAAGCCTCATATTCATTTCCATGAACCAGAATTTTCCTTCCTTATCGAGCAGAAATTCCATTGTGCCGACTCCGGTGTAGCCTATGCTTTTTACCGCACCCCTGCAGAGCTTCGAAAGAATTTTTCTCTGTGCTTCATTAACTCCCGGTGACGGCGATTCTTCTATGAGCTTTTGATGTCTGCGCTGAACAGAGCAGTCTCTTTCACCTAAAAAGCTTACATTCCCCGACTCATCGGCAAGTATCTGTACCTCGATATGCCTTGCCGGATACACATACTTTTCAATATATAAGGCTCCGTCGCCAAATGCGGACTTTGCTTCCGCCTCAGCTAACGGAAAAGCTTTTTTCAGCTCTTCAACGCTGTTAATGACTCTTATACCTCGTCCTCCGCCTCCGGCAGAGGCTTTAAGCATAACCGGGTATCCGAATCTGTCAGCACTTTCAAGCGCCTCTTCAACGTCCTTTAAGGTCTCTGTTCCGGGTATTACCGGAAGTCCGGCAGCCGCCATCCTTTTCTTATTTTCAGCCTTATCGCTCATTGTTCGCATGAGCTCTGCCGGAGGTCCGATGAAAGCTATTCCGTTTTTCTCACAAAGTGAAGCAAACTCAGCATTCTCCGACAAAAATCCGTAGCCGGGATGAATTGCCGCTGCTTTTGTAACAAGCGCAGCGCTTATTATTTTTTCCGGATCAAGGTAGCTCTCCTTTGCCATTGCCGGACCTATGCAGATGCTCTCATCAGCTAATAGTGTATGAAGTGAATCCTTGTCAGCCTCAGAATATATGGCTGTGCTTTTTACACCCATTTCCTTGCAGGCTCTGATTATACGAACGGCTATCTCTCCGCGGTTAGCTATCAGTATCTTGTCAAACATCGTTATTTATCCTTTTTATCAACTATTGCGAAGGAGAATTCGCCCTTCACGCAAAGTCTGTCTCCGACGTATCCGCTTCCCTCTGCAAAATAAAACGGTCCCTTGGATCTTACTATCCTGCAGTGAGTCTCAAAGGTATCGCCTGGATGCACAGGCGACTTGAATTTTATATTATTCATGCCTGTATAAAACGGAAGCTTGTCCTCTCCTATGCTATCCTCAAGCAGTACACAGGCGGACTGAGCCATTATTTCGCAGAGTATAACTCCGGGTACGACAGGTGCATCAGGAAAATGTCCCTTAAGAAACCACTCATCACCCTTTATATAAAGTGAACCTATTGCTTCATCGTCAGATCTTTCCGCACTGTCTAAAAGGAGCATATTGTCTCTGTGCGGAAGTATTTTTTTTAATTCCTCTCTGTTCATTACACGCCTTTTCCTATGCTGAAAAGCTCTGTGCCGTATTCTACGACCTGTCCGTTTTTTGCTAAGACAGCTTCAATTATTCCGTCATCCTCTGCAGTGACCTCATTCATGAGCTTCATCGCTTCTATAATGCATAATACGGTTCCCTTTTTGACCCTGTCTCCGACCTTTACAAAGGCCTCGGCATTCTCGGCCGGAGCCGCATAAAATATTCCTACCGTAGGTGATACCACACTGTGGCACTCGAAAGCTCCAAGCTGAGCCTTAAAGTCATTTGCTTTGGCATCTGAAGTATTTTCTGCAATGCTTGATTCAGAAGTTTCGGATTCATAATCATTATCCGCTTCCGGCTTTAACATCGCTTCGGATCCAAAAGCTCCCTCCTGCGCCGTTTTCATTCTCAGATCAGATCTAACCTCAGAATTTCTATCATTGTGACCGGCAGCTCTTTCAAGCCTTACGGTGCCTTCATTTTCATTTATTTCCATACCTGTGAGATCCAGCTCATTCATAAGAGCCGCATATCTCCTGATATCTGCTTCCTTCATATATAATCAGACAGCCTTTCCAAAAAATCTTCTTCCGCTTTACTAAAAGCCTTTTACGGCAGCATACAGCTATGCCCTTCCCTTACACTCTTCTGAAAGCAAGGCAGGCGTTGTGTCCTCCGAAGCCCAGTGAATTTGACAGACACATATCTATATCAGCCTTTACTGCCTTATTCGGAACATAATTAAGATCACACTCCGGATCCGGCTCTTTAAGATTGATCGTCGGCGGAACTATACCGGTCTCAAGCACCTTTACACAAACTATTGCCTCAAGCGCACCGGCAGCTCCAAGCATATGACCTGTCATGGATTTTGTGGAGCTAATTAGAATATCTCTTGCCTTTTCCTCACCAAGTGCCGACTTAATTGCCTTGGTTTCTCCGGTGTCATTTAAAAATGTTCCGGTTCCGTGTGCATTTATATAAATGTTTCCATCTCCGGTGTATGCTGATTCCTTAAGTGCTTCCTTTATTGCTCTTGCTCCGCCCGAAGCATCCGGTCTCGGAGCTGTAATGTGATATGCATCACAGGTCGAGCCGTAGCCGGTGACCTCGGCATAAATTTTTGCACCTCTTGCCTTTGCATGCTCATACTCTTCAAGTATCAGAGCACCGGCACCCTCTCCTATAACAAAGCCCGCTCTTCTTTTATCAAACGGAAGCGATGCCGCGTCAGGATCCTCTGAAAGAGAAAGTGCCTTGATATTTACAAAACCCGCAACTCCGCAGTCAGTTATAGGAGCCTCAGAGCCGCCTGTTATTGCAGCATCCGCATAGCCGTGACGTATTGCCCTTACAGCCTCACCTATCGCATTGGAGCCTGAAGCACATGCAGTAACTGCAGGGATAGCTGCGCCCTGACAGTTAAAGCGTATCGCAATTGCTCCGGCTGCCATATTGGCAATAAGCATCGGTATAAAATACGGAGAAACTCTTGACGGACCTCTTTCCATAAGCTTTTCATGCTCTCTTGAAAATGTTCCTATTCCTCCTATTCCCGATCCGAAATAAACAGCAAACCTTTCAGGCTCTACAGTGCCTATGATGCTGCTGTCCTCAACAGCCTGGCAGGCTGCTCCCATGGCATACTGCGTGAAGCGGTCGCTCTTTAATATTTCGGTTTTATCCATGTATTCCTTTGCATCAAAACCCTTTATCTCAGCGGCAAGCTTGGCCTTATATTCCGTCGTATCAAAATATGTTATAGGTGCTATACCGTTTTTTCCTTCTGTCAGGCTGTTCCAACAGCTTTCTACACTGTTTCCGACCGGAGAAATGACTCCGAGCCCGGTAACCACGACTCTTCTCATTACCTGTTCCATATATATTTCCCGTAAACGATCCTATTCTCAAATATTGCTGTTGATGTTTATCCAAAGATGTTTTCTGACATTTCGTAATCAGACTTACTTTAATTTACTAAACGCCCCTTATTGCTGATCACATGCCCATTCCGCCGTCAACACCTATTACCTGTCCTGTTATGTAGTTTGAAGAGACTAAGAATACGGCAGTCTCTGCAACCTCTTCGGCAGTTCCCGCTCTTCCGACAGGAATGTTTTTTATCCATTTTTCTTCGCTGTCCTTTAGGACATTTGTCATGTCCGTAGCTATAAAGCCCGGAGCAATGGCATTGCACAGTATATTTTTAGCTGCAAGCTCCTTTGCCGCAGATTTGGTAAGTCCGATAATTCCCGCCTTTGAAGCCGCATAATTACACTGTCCTGCATTGCCGTGAATACCCACAACAGAAGAGATGTTCACTATTCTGCCGTATCTTTTCCTTAAAAAAATCGGTGTACAGTGACGCATCATATTAAAACAGCCCTTTAAATTGACCTCTATGACCCTGTCAAAGTCATCTTCCTTCATGAACGGCAGAAGACCGTCCTTTGTAATGCCGGCATTATTTATAAGAATATCAATGCCTCCAAATTCCTCTTTTATCTTCGCGACAGTCTCTCCGGAATTCTTAAAATCAGAAACATCACAGCAATAGCTTTGTGCTTTTATCGCAAACCTTTCTTCAAGCTCACAGCAGAGCGCCTCTGCCTTTTCTCTGTTTCCGGCATATATTATCGCAATGTCATTTCCCATTTCCGCAAGCTTTGAAGCCGTTGCCGACCCTATGCCTCTTGATCCTCCGGTAATGACCGCAGTTTTTCTTTCATTCATAGTTCTTTCTTAAGCCTTTCGATCCCGTCCGTATCGCTGACTGCGAAGACACGCACATTTTTGTCAATTCTTTTAATCATTCCCGAAAGAGTCTCTCCCGGTCCGATCTCAATAAATGTATCCGCTCCGTCAGAAATCATATTTCTTATGAGCTGTTCCCAAAGCACCGGTGATACTATCTGCTTTGAAAGCATATCTGCCATTTGATTTCTCTTAGCATTGCATTCAGTCTCTGATGCAGCTATCCTATACGGCTTCGCCGTAAGATCTGAATAAACCTTAAAGCTCGGTACAGTTAAATTCTTATCTGCAACTTCCTTTTTAAATGCTTCAGCCGCACCTGTCATAAAAGGAGAATGAAAACCGCCGTTAACCTTTAACGGTAACATTCTTCCTCCTGCAGCTTTTACTTCCTCGGCAAATAAAGGCATGATTTCAGCTTCCGCAGAAACCGATACTTGTCCGGGACAATTAAAATTTACCGGATAAACCTTCTCAAACTTTCTGCACAGCTCTTCAGCCTTGTCATTTGAAAGCTTAAGCACTGCAGCCATCGAGGCCGGATTTTTCTCTGCCGACTCCTGCATTAATTCAGCTCTTTTTATAACAAGCTCTAAAATATTAGAAAATATATTATCTTTTTCTTTTAAAATAGATTTATTTTCGTTATTTGTTTCGATTAAAGAAAAGGCTGACTCATCAGCTTCTCTCATATAGGCATAGCAGAGTGCGCTAAGTTCTCCTAAAGAAAACCCTGCTGTCATATCAGCTTCTATGCCCTCTTCATGTAATGCCTCTGCTATTGCAAGCTCTGCCACAAACAGACAAGGCTGCGTATTTGCCGTTATGCTGAGTTCATTTATATCAGCACTGAAGCACTGCTCTTTTGTACCTGGTCTTAGTGCTTCAGCCCATCCGAATATTTCCTTAGCTGTTGCATGGCTTTTATATAGCTCGGCCCCCATGCCGCTTGCCTGTGCTCCCTGTCCCGGGAACACAAACGCCGTTTTTCCCATATGAATCCGCCTTTCTTTTTAGGCTAATAAGCGCCTGCTTAATAAAATATCAATTAATAAAGTCCGGTGCCTTCAACAATATCTGCTCTGCTCCCTCACAGACTTCCTTAACGATCTCTGCTGCCGGCTGCACTTTATTGACCATTGCAGCAGCCTGTCCGCAGAGAAAGCAGCCCTTTTCAAGATTTCCGTCCTGAACCGCCATACGGAATCTGCCTGCTGAAAGTCCTGCCAGCTCTTCATCCGTACTGCCGCCGTATTCTGCATTTTGAAATTCTCTTACAAATGCTGTCCTTAAGCTTCGTGCGGCATGATTGATCCTTTTTCCGGTAACTGCTGTCGAAAGATCATTGGCCTTCAAAACTCTTTCTCTGTATACCGGATGAATCGTACATTCTTCGGCGCTTAAAAACCTGGTTCCCATCTGCACTCCGCATGCTCCCAGCATAAAGGATGCTGCCATTCCTCTGCCGTCCGCAATGCCTCCGGCAGCAATAACAGGAAGGTCGCCGGCAGCATCACATATGAGCGGAACCAGTACCATTGTAGTAAGCTCTCCTACATGTCCGCCGCTCTCTCCGCCTTCGGCTATAAGCGCATCGGCTCCGAGTCTTTTCATCATCTTTGCCATCGCTACAGATGCAACCACAGGTATCACCTTTATGCCTGCTGTTTTCCAGGCCGACATGAATTTTGAAGGATTTCCGGCTCCGGTAGTAACAGCAGCAAGCTTTTCTTCCACTGCAAGCTCTGCTATCTCATCCGCATAGCGGTTCATAAGCATTATGTTAAGTCCGAAGGGCTTATCGGTCAGCTCTCTTGCAATGTTTATCTGCTTTCTGATATCCTCTGCCCTCTGATTTCCTGCGGCAATGATACCAAGCCCGCCGGCTTCTGAAACCGAAGCTGCAAGTCTTCCGTCAGCGATCCATGCCATACCGCCCTGAAACAGCGGATATTTAATATCTAAAAGATCGCATACAGCTGATTTAATCATTTTATCAGCCCTTCTTTTTCTCAACTAAAGCTGCAAGCTCTCCGACTGTTTCAACCTTTTCATCAAGCTCAACACTGATTCCGAGCTCATCCTCAAGACTCATAAGAAGATCTACAGTATCGAGGGAATCGATTCCGAGATCATGGAAGGTATCCTCTGCCTTTATAGATGCAGGATCGCAGTCAAGTCTGTCAGCAAGAAGCTTTGCAATAGTTTCAAAAATCATAATTATGTCCTCCGTTAACTTGTTGATAAATCAATAAGTTGCATTATATACTAGGCTTGTTGATATGTCAACAAAAAAGCTGTCGCTTTGGAGTTTTTATTCTCTAAAGCAACAGCACAATTTTCAGCCTCGTCGACCTTGAATCCGTGTTTAACGAGTATCGTCTCGGCAATTTCCCTGTTCAGTTCATTATCCTCTACAAGCATTATGCGCTTATTCTTATAGTCACTATCAGTGTATATCTTACTTTCTTCGGATTTCTCACTGCTCCCGCATCCGTCTTCTTTTATACGAAGTGGAACACGGATAATGAACTCACTGCCCACATCTTTTTCTGTACGAAGTTCTATTGTTCCTCCCATCATATCCACGATGTTCTTGGTAATAGCCATGCCAAGTCCGGTTCCTTGTATCTTGCTTACCGTAGAGCTTCGTTCACGTTCAAAAGGATTAAATATCTTTTCTGCAAATTTATGGCTCATTCATCTCAATGTAATATAATGCGTAGGCTCTGCAATCAAAACATCACTTTTGTAGCAGTTCTTAAGTGAATGTTATCGAAGCTATATTTGATGACATTTTAAGATTGAGTGCTGAATACGCCTGATATGCAAAAAAGGCATCTGCTGCATTTCCACAACAGATGCCTTTTAGAAACCAATATAATCGCTCTATGTGTCTATGAACATAGAATATCACTAACAGTTTTATTTTTCCATATATTATTATCTATCAGTCTTTCACTGAACCGAATTCAGAAAGCTTAAGACCTTCATTTCTGTCAAGAACCATGCGAACACTCCATTCATGTGCAAAAAGCAGCAATGGATTGCCCTTCAGATCCTGAACCTTCTTCATATCGCTTGTACCCTGTATCTTGTCAATATTGATTTCTGAAGCATTGTCCACCCAACGAACATACTCATAAGGAAGCTGTTCGAGTCCGACCTCGACATTATACTCATTTTTAAGTCTGTAGGTAAGTACCTCGAACTGAAGCACTCCGACTACTCCGACAATGATCTCCTCCATACCGGAATTGATCTCCTGGAATATCTGAATAGCACCCTCCTGAGCGATCTGCATAACACCCTTTAAGAACTGTTTTCTCTTCATGGTGTCTATCTGACGCACTCTCGCAAAATGCTCCGGTGCGAAGGTAGGTATTCCCTCGTATTTAAACTTCTTATTTGAAAGGCAAAGTGTATCTCCAATTGAGTATATACCCGGATCAAATACACCTATAATATCTCCGGCATAGGCCTTCTGAATGATCTGTCTTTCATCTGCCATCATCTGTGTAGGCATTGTAAGACGAATCTTTCTTCCTCCCTGTACATGGTTTACTTCCATGCCGGCTTCATATTCTCCGGAACAGATCCTCATAAACGCGATACGGTCTCTGTGCGCCTTGTTCATATTGGCCTGTATCTTAAATACAAATGCTGAGAAATCCTCTTCAACCGGATCTATCACGCCCTGATCGCTCACTCTCGGAAGCGGAGGGGTGGTCATTGTTAAGAAGCTCTTTAAGAATGGCTCAACACCGAAGTTTGTAAGAGCTGATCCGAAGAAAACAGGGCTCAGCTTACCATGAAGCACCTTATCAAGATCAAGCTCATCTGCAGCTCCGTCTATAAGCTCCATGTCCTCCATCAGCTTATCATAGTTCATAAAGCCGATGACATCCTTGACATCAGGATCATCGATATGATAGTTATGAGTCTCAAGCTCCTTGGCTCCGCCCATTTCAGCCTTAAAGGTTATGACATTTTTAGACTCGCGCTCATATACTCCCTTGAAGTTCTTTCCGCAGCCTATAGGCCAGTTTACAGGACAGGTATGAATACCGAGTACGTCCTCTATCTCAGAAAGAAGCTCAAACGGATCCCTTGCCTCACGGTCGAACTTATTTATAAATGTAAAGATCGGAATGCCTCTCATGACACAGACCTTGAAAAGCTTAATAGTCTGTGCCTCAACACCCTTTGAACCGTCAATGACCATGACTGCGGAGTCTGCCGCCATAAGTGTACGGTAGGTATCCTCAGAGAAGTCCTGGTGTCCCGGGGTGTCAAGAATGTTGATGATCTTTCCTCCGAACTCAAACTGCATGGCTGATGAGGTTACAGAGATACCTCTTTCCTTCTCTATCTCCATCCAGTCAGACACAGCGTGCTTTGCTGCCTTTCTGCCCTTAACCGTGCCTGCTAAATTGATGGCTCCTCCGTAAAGAAGGAACTTCTCGGTAAGTGTTGTTTTACCGGCGTCAGGGTGTGATATTATCGCAAATGTGCGTCTTTTCTCAATTTCCTTTTTTAGCTGTTCGTTCTTTGCCATATTATTATGCTCTGCACTCCTTATTGAAGCTGTCTTTATTGAGCTCATAAAGCCTCATAAGACCCTTCATGAGCAGCTTTTCATCTATAACTATACTGCGTTTGCAGTAAGGTATCGCAAATCTTGCCATACCTCCGCATGCAACCACATTGCACTTCTTGCCGAGCTCCTGCTCTGCCTTTTCAATAATAGTATCAATGCCTCCGGCTATACCGTAAACGATACCGCTTCTCATACACTGAACGGTATCTCTGGATATAACTCTTCCCGGCTTATCAAGATCGATCTCAGGAAGGATAGCAGTACTGCTCGCAAGTGAATTTGCACTCTGCTTCATGCCCGGCATTATTGATCCGCCTAAGAATTCTCCGTCGGAATCTACTACTGTTACAGTTGTAGCAGTACCCATGTTTATCACTATGCAAGGCGTAGTGTACTCTTTAAATGCTGCCTGGGCTCCTACAATAAGATCTGCTCCTATACCCTTTGGATATTTGAATTTACTCAATGCAATATCCATCTTCATATCGCTGGAAACGATCATAGGCTCAAGGTTGAGCACCTTTCTTACCGCTGTGGTAACGATGCCTGTAAGCGGTGGTACTACAGATGATATAATCGCCCCGCTTATATCCTTTTTCTTAAGATCATGGAAATCGAGCACAGACATAATGTCACTCGCATATTCAAGGCTTGTCTTTTCGTAGGCTGTTGTAACTCTTTCCTCTATTACATAGTCATTTTCACCGACTATACCTATTTTAATGTTTGAATTGCCCATATCTATGGCAAGTATCATAGCTTTTCTCCTAATAAAGCCGTTACAGGCTGTTGATTTTATATATGTGCACACCGAAGCTTTTTATAGTTACTCCTTATCCTCCTTATGAACTTCAGGATCCTCCTTCGGCATAAAAATATGCACCTTATCTATATGATTGTGATCTACAGAAATGACCTTGAGTCTGATGCCATCAGGCGTAATGACCTCGTCTCCGTCATCAGGAAGCCTGTCAAGCAGTCCTATGATAACGCCGCCTATGGAGTCATACTCTTCACTGGTAATATCAAAATCCGGGATTCTGTCACTTATATCATCAAGATTTGCCGAGCCGTCAACTATATATTCGCCCGGTTTGATCTCAACAATACTGTTTTCCTCTTCCTCGTCATACTCGTCACGAATATCTCCGACGATTTCCTCAAGAAGATCCTCTATGGTAACGAGTCCGACGGTATCACCGTATTCATCCAGGACTATTGCCAGGCTTATGCAGTTCTTAAGCATTTCCTGCATGAGCTCTGAGGTCTTTTTATATTCATGTGTAAAATATGCCTCTCTCAGAATATCTCTTACTGAAAATGCCTTCTTCTCGTCACGCAGAAGCAGATCCTTTATATTGAAAAGGCCGATGACATTATCAGTGTCTCCTTCATATACCGGAAGTCTTGTATACATATGCTCACGATACACATTCAATATTTCCTCATAGCTTGAGTCAACATTAAGGAACACCATGTCGACTCTAGGCACCATGACATCCCTTGCCATGCTCACGCCAAGGTCGAACACATTGTTTATCATCTCGCGTTCTTCAGTCTCTATCTCTCCGTCTTCATGGCTTTCGTCAACTATGGTTCGGATCTCATTTTCTGTATAGGTATCCTTCCATTCCGAATCCATGCCTGCTATGCGCATAATTATTTTAACTATGCTGTTTAAAACTATGCTGACCGGCGTTACTATCCTCATCCATGAATAGACGATCCCGCCTACCTTGAGTGAAACATCTTCAGCATAAATAGCTGCGCAGTTTTTCGGTGTTATCTCTCCGAAAATAAGAATGAGTATAGTGAGAACACCTGTTGCAAGGCCGACATATATATTGCCGAAAAGCTCCGAAACAGTCACTGTTGCAAGAGCTGTAAGCCCTGTATTTACGATGTTGTTGCCGATAAGAAGTGCACTTATCATGCGCGGCTGATCATCAAGCAGTTTTTCTACCGTAACTGCTCTCTTATCGCCGTCGTTGGCAAGTGTTTTAATACGAATTTTGTTGACTGCTGTAAGGGCAGTCTCTGAGGATGAAAAAAATGCCGAAAGGCCTAAAAGAACGATCAAAATTAACAATCGCGTCGCGTCACCGGAATCCAAAATATTTCTCCTTTTCTCTTAATTCCCTTTAATAAAATATGGTTTTATAAAATTCTTCCTGTAAAGCCGGAAGCTGCTGTCTTATATTTACCGCAATATCCCTTTATTTGCGGTAACGCCTAATAATAAAATATAACCTACATATATGTAAAATGCAAGTATATGGCTTATGTTCGGTTATCTAAAATATATTGGGGGTTTTCTTATAATTAATGGTTCAAAAACCTCACAGTTAAAAGTATGTTGTGTTGGGGGTTGGTAGTTGTGCGGATGATTACTCCTGTTTCATAAGACCTTTAGGTTTATAATTACATCAGGGGTGCCGCGTACTGCAAAGTGACATTTGTTTACAGAAAAGAGCATTTCCAAACCATAATTATATATGGAGGATATGCTTATGTATTTTGGAACAACGTTTTACCGTTTAAAAAGAATAAAGAGCACACCGACTGCTAAAGTAAAAGAGCCAAGAGGTGTAAAGCTCCCGGTACTTACGTACAGACAGCTTGCAATCATGGAAGGAAAAGCTTCAAATGTACGCAAGAATGAGTTGTCGGTATTGCTCGATAAACTGAACCGCCTGGACATGCAGAACGAATTACAGGAACTGCTGAACCGGTACGCACATTTCTTTGAATCAGAGCCTTCAGCTCCGCCAAAGTATACGCCGGTAGAAGCACATGCCCTGTTGCAGGCTATGACACCCTGGAAATTACCGTACAAGGAGACTGATGACGATATGAAACAGGACGGATTCAAGGACAGACTTCGCATTGCCATGGAGACTGCCGGTCTGAAACAACACGATCTGGTAAGCATGACGAAGATCAGCGCAGGCAACATCTCAAGATACCTTCAGGGAACGATGAACCCGAGACCGGATAAGATCAAAGTAATGGCTGATGCACTTGGCGTCGATGCTGCATGGCTGGCAGGAGAAAGCGGAGGCAACGGCGGGAAAATGGAACTTGTGACGCTCTTCGACAAGCTGGACAAGCAGGACCGTAAACTTGTTATGGGGCTTGCAACGGCTCTTCTGAAGGACGTAAAGTATGCTGAAGCTGCAGCAGAATAATCTGAAGTTTTAGGTATATAATTGTCTCTGTACGAGACAGGAAGTCACTATAAGTGTAAATTAGCATTACAACAAAAAAAATAAGCATAACAAAAGCGGGACCTAAATCCCGCTTTTATCATGCCCGTATTTAAGAATAAAGCAAATCCCGTTCGGTAAGTTCGAGCAATTTGTCGATATAGGCGCCTCGAGGATAAACTATAGTGGTTTCCTCTATGCGCTTTGACGGAAAATGAATCGTCATTCCCATCCCTCCGGAAGGAGCAAAACCGTGGTCATAAACATATTTGTATTCGGTTACGGTCCTCTTCGGAAGTGCCGCACTCTTACTGTACAATGCCTTCAGACGCAGTACTTCGAATCCGTATCCGCGTCCCTGGGTGTTTATTGCCTGTATCAGCGAGTTAAGCCCCTCGGCAGCCGCGTTGGTATAACGGCATCCCGGTTCGAAGTATCGAAAGATTTCCGTCTTCCATGCAGTCACGGTGCGTCCGAACTTCTTGAATTCCGCGAACAGCGTCTTATCCGCAGAACGGAGGAGCTTTTTCCATTCCTCGTATTCGGCTATTGCTTCAAGATAACCGTCGCATTTATAGATGTTTGCAAATCCGTCTTTCAGCAGTCTCAACGTATCAAACTCTGGGAAGGCATAACACAGTTCAGCCGTAAGACTGAGTCTTTCAGGATTCTCGGATACTCTGTCCTCGTTGAATTTGAACAGATAGCTGTCTTTACCGGCCCTGGTCAATAAGGACTTGAAATAGGCTTTCTGGTGGCATTCAGGCATTGCATTGACCGTTGCATGGGCTTCCTCCGTCAGAAGCGTTCTCGTGCGTTTTGTGGCCTGCTGGAGCAGCTGTATGACGTGATACTTATCCACTACCTGAACGGCATTCGGAAGCAGTTCTTCAATAATCGGGCGGTAACCCTGTGCCATGTCCGTTGTTACTACTTTGATGTTCTCATAACCCTTCATGGACTTGATGAGATTCTCAACGGTTTCACGCTTATTATCCTTCGTCATCTCAAGCAGAACGCCACTTTCGATGTCCACATAGATGGCGCGCATCTTATGCTCGATATGCTTCTCATCGATTCCAAGCACCTTCGGAGCTATGAGCGGATGCGCTTCATCCATTTCACGGCCCGCCGTAACCATGATATCGGATATGGTCGGTATAGTTACAGCGTATTCCTCCGCAAGCTTCGAAAACGGCTCTGCAAAGCTTCTCAACCGGATCTGTTCATACAACCTTGTGGTGAATTTCGTACCCGGTACAAGACATTCAAATTTATGGCTGAATTTGTGCCCGCAGTCCTGGCATTTATATCTTGGAACTTCTACCTGAAGAGATACACGGATGAGTCCCTGGCTTATGTCACTGACCTTACGGTCTTTTGATTTGCCGTCAACATGATAATAGAGCGAACCGCACTCGTCACATGCCTGATTACGCTTTGAAACCGGTGATACGTGAAATATGTACTCGTAGTCATTATCCTTCGGTTTAATGCACTCGTTTTCCTTCAGTTCCGGAATGTTCAGGCTGGGTATGGGGCGGACATACTCATACAGGTCTTTGAGTTCTTCTTTAATTGTATGATTATTATCTGCAGCCATTACTTTGCCTCACCACCGTTACTGATAAGTTTCATCTTTTCATAATAATCATCGATATACATTGCTAATGCTCTTTCAACTGCGACTGTTTTAGGCTGTCCGGAATCTTCACAGAACTGGTTTAACCTTTCATATAAAGCCTGTTCCAAACGAACTGTTACCGGATGGTTAGGTTTTGATGGTCTTGCCATGATCACTCCTTTCCAAGCACTGAGCCAAACAGCTCGATCAACTTATCTTCAAGGGTACCTTCCTTTGCATACTGCAAAGAATCGCACAGACGGATGTTGTGCTTCTGAATCTCAATTTCTTCCGTAAATCCAAGGATATACGCAAGAGAGATACGGTAAATGATCTCCGTAGGCGCAAGGCCGAATACCTGCTTTTCAAAGATATGTCGCAGTCTTTCATGGCTGTCAGGATACAAGGCTTTCATCTGCTCACTCTGGTAGAGTCGTTTTACGATTTCTGCGATATACATACCGGATTTCATGTAGAGATCCGCAAACGTCTTGTTCTGATCATCAAAGCATCCCGGATTCTCTTTCTCAAGACGATCTACCATATCCTTTACGATACGCTTTGGAGTGAATATCTGGTTGGTCTTCTGCGGAGGAATATAATCGAAGATATCCTCCGTGCTTGCCTCATCAAAGTAGTCTGCAAGACGCTTTTTAAGTACCAGGAACTCCTTTACGGAATCATTGAATACTACTGGATCAAACAGATGTCCTTTGAAGAATTCTTCCTTCCCCGTCTCCGCATTGGTGTACGGACCACCATCACGAAGGAAACGGAACTGGTCAAGTGTGATGCTCGTAACTTCGATAAATACATTGTCCGGAATGATAAGGTCGAATGTATCGAGTGTTACTTCATTCTCTTCGCCATAAGCCATCAGGAACGACGGAATGGTACGCGAGAAGCCTCTCAGGTGGTCTCTGATGCCATCCTCAATCGTGCGCTTCTTAGCTTCCTTTTTATCAGTTTCTACGCGTCTTACAACCTCCTCACCGGCAGACTTGACCATATCTTCAACGGATGCCGCTACAGCCTCCTTAAAGTCCTCTACGACCTGCTTCTTCTTCTCCTCGAAGGTTTTCTTTATCTCGACAGCTTCTTCCTTTGTGGCAGTGTCCAGAGCATCCTGCATGTCTGCTTCAAGGGTTGCCTGCTGTATACGAAGATCACCAAACGCACGGTTCAGCATGCTGTCTGCGTCATTATTGAGCTTCTTCTGAAGAGCGTTCTGGGTGGATTTCGTCATGTCAGAGCCATATTTCTCGGAAGCAGTCTCCATTACTTTGTCTGTAACGTTCGTATGGAATGTCTGCTTTAATTGCTCGAGATATGCTTCCTCACGCTTTCTTTGTTCTTTTAAGTCAGCTTCAACCTGATCAAGCTGAATCGTATCAAGAATGTCATCGATCTTGTCAGCAGCCTTACTGAATATCTTTTCTCCGAAGGTCTCTGCAGCAGTGCCGATAACAAGTTCAGGCGCAAGTTCAACCTCACCGTCATCGTTAAGAGATAGTTCTTCACCCGTGCTTGTAGTAAGATCGCCCGGGTCCTTTGCCGGATCGATGGCAGTAATGATATCAAGAACTTCCTGCGGTGCATGGAAGACGTTGCTGATGTTCTGGAACAGGAAATCAGACATGAATCCACGACGCACTACTTCTTTCGATTTAATCTTTCGAGGGATGGAAAGCACCTTCTCTGCGTCGAGCTGAATCATCTCGCCGTTCTCATCCTCACCGATTACCGGGAAGAAGTTCAGAAGCTCCCTTATGTGCTCTTCACGCGTTCCAGTATCGCCCTTGCCGGAAGATGTACTTTCAGAAAGGTCGTTTGCGAACTGCTCGAAGATGATAAGCGTTCTTGCCGGATCAAAGTCAAATACATAGGCGTTCTTCTTACGGAAGAATTCCTTGCCGTTAGTGAACAGACACGGATTCTGCGCACGGAATGCAGCCTGCATGTAAAGAGCAGGGCTCTTGATGCTTGAGAGCATCAGGACAGCCGTCCACTCCTTGATGGTGACGCCGGTCGTAAGCTGTCCAACGGACAGTGTGATCGTCTTATCGTAGTTGGCGATTGCCTCTTTTACACGGTCAAACGACTTTGCCGCTTCCTCATCATCGTCCATACGGCCGTCACCGGCTGCGAGAACGACTTTATAGTCCTTAAATACAGGATGTTTCTCTAATTTCTTTGCAAGCGCTTTTGCACTGTCTACGCGGTTTAAGAGCCATAACGTATGTTTCAGTTCATCACGGAGTTCCGGTGTTGAGAACGGGAACTTTTCCTGGGTGGTCATAGCATCGAGGAAACGGTTCACAGAGTCATTATGCGTGAAGCGTCCTGACTCATTGGTAGAGAAGAACTCGTTAAGATCAAATGCGTACTCAACGGTTTCTCCCTGTACTTCCGTGCCCTGTTCAAGCTCATCACGGATGATCTCTGACATCTGGTAAGTGAACATGTTGAGCTGCGGAAGGTTCTGATATGGATTCTCAGTGCCTACTTCCTGCTTCCAATCACGTTTTGCCTTCTGCTCATCGGCGTAGGTCCAGTTGTAGATAGCATTCGCCGGGAACTTCTCGTTAGCGAGCGCCTTGAATGGCGTACCGGAGAGGTGCAGAGTATGCTTGCGCTTGATATGGTCAAAAGCCACATCTGTCTTATATGTATCTACGCCCTCGTGTGCCTCATCGATAACGAGGATGTCCCATTCGAGATCAGCCACTTCACGCAGCTTATCGTATTTTCCACCGAAGTATTTGGAGCCCTTCAGGTCCTGAAGCGATACGAATTCGATGCATCCATACTCCTCACCCTCATTACGGGTGCGAAGCTCCATTATGTATTCCTGACGCGTCATAACGAGAGGACGGTCTTTAATACCATCAACGGTACTTACAAAGCGATATCCGTGTTCGGTGCCGACAAATCTCTCGTAATCTTCGTACCATGAGTTAGCGATAGCAGGTCTGTTCGTAACAACAAGAACTCTCTCTGCGCCAAGTGTCATGCAGAGATCGTAAACGCCAAGTGTTTTGCCAAAACGTGGTTTTGCATTCCAGAGGAATTCGCCGTTCTCATGCATGGCAAAGTAGTCAAAAGCCTTCTCTACGGCTTCCTTCTGTTCATTGCGAAGAGAGTACGGAACAACTCCTGAAGTAGTCTTTAATACTCCTCGATTGCTCTTAAAATCGAAGAACATACCTCGGGATACGGGTCCCGTAACATGGAACCACTCATTATCCTTGGTCTTATCGTTCTCAATGCCATTTTTACGAAGGTATGCATGGAAATCAGTGTCATGGAATGTTTCACCCGAACCATCATCAAAGATGGCAGTACCACGCCATTCCTCTTTATATTCAACATCGGCAGTATGCGTCTGCTGCTCAAGACGCTTATCTACGTCCTGTTCTGTATAGCCGATTTTAGTCCAGCCATCGTGTCTTTTGATCTCCGGAGTGGTATAGGCATAGATCATCGGCACGATCTTTTTGGCAGTCTGAAGTTCAATCTTTTTAGTTGCCACTTATACCATCTCCTTTACATTAGTTTCGATGAAGTCGATTTCTTCCTTGCTTAAGCCATACTTGCGGTATAGCTGAAGATCGATTTCGTGAATCGATTTTGACCAGTCAATGCTTGAAGATGAAGAAAAGTCTTCAAGAGGAATGTATTTAAAGTTACCTGGTGTAATGTTTTGGGTTTTCTTCAACACTGATAACAGAGTTCTTGAAAACTTACATTTTAAGTATTTGAGTAAGTTCTCAGCTTCGTTTTTATCATTGAAAAATCCAATACTAAAAAAGGTTTCAGTATGACCCATTCGAGGCTCCGCAACAAAGGATGGCCCTAACGTTTCTCCAAAGGCACCTATTCCACTAGCCTTTGGAATAAAGACTTTATATTTATCCAGATTAGATACTTCGTTAATGTATCTCGCCTTAATAAAACGATTTACTCTTTCATTATTTGCTCTACCGACAATAATGATATAGTCATCTGAATCCGGCTTGCTGTTGTGAAATACCATTGGCAATTTTTCAATTACATTTGATTTCAAATCATATTCATGACCCTTGCTCATCAATGGACGTTCTTTCCCGTCAACAATGATAGTCATTTTCTTTATTTCCGGATGATCAGCATGCATTGTTTCTGTAAAATGATATGAATATCCAGAAACGCCAATATCTGCAATAGATTTTTTCTGAACATACGGAAGCACTTTTTTAAGAATTGTATTAAGAGTTTCGTATGGAGTGAATATATCAATTGCACCAAAGTCTCTGCTTTCATCGCGATAAGTAATTGCTACACCACCTTTAATATCTGTGTTTGGGAAAATATTGGTTGCGTCTTCTTCATAATGAAGCACCTTAAAATGCGGATCGTGAAGCATTTTTTCATTCCATGCCTTTGGCGTAGAACCTGCATTAAACAAAAATCTTGCTGGATGTATCATTTCTACGCAATCCGCTACTTTTGCAGATTCGTCTAAAAATTTATCATATACTGGTGGTGCAAACCCTTTATTATCTCCAATGGTTTGATCCTGATAAGGGGGATTGCCAATAACAAAATCAAATATCTTCTTTTTCATAGTTACCCACGCTCCTTACACTTTCTATATTCATAAGTTCTGTCAGCGCGCCAATCATAAATTCTACAATACGGCGCTTTGTCATCTACTTCCTGTGTTTCCGCCATCATAAGTTCCGGATAGAGATCAAACAATGATGTCTGTTCATACTCCTGAACTGGTTTGCCGAGTGGCACAGTGTCCTTCAAACCATCCATCTGCCAGATGTTCCAGCTAATGATGCCTGCAATATGCTGCATCAGCTTCTTATCTGGTTCCTTGTTCCACCGTTGCTTGTAATATTCATAATACGTCAGGAATACGTTGCATCTTGCCAGTAAGAGACTGTCACCTTGCCATTCAAAGCCGTAGCAGCTCTGTACAGCACGTTCTGCCCATTTAAGCCATTCATCCTCGGTGGCTGCATTCTCATTAACTACACGAAGTTTTCTATCAAGCATTCCGATTCGTCTGATTGGCGGAACAATGAGTTCACCGGTGGTGGTATCGTAGCGTGAAACAAGATACGGTGCTTCACCACACGTGATTTCAAGTCTTCTGGAATCAACATACGCCTTCCAGGTATTTTTTTCATCAAACAGGATCGGCCCTTCTGTCACTGTCCAACTGTTATCTTCATTCTCGTGATTGAAAACATCAGGTCTTCCAAACCACTGCTCATCCGCATAGTTGTTCATCTTATTGCAAAGCCATACGGGCGTCATTACCTCTGCCTTCTTGCGAGTGCGTTCCTGCTGTTCCTCAAGAGTTTTACTGATGCGTGGCTGAAGCACAATGGAGAAAGGGCCCGTGATCGCACTCTTGGAAATATGACTTCTATCTGTAAACTCTGGACCATATGATTCATAAGCATCCGTAGCCCATATGATATTCTGTTTAGTCGTCTTATCGCGAAGAAGAATGGTTAATACATCTCTTAACGGATAAGTCTTAATATCAATCAACTCTGACAAATATATTCTCCTTATTTCAATAATAAAGTGATAGTCAATATGTATCTATTATATGTTGATTATAAAAGCGTATTCTTGTTTATGCAATACAAAACAGTACAAATTGCATTTTTATCAAAATACAAAACCCCCAACATATTTTACAGAATCTCTCCACTAAAAAAGGAGGCTGAGATTACTCAGCCCCCAATAAATTTAATATATCCCTTATGTTCTGCTTCTGCAGAATTCATACTCCTTTTTTGCTGCCTCATCATCCGGGAATTTCTCCGTATATTGATTTAAAAGCTCTGCTGCCTCATCAAATTTACCGAGATATTCCTGGCAGACCGCCATGTTGTACCAGGCTGTGCGGCCTGCAAGTGTGCCGTCAAGCACAGCGTACTTTTCAAGCTCCTCATAAGCCGATCTGTATTCACCGGCTTCAAACATCTCATTTGCACTTTTTATGGCATCAAGAGCATCCAGCTGAGTAAGAAGCTTATTATACTCATCTGTATTTTCCTTGACTTCATCAAGCTTTACGAGCGCTTCATAAGCAGTCTTGGCCTCGCTGTAATCGCCTATTCGAAGCTCACACTCCGCCTTATATTTAAGTATGTCATACTGCAGGCCCGATACCTGACCGTCAGATGCCTCAAGAGCCTCATCAAGCTTTGAAAGAGCCCCCTGATAATCACCCTGCTGATAAAGAGCTACAGCTTCATCTCTTAATTCATAGCGATCAGCACCCCTTGTACAGCCTGTAAAGCAAATACATACAGCTGCCGCAAATGTCAGTAGTCTTGCAGTATATGATTTATCTGATATTCTTTTCTTCTGCATTGATTTTCCGTGATCAAAACTCATCTTTGTCAAATCTGGTTTATATAAGCTAATTATTCAAAGCCTTATTATTTATCCCTGTATCTTATCTTCCGGTACTTCCGAAGCCGCCGTTTCTTCCTGCGTCGACAGCATCATCCTCCGTAATGCCGTAAACAGTAAATATTCCCTGAACAAATGCATCTTTAGCCTTGAGTACTACGGTCTTATCCTCTCTGGAATCATTTATCATCGGCACAAATATATGCCCTTCATTGTCGCTGTTATAGTAATCGCTGTCAATGACTCCGGTCGTATTATTGAGCTGGAAGCGAAATTTAGAGCCAAGCCCGCTTCTCGGCATTATGAAAAGGCAATAGTCCTCTCTCATGCGAACCCTTATGCCTGTAGGGATCTTAATGCTTTCACCCGGCTTTAAGGTGATGTCTATAGGTGTGCATATATCATAACCTGCAGAACCTGAGGTTGCTCTTTGCGGCAGCTTTACGGCTTCATAAATTTCCTTTGCTTTCTGCTCATCCATGCCGCCATGATCCGCAAACAGCTTCATCATATCCTTAGTAAACTGCTCTATGGAAACCTTTTCAAATTTTGCTATTCTTTCCATCATTATTTATGTTCCTTTTTCTTAGCTTATGTGTTATCCGTATCTGCCTCTTCTCCGAGTATATCCCTGATCTCGACCTGAACCTCATCTTCAATAAGAGATTCCGTTTCTGCTCCTACCTTCGGCATTCTATGCTCCTTATCCACACCGAAGCGCCTGTAGAATTCATCTGTAGGGCCAAACAATATTGGCTTACCCGGTGCATTAAGTCTGCCCTTTTCCTCAACAAGCCCGTACTCTATGAGCTTATTTACAGCAAAATCGCTCTTAACTCCTCTTATTTTTTCTATCTCGACCTTTGTCGATGGGTTTTTATTGGCTATAATGGCTAATGTCTCCATCATGACCTCACTGAGCTCAGGTTTTTTAGGTGTTGATACAACTCTTACAAGATTATCAAAAACCTCCGGACTCGTGCACATCTGGTATTTGCCGTCTATATCCTTTATAATAAGTGAGCTCTTCTCATCGTTCAGAAGCTTTATAAGTGCCTTTGTTTCTTTTTCAGCCTCGGAATTTTCCACACCGCAGGCTCTTGCAAGCTCAGTAACACTTACAGGTCTTGATAATGTAAAAAGCACCGCCTCTATCACCTTCTGCGCATCGCTTTTTACAGGCCTTGGAGCAATGCTCACTCCGCCTATCTCAAGACAGAGCTGTTCATCGCCGGGCTGTTCATTTTTATTAATTTTTTTATCCATTTCCATGTCCATAATCAGTCAGTATGTTAATGTCAAAATATCAATGCAGCCTGATCCTCATCCTTAAGTAAAGCTTATCTTAAGGTACAGCCTGCCAATGATCATTCATCAATGATATTGCTTAAATCTATATCATCAAGATCTGCATCGCTTATGACCTCGACCTCAAGCTCATCATCAGGTTCGTCCTGAGTTGCCGTTATCTTGCCGAGCTTCATAAGCTCTAAGACGGCCAAGAAAGACACCACAACCTCGGTCTTGTCAGCTCCGCTGTTAAGCATTTGTCTGAATGAAAATTTTCTGTGCCCTCTTGCATAGTTTCTGAGTCCTTCTATGCATTTGACCAAAGACACTCTTTCCTTCTTGATAACTCCGAAGCCCTGAACCGCAGTATTTACAGCGCTTTTCATTCGCTTCATCACTCTTTCATAGATCTCACCCAGAAGCTCCGTATCTACGCCGTTAAGAAGCTGATCCAGATCCACCGGAGGCACATAACTTTTAAGCTCCTCAGGAAGCTCTGCATCCTTATACAGATATCCCTCCGCTAGCTCCTCATACTGTCTGAGGCCCTTTGAGATATATTTATATCTCTTATATTCAAGAAGTCTGTTTACGAGCTCTTCTCTCGGATCTGTTTCCTCTTCCTCTTCAGTTTCTTCCTTAGGAAGCAGCATGCGTGATTTAATATCGAGCAGGGTCGTTGCCATGACCAAAAACGCAGATATAATATCGAGATCTGCCTCTTCCATGCTCTGCACATAGTCAAGATACTGATTCGTAATTTCTGCTATAGGTATGTCATAAATATCTACCTTGTTCTTTTCAAGAAGCTTAAGCAGAAAATCCAGCGGTCCGTCAAAATTCAGTTTTTCAAGCTTATATATCGGCTCTGCCATCAGATTTCCTTATATCTATAATACTAAGCTCCGGAAGATCATTGATCCTGAGCTTTACACTGTGCGTGCCTATGCCTCGATTCACTATCATGGTGCAATTCTTTTCCTTATGCACACCGGCACATTCCTTTACAAAAAACTGAAACTGCGGTGTCATAAGGCCTCCCAAAAGTGGAAGTCTTATTGTCCCTCCGTGGAAATGTCCCGATAAAACAAGGTCTGCACCCCATTCCCCGGCCTCCTTAAGATACATAGGAGAATGCATCAGCAGCACATTCATTTTCTTAGTATCAGGTATTCCTAATTTTTTGATCAGATAGGACTGCGGCATCCTTTGCTTTCCTCTGATACCAGGAAACATTTTCCTGTAATATTCCTGTCCTAATGCAGCACAGTAAAAATCAATTCCCTTATACGTAAGTCTGCTGTCTGAAAGCAGCAGTGCTCCCTTTAATTTGCATTCTAAAGTAAATGCTTCATATTCAGAAGGTAAAGCTTCCTTAAACTTAAGCTCGTGATTTCCCTCTGCATAAAAAACAGGACCTGCGCCAGACAGCTTTTCTATAAGCTCTGCTGCAAGCCTTGTATCACAAATAAGTCCCTTTTTCCTGTTAAAGGTAATAATGTCTCCGCCTAATATGACCACATCTGGTTTTTCCGCTCCGGCAGCTGCTGCGATCTCTTCTATGCCGCTTGTTGTAAGTCTGTCGTGCACATCTGAAATAAAAGCGATGCGAAGTCCGCCTTCCGGTGAATGAATATTATCGATATTATATTTTTCGACCCTGAGCTGCTTTCGTTCGTGACTGCTTCTTAGTAAAAACAGTCCTGCTACAGCCGCTGCAAGCAATATGCACGTCATCGCGATCATTTAAGTAAAGAATATCCTTTAAACTCTTAACGTTCCCAAGCGGAATCGAACCGCTATCAACAGCTCCGGAGGCTATCGTGTTATCCGTTACACTATGGGAACCTAATTAATAACTTTATCATATTTATGGCTATTTTACAAATTTCCGTTTCAAAATATCATCAAAATACAGACTCCGATTTTGTATTGATTTTATATTTGATTCGGCTTTTGCATTTTGAATCTAAAGTCCCTCTGCATACCGCATATCCATGCAGAATACAGAGGGACGTGATTTTGCCCTGATCTCACTTTGCTTTAAGCATTTACAATGCTTCCGAATTCTTCCTTTAATGAAGCTCCGCCTACAAGTCCGCCGTCAATGTCAGGCATATTAAAAAGCTCTGCTGCATTTGAAGCATTGACAGATCCGCCGTACTGAACTCTCAGCTTATCGGCAACCTCAGCTCCGTAGAGCTCTGCTATGCACTCTCTTATAGCACGGCACACCTCTTCGGCCTGCTCGCTTGTTGCTGTCTTTCCTGTTCCGATAGCCCAGATAGGCTCATAGGCTATTACACAGTTTTCAGCGTCCTCTGCCTTAATACCATCAAAGCCTGCCTTAACCTGTGATTTTATATGGCTGAGCGTAATACCATCTTCCCTCTGCTTAAGAGTTTCTCCGCAGCACATTATAGGTGTGATGCCGTATTCTATGGCCTTTTTCATCTTTTTATTAATAGCTTCGTCTGTTTCCCCGAAAAGCATACGGCGCTCAGAATGTCCTAAAATAACATAGCTTACGCCGGCATCCTTGAGCATTGCTGCTGAAATTTCACCGGTATATGCACCCTTTTCCTCAAAGTACATATTTTCGGCTCCGACCTTAACCAAAGTTCCCTTTACAGCCTCCGCTACAGGCATGATATCTATAGCAGGCACACAGTAAACAACATCGACCTCAGGATTATTTACAAGACCTTTAAGCTTTTCACACAATATGACTGCCTCGCTCGGAGTCATATTCATTTTCCAGTTTCCGGCTACTATTCTTCTTCTCATATCATCACCTCTTACGGTATCCTAAGCTTTGAATTTTATTTTTTTACTACAGCTTTTCAAAGCTCTTTTTCTTAGAAAAAGGCTGCTGCAAGCTCTGCAGCAGCCTTTTTTGTATTAATTAAATATTTATATTACTTTGTCTGTACAGCTTCGATTCCAGGAAGTGTTCTGTTCTCCAAAAACTCTAATGAAGCTCCGCCGCCTGTAGAAACATGTGACATCTTATCGGCATATCCGAGAGATTTAACTGCAGAAACAGAATCTCCGCCGCCAACGATGGTTATAGCATCTGTTTCTGTGAGAGCCTTTGCTACTGCAAGTGTACCTGCTGAAAGCTCAGGGTTCTCAAATACTCCCATCGGTCCGTTCCAAAGAACTGTCTTTGCATGCTTTACGGCATCAGCAAAAAGCTCCATGGTCTTAGGTCCGATATCAAGACCCATTCTGTTTCTCGGTATCTTATGGCTGTCAACATATTCTATATCTATATGTGCATCTATAGGAGAAGGGAAATCCTCTGCCACTGTAGTATCTACAGGAAGAACAAGCTCTTTTCCGAGTTTCTTGGCCTTTTCCATCATCTCTCTGCAATATTCGATCTTTGTCTCGTCAAGAAGAGATTTTCCAACCTCATGACCTTGTGCCTTGATAAAGGTATAGGCCATTCCGCCTCCGATGATAAGTGTATCGCACTCTTCAAGAAGAGTTGAAATAACTCCGAGCTTTTCGGCTACCTTTGCTCCGCCCAGGATCGCAACGAATGGTCTTTCAGGCTCCTCTACGGCTCCGCCGAGATACTCCAATTCCTTCTTCATAAGATAGCCGATAGCTGATTCCTCAACATATTCGGCAACACCTACAGTTGAGCAGTGTGCACGATGTGCGGTACCGAATGCATCATTAACATAGATATCGCAGAGATCTGCAAGCTCCTTTGAGAAATTCGGATCGTTCTTTTCTTCCTCAGCTCTGAATCTTGTGTTCTCAAGCAGGATCACATCACCCGGCTTCATAGCCGCTGCAGCATCCTTTGCCCTCTTGCCTGTTACATTAATATCGGATATAAATGTAACCTCCTGCTCTAAAAGCTCAGACAGTCTGTTTGCTACAGGTGCAAGTGACAGCTCTGCAACTGCCTTGCCCTTAGGCTTGCCCATGTGTGAGCAGAGGATGATCTTTCCTCCGTCATTAATAAGCTTTTTGATAGTAGGAATTGCTGCTGTGATACGGTTGTCATCAGTAATGACGCCGTCCTTCATAGGCACATTGAAATCACATCTGACAAGGATCCTCTTGTCCCTGACATTAATGTCATCAATGGTCTTCTGGTTTAGCTTACACATTTTTGGTTTCCTTTCATAACGCTCTGTTTGCATTATCATTTGGTATTTATTTGAGCCTGCCGTATGCTCTTGTTAATAGTGGCAGGGTTCAATACGATTTCTTCCCCAAAACCAGTGTTTATCCAGTCTTTTTTTCTGTTATAATATTCCCTTATCTCTAAGTATACGCTTCATGCTGCGCAGCACCTTGCCTCTGTGGGAGATGGCATTTTTTTCTTCCTCAGAAAGCTCTCCGGATGTCTTTCCAAGCTCAGGAAGATAAAATATAGGATCATATCCGAATCCCTCTTTTCCTCTTGACTCATGCGCTATCATTCCGGGCATTTCGTCCTCTGCATCATATCTTACTCCGTTTTCGTCTATAGCGCAGATATGGCACACAAACTGTGCGCCCCTTTCTTCGTCAGGGATGCCGTCAAGCTTTGCAAGTATTGCCGCATTCTTTATGCTGTAATCCGTATCATGACCCATGAATCTTGCAGAATGCACTCCCGGCTCTCCTCCGAGATGATCTATGCACAGTCCGCTGTCATCAGCCATGACTACAGTGTCATTCATTTGTCCTAAGCTGTTAAGCTTTTTATATATTTCGTCCGCCTTGATGAATGCATTTGTGCCGAAATCCGTTCCGTTTTCTTCGGCCTCTGCAGTGAGTGAAAGATCCTTAAGTGAAAAAACCTCAGCACCGGTATCATCAAGTATGTCTTTAATTTCTCTTATTTTTCCGGCATTGCCGGTCGCAAATACTATTCTCATAAAACTTTTGATTATGGATAATTTGCTCTCGAATTACCTTTTAAAAGATAACGCTAAAAGCAGATTAAGTCCATAGATTATGTAAAAAATATGTAAATTTTCGATTAAAAATACAAAACAGTAGTTAAAATGTATACATTTGTTAGCCTTGGTATCCAAACCACTGCTGAATTATATTTTTAAGTGCTCCTTATTTAAGGCAGGCGGCTTTGCTCCGAGGTATGAATAGAAGTAGGTCTTCATCATACCGTTATATATCTTTCTGTTTTTGTCAGCCTTCCTGCCGAGATATTTTTCGGCATCCTCCCATGCTGTGATAACATACATGCTCCAGTCATCAAGTGCCGCATAGCGGTCTCCCAAGGCCTTATAAAGCTCAGGAAGATCCTCTTTTTCTTCAAGTCGCTCTCCGTACGGCGGATTTGTAACAATGAGTCCGTATTTTTTCGGATGACTTAAAAGAGCAACATCTCTTGACTGAAAATGTATCAGGTCCCTGACCCCGGCTCTTTCCGCATTTTCTCTCGCGGCGTAAAGCACCTCGGGATCTATATCATACCCCTGTATATCCGTATGCTCGCCGTATTGCTTAAGGCCGTCTGACTTTAAGCCTCTTGCCTCATCATATGTCGCATACCATAAAGTCTTGTCCATGATATTTGACCATCTTGTAGCTGCAAAGTTTCTCTCCATTCCCGGAGCGATATTTGCAGCCATCATTGCAGCCTCTATGCAGAATGTTCCGGAGCCGCAGAACGGATCAACAAGTATTCTGTCATTTCTCCACGGTGTAAGCATTAAAAGAGCTGCTGCCAGTGTCTCTGTTATAGGTGCCTTTGCGGTAAGCTTACGATAGCCTCTCTTATGAAGGCTTTCTCCGCTCGTATCTATGCCTATGGTAATGACATCCTTATAGGCAGAAACTCTTAAGGCATAATCCGCGCCGTCCATAGGAAGTCTTTCGCCTTCTCTTTTGTATGCCTTCTGCAGTCTCTTTACTATAGCCTTCTGTATTATCGTCTGGAAATCTCTCGGTGAAAAAAGCTTTGATTTTACCGATGCAGCCTTAGCCACCCAGATACGGCCGTTCCATGGTATAACATCCTCCCAGCTTACGGCATACACCAGCTCAAAAAGCTCATCCCAGGTATAGGCCTTGAATTCGCACACCTTAAGCAATATGCGTTCTGTTGTGCGCATAAAAATGTTGGAACGGCATATAGCCTGTGCATCTCCCTTAAAGCTCACTTTGCCGTCCGAGACCTCGCTTATTTCATAGCCTAGCCTCATTATCTCTTTTTTTGTACATGCCTCCAGTCCGAAATGACATGGAGCTATGAATTCGTATGTTTCGGATCTTCCTGCCATCTGCCTTCCTATCCTGATAAAACACATGCAGCCTGTACCGCTTTTAATGGTGCAGGCCGCTGTATATCATATCTAAATCTTATTTAAGTTTTATCTCTTTTATAATGTTTCCCTCAAAATCCTTAACTGTAAACTTAAGCTCATCATCAAGGATCGCATAGCTGTTTTTATAACCACCCTTAGGTATGCTTGTTGAGCCCGGGTTAAGAAGATAAAAGCATTTATTTCCTACTGATACCTTATCAGCTGAAGGAATGTGAGTATGTCCGTGCAGCAGAATGTCTCCGTCCCCTAAGCCTGCCGGAAGGTGTTCACCCTCTCCGTTTGCATTCACCTTATGTCCGTGAGTGATATAAAACAGTCTGTCATTTAAGATTATACGCTTGCAGCCCGGTACTAACGGGAAATCAAGCACCATTTCGTCAACCTCGGCATCACAGTTTCCTCTCATGCAGACATAAACCTTGTCCTTAAGTGCATTGATATCTGTGATGACCTTCTTCGGAAGATACTCTTCCGGAAGATCGTTTCTCGGACCGTGATACAAGATATCGCCGAGGAAAACAAAGGCATCCGCATGCTCATCCTCAAAGGCCTTAAGCATTTTTCCGCACCAATACTCCGAACCATGTATATCAGATGCTATAAGATATTTCATCAACTATCTCCTTCTTCCGAGCAGCCACATTATCAGAAGCACCACAAAAAGCGGTGCCAGTACAGGGCTCAGGAAACTTAATGCCGCTCCTATTACAGAAAACAGGCACATCATAACCAGGAATACTACTATTCCTACAAAGCATCCGTTGCCGGTTGTATATACATGCCATCTGCCGGGATTACGATTCATGCCGCTTTCGTTCGTTCCCTGCTGACCGAAGCCTCCCGTGCTGTCGGCCCTGTAAGAGCCGTTATCGTATGAAGAGTCAAATCCGCTGCTGCCGGATCCCGGTACATTGCCGCCTCCGTAGACCTCACCTGTGAAATCAACATCGTCAGGTGTATTCGGAATACCATCGCTTCCTGATTTTGCGGCATCTATAATACTTTTTGCTATGAGCTGAGGATCACCGAGGTCATCAAGAATGTCCTTCGATGTTCTTCCCTTGCCGAGCTCATCATCTATATAGTCGTTGTAATACCTGACATTCTTCTCCACAAATCTCTGCGGAAGCTCATATGAAAGATATTCAGTCAGTTTCTGAAGAAATTCTCTTTTATTCATTCGATCAATTCTATACTTTATTTATAAAAAAGGCATACTTCACTCAAATATTACCGGATTTCGTATGCCTTTTCATTAATGCATGCAGCATTGATTCCCTGACTTATTATTCCTCCTCAGGGATATCTATGCAGATCGCAAGATCCTTAAGCTGCTGCTCGTCAACCTTTGCCGGAGCGCCCATCATAGCATCGGATGCATCCTTAAGCTTAGGGAATGCCATAACATCTCTGATGCTCTCTGCGCCTGCCATCCACATAGCAACTCTGTCAAGACCGTATGCAAGACCTGCGTGAGGCGGTACTCCGTATTTGAATGCTTCAAGCAGGAATCCGAACTGCTCATTTGCTCTTTCAGGTGTAAATCCGAGAACCTCGAGCATCTTCTCCTGAATGTCTGCCTGATGAATACGTACAGAACCTCCGCCTATCTCAGTTCCGTTAAGTACGATATCATAAGCCTTTGCTCTTACTCTGCCCGGGTCAGAATCGATATACTGCCAATCCTCATCCATAGGTGCTGTGAACGGATGATGCATTGCTGTAAAGCGATTCTCTTCCTCACTCCACTCTAAAAGCGGGAACTCTGTAACCCATACAAAGCGCCATGCGCTCTTATCTATTAGATCAAGTGACTTTCCGAGCTCAAGACGAACATTTCCGAGCACATTTCTTACTATATTAAGCTTGTCTGCCGCAAATACGATAAGGTCACCCTTCTCAGCTCCTACGGCCTCTATGATCCTGTCAAGTTGCTCCGGAGTCATAAACTTTGCGAATGAGCACTTATGTGAACCGTCATCGGCAGCATTTACACAAAGATATGCAAGTCCCTTGCCTCCGAAGAGCTTTGCCACCTCAACAAGCGCATCGATCTTCTTTCTAGGCATATGTCCCTGTCCCGGAACTCTTATGGCTCTTACTGCACCGCCTGCTTCAAGTGCACTCTTAAATACAGCAAATTCTGTATCCCTTACTGCATCAGATACATCCTGTATAGGAAGTCCGAAACGAAGATCAGGCTTATCTGAACCGTATACATCCATGGCTGTCTGCCAGGTCATGCGCTCTATCGGAAGCTCAACATCTACATTTAAGACATCCTTGAACATGCGCTTTATAAGACCCTCATTGACTGCAATAACTGTATCAACATCGGCAAATGAAAGCTCCATATCTATCTGTGTGAACTCAGGCTGTCTGTCAGCTCTTAAGTCCTCATCTCTGTAGCAGCGTGCAAGCTGAAAGTATCTGTCAAAGCCCGATACCATAAGAAGCTGCTTTAAAAGCTGCGGAGACTGAGGAAGTGCATAAAACTCTCCCTGATGAACTCTTGACGGCACGAGGTAATCACGTGCTCCCTCAGGAGTTGACTTGATGAAGGTCGGTGTTTCAATCTCCAAGAAACCGTTCTCTGCCATATAGTTTCTCACGCTCATAGCTAACTTTGAACGAAGTGCTATATTCTTTTGAAGCGGTCCTCTTCTTAAATCAAGATATCTGTATTTAAGTCTGAGCTCTTCTCTTGTATTAGTTTCATCCTCTATCTGGAAAGGCAGTGTGGCTGACTCACTTAAGATACGCAGCTCCTTTGCCTCTATCTCTATAGCACCTGTTGCAATATTGGTATTGGCATCTGTACCACGGCTTCTGACATCACCTACTACCGCGATGCAATACTCATTATGAAGTGAGCCTGCCTTTGCAAATACCTCGCTTCCGCAGATCTCTTCCTCAAATATCACCTGAATGATACCGCTTCTGTCTCTTACATCAGTGAATACAAGACCGCCCTTATTTCTGGTCTTCTGTACCCATCCCATGACTGTGACAGTTTTGCCAATATCCTCAACCGTAAACTCTGCACATCTTGCAGTTCTCTTAAGCCCCTGCATGCTTTCTGCCATGACTTTTATCTCCTGTATATGTTTATCTTTCGCTTCGGCTCATATACTTTACCGTAAGCATATATGGTCTGTTATATAAAAGCTGTATTAGTGTTTAAGCTCTTCTCTGTAAATGTCTCTGAACTCTTTGTAGCCCTGTGCCGTAAGATTGTCCTTCTGGAACTTTTTGTTCTTTGCCATCCATACGGTAAGTATCTGTCTGCCGTTTGCTCTTTCTTTTCCCGCCTCGTCAAATATCTGAGCAAGTCTGTCAGCAGGCATTCCCTTTTCTATAAGCCATGCACATTTAGAATCAGAGGATATAAGCTCACTCATATCAGAATCCATAAGTATAGTCATTATACGCTCAAATCCGATTGAAAAGCCTACAGCCGGAACATTCTGACCGGTAAATCTTCCTACCATCTTGTCGTAGCGTCCTCCGCCGCCTACAGATGATCCGAATGCCTCTGTCTTTATCTCGAATATCGTTCCTGTATAATAACCCATTCCTCTTACAAGTGTAGGATCAAATCTTACATTGATATTTCTTCCGCTTACTCCGGCAACAGATTCCATGATATCGGCAACATTCTCACCTGCCGATAATGCCTCATCACTTCCTATCTTAGCTGCAAACGCTCTTACGCCCGCAGCATCTGTTGTGAAGCTGTCAAGGATCTCTCTTAAGCGCCTGGTTTCTTCCTCGCTGCATCCCATATCCATAAGCTCTTTATCTACGCCGTCTGCGCCTATCTTATCTGCCTTATCAAGAGTTATGAGTATTTCCTCAGCCTTTGCCTCATCCATACCTGCATACTTTATAAGCTCAAAAAGGAAACGTCTGTCATTAATAACTATATAGAAGTTATATTTTGAAAAACCTATCTTTTCGAGTGCCTCGCTGGTTGCAAGCATAAGCTCCTTTTCTGCAAGATTGGTCGCATCTCCCAGAATATCAATGTCGCACTGCATGAACTGTCTGAAACGCCCCTTCTGCGGACGATCCGCTCTGAACACCGGTCCCATCTGCAGTGCCTTGAAAGGCTGTGGAAGTGAAGCTGAGTTTGCAGCATAATATCTTGAAAGCGGAAGTGTCAGATCATATCTTAATCCTTCCTCTGTAAGAGCATCAAACGCTTCTTCTTCGTTATCCGCACCTTCTCTGATCTTTGCAAGACCTCTCCTTAAATTATCCCCGCGCTTAAGGATCTTAAAGATAAGCTTCTCATTTTCTCCGCCCTGCTTTGAAGTAAGGTTTCCTATATGCTCAACAAGCGGAGTTTCGATCTCCGTAAAGCCGTATCCTGAATATGTTTCTCTGATAATGCCCTGAAGCTTTATTCTTACTTCCATTTCTGCCGGAAGTATATCTCTCATGCCTGTAACAGGCTTTTTATTGAATGCCATTTCGCCTCCGAATATCTGATATTTCGCGTCGTCAACATGTTATTATAACAAAATATAAACTAAACGTCCATATGGCCTGAAGCGGCTTTGAAACAGACTTTTTAATTATTTTTATCGCAGCCTGTGCTTATTTTCTCTTACTTATTCTGATAAGCCTCATAAACCTGTCTTTCAAGCTCCTTTACCGCTGCTGCGATCTGCTTATCCTTCATAATATCCGGCTGTGCTGCACCGTTCGCGTAATTTACTGTTTCTGCAGTCACACCGTCATATTCCTCAAAAGGCACCTCTATAGTCGGGGTAATGCCCTTTCCGTGTATAAGCTCTCCGCCGGGCAGTCTGTACTGCTGTGTTGTGAATTTAACAGCAGAGCCGTCGCTTAAAGGATAAAGAGACTGTACTATACCCTTTCCGAAGGTCTTTTCTCCTACTATCTGATAACCGTAATCTCTCAGTACTCCTGCAAATATTTCCGAAGCAGATGCGGAATTTCCATTTACAACTACAACAATAGGAACATCATTGCCCCAGCCGTCTGCCGCATAATACTTGTCTGCCTCACCTATTTTGTTTTCAATGCTGAGAAGCAGTGTTCCTGTTTCATCAGTCTCATCTCCCTCAGGAGTAAGATTTTTACCGAGACTGTATTTATTGTCCTGCTTCTTTTCATTTTTATCAGTCTTATCAGAGGTTTTTCCGTTATTGTCGGTAAGCTCTAAGCCTGCTTCCTCTTCATCTGCTGCTTTTTCAGAATTCTTACCTTCTTCGATTGTGACTAAAGGCTCAAGATCGTCCGGCAGTATCATATCAAGCATCTCAAGGCAGATATTCATATCTCCGCCGCCGTTATTTCTTAAATCTATAACTATACCGTCAACCTGCTTATCCTCAGCAAGCTCGTCAAGCTCATCCACAAACTCCTGCATAGTTGTCTGATTGAAGGTGTTAATGCTTATATAGCCGATATTCGTTCCGTTAATGCTGTTTTTTGGATCCGGAGCAATAGAGCCTGCTATATTGCCCTCATTCAAGACATCACTCTGAACGCTTATAGTGGTTATATTAGCTCGCTCAACAGTGAACTCTAGCTCCTTACCGTCTCTGAGCAGGGTTATATTAACAGTAGTTCCCACCTCTCCGGTAATCAGACTTACCGCAAAATCCGCATCCTTTTGCGTAAGATCATTGCCGTCAGCCTTGATGATTATATCTCCCGGCTGAATGCCTGCCTTTGCTGCAGGACCCTCACCGTTAACAGCATTTACAAGGATCCCTCCGGTCTCCGGGTCCTTTGTTATGGTTACGCCTATTCCTACATAATTACCGTTGAGCCTCTTTTTTTCCTCATCAAATACTGATTTTGAGTAATAAGCAGAATAATTATCATCTGTGAGTCCGTACACCAGTCCGGTAAACATACCGTCCTCCATCTTCTGCTTGTCGGCATCATAAAGATAGGTATAGTTGATAAGCGATTCTATTTCCTTAAGCTTTTTATCTACCTTTATAAGATCAAGGTCATCCCCTGAATTTATAAATTTTAATGCTCCGGCTTCAAGGATCAGTACCGCTGCCGCTCCAAGAGCTATGCCTCTTTTAAAGCCATTAAGCTTTCCTTTCTTTTTGCCGGAAGATTCATTTATTTCATTTAAGTTATTATCCATGAGTTATTTCCTGTTATGGTGAAACATAGGACATCGGATTAACATAGCTTCCGTTGATCCTTATTCCGAAATGCAGGTGAGGTCCTGTCGAATATCCGGTCGAGCCAACCGCACCGATTTTCTGACCTGCGCTTACCTCTGCTCCCTGTGATACAGCTATTGAAGACATATGCATATACACAGTGTACACACCTCCGCCGTGACTCAGCATTACATAATTGCCGGCTGATGCGGAATATGTGGCAATGACTACTGTGCCGGAAGCTGCAGCTAATACTGAAGAGCCGCTTGCCGCACCTATATCAACACCCTTATGGTTTGTAGATGCTCCCTCTGTAGGAGACTCACGATCTCCGAATTTAGAAGTGATGCGGCTTGAGCTTGGACACGGCCAGGTGAAGCTTATGTCACCTATTGATTTCCTGACATAGGTCTGACCTGATGCCTCAGCCTTTTTCCTTGCCGCCTCTTCTTCAGCCTTTATCTTTGCCTCCATTGCAGCTATGTTATTTTCCTCAGCCTGAATAGCCTTTTTAATTCCTGCTATATCGGCATTCATACCGGCTATGTCTGACTCAGCTGCATTTATCTTTGCATTATAGCTCTCAAGCTCTCGCTGTTTGTCCGTCTGAAGCTTTTCGACGTCAGCCTTCTGCTCATTAAGCTTTGAATTGCTGGTCTTAAGTACTTCATGCTCAGAATTAAGCTCTTCTTCCTTGGCTTCTATCTTCTTTTTTGTATCAACATATTCATCCAGCTTGTTTCTGTCATATTCGGTAACATTGCTGATGTACTCGGCCTTGTTGATCATATCGGAAAAGCTCCCGGATCTGAATAAAGCATCCAAGAGCGACTGACTTCCGCGCTCATACATGTATTTTATCCTGAGCTTCATAGAAGCATACTGCTTTTCCTCATCTGCTTTGGCGGCCTCAAGCTCAAGCTTTGTTGCGCTTATCTGTGCCTCTATATTTGCTATCTCCTCTGTAAGCTCATCTACCTTTGCATTGATATCCGAAAGCTCTCCGTCAAGCTTTGTTATATACTGAGCCGCGTCCTTTTTCAGCTGACTGAGCTCATCAAGCTTTTTATCAACATCATTCTTCTGGCTGTTCAGCTCATCCAGCTTCTTTTTATTTTCGTTTATTCGGTCCTTGGAATTTTTGATCTCACTTTTGGCATCGGATGTGACTGCATATGCCTTATCCGGAATAATTCCGTATACATTTCCAATGGCAGCCACAGAAAAAATCGATGCAAAAAACACAGCCTTAAGCCTTTTTTTCAGCTTGATGCCGCTATTATCCTTTAAGCATGTGAAGTTTATGTGATTATTACGTTTCATTTATTAGGTCAAACTTTAAGATGTTTTCTGATTGTTACAAACGATACTACAAAGCCTATTCCTACTCCGAGTGCCGTTCCGGCAAGTACAAGCTTTGGATAGATCTCATTAAACGGAATAAGCCTGGCTATATCAGAAAGTGAGCTGAGTGCCCCTGATCTGCTGATGTAGGCTGCTGCCGATTGCTCCGCTTGGTGATAAATATAGTACATAAGCCCGAGTGGTATCACAGCTCCTATAAATCCTATGATCGTTCCTTCTATCACAAACGGAGCTCTTATCATGCCGTTAGTCGCGCCGATCATCTTCATGATCTCATTTTCGCGCTTCCTGAAATGCGCCGTAAGATTAATTGTATTGCTGATAAGAAATACAGAAATCGCAAACAGTATTCCTATAAGTACCACTGAAACGGCATAAATGATCCTATTCAGTGATTTAAGCGCAGATACAACAGTATTTGCATAGTTGACCTCTCTGACAATGTCAAAGCTCCTTATAAATTCCGCTTCACTGTCCTGGTCCTCTATATTGTTAAGAAAAATTTCATAGCTGTCGCTGTGTGCCAGAGGGTTGTCATCTGCAAATGCTTCTGCAAGCTCCTCTGACTGTTCTCCGAAATAATCCTCTTTGAAATCCTCCCACGCCTCATCAGCCGATTTATAATTAATCTCTTTAATGCCGCCATGCTCTATGACTGCATCTCTGAAGGCTTCCTTTTCATCCATGCTGACGCCTTCATTAAAGAAGACACTGATTCCTATCGTAGTTTCAGCATTGTATGCTATATGCTGCACATTCATTACCAGACAGTAAAAAAGGCAGAACAGGAAAATGCAGGCTGATATAGTAACTGTTGATGCGATTGAAAACAGCAGATTTTTTTTCAGATTGGATATTCCCTGACGAAAGCAGTATATGACAGTGCTCATCTTTCATGCCTCCTTCCGTTATCCGGATCATTTCCCGGCATTGCAGAAAATTCCGGATTTCTCCTTGAACGTCCTCGCTGCTTTGGAGGCTCAGAGCAGAAAAAGTTCTTTAACGGAGGCGAATTCTTCATTGAAACATAGTCATCGACCACAGTACCCTTATCCATAACGATTACTCTTTTGTCCACGGATTCAACCAACTGCTTGGAATGCGTGATGACAATAACTGTTGTTCCCATTTGATTTATCTCAAGAAGGAGTCTTAATATCTCCTCTGAATTTCTCTCATCCAGATTGCCTGTAGGCTCATCCGCAAGAATAACAGAGGGTCTGTTGATGAGCGCTCTGGCTATTGCCACTCTCTGCTGCTCACCTCCGGAAAGCTGATTAGGCATATTTTTATATTTTGCCGAAATTCCTGTGAGTTTCATCATCTCCGGAACATTTCTTCTTATTTCGGCTCCGGAAGCTCCTATTACTCTCTGCGCAAAAGCTATATTTTCAAAAACATTTCTGTCATTTAACAGTCTGAAATCCTGGAAAACTATACCAAGCTGACGTCTGTAGCGCGGAATCTCTCTTTCCCTAAGTCTTCCTATATCTCTTCCTGCTACGAGTACCTCTCCCTCGGTAGCCTTAAGCTCTCTTGTAATAAGCTTTAACAGCGTCGATTTACCCGCGCCTGACCTTCCGGTCACGAAAACAAACTCACCGTCTCCAACAGTGAGGTTAATATCTCTTATTGCTCTATTTCCGGTATCATATACCTTGCTGACATTATTGAATTCTATCATGTTCTGCGTTCGTATTATATTGTCGTATGTAACAGTTATGCAGGCAGAATTACTCCGCCTGCATAAACATTTGCCGAATAGATCTGAAGTGCTTTACGTTTATCAGTAATCTATCCTGTCCATATAGTCGATGTATTTTACTACCATGAGAGCGATCTTAAAGGTAATAGCATCTTCAAAAACTCTAAGATCAAGACCGGTCTGTTTCTGCAGCTTGTCGAGTCTGTAGACGAGAGTATTTCTATGGATAAAGAGCTGCCTTGAGGTCTCTGAAACATTCAGATTGTTCTCAAAGAACTTATTAATGGTAGTAAGTGTCTCTTCATCAAATTCATCGATAGTTCTTCCGCCGAATATTTCTTTAATGAACATACGGCAGAGATTTATCGGAAGCTGATAAATAAGACGTCCGATACCGAGTCCGCTGAATGAAATTATCTTTCTGTCTTCGTAGAAAATACTGCGGACATCGTGAGCAAGTCTTGCTTCCTTGTATGATTTTGAAACGTCCTTAAGCTCCTCAACAATAGAACCATAGGCGATATCAGCATCAAGACCTGCATCGTTTATAGCTTTGAGCATGCTCTCGGCATAGGCCTTAAGCTCCTCATCACGATCATTCTTATTCTTTACGGCATGAACAACTATCTGGTTATTCTCATCCGTGCCGGTGATGAAATCATCTGCATTGGCAGATACGATCTGCTTTAAAAGTTCATGAATAGGCAGCTGCTCGCGTCCTTCGCTCTTTACGATAAATACCGCTCTAGGCTCCTTGAATTCTATGTGAAGTCTGCGCGAACGGTTGAAAATATCTATCTGCAGAAGATTATCAAGAAGAAGATTCTTGATGAAGCTGTCCTTATCCATCTTCTCCTTATAAGCAAGCATCAGACCTTCCATCTGAACCGCTATGAGCTTGGAAGCCATCAGTGAATTATCAGAGTCCTTTCTTACTGCAGAAATAAACTCCGTTTCGCCTTCCTGACAGATACGGTTAATGTAAAAGCTGCCATTATCGTTGGCAGAGTCTCCGCTCAAGATGAATGCAACGATTTCTCTTTCGTCAATGCCGCTCATGTCCCCCTTCACAGCAACGTTTTTACCGTCGCTTGCATATATAGCCGCATTAACATTTGTGATCGTTGCTATTTCAACCAGTACATTCTGTACTATCTGATTAGAAACCATATCGCTCTCCTCCTAATCATAATTAAAATTGCACAAAACCTATACTAATTTTATCAAATATTCAGTGATTTACAATAAGTAAATATAAAAATTCACAAACTTTTATCAATCAATTTATGCATTGTAAGCAAAGTGTTTTTTTTGCAATCGTCAAGTCGTATTCTCTCACGAAATTTAGCCTGATAAATCATCAAAATGTGACCAATATTATTTCTCTCGTTCATATTTTCGTCAAAAGATGGTACTATATTTATAGGATATTTAAGCGGATGTCCTGCATTGTCCGCATTTTATGGGAGATATCATGAATATACTGTTTTATCTTACACCTAAGTGTGACTGTGCTTTTTTAGAAGAGGATGACACACTGCGTCAGGCTCTCGAAAAAATGGAAGTACGCCGCCACGCGGCTATACCTCTTTTAAGTAAAAACGGTCAATACATAGGCACCATCACAGAAGGCGATCTTTTGTGGAACATTAAAAACAAATACAATCTCGACCTGCATGAAGCCGAACGCATCAAGATAACCTCTATAGACCGAAGACGGGATTATATGCCGATTTCTATCCGTTCCAATATGGAGGATCTTTGCGAATTAGCGGTTCATCAGAATTTTGTTCCTGTATGCGATGACAACGACAGCTTTATAGGCATTGTCACCAGACAGGAAATCATCAAGTACTTCAGAAATCAACTCGCTGCTGCTGAGAATGCAGTCAAAAAGGAAGAACCCTTAAAGCTTCATTCAACACGCGAGCCGGCTGCCGTATTCTGAGAGCTTCAACTAAACATTTTTATCAAAGCCGCTCCGGCAATTTCTAACGGAGCGGCATTTTTTATATCGATCTGTCAGTCTTTCAATCTTTAATGAGAGTAACAGTATCCTTTTCTCTATCCAGTTCAACTATACGGTTTCTGTACAGATGTCCTAAAGCACGCTTAAACTGATTCTTGCTCATTGCATAAGTCTCTTCGATAAACTCTGCATCAGCCCTGTCTCCGTAAGGAAGAAAGCCGTTATTTCTTCTAAGCTCATAAAGAATAACATCAGCATCCTCCTGAACAGTCTTATAAAGCTTTTCTCTTATAAGAAGATCAAGCTTTCCGTCTTCTCTTACCTTAGCAACTCTTGCCTCGACCTCATCTCCGTACTCATAGTTTTTGAAGGTCTCGTTTATAGGTACAAGTCCGTAGTACTTATTGTCTACTGCAATAAATATGCCTAACTTAGGATTGATCTCATATACAAATCCGGTTACTCTGTCATCTTCCTTATATGGGCTGTGCTTATCAAGATGAGCATAGACTCTCATAGTAGCAGCCTGTCTGCCTGACTTATCAGAATAGAGCCATACAAGCACTTCATCGCCAACCTCAGGCGCTGTTATCTGCTCCTTGAACGGAAGCAGCACCTGCTTTGGTACTCCGTTGTCGAGAAATACTCCGATGCGGGTAGAAGCAGCAACTCTTAATATGCCGACCTCGCCCTCTTTAAGGATAGGAGTTCTCATGGTGCAGGCCATTCTTCCGCCCTTGTCCTCATAAAAATGAACGCTTACTATATCTCCGGCCTTCGGTCTGCCGAGTTGCTCTGCAAAAGGAAGAAGTATACGTCTGTTTTCTCCGATTTTTCTTCCGAACGGGCTGTTTAAAATTTCTTCAGGTGCATTTACAAATGCTCCTATCTCTGAGGTAGTCTCGATCTTAACCTTATAGGCCTTGCTGAAAATTGATTCAGGTGACTTTTCTCTTTCTTTGCCTCTGTGATTTCTGCCGCGCCCGTCACGGTCTCCGAAACGGCGGTCTCTGTCATGATCACGATCTGATCTGTTGAAGCCGCGTCTTTCTCCGTCTCTTCCGCTTCTGTCAAAGCTGCGTCCGCCGCGATCATTTCTGTCATTAAAGCTTCTTCCATCTCCGCGGTCTCTGAAATCTCTTTTCTCTCTTCTGTCTCCGTCAAAGTCTCTGCGGAAGCCTCTGCCTCTGTCTGCACGGTCATGGCCTGCTCCAAAGTCCTTATTGTCTCTGTCCGCATTTGTACGATCATTTCTGCTCTTTGCAAACACTCCTGAATTTACAACCTTGGAAAATGCAGAATTCCCTCCTCTTCTGCCCTTTCCTTTTACCGGCTTTGATTCGGATGCCTCAGTAAATCCCTGCTCTCCGCCTTCATATGACGAAGTGTTTTTTGCATCAGAAAAGGCCTCATCGCACGGATATGAGCTTCTTTCGGCAGGATCATCGCATGGGTAGCTTTTTCTTTCTGTCGGCTCATCGCATGGGTAGGCCTTATTTTCAAAATCATTATTCATTTTAAGTCTCTCCGTTCTTTTTTCAATTTCTGCAATATATGCAGATAGGTTAATGGTGCTTCGCGCAGATATCCGTACCTTCTAATTATTCATTTCCATCGGATATCAGTCACACATTTTATACACCAAAAGGGCTTCAAAGTCCATCATTTTTTTATGCTTTGACGCATTTTATTGTCTTTTTTTATCATGATTTTGGAATTATGTACAGATAACAAGAGTTTTTATACAACCTTTAAATATTCCAATACAACATTCATATAAATATATTTTCAGCTCGTCGAAGATTGTATTTACATTTGTGCAATCTGTCGAATTCTTCCAAGTGAAAATCGGATAATCCGCGAATTGTTTCAGCGTGATGCGCATGTTATTATATAGTCAACTTAAGAAAGAACTTATCCGAAGTTCACATATATACCGACAAAAGTCACATATGCAAGATTACAAATGTAATACTTATACATAGTACGAAAAGGGTAAAACTTCCGACGAAGTAATGAAAAGATATCCTTCGGATAGGAATCAGACTTAAGATAATATAAAACTGAATATCGATGAGAGGACGTTTATTCCAGGAAAGAAGGTAAATGCCAATGGAAATCTCAAACTAAAGACCACCGTGTAAAGAAACGGTGGTCTTTAATTTACGTTTATCCGTATGCCAGTGTCAGTCTGGACAATATTGTACTTTCAGTCATAAATGGAAGACATATATTATTCTCTCCCTTTGCTATAATGAGATCCTCGCCTCTCTGACTGATCAGTACGGAGTATGTTTCGCTTATGTAGTTAGGTCCGTCTGCAGTGCCGTAGCTGTTACCTCCGACTCTGGAAAGATCTATAGTTACAAGACTTGGCTTTTCGATACTTGTCTGGATAGTCCAGAATCCGCTCCACTGCTCTTCATATTCCGTTTCACCTTCGTAGCACCAGTCAAGGTCTGCTGCACCTCCGTTTTCATCGCCCGGATAAAAGGTCAATACGAAATGCCCTCTTTTATCAGTCTCCCATGCAGTCGTGGTTATGCTCCATGTCATTCCCCATTCATCAGAGCCTGCAAGCCCCAATGCTGTAGGTCCGCACCATCCGTCTGCCATCCATGTTTTTAATTCAAGCGGTACATAGCTCGGGCCGTACTCTGTAAAATCCCATGAATAACAATTGCCGTCTTCAGGTATACACGGGATAACAGTATCTTCGTCTCCGAGTCCCGGATACCACGTGCAGGTGTTTCCGCTGTTATCAGTGATATTTACCTGTGTGTCAAAATCAGCATCCGGATCCATTCCCAAATTCGCAAACAGAAGAATAGGTTCTCCGCTTTCAGATCTGTATATAACATCTGAAACATCCTCTATCTCCCAGGTATCTGTATTCCACTTTATGCGATTTGCAGCAATAGTTGCATTTTCATCTACAGGAACTATAACATACAGATTTCCTACACTGCCTACTATATGGTCTTCATCAATTTCTCTGATGAAAGGATATTTCTCTAGGAGCTCTGCATTATTCTCTTCAAGCCATTTCGGGAAGCCCTTTTCAAAGCCTTCATCAAAAAGTCCGCCTACATTTCCCAGATAAGCCACACCGAACATGACAGGATCATTGTCGATCATCTTATGCAGTTCGGCTAATGATGCTGCACCTTCTGCGCTCATTTCCTTTGTTTTTGCTGCATTATCCTTTGTCTTACCGCTTAAACTGCGGTCATGACCGGACTTCTTATTCGGAGTTTTTTCATCCTCTTTGGTTAAATCAGGCTCATCCTTGTCTTCTGTTACTTCTGTTGCTTCAGATGCTTCTTTTTTCCCGCCAAGCTTTGAACATGCTCCTAACAGAAACAGTGCTGCAAATACTGTGAGCAATAAAGCCATTTTTTTATAAATTTTGTTTTTCATGCTTCCCTCCTTTCATAATCATCAGAACGATCCGCTTCGGCCTGAGCCTCCGCCTCCGGATTCGCTTACGCTGCCGCCTCCTGACGATGATGAGCCTCCTCCTGAGCTTCGTTCTATTTTTCGCTTTGTTGTTGTCTGATGCGTGAACTCATCTGTATTTCTTGTAAGATTAAGCTTTCCTGATACAAATTCCTTTGCCGTTGTTTTTTCGGCTACAGGGTTCATGGTCTTCCACATTAACTGAAGCGGCAGCAATCCTGCTAACAATGACAATCCCACAAAAATCATTATATTGACTGCAGGGCTTCTGCGAACCGGATCGTTATCGGCTGCTTTTGAAAGATATATCGAACATTCCTCGACATAATCATTGAAACCGCCATACCAGTCATTATCTGCAAAATCATCCAGGAATACCTTTTCTAATTGTAGCTGTCCGTATTTATCAAAGGCATACTCACAATTCTTTCCGTAACAGAATAAGCCGAATTTCCTGTTTTTCATGCTAAGGAGAAGTATTATGCCGTCACGGCCTTCGCCTTCACCCATTTCATTATTATGATATATTGTGTAGGTGGCTTCATAAGGACCTTCGCTGTTATAGTCGTAGTAATCCTCACAGGTATAGATATATACACCAACTCCGTATTTCTTCGAAACAGCTTCTGCTTTTTGCTGAAGCTCTGCTCTCTCGTCACTGCTTAGGATCTTCGCTTCGTCAACGACATTTTCAAGCTCAAGCTGCAAGACTTCCGAAAAGCATTCCGAGCATTCCTCAATATAGTCCTCAAAGCCTCCGTACCAATCATTCTCGATGAAGTCATCCAGACAAGCATTTACAACATTTTCATAACCATAGCTCTCAAAGGCTTCTTTGCAGTTTTCTCCGTAATAGTAGATCCCGTAATCACGGCTGTTGACGCTTAAGAGAAGCATTACGCCTTCGCTGCCCTCGCCTTCACCCATAGTATAATCATGGTATATCTCTTGGGTTGCCGTGAAAACGTCTCCATCGCTTAAGTCTCTGTAATCCTCGCAGGTGACTATATAAACTCCGATTCCGAACTGCTCCGTAACAGCTTCCGCTTTTTCAGTAAGCTCTGCCTCCTCTTCATCCGTAAAGATATACGCTGCGTCGGTGACCGTATAAAGCTGAGGCTGTGCAGCCATTGATGTGATAGTAAGCGAAAAGAACGTCAGCAGTATGATAAGCATAAAGCTTTTAATTTTCTTCATATCAGCCCTCCTATCTCATCATATAAAGTATCAGGCTCACACTTGCCGCGGAAAGCACGGATGCTACTGCAAGATAAAGCTTAAGAGCCTGCTTTTTACATACCGGTAGACTGCCGGCAAGCTTTCCCGTCTGTCCGTTAACTGTAAATAAGAAGTCCTGCCCTTCCCATTTAGTATTCAGTACCCATACCGGCAGGAGTGCATAATGCACCTTTCCTCGCTTAAGCTTAAAGTCCTTACTTGTAATAGAGTGTGTAGTATAGCCTGTTACGGTTTTCTCTATTTCATTCGTAAATGAGTTGATGCATCGCTTGTCAGCCCTTTCACTGCATTCATTTACACTGACATCATACTTATCGGCCAAAAAGCCCGGCAGATATGCTGTTGAAAAAGGCTTCAGCTCGTTATAATCATATGGTTCTACAGAATCCATATAATCGTCCGGCATTTTGCTTGAGCCGTCTACAGGAACCTTTTCAAAGGCAAGATCTCCGGATCTTGTTAAATGATAATGATCCGTGACTGTTATCTCATAATCGCCGGATTTATGAGTATGTGACCTTGTAGCATTAAAATGTACCGTTCCTTTTGCCTGCCCGTCAAACAGCCAGAATGGCACGTAGACTCCTTTGATTTCCGTTAAATGATTCTTGTTTGAAAATGCTCTCGGAAGCAGCGGTTTTCTGAGATAAAACCTTTTAAGTGCTTTGATTGCGTCATCCTTAGTTAGTTTAAAAGGAATAACATAATCAGGTTTTAATGCTCCGGCAAACTTTCCAGGTATGATAGTTGGATTCCCGCAGTAAGGGCAGGAGGTCGCTATAGTAGTTTCCGTACACATAAGCTCTGCTCCGCAGGAAGGACAGGAATAAACCTTGATATCCTCTGTATCCTCGCCCCAGTCATCATTGATTTCTGAGGCATCCCACGCGGCTTCAGCTTCTGTCTCCTTGTCTGCATTCCCTCCATCTGCATTTTCAGTTGTATCTTCAGCCTCATTATCTATACCGGCAGCTGCTTTCCCGGCTTTTTCCTCTTCCTTTTGCATTTCTGCAGCAGCCTTTGTTTCCTTTTCGGCATAGAGTGCTTCTATCTCTTCGACACTGAAGCTGGAGCCGCAGTAATCACACTCAAGCCTACCGGAGTTTTGTGAATAATGAAGCGGTCCCGTACATGAAGGACATTTATAATTTGTTACCTGTACTGCCATAACCTCTATTCCTCCGCACGCCTTATATTTCCGCAATCAGTACGATATGGGTTTTTACGGTTTTTACTGTTCTTACTGTTTTTTCTGATTTTTTTGCTTTTTCTGTTTGTTATTTTTCTTTTTGTTCTTATTACCCGGCTTTTCTTCCGGATCCTTAGTAAGCATAAAGGCCAGACATACACCAAAAAGACCGGAGCCTGCAAGTGACAGTAGTTCAAATATCCCGCCTGATTCGCGGATTGTGATAATCAATCCTATATAGATCAAGACCAATCCTACGCCTGACAATATCCCTATCGGCTTACCAAACCTTTTTGCACTGATAATACTTCCGGACATACATAAAAATGAGCCGATAAATGAAATGCTTACTCCTACGATCCAAAACTCGTAAAACATACCTGCCAATAACTTAGCTGCGGACTCTCCCATATTTATGCTCCTTTATTTAAAAACACTCTCACAGCCTGCCCTTTGTGCCGACTTACGATCGTTGGATATTAAAATCTAACTTGCGAATCAGTACATTTACCAGTTACTGTGAGAGTGTTTAAGTTATTGTTTGTTTCGTTGTCTGTTCAGAAATCAAAAAGATATAGTGATGGCAAAAGTTTATATTAAACTCCTGCTTCAGCGTCTACCTTTGCCATATGGCTAATCATGCGAACGAGGTTGCTTGTGTAGCCCCACTCATTATCATACCATGCAAGGACCTTTACGAACTGATCGTCAAGAGCAATTCCGCCCTTTGCATCAAATACGCAAGGTGCATTGTTTCCGAGAACGTCTGCTGATACGATAGGATCATGAGTTACCTCAAGTATACCCTTAAGTTCTCCTTCTGCTGCCTTCTCCATAGCTGCCACGATTTCATCGTATGTAGCCGGCTTCTTTAATCTTACTGTAAGATCAACGATAGAAGCATCTGCTGCAGGTATTCTGAAGCTCATGCCTGTAAGCTTTCCGTTAAGCTCAGGGATAACCTTTCCTACCGCCTTTGCAGCGCCTGTTGTTGAAGGAATAATATTGCCGTAAACTGAACGACCTATTCTCCAATCCTTCTTATCACGAGCATCAACTGTGTGCTGCTTTGATGTTGAAGAATGAATTGTTGACATAAGTCCCTGCTCTACTCCGAAGTTGTCATTGAGGACCTTCGTCATAGGTGCAAGACAGTTAGTGGTACATGAAGCGTTAGAAACTATCTTCATGTCTGCTGTGTATGTGTTGTGGTTAACACCTACTACGAACATAGGAGTGCTGTCCTTTGCAGGAGCTGACATAATAACCTTCTTAGCTCCGCCTGCAAGATGTGCGCCTGCTGTCTCAGCTGTGAGATAAACACCTGTAGATTCGATGATATACTCAGCACCGCACTCGCTCCACTTAATGTTTGCTGCATCTGACTCTCCGAAAACTCTGACCTTCCTGCCGTTGATCACAAGTCCTTCGTCATACTTATCAACTGTACCATCAAATCTGCCGAATACTGTATCGTACTTGAGCTGATAAACCATGAAGTCAAGATCAGTGTTTCTGATATTGATTCCACAGATTTCAAACTCATCAGGTCTGGCTGCCATGATCCTGATAGCTACACGGCCAATGCGGCCAAAACCATTGATACCAACTTTAATCGCCATTTTTTGCCCATCCTTATTGTTTTGACATTTTTATCCGCCGTGACTTAAGCCTTGCGAAGCACTAAGCATTTCTGTTTATGCCTGCACATATACCGCCGAACCACGTCACAACGAATACGGTTCATAATTATTATACACTCTTATTGAGGATATTAACAGATTTATATTAAACACCTTCGGTTTTTATTTGTATTTTTATTATTTCAGCGTACTGATAATAGTTTAACATACAGTATCAACAAGCTTATATCCCTTATCAGTAAGGTACTTCTCCCATTCATCAAAGCCAAAAAGCAAAGTATTGACAGAATGACTGTCGCTTGACAATATAAATGTTCCTCCTCGTTTTCCTATGTAATCAATGATATCGATTGCCGGATACGGTTTTGTTCTATAGCCTCTTGATATTGCCCCTGTATTTATTTCAAAAGGCTTTTTATATTTCAGTAAATTGTCTGCTGCATTCTGCCAGGCTCTTATATAGCGCTCGTTATCTGTATCGAATAGTAAATTGCCCTCATTAAACTTTGTTATCAGATCGAAATGTCCGACTATATCAGCACCTGTTTTTTCAAGAACATTTCCGACATTTCTGTAATAATCTTCGGCACATGCATAATAATCTCCGCCATAAAGCGTATTTACAAGTGCTGAAAAATTATCTTTGTTTTCATCTACTGTTTTTCTGATGCCATCACGCTCAATATAATGCACCGAGCCTATACGGTATTCAAATTTCTCACTTGGTCCGTCAGAAAAATAATCCCATTCTGCCCCACAATATATCTTTATACTATTTGCAAATTCTTTCTTTAATTCTTTAATATCAGATATATACTTTTCGGTATTTTCAAGTGACATGCACCATTCAGTGTCGAATGATGTATATGCATGTCCCGTGAAGCCTATCGCCGTCATCTTTTTTTCTATAGCTGCAAGCACCATTTCTCTCGGTGTATTGTTGCCATCACAGTAAAGCGTATGTGTATGAAAATCTGTAGTTATCATTTTTATTCTTCCTTGTTTGTTCTATATGCCTTTAGAATTTCAAAACCTGCTGCCGCATTTAGGACAATATTCAAAGTCCTCTGCAGTTTCATAGCCACAGTTATTGCAGCGCTTATAACCGTTTGTATACTGTCCCTGATTAAGCCTGTATAAATGCTCAGGCAGGATCTCAACCTCTGCTCCGTGCTCTATTGCTCTTCCGACTTCCGGATCAAGCTCATAGAGAGTATTGCAGCAGCTTGTCTGTACATAATAATGTCTGTTCCACTTAAAACACGGTATAAAAAACAGCGACAGCACGGTATATGTCATGAATACCTGATAATTTCCGTATCTTCCGCATGAGTCACATATAATTGTTTGGGAAAAGTTCAAATTTTTTCTTGCATCATTGATCCCAAGCATAAAAAACATATTGTAGTTTGTTCCTTTCAGTTTTGATGCGAGCAGACGCTCCTCCTAAGTATACTTCAATTATATCCTATTTCGCAAATCGGACTTCGTCCTTTTTTGCTTTTGGACGTTCCTCTTCCTTGCTTTTTTTATTATTGACGCATTACGTGCTTCTCCGCACTTCGTGCTCTCAAAGCACTACGTCCATTCGCAAATCGGACTTCGTCCTTTTTGCTTTTGGATGTTCTTTATCTTTCCTTTTTTTATTATTGACGCATTACGTGCTTCTCCGCACTTCGTGCTCTCAAAGCACTACGCCCATTCGCAAATCGGACTTCGTCCTTTTTGCTCATGTTCGTTTGCATCTCAAAAAGTAAACAGGTCATAAGTAAACTTCTGCCCTGTTTTCTTTCCGATCTGCTTAATGCGTCATTTTTTCCTGTTTCACTTTATGATCGATGATGTGTCTTGAGGCCAGTTCTTTTTGTATGTCTTCTACGCTGATGCCTGCCTCTACCATAAGTACCATTACATGGTATGCAAGGTCTGCGATTTCGTATATTGTTTCTTTTTTGTCCTCGGCTTTGCCGGCTATTATTACCTCTGTGCACTCTTCTCCGACTTTTTTCAGTATTTTGTCGAGTCCTTTCTCGAACAGGTATGTGGTATATGAGCCCTCAGGTTTTTCTTCTTTTCTTCCTTCCAAAAGCTCATACAGTCCTTCTATTGAGAATTCATGTCTATCCTCGCTCTGCCATACTGGATATTCAAAGCAGGAATCTGTTCCCTTATGGCATGCCGGGCCGTCTTTTTCAACTACGATGGTGAGTGCATCTTTGTCACAGTCTGCAGTTATTGATACTATGTGCTGGTAGTTTCCTGAAGTTTCTCCTTTTAACCACAGCTCCTGTCTTGAACGGCTCCAAAAGCAGGTCAAGCCCTTTTCCATTGATATTTTCAGGCTTTCTTTGTTCATGTATGCAAGTGTCAGTACTTTTTTACTGTATGCATCCACTACTACTGCAGGTATGAGTCCCTTTTCATCAAATTTAAGCTCGTCTATGTTTATCATTTAAAGCCTCCCAAATCCCCTTAATATTTGAAATTTTCTTTTCTATTATATTCTGACCGGTATGCCTATCTCAGAAAGTCGCTTTTTCAGGTCGCTGATCTTTACTTCTCCGAAATGGAATATTGAAGCAGCAAGTCCGGCATCTGCCTTAGGCAGTTCTTTAAAAAGCTTTTCGAAATCTTCTATGCAGCCTGCACCGCCCGAAGCTATAACCGGAACATCTACTGCATCGCAGACAGCCTTAAGCATTTCAATATCAAACCCGTTTTTTACTCCGTCCGTATCTATTGAATTTAGTACAACCTCTCCGGCTCCGAGCTCGACACAGTGCTTTATCCAGCTGATAGCTTCCATGCCGGTGTCCTCACGTCCTCCTTTTGCAAATACTCTGTACTCTCCGTTCACTCGCTTTACATCTGCCGAAATGACTACACACTGATTTCCGTATTTTTCCGCTGCCTCTTTTATAAGCTCAGGTCTTTTTATTGCTCCCGAATTCACGCTCACCTTATCGGCTCCGCATTTTAATACCCTGTCAAAATCTTCAAGCGAGTTTATTCCTCCGCCTACCGTAAGCGGTATGAATATTTTAGAAGCAACCTCCTTCAGAATATCGGTAAAAAGTGCTCTTCCTTCTGCTGAAGCTGTTATATCGTAGAAAACAAGCTCATCGGCTCCGTTATCACTGTAATATCCTGCCAGCTCAACCGGTGAGGAAACATCATTAAGCCCTTTAAAATTAACTCCTTTTACAACTCTTCCGTCTTTGACATCCAGACACGGAATGATTCTTTTTGTAAGCATTTATGCTCCTTTATAATTGCACGACTTCGCATTTAACCTCACGTTCTAATGGTATAAACGCATTCCTCTTCATTTCTTTCTGTTTTTTTGCGCTGTGCTCTAATACATTTTAATTTTCTGCCAGTTTAACGGCCTCTTTTAGGTCAATAGCTCCGGTATAATAAGCCTTACCAATGATAGCTCCGTATAAGTTCATTTCCTTAAGCTTAATAATGTCATCAATGCCGGATACTCCACCTGAAGCAACTATATCCATTGAAAACTGCTCCGAAAGCTTTTTATATAGCTCAAGGTTCGTTCCTCTCATAGCACCGTCTCTTGATATATCGGTACATATGATAGTTTTTATACCAAGCTCCTGCATTTCACGGCAAAACTCGAAGGCGTCCCTCTCAGATTTCTCAGTCCAGCCCTTTATTGCGACCATTCCGTCCTTTATGTCAATGCCAACGGCTACATGCTCTGCATAATCTGCTGCCGCCTTTTCAAGGAAGGCTCTGTCAGTAACTGCTGCCGTACCGAGAATTACCCGGTCGACTCCTGCTGACAGATATTTTTCTATTACATCAAGGCTTCTTATGCCGCCTCCGATCTCAGTGAATAGATCTGTCCTGCCGGCTATTTTCTTTACTGTTTCAATATTGGGAGTATCTCCGTTTTTGGCTCCTTCAAGATCCACCATATGTATGCACTTGGCTCCGCAGCTTTTAAAATCAGCTGCAACATTCTCCGGATACTCACTGTATACGGTCATCTGTGCATAATCACCCTTATATAATCTTACAGCCTTTCCTTCGTAAAGGTCTATTGCCGGGAAAATAAGCATATCCTTCTCCTGTTAATGTAACTAATTTATATATTGCAGAAATTTTTAAGTATCTTAAGTCCGATTTCACCGCTTTTTTCCGGATGAAACTGTGTTCCGTAAACATTGCCCTTTTCAACTGCAGCCGTTATCTCAACTCCGTAATTTGTGACTGCACTTATATATTGTTCACATTTTACTGCCGAATATGAATGCACGAAATAAACAAATTCTCCGGCAGCTATGTCCTTAAAAAGTCTGCTGTCTTTTTTGTAGCTCAATGAGCTCCAGCCTATAGCAGGAACCTTCATCTCAGGAGCTATAAGCTCTCTTATTGATCGTACCTCTCCCGGTATAAGTCCAAGACCGTCGTGCTCTCCGTACTCATAGTCCTTTTCAAAAAGCATCTGCATTCCTACACATATACCTAAAAGCGGAGTTCCGTTTTCTGCAGCTCTTATCACAGCCTTATCAAGGCCTGTTGCTCTCAGCTTATCAACAGCATCTCCGAAGGCCCCGACTCCGGGCAGTATTATGCGTTCAGCATTTAATATGGTCTCCGCATCTCCTGTTATAACAGCATCTACCCCTATTGCTGCCACAGAGCTTTTCAATGAAAAAAGATTTCCGACTCCGTAATCAACTATTGCTAACATTATTTCTCCGTCCATACCGCTTATAATAAGCCTTTTGTACTGGGAACCTCATCTGAAGCTTCCTTATCAATGCTGACAGCCTTTCTTAATGCTCTGCCCGCTGCTTTAAAGGCTCCCTCAATGATGTGATGAGAATTTCTTCCCGCAAGCTGTCTTAAATGAAGATCAATGCCTGCATTAGAGGTGAATGCAATAAAGAATTCCTCCACCAGCTCGGTATCAAAGCTTCCAACCTTTTCCGTCGGGATATCAAGCGCATAACCAAGATATGATCTTCCTGAAATATCCACTGCAGCAAGTATCAGAGCCTCATCCATAGGAAGTATAATGTCTCCGTAACGACAAATTCCTTTTTTATCTGCGAGTGCCTCTCTGAAAGCCTGTCCGAGGCAAATGCCGATATCCTCTGCCGAATGATGATCATCCACATAGGTATCTCCGTCACACCTTACTGTAAGATCAAAACGACCGTGCTTTGCAAAAAGTGTCAGCATATGATCCATAAAGCCTATGCCTGTATCAATATCGGAATTACCGCTTCCGTCAAGTGAGAGCTTAAGCTTTATCTTGGTTTCCTTCGTGTCTCTGCTGATTTCGGCTGTTCTCATGGCTGTTCACCCGCTTTCAGTATTTTCTTTACCGTTTCTGTAAATGTCTCCATCTCTTTTTTAGTGCCTATCGTTATGCGATTATAATCAGATATTCTTTCCTTATCAAAATGTCTCACAAGCACTCCGCGCTTTTTAAGCTCATCGTAAAGCTTGCCTCCGCTTATTTTTTCCGTCTTTGCAAATATGAAATTGGCCTTTGAATCTATAACTTCAAATCCTAAACTCTTAAGCCCATTAGAGACAAACTCTCTGTTTTCCATTATAGTACGGCAGTTTTTATATGTATATTCCTCATCACACAGAACTCCGTATGCCATTGCCATTGTCATTGAGTTTATATTATAAGGATTAAATGAGTACCTTATAGTATTAAGATCTCCTATAACTCCCTTTGCTCCTATTGCAAAGCCTATGCGTGCACCTGCAAGTGAACGGGATTTTGAGAAGGTTCTTATAACGATGATATTTTCATATTTATGAATAAGAGGTACACAGCTTTCACCTCCGAAATCCACATATGCCTCGTCTATTATAATAACGTCGTCAGGATGATTTTTTACCAGTTCCTCAATCGTCTCTACAGGAAGGGCTTTTCCTGTAGGCGCATTTGGATTAGCGATAAAAATCGTGCAGCCCTTTTCACTATAATCGTCTATATTTACAGAAAAATCATCCCTTAACGGAATCTCCTTATAAGGCACACGATTTATTTCCGAAAATACAGGATAAAATCCATAAGTTATATCCGGAAACACAGCCGGCCTGCTTTCATCGCAGAAGGCTTTGAATGAAAAGAATAAAAGCTCATCTGAGCCATTTCCTAAAACGATCTCATCCTTATCGACCTCATATATTTCCGCAAGCTTTTCTCTGACAAGAATGCACTGCGGATCCGAATACAGATTCAGCCTTCTTTCATGCTCTTTAGCTATTTCTACCGCCTTTTCCGATGGCTCAAAAGGTGATTCATTTGTATTAAGCTTTATATATTTCATATCCTGAGGCTGTTCTCCCGGTGTGTACGGGGTCAGGGCACTCAGAGTTTTTGTTATAAATCTGCTCATTTTAATGCTCCGTCAAATACAATTAATTTACAAACCTTTTCCTTATTCCCTTTAGTTTGCAAATTTATGCTTTATTCCTTCTGTCCTCTGTCCTTATCATTACACTTCTGGCATGTCCCATGAGTGCTTCCTTTTCAGCAAACATGGCAATGTCATCTGCCACTTTATCAAGCGCTTCAGCTGAAAAATATGTATACTGAGACTTTTTCACAAAATCATCAACCGAAAGCGGACTGAAAAATCTTGCTGTACCGCTTGTAGGAAGTGTGTGATTAGGTCCGGCGAAATAATCACCTACTGCCTCAGGACAATTCCTGCCCATAAATATTGATCCGGCGTGCTTGATTTTATCAAGATAATCAAATGGCTCGTCCACGCAAAGCTCAAGATGCTCCGGTGCTATCTCATTCGCAATGTCAATGGCCTTCATAAGATCATCTGCTACTATTATCTTACCGTTATTATCTATAGATGCCCTTGCAATGTCACGTCTCGGAAGCTTTTCTATCTGAACCTCTAACTCCTTCTGAACCCTAAGTGCAAGCTCCATGGAATTAGTTACAAGCACTGCTGTGGCATTATAATCATGCTCAGCCTGTGAAAGCATATCTGCCGCAATATATCTCGGTTCTGTTTTTTCATCAGCAACAGCAAGGATCTCGCTCGGACCGGCAATCATATCTATAGAAACTCTTCCGTATACCTGCTTTTTGGCCTCTGCAACATATGCACTGCCTGGTCCAACTATCTTATCTACCCTTGGAATACTTTCTGTTCCGAAAGCAAGTGCTCCGATTGCCTGTGCGCCGCCTACCTTGAATATCCTATCTACACCTGCCACGCTTGCTGCCGCAAGAATATATGGGTTAATATTTCCGTCCGCATTAGGGGACGAAACCATGATGATTTCCTTGCAGCCAGCTATCTTTGCCGGAATAGTGTCCATGAGGACTGTGGATGAAAGCGGAGCAGTTCCGTCAGGAACATATATGCCGACTTTTTCTATAGGCATTATCTTCTGGCCTATAACTACGCCGTCCTGTTCATTAAGTATGAAGCTGTTTCTTACCTGACGGCTGTGAAAGGCTCTGATATTTGCCGCAGCTCTTTCCAGTACTCCCATAAACTCAGGTTCAACCTTTGAAAGAGCGTCCTCAAGCTCTTCCTTCGTCACCTCAAGACCTTTAAGCCTGACCTTATCAAATCTCTCTGTATACTCTATCAGAGCTTTGTCTCCGTTTCTTCTGACATTATCAAGTATATCTGATACAGTATCGGCAACATTACTTAAGGCATCGGTCCTTATAAAAAGCTCGCTGTTGGGTACTTCTCCGTATTTAAGTATTTTTATCATAATCCACCTCTTATACTCATTGACTGAGCCTTAAAGTCTAAATTATCAGTATCTAAAAATTTAATATAATCAGCTTATTTATTATCTGGATCTTTTTCAAGTGCTTCTCGTTCTGCAGCCTGATTACTGAGTGCTCCGGCAATTGCCGTTATCTGTGCCTTTTTAAACTCATAAGACGCCTTATTTGCTATAAGTCTGGCACTGATATCTACTATTTTTTCAACTACAGCAAGGTCATTTTCCTTAAGTGTAGATCCGGTCTCAACTATATCCACAATTACATCCGAAAGTCCGAGTATAGGCGCAAGCTCGATCGATCCGTTTAAATGTATTATATCAATATCTCTTCCGATTGAAGCATAATAGCTTCTGGCAATGTTCTCAAACTTTGTTGCAACTCTCTTGGTTCTCTGCGGCTGATCTATATATCCGTTTCTTGCAGCCTCAGCCATAATGCATTTTCCGATCCTAAGATCTGCCAGTTCGTAAACATCAGGCTCATATTCAAGTAATATATCCTTGCCTGCAACACCTATATCAGCTGCTCCCCTTTCAACGTAAATATTTACATCGGATGGCTTGACCCAGAAGAAACAAATGTCCTTTTCCGGATTTTCAAACAGCAGCTTTCTGTTCTTTTCATGTATTGACTGGCAATCATATCCTGCCTTTTCAAACATGTCATATACTTTTTCTCCGAGCCTTCCCTTAGGCAGTGCAATATTAAGCATTGGAAGCCTCCTTATTATTAAAACTCTTATTCTTTCCCTGTGTATTATCCGGCTGCTTTTCCTTAAGTGCTCCGTATTTATCTATAGTATATATTATTTTGCAGCGGAGCTTTTCCGGAACCTCTTTTTGTGCAGTGACCTTCATTCCTTTATTCATTGCAACCTGAACTGCATTGAATAGCGCCCTTCTGTCTGTATTATCATCATACATTATGACTGCATCAACATCATAAATGTTGTCATTTTCAAAATATCTTTCAAGGAAATCCATGTATACCGCAAAGCCTACTGCTCTTGCTCTTTTACCCATCTTTTTAAGAAGCTGATCATATTGGCCTCCGCTTAAGATGCTTTCCGGAACACCCTTCACATAGCCTTTAAAAACAATTCCGTTATAGTAGCTCATATCACTGACAACAGAAAAATCAATAATCACTCTGCTGCCCTCTCCTGCTGCATTCAGCATAGACGTAAGAGCTTCAAGCTGAGCAACAGCATCCTCGTTGCAGCCTTCTTCACGCAATCTTGGAAGTATATCTTCCGGTGAACCATTGAGCATTAGGATACGCATTACTCTTTCGATGCTATTTACAAGAGTATTGTCAGCGGTTATGTTTATAGAATCCTCATCGGATAAGGCTTCCATATTTACAATTGCAGTTTTCTTTGCAGCATTTGAGCAAAGGCTTTCCAGCTCATGCATATTTTTACTGCCGATGAGCTTTATAGCTTTTTTCTGCTCATCATCATTTAAGCCAATCTCCTGTAAAAGAGAAATGATGATGCCAAGATGAGAAATGCTTAAGATATTTTCGTCTGAAATAATATCCAGGCTTTTCACTGCCAGCAACACAGTTTCAAAAATATTGTAGTCATCAATATCGCCGATACATTCAAGACCTGCCTGCATGATTTCCTTGTAGGCATGAGAACCGCGAGATACTCTATAAACATTCTCATTGTAAAAGACCTTGTTTACATATCCAGGAATGTCTCTCGTGTTTCTGACAATAGACAGAGTTACATCAGGCTTAAGCGCCATAAGCTTTCCGTTTGTATCAGTAAAGGTTATAATATTGTCTGAGACAAGAAAATCTCTGTTTTTAGCATAGAGGTCATATTCCTCAAATTTGCTCATTTTGTACTGAAGGCATCCATACTGCTGGTATAGAGAGCGCAGCAGGAACGCTGTTTTTTCTTCTTTTTTGAGAACTGATTCATCAAGGTTCATGGTGTATATCTCCGAATAATGTATATGAAAACAAATTGATAAATTCATGTTGATATTGTGTTACCACATTATTACACTAAAGTGTCTGTAAGTCAATAAAAGTTTGCAATATTAAGGCCTCAGTATTTATAAAAAAACAGACGAAAATGCTGCCTGTCGATTTCATTTTCACCGGCAGGCAGCATTGCTTTATATACATATCAAATTTTTGAAACCAATTCGTCAGATAACAAAAAAGATCAAACGAAAACTAATAATACGAAATATATCTTAAGATAATAATCAATAACAAAGTATATAAGCGTTAATAATTATTCTGTATATGCCCCCACTTTACAAGGTCTTCCATATACTCTCTCTGCTCTCCAAGCGGGTCTTCCTCCATTGTAAGAGAGCTGTCATTTCCAATTACAAGTGTCTTTCTGTTATCAGTATCAAATTTTTCCCAGGTAAATCCTTCTATGCTCGGATTTCCTGTTCTGGCAAAATTCGCCCACATATTTGACATCTTCTTTGCAAGTTCTGTGTCAACCTCGCCTGAAAAGATAGTTTCATCAGGACTGTTGAATACATATGCAAGTTCCGATGCGTGGCAGGCACCCATTCCCGGATTTGTAGATTCCTTTGCAAAATAATATACGTAGCTGTTTCCGCCCGCATCGGCATGGCATTCTGCTAACTTAACAGATGGAACTCTGAATACAATATCATTTATAAATTCCGTATACTTTTCAACATGATCCATATCTTCAGGCAATGAATTCCAATATTTCTCAAGGTCATTTTTTTCTTCATCATTGAAGAAGGATATAGTAGCATCCACCTTTGGATCCAAGCAATATTCCTGATATAGAGGTATTGCATCTTCAATGCTTTCTGTCTCAAAGCCCATAGCAACTTCTTCTATCCAATAATTAAACTCATTAGCATTAGATCCTACCATAACATCAATATTCTTATTTTTTCCTTCTTTGATAACAGAATATCCATCAAGAGGAATCACATTTCCGTCTCTTAGAGGCATTACGACCATGTCATTAAGGGTAGTATCCTCTTCATCAGGCTTAAAATATATATCAATAAGTTCCTTTTCAGGAATAGCCATAAGGTCATCCATATTTTCTGCACCTGATCTTTCAAGTAATGCTTCTGTGAGACCTACGGTTTCATAACCTTCTTTGTCATTAGTGATTGCAAGACTTCCTGATTCAATTATTGCTCTTTGGAACAAATCGTCTTCAAAATCCATTGTTAATATTGCACTAATAGTTCCTGCACCTGCAGACTCTCCGAAAATTGTTATATTATTCGGATCACCACCAAAAGCTTCAATATTATCTTTAACCCATCTTATTGACTGGAGCTGATCAAGAATTCCAAGTCTCGAAGAGTCTGGGAAATCCTCCCCTCCCGGAACATCTGAAAAATCAATAAATCCATACATTCCGACACGATAGTTTGCCGAAACCATAATTATATCAGGATACTCTTTTACAAAGTTCTTTCCGTTATACAGTGGATCAGATGTACCTCCCCAAGCGTAACCGCCTCCATGAAAATATATCATTACTGGTTTATCAGCAGTCTCAACATCAGAAGCCCAGACATTTAAAGTAAGACAATCCTCTGAGATCTCATTGTAGCTTGCAGGTTCTGACGGCCACTCATACTGAGGACATGAATATCCGAACCGTGCAGCATCATATTTTTCATCTGAGGCCTCAACTGCCTCAGGTGCTTTCCACCTTAAATCACCAACCGGCGCTTTTGCATAAGGAATTCCTTTCCATGTATAGACACCATTATCCTCAACTGTACCCGTAAAGATGCCATTCACAACCTTAACAGTGAGTCCGTTTGCATCCTCCGAAGATACGTCTTCAGCAACGCCAGATGTTTCATACACACTTGTCTCTGATGCAGATGGCGCAACAATATTTTTCTGAGAACACGCACTCAATAATATTAGTGATGATAATAATCCCGCACTTTGTAACAAAATTTTTCTTTTTCTCATAAAAGCCTCCTGTTTTATAATTGATCTATCCAATCTGTTATAACAGCTTCAGCTTTTTATATAATGTTTTGTACACAACACTCTGAATCCAAATGGCCCCTCAACAATTTGAAAGAATGCAATATACAGACATATACAAATAGCTGCAGATAGGATAGATATTTCCCGTCTGCAGCCTGTCAGTTTTATTGTATATAGAAAATTACATAACAAAAAAGACACAGGAAATACATTAACGTATTCCTCTGTCCCTTATACCTGTTGGTTATAGCCTCGTTGGTGCTGTATTAAAACAGTCTCTTCAGAGTTCCGTCCGACAGTCTTCTTCTTTACGTGAGAGTTGTGTTTCCCGACACATCCGTTAAATAATGCCGGTTTCAGCGTCCGTCTTCCATTTATGGAATGTTTCAGACTGTCATCATTCGGTCAATATTGAATTATTAACTGTATCAAATCTAACATATATAATAATTGATAACAAGACGTCAAATTTTTTTCGGAAAATTGATAATAGTAGGCGACGCTTTTTAGGTGATATTTATAATTAAAATTCAAACAAATTAATGTCTAGAATCTATAAAAAAATTCAATGCAAAGACTAATTGAAAACATTTTTATAATCAAAAAAACCGGCTCAAAAAGAACCGGTAAAAACGCCCCAACCAGGACTTGAACCTGGGACCCCCTGATTAACAGTCAGATGCTCTAACCAACTGAGCTATTGAGGCTTATCTTTATAAAACTTTATCCCGTCAGATAAGTATCAGCACTAAAGCTCCCTTTATCACTCA
>JALELZ010000027.1 GCA_022768465.1 Lachnospiraceae bacterium
GGAGTCCGTGAGCTTTGACGATAAGCGCAAGGTGGTTGATATACTTATATCACAGATTGACGCTACCAGTGAGAGTGTTACAATCCACTGGAAAATCTAAAACCTTTTCACTTGGCATTATGCCCTTGTAAAAAATAGTTATGAAAAATAAATAATAAATAATAAGATGCGGAAGTTTAGTTACTGCCGCATCTTTCGATTCAGAAGTTTTCAAGCGCCTCGGAAAGCTCTTCCCACTTAATATAGAGCTCCTCCAATTTAGCGGAGTGTTCTGCCTGTTTTGTGCTGAGCTCATTTAATTTTGCTGAGTTTACGGCTGTAGCAGGATCAGCCATCTGAGTATCAATATCTGAAATGGCAGTTTCGTGCTGCTCGATTTCTTTTTCACAGTTGGTAAGCGCTGTGCGAAGCTTTTGCTGCTGCTGTTTTCTTTCCTTTTGCTCCTTAAAGCTTAGCTTTACTTCAGCAGCTGCATTGGTATTATTGCCTGCATTTTGTCCGTTAACATTTACAGAAGCTGAATCACATTCATCGGAGGCGAAATTAGCGTTAAATGCTCCAGTTGAATTAGTATCAGAGACAGCGTTTTTACCATCAAAAGAAGCTGTTTTTCCTAAAGCTTTATTGCCGGAAGCATTAAAGTCTGAGACTATGCCGCTTACAGCCTTTTCCTTATCAAATGAAGCATCGGCTTGCTTTTCAAGATAATAATCGTAATTACCCTGATAGTTTACGAAGTGCTTGTGATCGAGCTCAAGTATTCTTGTTGCAGTACGGTTTATAAAATATCTGTCATGAGATACATAGATGACAGTTCCTTCATAGTTTTTGACAGCCTCTTCAAGTATTTCCTTTGAAGTGATGTCAAGATGGTTGGTAGGCTCGTCTAAAAGAAGGAGATTGGCCTTTGAAAGCATTAGTTTTGCAAGGGAAAGTCTGCCCTTTTCACCGCCGGAAAGATCTTTAATAAGCTTGAATACATCATCACCCGTAAAAAGGAAGGATGCCAGCAGATTGCGGATCTCTGTATTGTTCATATAAGGATAGGCATCGGATATCTCGTCGAATACAGTGTTATCCGGATCAAGCACGTGATGCTCCTGATCATAATAAGCGATCTCAACTCTGGTTCCGTACTCTATTTCACCGCTGTCGGCTTCCTCTGTTCCGTTAATGATCTTTAAAAGTGTTGTCTTGCCGGTTCCGTTAGGGCCTATAATGGCGAGCTTTTCACCGCGCTTAACATCAAGCTCCACACCTGAAAAAAGCTCTTTGTCCCCGAAAGCTTTGCCGAGATGCTCGGCAAATATAACATCCTTTCCGGAAAGCTTTGAAGGTGTAAAATGCAGCTTCATTGCATCGTCAACGTCAAAAGGCTTTGCCACGCGGTCGATCTTTGCAAGTGCTTTTTCACGGGACTCCGCACGTTTTATGGATTTTTCACGGTTAAACTGTTTGAGCTTATCTATAACTTCCTGCTGATGCTTTATCTCTGCCTGATTGTTAAGATATGCTCTCATACGGTCTTTTCTGAGCGCAGCCTTCTTTTCGGCAAAGGCAGTGTAGTTTCCTGTGAACATAGTGGCAGTGCCGTTTTCAATGTCCAGGACCTTATTAACGATACGGTCAAGGAAATATCTGTCATGCGAAACGATGATAACGGCGCCCTTCCATGCCTTAAGATAGCCCTCAAGCCATGAAACGGAAGCTATGTCAAGATGGTTAGTGGGCTCGTCAAGTATAAGAATGTCCGGAGCCTCAAGCAAAAGCCTGCCGAGGGCAAGCCTGGTTTTTTGACCTCCGGAAAGCAGAGAGACCTTTTTATCGAATTCATCTTCCTTGAAGCCGAGACCTTTAAGGATGCCGGTAACATTGGAACGCACGGCATATCCGTTTTCAAGCTCAAAACGGTGTGAAAGCTCAGAATAACGTTTCATAAGAGATTCGCTCTGATCAGTTTGCATAGCCTTTTCCAGGCTTCTGAGCTCATTTTCCATATCAATGACGTCTTGTTTAATGCTTATGACTTCATCGTAAATGCTCTTTTCGGAGTCTGCATCCATATTCTGAGAAAGATATCCTATGCGGGCATCCTTCGGTATGGTAATGCTTCCCGAATCAGGATTTTCTTCACCGATTATCTGCTTTAAAAGAGTGGATTTACCTGCACCGTTGATGCCGGTAACAGCAAGCTTGTCATGTGCCTCTATGTGAAAGCTGATACCCTTAAGGATATCCTTTCCGTCATATGTTTTTGATAAATTATTAACTGCAAGTATCATGCCTGATATTTTACTATACTTTACTGTTTATGTGAATGGACAATCCAAAAGCCGTAATTTATTTGTAAGGTTCTAAAGCATTTTATAATTTGTACCAAGGTGTATGCTGTGATAAAATATAATAAGCTTTGTGCAAATTTTTACAGATAGTTTTGTTATCCATGTGACATCGGAGGACAGGATGAATTTCACTAAAAAAGCTGTCAATGATCAGCTTGAAGAAATAACATACGGAGACCAAAAAGAGATAAATCAGCGCATACATAAGATAAAGCTGATTATTGTTACTGTCTTTATGCTTGCAGGCTTAAGTGCGGCGGCGATGGGTATGGGAATGCTCATAGGCATTATTGATAACGCACCTGATATAGATACTCTTGATTTCTCACCTAAGGGCTATGCAACAACGACCTATGATACTGAAGGTGCTCTTGTAGCTACACTTGTGCAGGAGGGCTCAAACCGAGAAGAGGCCTCCTATGAAGAGATACCTATAAACCTTATTAATGCCTTTGTGGCTATAGAGGATCAGCGTTTCTGGCAGCATAACGGTATTGATTTCAAATCTATATCAAGAGCAGTTAAGGGAGTCGTTACCGGAGACAGCTCCGCGGGCGGAGGATCAACTATAACACAGCAGCTTATTAAGAATAATGTCTTTTCAGGCGGAAATGAAAAGGGCTTTATGCTTTATGAAAGAAAGTTTCAGGAGTGGTATATTGCCCTGAGATTAGAGAATCAGCCAGGAAAATCAAAGGAAGACATTAAGAAGAAGATAATTACAGATTATCTTAATACCATCAACCTTGGTAATAATACTCTTGGGGTCAAGGTGGCCGCAGAAAGATATTTTGGCAAGAAGCTTAATGAGTTGGATCTTGCAGAATGCAGTGTGCTTGCATCCATCACCAAAAATCCTTCAAGGCTTAATCCTCTCACACATCCTGAGGATAACCAGGAAAGACGACTTCAGGTATTAAAGAATATGAAGGAGCAGGGATATATTTCGGAAGATGAAAGAAAGGCTGCATCGAGTACAAGCGTCTATGACAGCATTAAACTGCATGATACCAGCATTTCCGAATCCTCTAAAATATACAGCTATTTCACAGACGCACTTATAGATCAGGTTCAGAAGGTATTAAAGGATAAATTAGGCATAACAGAAGCCGAGGCAAAGAATATGCTTTATTCCGGCGGCTTGAGGATCATGACTACACAGGATCCGAAGCTTCAGGAAATCGTTGATACAGAGGTCAATAACCCGGATAACTACGATACCGCAAAATACAGCTTCAAGTGGCGCTGCTCAATTAAGCACAAGTCTGACGGACTTAAGCATTACAGTGAAAAGGATATTGAAAAGTATTATAAGAATGTCAAGGGCAGCGGCTATGACGGACTTTTCAGATCTGAAGATTCCGTTAAGGCAGCTGTAAATGAATACAAGGCCACGATATACAGCGAAGCCGCAGGCGATGAGATAGTTGCGGAAACTCTTGATACAACACTTCAGCCACAGGTATCCTTTGTTCTTATGAATCAGAAGACCAAGGAAGTTAAGGCCTTAAGCGGAGGAAGAGGTGAAAAGAAATATTCACTTACCATAAACAGAGCTACCAATACATATAAGCAGCCGGGTTCTGTTTTCAAGGTGGTTACAGCATTTGCACCTGCCCTTGAGGAGTTTGGAGCAACTCTTGGCACATGCTACTATGATTCGGAGTTCACGCTCGGCAATAAGACATTTAAAAACTGGTGGAAGAAAGGCAATTACTTCGGATATTCAAGTATTCGTGACGGTATCGAATTCTCAATGAATATCATTGCCGTAAGATGTATGTATGAGACGGTAACACCTGAGTACGGAGTCGAATTTGCGAAGAAACTCGGTATAAGCTCTCTGACAAAAGAGGATAATAATGTTGCTACAGCGCTCGGAGGAATTACAAAGGGCGTCACAAATATAGAGCTTACGGATGCCTTTGCGACTATTGCAGACGGCGGAATGTACGGACAGGCAAAGCTGTTCACAAAGATCTATGATCATAAGGGCAACCTTATAATTGATATGGATGAGGATGAGGAAGAGCGTGTCATGAAGGAGACTACGGCTTTCCTGCTCACAGATGCATTGAAGCGCTCCACAGAGGCTCATACCAAGTGGGCAAGAGGCTTTACTGTCAATAACACCTCAAGCAGAGCTCATCTCGACAATATGACAACTGCCGGTAAATCAGGAACGACCACCAATAATAACGATGTCTGGTTCGTTGGTTACACACCGTACTATACGGCAGGCATATGGGGCGGATGTGATGACAACCAGTCACTGAGCGATTCACAGACAGGGGAGTATAACGGCGGAACCTCCTTCCATAAAAATATATGGAAGAAGATAATGACGAAGGTCAACGAAGGACTCGAGGATACAGGCTTTGAAAAACCGGACGGTATAGTTGAGATCGAAGTCTGCAGAAAGAGCGGAAAGCTTCCTCACAGCGGCTGTTATGCAGATGTCAGAGGCGGAAGCAACGCCGTATATACAGAGTATTTTGATATTGACAATGTTCCTACAGAAAAGTGTGACCATCACACCTCAGGAGGAAGGATAATAATACCTGAATCCGACAGAGGAACATACACGGATGACGGAGGCTATAATTATTCATCGGAGAACGAAGGAACGATTGCCGAAACACAGCCGGAAACACCATCCATAAGCGATACACCGCAGGAGTCTTCGCAGGGAGACGGCATTATTTATGCTCCTGGTGTGAATATCGGAGTAAATCCCGGAGGACCGGGAAGCAATTAAAGCTTTGATAAAAGAAGTATTATAAATGATCAATTTAAATTTCAATGAGCTTAATGAAAAACAAAAACGTGATCTGAAGATAGGCGGATCGCTTGTAATTATTCTGCTTATTATTGCAATGGCTGTGACCGTTATTAAGCATCAGGGAACAAAGGTCGGAGACAGCGATGATATAATAGCGGAGATATCTTCTCTTACACCGGAAGAAGTAGCCGAGATGAGAAAGGAAGAACAGCTTGACGATGTGTTAAGTGAGTACTCCGAGTTTGGAATAATAAGTACGAGCGGTTATATCAATTTCAGATCGAAGCCGGACGAAATAGATATGACTAATATTATCGGAAAGCTTACAGACGGTGCGGGAGTTGATGTAATCGAGGATGACGGAAACTGGAGCCTTATAAAGTCAGGAGGCATCAGAGGATATTGCAAATCACAGTATATTGTCCGCGGAGACGATGCCCGCAAAAAGGCAGAAGAAAGCCTGGCTGAAAGAGTATGCATAAGCACAGATGTTCTGAATATCAGAACAGCTCCGGAAATCGATCCGTCCAATGTTATAGGTAAAGCTCGTTCCGGAGAACGCTATGTATTTATGGGGCAGGACGGTGACTGGGCTAAAATACAGGCACAGACAGAGGATGGCACACCGGCAGAAGGTTATGTCAATATTGCTGACGGCAATGCCGAAATAGTAGTATGCCTTGATGCGGCAAGACGTCTTGATCTCAGAAATATGGCTGTCACTCAGTATGACGAGCTGGTACTTGCTACAACTGACGGATATGTTAATATCAGAAAAGAGCCTAAGGATGACGGAATCAATAACGTAATAGGTAAATTTGCGGAAGGAAACGGAGGCGAGCTTTTAGATACTGTAACAGGCGAGGACGGAAATACCTGGTATAAGATCAAATCAGGTCATGTTACCGGATATGTAAGAGCTGATTACTGCAGTACCGGTAAGGCAGCAAAAAATGCTGCGCTGAATTTCGCAAAGCTCACGGCATATGTCAATGTTGATTCACTCAACGTTCGATCAGAACCGAGTCTTGATGCAAAGGCATGGACTAACATCACTAAAAATCAGGCCTATGATGTTATAAATCAGTTGGACGGCTGGGTACAGATAGAGCTGGATGCCGGAGACGGTGAGGATGGGGCAGATAAGGCATATATATCTACAAGAGATAATAATGTTGAAGTTAGATACGGTCTCGGAGAGGCTATAGAGTACTATCCTGCTGTAGAAGCTGCTAACGCTGCTGCAGCATTCAGAAATAAGGTAGTCAATTTTGCATGTAAATACGTGGGTAATCGTTATGTATGGGGCGGAACATCACTCACCAACGGTACCGACTGCTCAGGCTTTACGCTAAGAGTAATGGAACAATTCGGCATAGGCCTTCCAAGAACGAGCCGTGAACAGGCAAAGGTAGGTGCAAAGGTCACATCGGCAAACATGAAGCCGGGAGATCTGGTATTTTATGCAAACAGCAGAGGAACAATAAATCACGTTGCTATATACATAGGTAACGGTCAGGTAATCAGTGCTGCATCAAGAAAGAGCGGCATCAGGATAAGCAGGTGGAATTACAGAACACCTGTAGCAATCAGAAATGTTATCGGCTCATAGAGCTTAAGATACCTAAGGTGCCGCAGCCGCGTCTTATGATGACGCGGTCATGCGGCATTCGGACGTATGAGCCGAAGGACAAATCGGGGGAAGATCTTGGCACAGAGAAAAGCATCAACAGAATCAAAGAGAACAAATACAGCGGCAAAGAGCAAAAAGACCGGGCAGACATCAAGACAAACTGCACAGTCTTCAAAAACAACCGCTGCAAGAAAGACTCCTAGGAAGGAGAATAAGCGCACGGCTGCAAAGAAAAAGAGCTTTGTAAAAACAGAAGTAAGTTCAATACTTCTTATTGCTGCGGGTGTGTTTTTTCTGTTGACTGATTTCGGTCTTATGGGTAAGGTCGGAGCTGTAATAATGACTTTTCAGAGAGGCCTTTTCGGACAGGCATGCTACCTTTTCGGAATAGCACTTGCATGCTTTGCGGCAGCAAGCTATTTTGAACGCGGAAAATATTTAAGAGGACTTAAGTTAGTCAGTATAGCGGCAGCATTTTTGTCTCTTACCGCAATCATACAGCTTATGTTTGCAGAGAGAGCAAGCGACGGTTCTGCATTGGTCAATTCTCTGTCGGAGCTATACATTAACGGTGCTTCGGGAGCTAAAGGCGGCGGTGCTGTAGGCGGCTTTATTGCGAATACACTTCATCAGGTTTTAGGATATGTCGGAGCGTATCTCATACTTATTGTGCTGCTGATCATATGCATTGTTATCATTACTGAAAAGAGTTTTGTAAGTGCAGCCAAGGCCGGAGCTGAGAAAACTGCAGGTGCTGTCAAGGCAGGAGCAGGAAAAACAATTGAGGCAGCAAAAGAAGGCCATGAAAGATATGTACAGCACCAATCAGAAAGAGAGCGTATAAGAAAAGAAGAGAGGAGAAGACGTGCGGAAGAAAAAGAGAATGCCGAGCAACGAAGGACAGAGCAGTCACTCAGCAGTCTTACACTTGAGCCGGAAAATCCTTCTGTTAATGATGCCGAGGATTATATAAGATACGGTAGAGAAATCATAGGCAGCGGACAGCCCGGAATCGATGACCTCGGAACAGTTAAGGAACCTCTGTTCAGAAAAAAGCATCGTTCTCTGAATGATAATTCAAAAACAAATTTTGATACAGAGGTCATAAATGTCCTGCCTGAGGAGCTGGATGTTAAACAGCGTCCGGTGAACATAAAAGAAATCAACTATGATGACGATTCGGTTCCTTTTGATGAAACTGAAGAGGAAAAATACAGATCCTACGCGGGAATTATAGATTCAGGCTGCTTCAATGCAGAAGCGGCAGGTATGGCAGGCTTCGCGGCAGGAAGTACCGTACATAACATCGATGCGGAAAATGGAGCCTCTATCGATGCTCCGCAGTCATTTGCAGCTTTTCAGGATGTAAAGCCGGAGATAACATTTTCAGGCTTTAACTTTAATGAGGACGGAGAAACAGAAGAAGCTTTATCTGCATCGGATCAAACTGAAACTGAAGCTGAACTGACTAAAGATTCAGCCGAACATGCTGCAGAAAGATATTTAAGCAGAGGTCCTTCACCTATAGTCTTTGCCAATGACCATGATGGTGATGTATCAGAAGATGCTGCTTTGGAGGAAAGTATACCGGAGGATAGTCTTACTGACGACATTATCTATGCCAAAGACAGTACCGAGGATCTTGAATACGGACCTGACGGATTTGCAATTTATAATAATTCAGGCTCTCAGGGCCATGATGCAGACGAGAATCAGAGCCCTGTGGCTGATTTAGGCCGGGACGTAAGCACTGAACCGGAGACTTACCTTTCAGGTACCGGCAAGGAAATGCAGACCCCTGATTCCTATGAGGCTGAGCTTATCATGAAGGCCAAAAGAGCAAACAGGGCTGCTGCCGATGAAATGCATACAGCTGCAGAAAGCAGTGCAGAGGCTATAAGAGCTGCTTCAGAGCGAGCTGAAAATGCTAATGCTGCAGATTCAGGATCTAAGACAAGCATAAAAGAAGCGCCTAAGCCAAAGCCAAAGCCGAAGCCAAGGCCGTATGTATTCCCGAAGATCGATCTTTTAGAAAAAGGAAAGAAGGCGGCCTCGGACAGCCGTGAGGAAATCCTGGATAATGCACACAAGCTGGAGCAGCTCTTAAGAGATTTCGGAGTGGGAGCTTCTGTAACAAATGTTATCAGAGGTCCGAGAGTGTGCAGATATGAGATAATTCCTGATACCGGAGTGAAGGTTTCAAGGATAACAGGTCTTGCGGATGATATAAAGCTTGCTCTTGCTGCAGCTGAGCTTCGTATAGAAGCACCTATACCAGGTAAATCTGCAGTAGGAATAGAGGTTCCTAACTCAGCCGGGCAAACCGTAAGATTCAGAGATATTCTTGAATCAGAGGAATTTAAAAATGCAAAATCAAAGCTTAGCTGGGGTGTAGGACTCGATATCAACGGAAAGCCTGTCATTGCAGATATAGCCAAAATGCCGCATCTGCTTGTTGCAGGAACTACAGGTTCCGGTAAATCTGTCGGGATCAACTCACTTATTATGTCCATACTTTACAGAGCAACACCTGATGATGTCCGCATGATACTTGTTGACCCGAAGGTGGTCGAGCTCTCTGTATATAACGGTATACCGCATCTGCTTACGGATGTTGTGACAAAGCCTGACAGAGCATTGAGTGCATTAAACTGGGCCGTGGCAGAGATGAATAATCGTTATAAGCTGTTCCAGCAGTCGGCTACAAGAAATATTTCCGGATATAATGAAAAGGTTGAAAAGACATTGGAAAAGCTTCCGGAGGATACACCTGACGAGGAAAAGCCTAAGAAGCTCCCGTATATACTTATAATCATTGACGAGCTTTCTGAGCTTATGATGCATTCAAAAAAGGATGTGGAGTCGGCAATAGTAAGCCTTACACAGCTTGCGAGAGCCGCAGGCCTTCATCTTGTTGTCGCTACACAGCGTCCGTCGGTAGATGTTATTACAGGTCTTATCAAATCAAATATACCGAGCCGTATAGCATACAGACTGCCGTCTCAGACAGACTCCAGAACGATACTTGATTCAGGCGGAGCTGAAACGTTACTGGGTAACGGAGATATGCTCTATAAACCGGGAGATAAGAATTCTCCGTCACGAGTGCAGGGAGCGTTCTTAAGTGATGATGAGGTCGAGAATGTTGTCGAGTACTTGAGAAAGCATAACGGTGAAGCTTTGGATAATGCAGAATTTGATGAAGCTATCAATACACAGATGGAGCTTGATCTTAATGCTGCAGCAGGCGGTGATAGTGCAGGCGGAGTTTCAGATACGGATGAATACTTTGCTGAAGCAGGAAGACTTATTATCAATACTAAGAAAGCTTCCATAGGTGCGCTGCAGCGAAAGTTTAAGATAGGCTTTAACAGAGCTGCACGTATAATGGATCAGCTGCATGAGGCAGGAGTTGTAAGTGATTCTGAGGGTACGAAGGAAAGACAGATACTTATGGAGCTTTCCGAGTTCGAAGAAATGCTTAACGGACAAGGAAATTAAAGGCATTTGTATAACGGAGGATAAATCCTTATGGGAAATCTTAGAGAATGGCTTAACGGAACCGGGTACACGGTTTTAAAGGGCAGTGATGATATTGAGATAAAAGATGTTGTATTTGACTCAAGAAAGGCAGCGCCGGACACGGTATTTGTCTGCATGAAGGGCAGTAAAACGGACTCTCACAGCTTTATGCCGGATGTCATAAATAAAGGATGCAGCACCATCATTGTTGAAAAGGAGCTTGATGAGCTTCCGGTCAATGAAACAGATTCTCTTAATATCATAAAGACGGAAAATGCGAGAGAAACTCTGTCTTATCTTTCAGCCGCAGCATTCGGTCATCCTTCAGAAAAAATGCTGATGATAGGTCTTACCGGAACTAAGGGTAAGACCTCTACATCCTATATGATGAAGACTGTGCTTGAGACAGGCGGGAGAAAAGTAGGAGTTATCGGAACAAACGGCTGCGTTATAGGTGATGAGCATTTCGATACTCTCAATACAACACCTGACAGCTATGAGCTCAACGGATATTTCAAAAAAATGCTTGATGCAGGCTGTGATACTGTTGTTATGGAGTGCTCATCACAGGGCTTTAAAATGGACAGAACAGCCGGAATAATTTTTGATTACGGTATTTTCTTAAATATCAGCCCGGATCATATAGGTCCTTTGGAGCATGCAGATTTTGGAGAATATCTGTATTTTAAGTCAAGACTGCTCACACAGTGCAAAACAGCGATAGTCAATAAGGATGACGAGCATTTTGATGAGCTTTTAGCTGAGCCGGGCTTAAGCTATGACAGACTTGTAACATTTTCAATAAAAGATCCTTCAGCTGACCTTACTGCATACAATATGAGGTTTATGACGGGTGCGGATTTTGCAGGCACTGTCTTTGATACTAAGGGCATTATTTCGGACAACTTCAGTCTTTCCGTTCCCGGAGAATTTAATGTAAGCAATGTTCTTTCAGTACTTATTACGGCACATGATATGGGTATCAAATACAGTGATATCAATAAAGCACTGTCATCAGTACACATTGAAGGCCGTATGGAAGCTGTATATAAATCCGACCGCTTCATGGTGATAGTCGACTATGCGCATAATGAAGTCAGCATGGTGAATCTGCTTAAAACGCTTTCAGCTTATCCTCACAAGAGACTTGTGGTGGTATTCGGCTGCGGAGGAAACCGATCAAAGGAAAGACGTATCGGAATGGGCAAAGCGGCAGCAAAGGCGGCAGACTTTTGTATCTTCACATCTGATAATTCCAGAAATGAAAAGCCGGAAGATATTATTGCCGATATAGAGAATGCATATCTTGAGGGTGGCGGTAATACTGACGGCTATATCAAGATCCCTGACAGAAGAGCGGCTATAGAATATGCCATGAAGCATGCGGAAGACGGAGATATTATAGCTGTCATAGGAAAGGGACATGAGAATTATCAGGAAGAAAACGGTGTCCGCAGACATTTCCTTGACAAGGAAGAAATCTTAAAAATTAAAGACGAGCTTGGATTATGATATTAACTGTAAAGGAAGCGGCCGAAGCCATCGGCGGCAAAGTAATTGTAGGAGAAAACGTTAGCTTCAACAGCGAAAGCATAGCTACGGATTCAAATAAGGCAGCAGAGGGTGCTTTATTTATTCCGGTAATCGGTGCAAGAGTTGACGGACACAGATTTATCGAAGGAGCCTTTGATAACGGAGCATCCTGTACGCTTACCTCCAAAGCTCTTTCAAAGGAGCTTTTAGCTAAGGCAAAGGCAGAGCAAAAAGGCATTATCATGACAGAGGATAATGTAGCCGCACTTCAGCGCCTCGGTGCTTTTTTCAGAGAAAAGTATGTTCACATTCCGTATATCGGAGTCACAGGTTCTGTCGGAAAAACAACTACCAGGGAGATGATTGCCTGTGCAGTCTCGGCAGGATTTGACACTTACAGTACAAAGGGCAATGCTAATTCACAGACAGGGGTTCCCATAACTGTCATGGCAACTCCTGAATCGGCCGGCATAGGCGTGATAGAGATGGGCATATCCGAATTTGGAGAAATGCACAGACTTTCTGAGGTAGTTAAATGTGATATGGCTGTCATGACTGTGATAGGCATCAGTCATATTGCAAATCTTGGTTCTCAGGAAAACATAATGAAGGAAAAGCTGCATATCCTTGACGATATGCCGGACGGAGCAAGGCTTTTCTTAAACGGAGACGATCCGCTGCTTAAGGAGCTTTCTGAAGAAAAGATACATGCTTACGGAATAGCTGAGGGCAAAAGGATAAAGATTTCTTTTTACGGTACAGGAGATGATGCGGAATATAAAGCTGTAAATATTAAAGAAAGCTCAGATGGCAGTGAGTTTGATGTATATGTTAACGGCAGAATGGAAACGCATGCCAAGCTTTTTGTTCCCGGCACACATATGATACTGAATGCATTGGCAGCAATTGCTTCAGCCTTTGCTGCGGGTGTTGACATTACAAAAGCAGCTGAGGCATTAAGCAGCTTCAAAAGCCTTGACGGCAGAGGAGAGATCTGTGAAAGCCGAGGCATAAAGGTTATAAATGATGCATACAATGCAGCGCCGCAGTCTGTAAAAGCAGGACTCAGGGTTTTAAACGGTATACAGTCTGAAGGACATGGAAGACATACGGCTGTGCTTGCAGATATGCTTGAGTTAGGCGATGAGGAAGTATTTTATCATGAGGATATAGGACGATTCATCGTAAGTGAGACCCCAAAAATTGATAAAGTAATGCTTTACGGAAAGCTTAGCAGTCATATCCTTGAAGGAATACGAAACGAGGCGCTTAAATACGGTGCATCGGTCAAAGAGGCATCAGAAAGTCTTAATATAGATTTTAATAACGGCAGATGCTTAGATGTACAGCATTTAAGTGACTTTGAGGAGCTTTCAAAAACTGTTAAGGCTGAAACAAAGGCCGGAGATACAGTGTTCTTTAAAGGCTCCAATTCAATGAAGCTTTGGAGCATGGCAAAGGAATTAATAGGAGAATGAGTATAGCTTGAGTTATGCAAAGGTTATTATTGATATATCGGCACAGGCGGTAGATAGAGCGTTTACGTACTCGATACCTGAGGAACTGAAAGCGGAGATCTTTCCGGGAGTAAGGGTCAGAGTGCCTTTTGGTGCGGGCAACAGGAAAAGGGAGGGCTTTGTTATAGGTCTTACCGAGGTGCCCGGCTTTGATATATCAAAAATCAAGCCTATTGATTCGCTGGCTCACAAAAAGCTTGATGCAAATACAGAGCTTATAGAGCTTGCAGCATTCATGTCGGAAGAATACGGCTGTACAATGAATCAGGCACTTATGACTGTTCTTCCGGTAAAAAAGGTCATGAGGAAAAATTCCAAAAGGACAGACCCTGTCAGTGTTATAGAGGGACTCGACGACGGAACAAAAGAGGAAGAAACGGTTAAGCTTAATGATGCTCAGCAGAAGGTTTTCGAGGATATTCTTTCTGATAAGCGCACATCGCTTCTCTATGGAATTACAGGAAGCGGAAAGACACGAGTTTACATAGAACTAATACGCCGTATGCAGAGCATGAAAAAGGCGTCTATAGTGCTTATACCGGAGATATCTCTTACATATCAGACTGTAAGAGAGCTGGCAAGATATTTGGGTGACAGAGTTGCGGTTATGCATTCAAGGCTCAGTGACGGCGAACGCTATGAGCAGTATATGAAGGCTGCAAGAGGCGAGATAGATGTTATGGTAGGCCCAAGATCGGCACTGTTTACTCCGTTTTCAAATCTTGGACTGATAATAATAGATGAAGAGCACGAAAGGACCTACAGATCTGACACCTCTCCAAGATATGACACCAGGGAGGCGGCTGAAAAAAGAGCATGCATGGCAGGCGCAAAGCTTTTATTAGGCTCTGCAACACCATCAATGGAAAGCTACAAAAAGGCACTTGACGGCGTATACGCTCTTCATAAGCTGAAGGTAAGAGCCTACAGAGGTGCAATGCTTCCGAAAATACATGTTGCTGATCTCAGAAAAGAGCTTGCAGAAGGCAACAGAAGTATTTTTTCAAGGGAGCTTGCCGGTCTTATAGCGGATAGACTAGATAAAAAAGAGCAGATAATTTTGTTTTTAAATCGCAGAGGCTATGCGAATTTCGTTTCATGCAGAAGCTGCGGAAAAGCAGTCAAATGTCCTCACTGCGATGTTTCTATGACAGCACATAACAGTTGGTATAAGGGAAATTATGCAGGAGAAAAGAAGGCTGCGCTGTTATCATGTCATTACTGCGGATATACAGAACCTATGCCTTTAAGATGTCCGGAATGCGGCAGTCCGTTTATTGCACCGTTCGGAACAGGCACTGAAAAATTGGAGCAGTTTGTCAAAAAAGCATTTCCAAAAGCAAGGGTGCTGAGAATGGATGCAGATACGACATCAAAAAAGGGTTCTTTTGAAAATATACTTTCTTCATTCAGAGCAGGAAAGGCTGATATTCTAATAGGAACTCAGATGATAGTAAAAGGACATGATTTCCCGAAGGTGACACTTGTAGGCATAGTTGCAGCGGATCTTTCGCTTAATTCACCTGAATATGATGCTTCGGAAAGGACCTTTCAGCTTATTACGCAGGCAGCGGGAAGAAGCGGGAGAGGAAAAGTACCGGGTGACGTTGTCATACAAACCTATGATCTGTCACATTATGCGGTAAGCTGTGCTGCAAAACAGGATTTTGAAAGCTTTTATGAAAGAGAGATAAGCTATCGAAGGCTGATGCAGTATCCGCCGGAAATGTGCATGCTGTTTTGCAGAATATCGGGAACAGATGAGGCTGTTGTATCAGAAGCTGCCGATGCAGCTGCGGCAATGGTTGAAACAGCAGGAACAGAGGGTGTTTATGTAATAGGACCGTGCAGCGAAAACATATATAAAATTAATGACAACTACAGAAAGATTTTATATATTAAGCATAGCTCACATGATATAATCAAGAGAATACGCAAAATGCTTTCAGAGTCGCTTACAGAGCGGTTTTCGGCAAAAAAAATATATATAAGTTTTGATATAAGGTAGGTAAAGAAATGGCTATAAGAGAGGTTAGAACAGAAGGTGATCCGGTACTCAGAAAGGAGTGCAAGCCTGTAAAGGAAATGAATGACAGGCTTATTGAGCTTATAGATGATATGTTTGACACAATGTATGCCGCAAACGGAGTCGGACTTGCAGGGCCGCAGGTTGGTATCCTTAAGCAGTTATGCGTTATAGACTGCGGCATGGAAGAGCCTGAACCACTCGTCCTTATAAATCCGGTAGTGACACCGCTCGACGGAATACAGACCGGAGAAGAAGGCTGCCTTAGCGTACCTGGATATCAGGGAATAGTGACAAGAGTCGAGCATATCAAAGTTAATTTCCTCAATGAGGACATGGAAGAATGTGAGCTTGAAGCAGACGGACTTCTTTCACGATGCATACAGCATGAAACAGACCATCTTCACGGAATACTTTATACTGACAAGGTTGAGGGCGGACTTACAAAGGTCACAGCTGAAGGAGAGGATGCAGAGTAATGAAGGTAGTATTTATGGGAACACCTGACTTTGCAGTGGCATCTCTGGAAGCACTGTATAAGGCAGGGTATGAGATAATTGCAGCTGTAAGCCAACCGGATAAGCCGGTAGGACGTCATGCGGAGCTTAAGCCTACTGCAGTTAAGCAGAAAGCAACGGAGTTAGGCATTCCGGTGCTTCAGCCTGAAAAGGCTTCAGATCCTGAGTTTATAGCTCATATAAAAGAGCTTGCACCTGATGTGATCGTTGTTGCGGCATACGGAAAGATCCTTAAAAAGGAGCTGCTTGATATACCCAAATACGGCTGTATCAATGTTCACGGCTCATTGCTTCCCAGATGGAGGGGCGCAGCGCCTATACAGTGGGCTGTCATTGAAGGTGACAAGGAAGCGGGAGTTACCACAATGCTTATGGAAGAAGGACTCGATACGGGCGATATGCTTATGATGTCAAAGATTCCGGTACTTCCGAATGAAACCGGAGGCTCACTGTTTGATAAGCTTGCTTACCTCGGAGGAGAGCTTGTAGTTGAGACATTAAGACAGATGTATAACGGAGAGCTGCTGCCGGTTCCTCAGCCTGAAGAAGGCGTGACCTATGCGCCTATGCTTAAAAAAGAAATGGGACTTATAGACTGGACACAGTCTGCAGAGACTATAGACAGACTTATAAGAGGCCTTTATCCTTGGCCGGGTACATTTACATATTCTGACGGAAGAATGATCAAACTGCACAGAGCAGTAGTAGCAGAAACTGACAGTACCTTTAATCCGGAGGACTGCGGCAATGTGCTTGTATTCAATAACAGGATATATATCGCATGCGGCAAGGGAACTATAGAGCTTACAGAGCTTCAGCCTGAAGGCAAAAAACGCATGAGTGCAGTAGACTTCTTAAGAGGAAACACTATCACTAAACTTACATCAAAGAAGGGATAATATGTTCTATTATTACGATCCGACATATATTTTGGTTATTATAGGCATGTGTCTTTCACTGTGGGCATCCGGCAATGTCAACGGTATGATAAGAAGGTACAGCCAGGTAAGATCAAAGATCGGCATTACGGCAGCAGAGGCAGCCGAAAGGATACTTCATTCCAATAATATTTATAATGTTCAGATAAAAATGATAAATAAGGGAGCTTCGGATTATTATAATTCAGCTACAAAGGAGCTTTGTCTATTATCGTCAAACTATAATTCAACAAGTATTGCGGCGATAGGCATTGCTGCGCATGAGTGCGGACATGCTATTCAGGATGCTACCGGCTATACTCCGCTCGTGCTTAAAAACAGTGTTGCACCTGTGTGTTCAGCGGCTTCTAATATCGGTGTTTATATCACTATTGCAGGCATTCTGTTTTCGATAGAGTCTATTATAAAGATAGGAATTTTTCTATTCACATTAGGCGTGCTTATCTCACTTCTACTGCTTCCGATAGAATATAATGCTTCCAACAGAGCTCTGGCTATACTTGAACAGGACGGAATGCTTGAAAAGGATGAGCTCTACGGAGCAAAGAAGGTTTTAAGAGCGGCAGGCCTTACATATGTGGCAGCAGCGGCGGCATCAGTGCTTTCACTGCTCAGACTTATTATCATTTCCAGAAACAGCAGGAGAGATTAACGAAGGTGTTCAGGAAGGACGGCAGAAAATATAATATTAAGGATACGGGAAATGCCAGAGATGTGGCGCTTTTTGTGCTGTTGGAAATTACCGAAAACAGCAGGAAATCCAATACTATCCTCAATGAGACTTTTGAAGAATCAGAACGCTTTGGCTGGGGTCTTACGACTACAGACAGAGCATTTATTACTAAGATAGTTGTAGGAACTCTTACAAGACTTATCAGCATAGATGCTGTCCTAAGCCGCTTTTTAAAAAAGTCAATTAAGCTTCAGAAGCCGATTATACGAGGCATACTAAGAATGTCTTTATACCAGCTTATGTATATGGACAGAGTACCGCATTCGGCTGTGTGCAACGAAGCTGTCAAGCTTGCCAAGATGCACGGACTTGACGGTCTTTCGGGCTTTGTGAACGGAGTGCTTCGCTCTGCGGCAAGAGACATAGAAGCAGGCGGAGAAAAAACATCTGTCGAAGGATTTGAGGATGCATATAAGTATTCGCTTCCTAAATGGATGTGGAAGCTTTTCTATGATGAATTCGGAAAGGAAGCCGCATGCGAGCTTGCTGAAGCATTGCTTTCGGAAAGATGTGATACGGTCAGGCTTAATCTTTCAAGAATAGATGCAGAAGAACCGGAACGAGCTGCGGCAGAAAGCCTTATGGAGGACGGCTTTGTTATTGAGCCTGTCGACATGGAGGATATCATAAGGAAGAACAATCTCAGCATACCTGATGGCAGACTTCCTGTAGTGTATAAGATATCCGGGGGCGATATAAGCCGAGCAAGAGCATTTAAGAAGGGCTGGCTGACAGTTCAGGACCCGGCATCGGCTCTTGTTGCTTCATATGCTGCACCTAAGGACAGTGACATTATTATTGATGTGTGTGCTGCACCGGGAGGCAAGAGCCTTGCGCTGTCAGACCTTATGAACGGTAACGGACGCATAGAGGCAAGAGATGTCTCTTCACAGAAGGTGCGATTGATAAATGATAATATTAAGCGCTGCGGCTTTGACAACATTAGAACGCAGATACTGGATGCTTTAAAGCATGACGAAGAAAGTCTTTACAGAGCGGATATTGTTATTGCAGATCTTCCGTGCTCAGGACTGGGAGTCATTGCAAAGAAGCCTGACATTAAGCTTAACCTTAAGCCATACAGTGTAGAAGAGCTTAAGGATATGCAGAGAGATATACTTGAAAATGTCAGCCGCTATGTAAAACCGAAGGGAAGACTTGTTTACAGTACCTGCACAGTATCAAAGGAGGAAAATGAACAGAATGCTGCATGGATAGCTGACGAGCTTGGCTTTAAACTGATAAGCTCGAACAGACTGATGCCGTCAACAGATAACGACGGATTCTATATAGCGGTATTTGAGAAGAAATATTGATCTTATGAATAAAAAAGAGCTGTGTGAATTAAATACAGAAGAGCTTGAAGCTGTCATAACAGGACTTAATGAACCTCGTTACAGAGCAGGACAGATTTATACCTGGCTTCATAAGCATGGTGCGAAAAGCTTTGAGGATATGAAAAATATTCCTGTCTCATTAAAGGAAAAGCTTTCTGAAAGCTTCAGAATGACTATAGCGGAGCCTGTAGAGGTGCTTATTTCAAAGCTGGACGGAACGAGGAAGTATGTATTAGCACTTTATGACGGCAATGTCATCGAGGCGGTACTTATGCGATATAAGCACGGTAATTCTGTATGCATAAGCTCACAGGTAGGCTGCCGCATGGGCTGCAGATTCTGTGCTTCAACTCTGGACGGATGTGTAAGAAATCTGACAGCTGCAGAAATGCTTTCAGAGATATACAGGATAGAATCAGATATCGGAGAAAGAGTTTCAAATATTGTTATAATGGGATCGGGAGAGCCGCTTGATAATTATGATGAGGTCGTCAGATTCCTCAGGATGATAAGTGATAAGAACGGTCTTAACATATCGGCACGAAACATTACATTAAGCACCTGCGGCATAGTACCTAATATTAAAAGACTTGCCGAGGAAGGGCTGCCTGTAACATTGGCACTCAGCCTTCACGCTCCTAATCAGAAAAAGCGTGAGGAGATAATGCCGATTGCCAAAAAGTATGAGCTTTCGGATGTGCTTGAAGCCTGCAGATATTACTACAATAAGACCGGAAGAAGACTGAGCTTCGAGTATTCCGTAGTTAAGGGTGTGAATGATCATAAAGACGAGGCTGAAGAGCTTTCAAGTCTTTTGTCAGTTTTCGGCAAAAAGGAAAGAGGCGGAAGAGAAGGTGCTTTCCACATTAATCTGATCCCTGTCAATCCGATAAAGGAAAGAGATTATCAAAGCCCTGACAGGACTACACTCTACAGATTTAAGGACGTTTTGGAAAAAAACGGCATAAATGTTACTATCAGACGAGAGATGGGCAGAGACATTAGCTCTGCCTGCGGACAATTGCGAAGGAGACACATAGAAAATGCAGGCGCAGGCTCTGACTGATATAGGTCGTAAAAGACAAGTGAATCAGGATTATATATTTGCCAGCACAAAGCCGGTAGGCGTTTTTCCAAATCTGTTTATACTTGCAGACGGAATGGGAGGACATAAAGGCGGAGATTTTGCATCAAAGTATCTTACCGAGACTATGGTAGGATTTGTTTCAAAATCTCAGAGTCCGGATATTATCAGGGTGCTCAGAAGTGCTATTAATCTGTCCAATACTATGATACTTGAAAAGTCTCATTCAGATAATGCGCTTAGAGGCATGGGATCAACTTTGGTTGCCGGTGTGATCAGAGATGACATTCTTACGGTTGCAAATGTCGGAGATTCCAGACTTTATGTGATAAGAGACGGAATCACTCAGGTGACCAGAGATCATTCTTATGTAGAAGAGCTCGTTGAATCCGGAAAAATCACAAGAGAATCCGATGAATATTTCAGAAAGAAAAATATCATAACAAGAGCTGTAGGCACAGATGATACTGTTTCGGCAGATTTCTTCGAGGTTGATGTTCTTGACGGAGATCATATACTTTTATGCTCTGACGGCCTGACGAATATGGTGGATGATGACACAATACTTGCTGTGATCTCAGGACACGGAAGCCTGCAGTACAAGGCAAAAACACTTATAGATACAGCGAATGCAAACGGTGGAAATGACAATATTGCTGTTATTTTGATCAAATATGATAAGGATGGTGAGAACAATGCTTAACATAGGAGATATGCTCGATAACAGATATCAGATACTTAGCCGCATAGGACAGGGAGGAATGTCCTATGTTTATCGTGCAGCAGATACCACACTCGGAAGAGAGGTTGCTGTAAAGGTATTAAAGGAAGAATTTGCAGAGGATGCTGAATTTGTAGAAAGATTCAAAAATGAGGCACGTTCCGCCGCAAAGCTATCGCATCCAAATATAGTTGCCGTATACGATATAGTTGACTCCGGCGAGCTTCACTATATTGTTATGGAGCTGGTAGAAGGAATCACTCTTAAAAACTATATAGCAAAAAAAGGTGTCCTCACTAATAAGGAGACCATAGGCATCGCACTTCAGGCAGCAGAAGGTATCGCCGAGGCACACAGAAACGGAATTATTCATAGAGATATAAAGCCGCAAAATATTATCATTTCTAAGGACGGCAAGATAAAGGTAGCTGACTTTGGTATAGCAAAGGCAGTTTCAGGAGACACACTCAACAGCCAGTCGGTTATCGGCTCGGCTCATTATATTGCACCGGAGCAGGCCAAATTAAAGCAGGCAGATCTGAGATCGGATCTTTATTCTCTCGGCATCAGTATGTACGAGATGATAACGGGAAGAGTGCCGTATGACGGAGACAATACCGTAAATATAGTACTTGCTCATATTCAGAATGCAATGGTGCCGCCTTCAGTATATAACCATGATATATATCCGGCTCTCAATGATATAATCCTTAAGGCAACGAAAAAAGATCCTGAAGAAAGATATCAGTCAGCCGAGGAGTTAATAGATGATCTCAGACAGGCTGTAAATGAGCCTGAAGGGCATTTTGTAAAACTGTATGATACCGTATCATCAGGAGAAAAGTCTGAGGAAGCTTTCGTTTCAGGCGACAATGCAATTGTTTCTGATGCAGCTTTGACTGAAGGAACGACAGATAACGATGCCGAATCAGGCATGACATCAGATATAAATGATGCTGAAACCGGATTTAATGAATCTTCAAATACTGACAGTAATATTACAGAGGCGGATAATGATACAAATTCTGCCGGACACACAGGCTTAACGCCGGCAGAAAAGAAAGCTGCAGAGGCGAAAAAGAAAATCGTTATGTTCGGGGGCTTCTTTGCAGTTGTATTTATTATCGGAGTTACGGCACTCTTCATGATAAAACGCTCAGGAGACAGAAAGGCACAGCTTGCTGAGAGCTTATTAAATGCACAGACTACTGAGCAAAGCAATGAAGAGAGCGAATCCGAGATGGATTATACCATCAGCATTAAGGGAGAGGATCTTATGCCTGATCTTATCGGAATGAATGTTGATGAGGCCAGAGCGATTTTATCAAATCAGCAGATGAGCATGGATTCTTCATCAGAGGAATTCTCAGATACCTATGAAAACGGACTCATAATTAAGCAGAGTCCTTCCAGCGGAGACATTCTCCCTGCGGGCACTACTGTATATGTGACAGTGTCGAAGGGCTCGGTATTTGATGACCTTCAGAATCATACAGCTGAGGAGGCCGGAGATATGCTGGCCAAGGCAGGCTATAAGGTGGATAACACAGTAGGCTATGACTTCAGTGATGTGGTTGCAGAAGGGCTTGTATGCAGCTATAAGCTTCTGGATGTACACGGCATGGAGATAGATGATACAGCCTTAAGAAGCGGATACTACAGAAACAGTGACAGAGAGACTTCATCAGAATCCTTAAGCAGCGATGATGCAGCAGAGACTGAGACTACAGCGGCATATAAGAAATCAGTTACGTCAAAGTCACACAATAAAAATGCAGCTGAAATAAGGAAAAAGGCAGCCTCTGTAATGCTTATAATCAGTAAGGGAAAACGTGAGGATTACATTCTCATGCCTGTACTTACCGGACTTACAAAAACAGAGGCGGTAAAAGAACTTGAAGAAAACGGACTCTCTGTAGGAAATGTCACAGCACTTAACACTGATGATTATCTGGAAGGACAGACTGCTGAACAGTCAGTTGCTGCAGGTGATTATGTTAAAAAGGGCTCATCAGTCGATATAAAGATAAGTGTCGGCAATTCAGGAGAAGTAGCTGACGGAACAGAGCTTTTGATTTCAACTTCTAATAAGGGAAGCGGAAGCAATAACAGGGAAACAACTTCAAGTGAACTTAATGATGAGTATTACTACGGAAGCATTGATACCTTATGTACTATAGGAAAGCCTATGGGACCGGGCGGAAGTGATCACGTAAGAGTCGGTGTCAGACTCAGACAGAGAGTAGACGGAGCTGATGAGTATACACAAATAAGCGCACCTATACCGGTAGCACCGGGAACCCGTATACCTATTACATTCAAGAATATACGGGGCGCTTACGGTGTAGATAACGGTTATGTAGAAGTGTTCAATGCTGACAGCGGAGAGCTTTATTCTTCATATTCCGTGAGCTTTAAGTCTGTGTATGACTAAGGCGGCTTTGATTATGACAGGAAAGATCATAAAAGGAATAAGCGGATTTTATTATATACACACCGCAGAGGATAAAATATACTCCTGCAGAGCTGTAGGAATATTCAGAAAGCTGGGCATAAAGCCATTAGTAGGTGACAATGTCGACTTCGATGTTATAAGTGAGGAACGTGCAGAGGGCAGTCTTACAGGAATACATGAAAGAAGAAATGTTCTTATAAGACCGGCAGTATCCAATGTTGATCAGGCGATGATCGTTTTTGCAGTGCGTGAGCCTGATCCGAATCTCAATCTTCTGGACAGATTTCTCGTGCATATGGGCATGCAGGATATACCTGTAGTTGTATATTTCAACAAAGCGGATCTGGACAGCGGCAGACTTACAGAAAAATATACAAAAATTTATGAGGCTGCAGGATATACTGTTATAAGCGGTTCTACATCGGATGACAGCTGCATAGAGCGCATAAAGGCTGCTTTGGAAGGCAAAACCACCGTTCTGGCAGGCCCTTCCGGAGTCGGAAAATCATCACTCACAAACAAGCTTTACAGAAAAGAATGTATGGAAGTAGGAGAGCTTTCGCAGAAAATCAAACGCGGAAAGCAGACAACGAGACATTCTGAGCTTTTTATGATAGATGCAGACAGCTATGTGCTTGATACACCGGGCTTTACATCCTTGAATCCGAGCAGAGTGGCATCAGTCGATCTGGAATATTATTTTAATGAATTTAAGCCCCATATTTTGAACTGCAAATTTACAGGCTGCAGTCATATATATGAGGCTGAGGATATCTGCGGAGTAAAACAGGCAGTATCATCAGGAGATATAAGCTCTGACAGATATGATAATTATTGTCAGATTTTTAGTGAACTGAAGGAACAGGAGCGAAGATAAGATGAACTATATTATATCACCGTCGATATTATCGGCTGATTTTTCAAAGCTTGGCGAAGAAATCCGTATGTGCGCTGAGGCAGGGGCTCAGTTTATTCATATAGATGTTATGGACGGAAGCTTTGTTCCTAATATTACCTTCGGACCTCCGGTAATAAAGGCAGTAAGAGGATGCACAGATAAGATCTTTGATGTTCACTTAATGATAGATGAACCTATACGCTACATTAAGGAATTCAGAGATGCTGGTGCCGATATAATAACAGTTCACTATGAGGCCTGCAAGCATTTGGACAGAACTGTTCAGGCAATAAAGGAGAGCGGGGCAAAAGCCGGAGTAGTACTCAATCCTGCAACACCGATAGATGTTCTTTATGATATTATAGGCGAGCTTGATATGGTACTTCTTATGAGCGTTAACCCGGGCTTCGGAGGACAAAAATATATACCTTACGTTACAGACAAGATAAGACGTTTAAGAGAGCTTGCCGATAAAAGAAATCCGGGGCTTGATATTGAAGTAGACGGCGGTGTTACTCTTAGCAATGTTAGAGAGCTTATTGAAGCCGGAGCAAATGTCTTTGTTGCCGGTTCAGCCGTATTTAAGGGAGATGCAGCTGATAATATCAATAAATTCATTACTGTTTTTGAAGAAGCAAAATAATAGTATTAAAGAATGAAAACTAAAGCATCAATAATAAAGAAAAGCAATGCCAAGGTAGAAATACCGAAAAAAATTGCAGTTATCAATGATCTTTCGGGCTATGGCCATTGCTCACTTGCAGTTACACTGCCGATAATTTCGGCATTAGGAATTCAGGCATGTCCTGTGCCTACAGCAATACTTTCAAATCATACCGGATTTCCGAGTGAATATAAGTATGATTTTACAGATCATATGGAACCGTATATAGATGCCTGGAAGCAGCTAAAGCTCAGTTTTGACGGCATTATAACGGGATATATGAATTATGATTCGCAGGTAAAGGTAGCAGCTCATTTTATAGAGCATTTCAAAAAGCCTGAAACAGTGGTACTGGTTGACCCGGCTATGGCCGATAATGGAAAGCTGTATCGCGGCTTTACTGATGACTATGCCGGATTTATAAAGGACAGGCTTGTACGCCAGGCAACAGTTATTAAGCCTAATATTACAGAAGCATGTATGCTTACAGGCTTTGACTATGATGAGATAATGTCGGCGGCCAGGGAGCATACAATGAGGAGGCTTAAATCCTATCTCATGCAGATAGTTGATGATTTAAGAAAGCTCGGACCTGAAAAAATAGTTATTACCGGACTTGACAGAGGCGACAGAATACTCAACACTCTTGCAGATGAAAATGAGGTCAAGTTTATTTCTGTCAGAAAGACAGGGCATAACAGATCAGGAACCGGAGATATATTTTCATCTATAGTTATTTCATCGCTTCTTATAAATATGAACCTTGAGCATGCTGTAAGGAAGGCATCGGATTTTATAGGAACTGCAATAGCTATAAGTGATGCGGCAGGAGTTCCTATTCCAGAGGGTGTTATTTTTGAAAAAATAATGTCGAGGTTAAGCGCTACTGCAGATCAGGCAAAATATATAAAGGGCTGAAAAAGTTAATAATTCAGCTGAATGGACTTAATAATTCATCTGAGTGAACTTAATAGCTCATCTTAAGTAGATTTTACAATTTAGTTGAATATATTGATTTGTTTTAGCTGCAAAGCATATAAGATTTTTTGCAAATAAAGCCGGGCTGCGGTGGCTTGAGCTTGAACGGCATTTGTGCTATTATGCTTTAGTGTATTCTTATATTAATCATTTTAATTATTATATGTATCTTATAGTCTCAAAGCTAAAGGCTGTAAGCAGATACAATAGGAGAGTATAAAATGTTAGACATCAGATTTGTAAGAGAAAACCCTGAACTCGTCAAAGAGAATATCAGGAAGAAGTTTCAGGATGAGAAGCTTCCGCTTGTTGATGAATGCATAAAGCTTGATGCTGAGCTCAGAAAGGTTCAGCAGGAGGCGGATGATCTCAGAGCCAAGAGAAACAAGCTTTCAAAGGAAATCGGCGGTCTCATGGCGAAGGGACTTAAGGGGGAAGCTGAGCAGGTTAAAGCAGAGGTATCAAAGGACGGAGATCTGCTTAATGAGCTGTCAGCCAAGCAGACTGAACTTACAGATGAACTTACAAAGAAGATGATGATCATCCCTCAGATGGTTGATCCGTCTGTACCTGTCGGTAAGGATGATTCTGAAAATGTTGAATTACAGCGCTTCGGTGAGCCTGCAGTACCTGATTTCGAGGTTCCTTATCATACCGATATTATGGAAAGCTTCGGCGGAATCGATATGGATGCAGCAGGAAGAGTTGCCGGCAACGGATTCTATTATCTTATAGGAGACATTGCAAGACTTCATGAGGCAGTACTTGCCTATGGAAGAGATTTCATGATCGGCAGAGGCTTTACTTATTGTATTCCTCCTTTCATGATCCGTTCAAAGGTTGTAAACGGAGTAATGTCATTTGCAGAGATGGATGCAATGATGTACAAGATCGAAGGTGAGGACCTTTACCTTATCGGTACTTCTGAGCATTCTATGATTGGAAGATACATAGATCAGACAGTGGATGAGTCTCAGCTTCCTATAACTATGACATCTTATTCACCTTGTTTCAGAAAAGAGAAAGGTGCTCACGGTATAGAAGAAAGAGGCGTATATCGTATACATCAGTTCGAAAAGCAGGAAATGATCGTAGTATGCGAGCCTGAGGACAGTGCAAAGTGGTATGATGTGCTTTGGAAGAATACAGTTGACTTCTTCCGCTCTCTCGACATTCCGGTAAGACAGCTTGCATGCTGCACCGGAGACCTTGCAGACCTTAAGGTAAAGTCATGTGATGTTGAAGCCTGGTCACCTAGACAGAAGAAGTATTTTGAGGTTGGATCATGTTCAAATCTCGGAGATGCTCAGGCAAGACGTCTTAAGATCCGTATTAAGTCAAAGGAAAAGGGCAACCATCTGGCACATACACTTAACAATACCTGTGTTGCACCTCCTCGTATGCTTATAGCATTCCTTGAGAATAATCTTCAGGCAGATGGTTCTGTAAGAATACCTGAGCCGCTCAGACCATATATGGGAGGAACTGAGGTACTTGTACCGAAGTATAACTCAATAACAAAAAAGTGATCCTGAGGTAGGAAATTGAATAAAGAAGATCTTTTAAAAGGATTAAATGATAAACAGAAAGAAGCGGTCATATATAAAGAAGGGCCGCTTCTTATTTTAGCGGGAGCAGGTTCGGGAAAGACCAGAGTGCTGACGCACAGGATAGGCTATCTTATAGAAGAAGGCGTAGCTCCATGGAATATACTGGCGATAACATTTACTAATAAAGCTGCCGGAGAGATGAGAGAAAGAGTTGATTCGCTGCTTTATGAACGTGCGGCAGAGCAGGTTTTTGTATCGACATTTCATTCCATGTGCGTAAGACTTTTAAGACGTGATATTGATAAGCTTGGCTATTCAAGAGATTTTACAATATATGATACAGACGATCAGAAAACATTAATAAGAAGCTGCATAAAAAAGCTTGATCTTGATACTAAAATGTACAGAGAGCGTTCTATGCTCAGTACAATTTCAGCACAGAAAAATCAGATGATAAGCGCTGAAGAGTTTGAAAATGAAGCCGCTGATTTTTATGACCGCAATGTCGCAAGAATATACAGAGAATATGAGAATGAACTCAAAGCAAACAATGCTCTGGATTTCGACGATCTGCTTATTAAGACGGTTGAGCTATTTGAAAGCTGTCCCGATGTGCTTTTGTACTGGCAGGAAAGATTCAGATACATCATGGTAGATGAGTATCAGGATACTAATAATGTACAGTTTGAAATCGTGAGATTGATCTCCGACAAATACAAGAATCTTTGTGTTGTAGGAGATGATGATCAGTCCATATATAAATTCAGGGGCGCTAATATTGAAAATATACTGAATTTTGAAAAAGCTTTTCCGGGTGCAAAGCTTATAAAGTTTGAGCAGAATTACAGATCTACGAAAAGTATATTGAATGCCGCAAATGAAGTTATTAAAAATAATGAAGGGCGTAAAGATAAGAAACTCTGGACCGATAATGAGGAAGGAAAGCTTCCGGAATACAATGAATATGATACAGCAGCATCCGAAGCCGACAGCATTATAAAGCAGGCAGCCGTAAAGGCCGAAAAAGGCTTTGGATACAGAAATCAGGCAGTGCTGTACAGAACGAATGCACAGTCAAGACTTCTTGAAGAAAAATGTATATCAAGAAGTGTTCCGTATATCATAGTGGGCGGCGTTAATTTCTATCAGCGTAAAGAAATTAAGGATATGCTCTCTTATCTGAGGGTTATAGCAAACAGCGTAGATGATCTTGCCTGCAGAAGGATAATAAATGTACCAAAAAGAGGTATAGGTCAAACCAGTGTTGACAGGGTACAGGTTCATGCGGTTCAAAATGATATAGCTTTTTATGAAGCGATGCTTAAGGCTGAAGATATTCCTCATATCGGATCTGCAGCCAAAAAGATAAAAGGATTTACAGATTTTATAGGTTCCTTAAGAAATCGTCTTATAAACGGTGAGCTTAGCTTAAGAGAGCTGATAGAAGCTATATATAAGGACAGCGGCTACGAGGATGAGCTGAAAAAAGAAGACCCGATTTCAGCAGAAACCAGGTTAGAGAATATAGAAGAGCTTATTAATAAGGCTGTCAGCTTTGAGGCAGACAGACAGGAAGAGGGACTTTCACTGCTTTCAGCATTTTTAGAAGAGGTTTCTCTTGTTGCAGATATAGACAGAACCAATGAAACAGATGATGTCCTGACTATGATGACTCTTCATGCTGCAAAGGGACTTGAGTTTGACACTGTATATCTTGCCGGGATGGAGGATGGTCTTTTCCCATCAGCGGGTGCTATAAATGCAGATGATCCTGTAGCTGAGATAGAAGAAGAACGAAGACTTTGCTATGTTGGTATCACAAGAGCAAGAAAAGAACTTTATTTAAGTTCTGCCAGAGAACGAATGGTAAACGGTGAGATGCATTATATGAAGGTATCAAGATTCATTGATGAGATACCTGATGATGCATGCGATAAGCATTTTCGTTCAAGACGCAGTTCACCAGATAAACCAAGCTTTGCGGGCTTCGGAGGATATGAAGGCCGCATGGAAAGAGAAAGCGGCTATGGCGGAGGCCCCTGGGGCGGAAATTATAGCTACAGAGATCGTTACAGCGATAATTACGGGCATGATAATGATGAACGAGGCTTCGGAAATGATTACAGATCAGGAGGAAGACGTTTCGGAGATATCAGCGGCTCATGCTATGACGGACGCACAAGAGAAGACAGAGCTTACGGCGCGTATAATTCATTTAATTCCTATACAGGAGGAAGCTTCGGATCACTCGATACTTCAAAAAAAGGAAAAGGAAGCAAAGGACATGCTGCACTTTCCGGTATTTCAGGTCTCAGTAAGGGATTCGGAAGCAAGGCTTCAGGTGACGGTGTCAAGCAAAAGCCTGATTATGCTGAAGGAGACAGGGTCGAGCATATTAAATTCGGTGTCGGCACAGTTAAATCTATAGAAGACGGACCTACAGATTATAAGGTTACTGTGGATTTTGACACTGCAGGAACAAGAAATATGTATGCCGGTTTTGCAAAGCTTAAAAAGGTGAATTGCAATTAAACCCCGTATATGATATTATTTAGCCAAAGATATTTGTATAAGTTTACCATTAATCATCTGATATGGAGGTATAAATATGGATAAGCTTGCAGCTTTAATTTCACTTAATGAAGCAAAAAAGACAATTGATGAACTCATCTTAAAAGTAAAGAATAATTATGAGGAGAAGGAGACTGATTCAAGAAAGCTTCTCATAGTTTTACTTTCCATTATAGGTGCGTTTGCAGTCATCGGTGCTGTGGCTTACGTTGTATACAGACATTTTAGTGCCGATTATATGGAAGACTATGATGATATCGATGATCTCTTTGACGAAGATGACGAAGAGTATGAAGATGAAGAACCTGAGGTAATAGTTTCACATGATGACATTGATGACTGATAAGGTCTGTCAGGATAACAGCTCAGTTAATAATTGCAGTCTCGGCGGTATATGCGGAGGCTGTTTTTATGTAGGAGAAACAGTATCCGGACAGCTTGAGAAGAAAAATAACAGAGTTTACGAGCTTTTAAAGGAAGCAACGAAAGAATTTGATTATGAATTTGAATATCAGGGAATCATAGAAAGTCCGTTGGTATTCGGATACAGAAATAAAATGGAATACAGCTTCGGAGACTGTATTAAGGGCGGCCAGCTTACACTTGGGCTTCATAAGAAAAAGAGCTTTTATGATGTAATAGATACGGACTGCTGCAAGCTTGTACATGAAGACTGCAACATTATCGTAAGAGCTGCAGCGGACTATTTCAGGCGCTCCGGAGTTACTTATAATGATAAAAAATCTCATAAGGGTTATCTCAGATATCTTATTATCAGAAGAGCAGTCAATACCGGAGAGATGCTTATCGATCTTGTAACAACATCACAAAGACCGGTAAAGGTTGAAAAGCATGCTGATATTTATGCTAAGGATCTTTATCTCGAGAATGGAAATCTTAATCCGGAGTACAATGCGGCATTTGTTGATGAGCATGCACTTATCGAAGACTTTAAGAAGCTTATGACAGAAGTGGCTGCCAATGACAGCTTTGAAGGAAAGATAATGGGAATCCTTCATACGGTTGATGATGCACTTGCAGATGCTGTAAGAAATGACGGAACCGAGCTGCTTTACGGACAGGAATATATTACTGAAGAGCTGTTGGGACTTAAGTTTAATATTACTCCGTTTTCATTTTTCCAGACTAATTCAAAGGGGGCGGAGGTTCTTTATTCTAAGGTCAGAGAGTTTATAATCGATGAACTTGATAAGGACATGACTGTGTATGATCTTTATTCCGGAACCGGAACTATCGCACAGATATTAGCTCCATGTGTAAAGCATGTTACTGGTGTTGAGATAATTGAGGAGGCTGTCGAAGCAGCTAAGATAAATGCGGCAAAGAACGGACTTGATAATTGTGACTTCATTGCCGATGATGTTTTAAAGGCACTGGATACACTGCCAGCTCCGGACATGATCGTGATTGATCCGCCGAGAGACGGTGTAAATCCTAAGGCACTCAAAAAGCTTATAGACTACGGAGAGGAATATATGCTCTATGTGAGCTGTAAGCCGGAGAGTCTCGCAAGAGATCTGATAATGCTTCAAAGCTCCGGCTATCGCATCGTTAAGTCGGTTGCCGTAGATCAGTTCCCTTGGACAAATAACGTAGAAACAGTCTGCTTACTAAGAAAAGTATTAGCTTGATGAGCTTAAAACCTAAGCATTAGTATTTGTTATTAGACAATTAAAGGTATATGGCATTAAAAACGATTGTACAGCTTTATCCGATGTTTACAGTAATGTCGACAGCAGTTTTGGCATTGCTTTTAATTGTATTGACTTTTTTAACCGTTAAAATCAATAACAAAAATGATGAATTGCAGCGTAATCTTGACATAATAAAACGCGATAAGTATGTTCTTGACAAAATGTGCATAGATTACACAGTGGTATACTATATTGAGCTTAATTCAGGGAATTAGGAAGAAACTACTAATAAGTATTATGAAGAAAAAATAAGTTCAAGATAAATGAGTTCCATCATTAAAAATAAGAATAAAGGCTTTACTCTGGCTGAGCTTTTGATCGTAATAACGATCATTGGCGTTCTTATTGCCTTTATAATACCTGTTATAGCTAACAAAATCGAAAATAGCCGTGAAGCTGCAGATATTGCAAATGTAAGATCGGCATATGCGGAAGTAATGTCAAATGTCATTACCGAAAATGACGCAGATGCTTCGAGAATTGTGAAATTAAAACAGAAGAAGGATGATTGGCAGACTGATCCGGTAACTATTGCAGGAATTACTCACCATAAAGGAGATATTGATAGTATAAATTGGAAGGGAATTCCTGTTGCAAACGGAGAATGCGAGATTTCTTATGATAAAACTGACGGGATATGATTTTATTGGAAGAATTCCGGTGGTTATGAAGGTCGTGGCGGAGGCTCAAACGCCTCTCCGAATATAAATTTTAAAGTCAATGACCTCCACGAGGCATTAGATAATACGGATCTTATGCAAAATTTAGCAGCTGCAGGTAATAAACGCTTTGAAATTGATTCAAAATGCTCTTCATCGTCAATGCTTGGTCAGGTTGAGGCACAGATCGGAGATGACAGTTTACTGAAATACGGAACCTGGGCATATCTTGGAAGTACAACGGAAGAAACTAAAAGATATTTGTTCTGGACATCAGTTGATACAAATGAAGTAGGTGCAGGCAGTAAAATTCCTATTATAGTAAGCAGATGCGGAGGCGGCTATTACATAGCAGAGTCCAAAACAGCTGAGCGAACGGATAAAAACGGTGACATATATGTTGCCATTGCCGATCATATATATAATGAATATGGATTTTCATCATATACTAACGGTAAAAGATATGATTCCCTGGATGATGCGTATGCAGCATATTCAAAGCTTATCACTGACGGAGCATATAATATATATAAAGACACATTACCGGTAAAAAAATGAGAACATCGTTCGGATACACTTTAAGTATTATTATACTAAAAAGTGTATCAGGACGATTTTCTATTATCAATGACAACGCATTGTAGGATATGAACGAGTTTCTTCTTAATATATATAGGAAGTATAATACTGTAGAGCACAAAAGATATTTCTAAATCCACGAAATCATGGTGAAAATTACATATTGATCTCATTTAGCAATTTTGTCAATTGAAGAAGCCCCATAATAAGCAATATGCACGATGCATTAAGAAATAAACGTAACTAAACGCGAGCGTTTAGCATGAATATTGCAAAATTGATATACATGTTTAGTGCACCTTTACAATAAGTTAAGCAAAACTGATGTATAAGCAGGAATCAGGCGCTTTACAGAATATATAATTATGTTTAGTGAATTTAAGAAGGATTGATAAATATAAAAAAAGTAATCTAAATAATCTTTAACCAAAAATTTGCCTTTTTTAAGAAGAAAAAACTTGAATTGTTCAGAATGACCAATGAGCCTAATAATCTGATGTGCCATTTGTACAAAATTGCAATTTTGGTGTTGACTTTGATCTCAAATTGTTTTAACGTAAAGACAACAACAGAACACGAGGTCGATGACATTCTGAGACGTAACACAGGCCGAAGCGTGAAGGTATCATACAATGCGAAGGTGATGCTGAAAATGACAGGTAAAAATAAGGATGTCGGACTCAACTTTGGAGAGACCATATAATGTGGCGCCAACGAGGCTATAACCAACAGGCAAAAGGACAGAGAACTCATCGCTATATAAATGGGTTCGTATGTCTTTTTTTTGTGCCCTAAGTGTTCAACACTGCAAAGGCAGTGTACGAATAAAAGATAAATCCAAGATGAAAGGAGTGAAAATAGAGTAGTTTTTTAAGCTTGAATTTATTGGAGGTTTGTTATGGGTGAAGAAAGAGGAACAGAATCCTTAAAGAAAACGAAAATGACGACATTTGGTGTTGTCGCATTGATTTATTCCTTCGTTGCGGCTGGTGCTTTCGGTATTGAGGAAGCTATTTCAGCCAGTGGTCCTGGATTAACAATCGCGATGCTCCTGATTTTCCCATTCATCTGGTCATTCCCGCTTTGTGAGATGGTCGGTGAGCTGGGTTCAATATTCCCTAACGAAGGCGGTGTATATGCATGGGGCCGTGCAGCATTCGGAGAGTTCTGGGGTTGGCAGGTTGGCTGGTGGTCAGGTGCAAGTACATGGATATGTCAGGCACAGTACACAGCACTTGTTGCAGGTTACGCAGCCAAGATCATCGAGCTTACACCTTCACAGGAGTACATGATCAAGATCGGAGTAGTTGTTGTTTTCACAATTATTAATATTATTGGTCTTGACTGGCTTGAGAAGCTTGAGACAGTATTCAACGTAGCTGTCTTCGTAGCATTCGCAGCTGTAGCTGTAGTCGGTTTCATGAACTGGCATTACAACCCAATCGAGCCATTCTGCAATCCGGAAATCGGATTGTTCGGTTCAGCAGGTGAGGGTGTTGCAATCATCATTTGGATGTATTGCGGATATGAGTGTATGTCAAATATGGCGGGAGAGATGGAGAATCCACAGATCATCCCGAAGGCAATGAGAATATCTCAGCCGCTTATCGCTCTTACATATGTTCTTCCTACTCTTGCAGCACTTGCAGCAATCGGTCAGTGGGATGCATGGTCAACAGACCAGGGCGCAGGCATGGTTGGATACGCAGACGTTCTTATTCAGTATGTAGGTCAGTGGGCAGGTGTGCTCTTCGTAATTATAGCAATTATTTCCAACATGGGAATTTTCTGTTCTTACATAGCACACGGTTCAAGAGCATTCTTCGTTATGGCTGACGATGACATGTTCCCTAAGGCACTCTGCAAGGTAGATAAGAGAGGTATTCCAACATTATCAATTTTGATCCTTGCTGTATTTACTGTTATCTGCTGTCAATTTGACTTTACAACACTTGTTATGGCTGCTACTCCTATACAGCTTTATCTCTACCTTCTTATGGTAGCTTGTATCTACAAGGTTAGAAAGATGTATCCGGTTGAAGGCAGAAGAAAGATGGGTCTTACAGTTATGCCGGGAGGCAACATCGGACTCGCATTCCTTTCAGCATGTGTTATCTTAATTTGTATGTTTGCAATCTATGCAAATGGTACAGATTACTTTGTAACAGGTTATGTAGTTCTTGGACTTGGCCTTGTAATGTACATTGCTTTCAAGTGGCTCTACAAGGGTGACTTCAAGAAGGATCCGGTAGCATTCCCGCTTAACCAGACAACAAAGCTTGGTGTCGGTGATATGAGAGATATCGGAGTATACACTCTTTTAGTAGGACTTATGTCATTAATTGGTTATGTATTCCTTCTCTTCTACGAGGGTGAGGAAGCATATGAGTACTACCTTGAAGAGTACGGAACAGGTCTTTTCAGTAACTATGGTGCTATGATGCACATCGTACTTGGTCTTGGAATTGTACTTACAATAGTAGGTTTCGCACTTTACAAGTATGGTATGAAGACTGAGAGTGCTCAGATTGCTGATCTTGCAAAGGCAAGAAAGGAAAGACTTGATGAGGAACTTAAAGAGCTTATCGGCGGAGTTCCTGGACAGGATTGATGTCAGTGCTTAGGCATTAACATATATACAATTTAATATGAAACTGTTTTAAAATTTAGCCTGAGAAGGCGTTTAATATCTAAAGGAGGATTTCCATGAAAAAGGTAATGGTTTGCGGTTGTGGTGCACAGGGTTCTACAATATGCAGAAGACTTGATGAAGAGCCAAACATTGAAGAGGTAGTATGTGCCGATTATAGCCTTGCTGCAGCTGAAGCTGTTTGTAAGCTTATGAAGAAGGGTACACCTAAGCAGGTTAACGCTGCTAATGTTGATGAGATCGTTAAGGCTGCTGAAGGCTGTGAGCTTATCGTAAACGTTATGCCTCTTGATTTCGGTGTAAACGTATTACACGCTGCTATACAGAACAAATGCTGCTATCAGGACCTCTCAGCTTGTGAGAACATCACAGAGGTTATGGATGTAGATGAGTACGATCGTTGGATCGCTGGTATCAAGTGCATGTATGAGACATACGGTGCAAAGTTCGCTGAGAACAACACAACAGCTCTTATCGGTACCGGATCAGCTCCTGGTGTTATGTGCATCATGGCTCGTAAGGCTGTTAATGAGCTTGACGAGTGTGATACAATCGCTATGTATGTTTACGAGGGCGTTATCTCTAAGAGATTCATCCCATTCTGGTGGTCACCAGTCGTTGCTCTTAGCGACATGGAAGAGGATGCTTACGCATTCGAGAACGGCGAGCAGATCAGAACAACTCCTTTCTCAAGACCTGTTACAAAGTGCTGGCCTGAGTATGACTACAAGCCTGTAACACTTGTAGAGCACGCTCATGATGAGCCTGTTTACATTGGATTCAACAGAGAGAAGTACTTCAAGGGCTGCAAGAACGCATACTTCAAGTACGGCGGATCAGGAATTGAGTTCGCAAGACCTCTTAAGGATGCCGGACTTCTTCACCACGAGCCAGAGATGTTCGACGGACACGAGATCGTTCCTTTCGATTTCGTTATGAAGCACATCCCAGCTGCTCCAAAGGATCCTGAGGTTATCAAGGCAATCATCGACGAAGGCATTATTGAGGACGGCGGAGCATTCGTATGTGAGGCTTATGGTAAGAGAAACGGCAGAGACGTAATGGTTGACCTTCACGTTTCATCTCCTGGACTTGTCGATTCTTATAACAGAGCAAAGATGACAGGTGAGATGTACCTTACAGGACAGGGCGCATTCCTCTTCACAAAGCTCTTCGTTAACGATATGATCACACAGAAGGGTCTTATTTCTTCTGATATGATGGATGACAAGCAGGTTGAGCAGTACCTTGAGTGGGCTCACGAGCTTGATATCACATACACAATCGATATCTATGAGAACCGTTACTACAAGGAGGACGAGGTTTAATTAATCCGCCTCTAACAATCGAGCAAATTAAGAATCTGAATTGCCATTGCTCTCCAACCTGAAGCATAGTACGATTCTTGATTTAAATATAAAAGTTATGCGGCTGTCCCATTCTTCCCCTTAACTTGGGGCAGCCGGCATGACATAATAACTTTCGAATACTTGGTGTACTGCAGCTGTTATAGGTTACAGTCATCTTATATATATTTCAAAATTCTAAGGAGATAGAAACATCATGACAACTTTAGAAATGATAGAAAGAGCCAGAAAGGCTTTAGAGCAGATTAAGGATTACAATCAGGAGCAGATCGATAAGATCGTATTCGAGGCTGCAAAGATCATCTACGTTAATGCTAAGCCGCTTGCTAAGGAAGCAGTTGAAGAGACAAAACTCGGATGCTACGAGGATAAGATCGGCAAGAATACAGATACACCTACAGAGTTCTGGAATTATCTTAAGGACAAGAAGTCTGTAGGTATCATCGAGGATAACAAGGAGACAGACGTTATCAAGATCGCTCATCCTGTTGGAGTTATCGGATGTATCACACCTGCTACAAACCCTAACGTTACACCACTAGGAAACTTCCTTCACGCTGTAAAGGGTAAGAACGCAGTAGTTATCTGTCCTGCACCAAGAGCAGTTAAGTCAAGCTGCCACACTGTAGCACTTATCAGAGAAGCTCTTAAGGGCATCGGCGCTCCTGAAGATCTTATTCAG
>JALELZ010000001.1 GCA_022768465.1 Lachnospiraceae bacterium
CGGCTTGACGCATTTTTACAGTTCAACGAGGAAGATATTCTGCATGATAAGGGCAAGGTGACTGCCGCCATCGCCAAAGCCTTTGCCGAGAAAGAGTTTGAAAAGTTCCGGGTTTTGCAGGACAGAACCTATCAGAGCGACTTTGACAGGCTGGTTGCGGAAACTTCGGATGACCTGACAGAATAACCATATACACAGAAAGCCCACGCCACCGGTTCTCTTTCCGGCTGCGTGGGCTTTTTCGGCCATCGCTTATTTCTTGTTTCGCAGCTGTTCATGGGCTTCCTGCTGGACGATCAGCCCAGCCGAAAAGCCATACTTGAAATGGCTCTCACTTTCCTCGCACTGGGCGATAGCGTTCTGCGCCCGTAGTTCCTCCACCAGAGCATAGTCCTCTTTGCTGAGCCGCTGGGATAACTGCTCCATCAACGCCGCACAGGTTTGGACCGCCTTGCGGTATTCCGGGGACGTGGGCACTACCGTTTCACAGGGATAAAACTCTCCGTTATACATGGCTTCTAAAATCATGGTGTTCCCTCCCTCAACAGTAGGCCAGTTCAGCCAGGACGATTTCCTCGGCCCTGTTGTGGATGGAGTTCATGGAGCGCACCCATGCCATCTGGTCGGCAGCTTTCAGGGCTTCTGTGACGCCCTCTTGCTGCATCATGGCTTTTTCAATGATTTCCAGCCGCTCCCGGCAGGCGGTGTCGATTTCCTCCAAATGGGGGAAACAGCTTTTCAGTGACAATGAGATCGGTATACAGAATGGGCCAGTGTTCTTTTAAGTAGGCACGGCGCAACCGGCCATATTTCCCGATATGGTACTCTTTGGTGTCCGATAACACAAGGTCGGGAATGAGATAATCGCCGCATTTGGTGTAAGTCAGTTCCATACAAGGCTCCTTTCGTGGGAATGTGGTTGACAGTTACGGTAGGTTTGAGGGCATCCCTCCTTTATCATAACTGTCTTCTCATTCGCCACAAATGAGCCGCCGGTCATGATGTAATGTTTTTTGGTGTAATCCACCCTCTATACATTACATCATGATATTCTTTGCTGTAAAAGACCCCAATGAACATGTTCTGCTCATCGGGGTCTATATAAACACTGGGGTGTTTTAACGAGATTTATATAATCCTGCTTATAATTAAATGCTTAGGCCATTTTTCTTTTATTCTCAGCAATGTGTTCAAAAATGCGCCACTCGTCTTCAGGATCTGTAAAACGAATATCAAGCTCATTTATTCTGCTTTCAGCACCTACCATTCTGGTCATCGCCACATAGCTGCAAAGCTTTGATTTAAGATTCAGCACGTCGCCGTTATCAGTGATAAGCTCAACTGCACCTTTACAGTCATTAACGGCTTCGAGGAAGCTGTCTATATCATCGATATTATAAAAGGTCACGTACTCACCTCCGCTTCATCAGTTATTTTACCTTTGTAATCACTCTTAAGAGCCAATCTCTACATACTGTCAACACTGTAAGTCTTTTAATTTCTGTGACATCGCCAATTATACAATATGAAAACTTTTTACTAAAGCGACGAATATTCTAACTCAGTTTAAGTGACACTTAAAGATGTTGTAGTATTGCTTAATGCGTTTCAGCGTACAAAACGCAAAGAGGCCACAGACACAAAACATTATATCTGCGGCCGCAATAATTAAATCATATTCAGTTTTAAACTCTTATAAGCTGCCAGTGCAATTCCTCGCCGGACACCACTTAAAACAGTACTTAAAACCTATCAGATGATGCTGAGATTTACGTTGTCGAAGTTGTCGTCTGTGCACTTTGTGAAGTCAGTATCGATCTCGATATCGCCTGCTACAACTGCAGCGAACTGCTCCTCGTATTCCTCAACAGAGTAGTTCTCCATGCTCCATGTTGCGGTAGGAAGACCTGTAGCACCGTCTGCTGCACCAAGGTTAGAGCAAGCCTCTCCGCTGATCTCATCCCATGTTCCGTCATAAGCCTTGCTGATAGCCCAGTAAGCTGCGTTTCCAACCTGCTTAAGAGCAGATGTGATAACTGTATCAGACTCGCCTGACTGATCTGAGTCAACACCTATAACATAACCGTCATTAGCTGAAGCTGCTGCTGCGATAGAATCGAACATTGATCCGCCGCATGCGAAGATAACCTCTGTACCTGCCTCATACCAGCCTGCTGCCATAGCCTGAAGCTCAGGAGAAGCTGAGAATGATGCTCCGTACTGCCAGCTGTACTTCATCTCAACAGTCTCATCCATTTCCTTGGCTGCTGCATTAGCACCCTGAACAAAACCGTAACCGTAACGGCAGCATGCGTCGTTGGTTCCTCCGCCGCCCCCCATGAATCCGAGCTGTGTGAAGCCTTCCTTAACTGCTGCATAACCTGCGAAATATCCGCACTGCTCCTCGTGGAAGATGATAGCAGCTACGTTATCCTTGTCGAGTGACCATCCATCTATGAATACAAAGTTAACATCAGGATAATCTGCTGCAGCCTTATCAAGTGCTGTTCCCTGCATGAAGCCTGCACATACAACTACCTTTGCGCCGCCTTCAGCTGCTGCCTTCATAGCGTCATAACGGTCATCATCTGTAGCCTCTGAACCGTTTGCCGGCTGATAATACTTATAGCTGAGGCCATGCTCATCAGCGTAAAGCTTAACGCCGTCGTATGTTCCCTGGTTGAATGACTTATCCTTGAGCTGTCCTACATCTGTTACGAATGCAAGCTCATAGGTTCCGTCCTCTGATGTCATGGTATCCGGGATATCATCAGCTGACTTAGCAATTTCAGCCTCTGTTTCCTCTGCTGCTTCTGTTGCTTCTGCTGTCGTCTCCTCAGCTGCCCCTGCAGCTGCTGTTGTCTCGGTCTTGCCGCTTCCTCCGCATGCAACAAGTGACATTACCATAGCTGCACTGAGAAGTATCGCTCCGAACTTTCTCATGTCTTTTTTCCTCCCTCCGGAAATTACAGATATAATATCTATTTTCCAGGCACACGCCTGTTAGTTAATTATAACATGGCTTCATGTAATCTTCAAGAAAAGCAGGTCCTCATAAACCAGTCTTCATGCTCTGTCTGAATATTTCTAAACACTAGAAAGCGTTATGTTCATTTCAGTCTTATATACAAATACAGCCCCTGCACTGTCAGACCCGAATTGCCGTCCTTTGCATTATCACCCTGCTCCGTTTTCTTCCTCAGCTATGCGCTTCTTCCAACAGCTGTGACACATAGCAATATAAGAATCATTTCCGCCTAAGAAAACCTGCTCACCCTTTGTGACTATCTTTCCGTTTGAAATTCTGGCATTGACCGTTGCCTTTTTGCCGCATTCACAGATAGTCTTTATCTCCGTTATAGAATCTGCAAGCTCAAAGAGTCTCAGACTTCCCGGGAATAAATGAGTAAGGAAGTCGGTCCTTAATCCAAAGCAAAGTACAGGAACGTCGTATGTATCAACCAGATATCTGAGCTGATCTATCTGCTCCTCGGAGAAAAACTGACATTCATCGCTTATAATAACATCTATTTTTTCGCCTTTATTCTCGGTCTTTTCCTCATAAAGCGCCTTGATATCATCCTTTGGCCTTACAACATCAGCTCTCTCACTGAGCCCTATCCTCGACTTTATAATGTCCACACCGTCTCGATCATCCGTAGCCGGCTTTATAAGCCAGACACTCATGCCTCGTTCCTCATAATTAAACTTGGTTATAAGCGCCTGTGCCGATTTACTTGACCCCATTGCCCCATATTTAAAATACAACTTTGCCATCCGGATATCTGCCTTTCATTTTTATATTTTATGCTTAACTGCCGCCGCCCTTGCCCTGACGCTCCGAAAACACGCGTCTGACAGCCTGCAATTTTTCAGCTTTCCAGTATCTGCTCTATCTTTGCACTCATTATGTCAAATGCAACGTCATTTAATCCGCTGTTAATGACTATGTCCGCCATGGCTCTCGTAGGCTCGACATAAACATAGTGCATAGGCTTGACAGTTGTCAGATACTGCTCAATGATGCCTCTGATATCACGGCCTCTTTCCTCGACGTCTCTTAAAACCCTTCTAAGTATCCTCTCATCCGCATCTGCTTCGACAAACACCTTGATATCCATCATGCTGCGAAGCTCCTCGTTCTGCATACAGAGTATTCCTTCAATAATGATTATCCTGCTCGGCTTTATAAGTACAGTCTTATTTGTCCTGTTATGATCCGCATAATCATACACCGGACATTGTATTTCTTTGCCGGCTTTCAGCTGCTTTAAATGCTCTATCAGAAGATCTGTCTCAAATGCATCCGGATGATCATAATTTACATGCTTTCTCTCTTCAAACGGCACTCCATCCTGTCTCTTATAATAGCTGTCGTGATAAATAATCGAGACCTCATCGCCAAACCTTGCCTTTATTCTGTTTGTAAATGTTGATTTACCGGAGCCGGTACCGCCTGCTATTCCTATTATAGTACAGTCCATGATCCGTCCTTTCTGCTTAGCCTTTTGATCAGCCTCGCTTTACTGTTCTATAAGCCGCCTTCTTCATTATAATATCAGTTATCGTTTGTTTTGCAACATTGTATATGCTATACTTAGCTCACCAAATTTAACATTAACGGACAAATATATATGAGCAACATCAATTCAACAACATCATCAAATGAACCATACGTCACAGTGATCGGCGGCGTAAATATCGATATAGAAGCAAAATCCTTTGCCGAGCTGATCCCTAAGGATTCAAATCCGGGTAAAGTAAGCACAGCTCTTGGGGGCGTAGGCTTTAACATTGCCAGAAACATCGGACTCCTCGGTACAAAGGTCATGATGCTTACAGCTCTCGGAGACGATTCCGACCGCATCCGCATTGATAATGAAGCAAAGCGCTTTAATATCGATTTAAGCCGTGCACTCACCATTCCCGATTCAAGAAATCAGACCTATCTTTATATTTGCGGACCTGACGGAGATATGGAGCTTGCCGTAAGCGACATGGATCTTCTTCACTCTGTAGACTGCGCATACATCGAAAAGCAGCTGGACATTATCAATGCCTCTGCCGCTGTTGTTGTAGACGCTAATCTTGATCCTGAGACACTGGAATATATTGCGGCGAACTGCACAGTGCCTATATTTGCAGACCCGGTATCAATTACAAAGGCTGTCCGCATGAAAAATATCCTCGGAAGCCTCTATGCCTTTAAGCCGAACCTTATAGAAGGCGAATTTTTGAGCAATGTTATAATATCCGACGAAGACAGCATGAGACAGGCCGCATCAAAGCTTAATGATATAGGCATAAAGCATCTGTTCTTAAGTCTCGGAAAGCACGGTGTCTGCTGCTCGTCTGTCATTTCAGATGAAAATGCAGAGAGAGATATAACTGCTGCAGCAAATTCAAATATAGCTCCGGCTGCAGATACAGGCCACGCTGCGAATACAAATACAAGCCCGGCAGCAAATCCAGGCTATAACTTTTTCAAAAAGCCGTGCCTTGTCAATGAAATCAACAATGCCACCGGCGGCGGTGATGCCATGATGGCCGCAATAGTAAAGGGATATCTTTTAGGCCTTAGCGACGAGAATACCGCAGCCTTAGCTCTTGCAGCATCTGCCATGGCTGTAGAATGCCCGCATACAGTTAACTTTGATATAACTCTTGATAAGGTACTCGAAAGAGCCGGTCTTAATCTAAGCTAAACCATCATGCCTGCAGCATTTATTAACTGCAGGCTTTTTAGACCTTAAGGCTATTTTTCTTTAGCCCTTAAAACGATCCTTCATCAGACATTAAGGCAATCCTTTATCAGATATTGTACTAATCCTTTATTCCGTTTTCATTTTAATAAGGAGACCTTATTAAGACAGAGCTTGAGCAGGCGGAAAACATGAGTCGTGAGGCCTATAAAAGAAGCTGTTCTCTCACAAAAGTCACGGAAATTTAATCTTACATTTTGAAAGAAACAGTGACCGTTAATTTTTCACGTTCCGTCAAAAATAAACGTAAAAAACTGATAATATTTAATGCTTGAATTTTCAAAATTTCTATATTATACTGACAGCTTACGAAAATATTTAACGTAAACCGTTTCAGGCAGTGAAGCGATTTTTAATCTTCGCAGCCGCCATAAATCACCTGCTCCTGCGAATGCTTTACAGCACCGCATAAGAGCAGACCGCATCGACATTTATATAAAAACATGTCGATAATGTCACACTAAAAGGAGGATATAATGGACTACACACAGTTTCTTGACGTAAATCCTGAGGTTGCTGCTGCCATTAAGGAAGGCAAGCCGGTTGTTGCACTTGAATCTACTATTATTTCTCACGGAATGCCTTATCCGCAGAATGTTGAGACAGCTCTTAATGTTGAAAAGGTCATCAGAGAAAACGGTGCCGTTCCTGCTACTATTGCTATAATCGGCGGAAGACTTAAAGCCGGACTCACTGCTGATGAGATCGAATATTTCGGAAAGAAGGGCTTAGCCATCACCAAAGCCAGCCGCAGAGACATCGCAGCTATCGTCAGCCGCGGTATGGACGGCGCTACAACCGTTACAACAACTATGATGATCGCTCACATGGCAGGCATTAACATCTTTGCTACCGGCGGCATCGGCGGAGTTCACCGCGGTGCTGAGACAACAATGGATATCTCTGCAGACCTTGAAGAGCTTGCTCAGACTCCTGTCATGGTAGTATGCGCAGGTGCAAAGGCTATCCTTGACCTCGGACTTACACTTGAATACCTTGAGACCAAGGGTGTTCCTGTAATCGGCTATCAGACCGACGAGCTTCCTGCATTCTATACAAGAAAGAGCGGCTTCGGCGTAGACTATCGCATGGATACTCCGGAAGAGCTTGCAAAGCTGCTTATCACTCAGCAGGCAATGCCTAATGCCGGCGGTGTTCTTGTTACCAACCCGATTCCTGAGCAGTATTCAATGGATCATGATGTCATCAATAAGGCTATCGACGAGGCCGTTGCTGACAGCGTAAGAGACGGAATTCACGGTAAGGAAACAACACCTTATCTTCTTGCAAAGGTTAAGGAGATCACAGGCGGTGACAGCCTTGATTCAAATATCCAGCTCGTTTACAACAACGCAAGACTTGCCGCATTGACAGCTGTAGAGTACTGCAGGTTAAGTAAGTAAACCACTGTTTTAATACTAAGCCGCGGTTTTAATAATCCGTAAATAACAGACCGCATACCCAAATGGTACTGATTCTCCGGCGCTGATCAAAATCAAATGCCTTAAAAATCTGTACACACATCAGGGTGTGCGGTCTTTTTTCATCCTAATATCTTCTTTTTATCCTAATGTCTTTATTCCACAGTCAGAGCAATTACACTGTTCTTAAGAAAATGCTCTCTTGCAAAATCATACATATCAAAGACGTCATCAATAATGTCATCATTTACATTAAGGAAGCGATACCTGTGACCTTCTGCGATGTCTTTATCATCCACTCTGACAAAGGTTATAAAATGCGGGATCTCACCTTCGGTATAACGAAATATTCCGGCCTTAGAATGTGCCGCAGCCTCTGTTGCCTCTTCTTTTCCTGCGGTTTCCTTATATTCCGGAACGTATTTTTCAAGATACGGTCTCATGACACGCATAAGCGTCGGTCCCGGCACACGCTCGGTGTGCATTTCGTCCATTTCCTTGCGCACATCATCATAATACACATCCTGTCCCAGGGCATGTCGTAAATTATATGCGGCTATCCAACCGCAGCCGTTGTAATCCGAAGTACATGTGCGGTAAGGGCAGTCTGTAAAAAGATCCTGATCTATAATATATCCGTCATCTGAAAATTTCTTATCATTAACGACCATTAAAATGTTCCTCTCCGGTCTGATTATCTGCATTAAAACTTAAATATCAATCGCCGGCTGCAGATCATGCGTCAGCATTCAGATTCAGGCTCAGTCACCGACAACATTAACATAATTTGTAAATGCACTTGCCTTATTGTAAACAGCCACGCTCTCCACAACAACTCCGGTGCTGCTCTCAGAGGCATGTATAAAGTATCCGTTACCGATGTAAATACCCACATGTCCGGGACGTCCTACGATGTCGCCCGGTCTTAAGCCTTCTATACCAACCTCGGTGCCTGCACTGCATAATTCACTCGAAGTTCTCGGAACCTTTATTCCGCACTGTGACATGACATAATTCACAAAGCCCGAGCAGTCAAAGCTTTCAGGGCCGCTTCCGCCGTAAACATATCTGCTTCCGGCAAATGAAAGAGCAGTCTTTACAATATTTTGTCTCGTTGTGTTTGAAGTATTTATCTCTATGACATTTTTGGCTGAACAGTCATTTTTCTTTAACCAAAGCTCAGTTATACGGCTTCCGTCAGGTGTATTATAGCCGCCTATCCTTGTTGCATTGGCAGCAACGATATACCAGCCGATTCCAGAACGATCAGTGACCTCTCTTATAAGCTTATAATAGCCGCCTCGGATAAGCTTACTGTAATCTATGGTATCCCAGCTTCCGTCCGTAAGCTGCACGCTGCCTTCAGCAACCTTAAAACCTCCGTATTCATGCTCAGGAGAAACCACCGTAAAGCCAAGATCCACTCCGACTCTCGGTGCAGTGCTGTAATTATAACCTACCTTATTATACTCTGCGGTGGTCGGCGCATCAGAAACAACGACAGAGCCATTGTTTGATGATGAATTCGTGCTTCCCTTTCCGCCTATACTCATTATTACTTTTCCGCTTCCGGAGCCGCCGGCTGAAGGCCCTGTCGGTTCCTCCGCTGTATTGTTTCCTATAGGTGCATCAGAAATCATGCTGCCTGATACATTTGCAGTTTCAGCAGTCTCTGTCGGCGTATCAGATGTCGATACCTCATACGGCGTATCGCTGATAGTAGGCGACGCAAATGCAGCTGTCTGCATAAGCAATACAGCTGCAGTCATAATATATATACTTTTCAGGCCTTTTCTCATTTGTTTTCTCCCGAACGTGCTATGTCTATATTAACTATAAGTATAGCAAAAGAAAAAACCGATTTTTATGCCTATTTTCTTACGATACTCTAAAAAATCTGCACTATTTATTGTTCACCGCCGCATCTGCAAGCAATTCAAAAAGCTCTAAAAATTTTACGCACTCTTCAGGTGTCGGTTTTATCAGACTGGTGGCAGGCGGTAAAAGCATCCATGTGGTGGATCCGATTATACTCTCCATAACTATAGACCAGCTGCCGCTGTCCTTTTCATGGCGAAGCTTAAGCTTCGTGAGCTCCAGTGCTTTAATACGTTCTTTTATAAGTGGAGTATTAAGCCTCTCAAGATAAGCTTTTTTTAGCTCATCACTTCCCTCAAACTCCTTGCATATCCACTCAGTATCCTTTATATGCAGCTTTCCGCTGGCTTTGATATCGAATAAACAGCTCCCAGTCTCTTCAAATCTGTCATCCGTCTCTATGTTTGTACTAAGCTCATGATTATATATAACTGTAAACAGTCTGTTCTCAAAGTTGTAGCATTCATCCAGATACTTTAAATATCTGAATCCTTCAAAAATATTTCTTTTCTGCAGAAGCTTTCTTTCTGTTCTTACAAACCTGTTACCCGCTGCAGCAGCAAGCATATCAACAAGCATGTCCAGCTTGCCGTCGGCTTTTTTATTCTGTCTTGAGTTTACCGCTTTTCCGCTGTTGCGGTCTTCACCTCTTTGTAAAAGTCCCATATATGCTTACCTCTTTTCATTAGCATAAATTATGCCGGTCGTGAGAGCTCGGCCGGCATTTTTGTGGCATATGTCCGGTTGATCCTTATGCATACATACCTTTGCATCTGACTGTATTATTACACTGAAATCTTACTAAAAGGGGGAAGATAAAATTTCAGCTCATAATTTCATCCGATAACCGGATATTTAATAAATAAGTAAAACTCTAAAATGTTGTTCCTTATTTTGCATGTCAGACAGCCTTTAGGCCTATGTATTAGGCAGGCAGAGAAAAGTCAGACTGTCTGGCATATCATTATTATTAAATTACAGTTCCTTCTGCGGTACGCCGAAGATCTTAGCTCCGTCAGGAAGCTCAACGTCAAGCTTTCTGACAGCCTGTGATACGTTGATAAGGTGGATGTAGTCTACGTTTCCTGCAAGGATGTTGTTTCCCCATGATCCGCATCCCTCTGATACTGCCGGTGAAAGTGCGTTTGTTGCAGGACCCCATGCATCAGGTGTCGGCTGGTTGATAAGTACTCTTGCTACAGGTATCTTCTCTGCATAGTAGTTGATATGATCCTCATTGTGTGAGAAGATTCCTGCTGTATGTCCGATTCCGCCTGACTCTTCCATGTTCTGAATAGCCATAGCTACAGCTTCCTCGAAGTTATCATATGTCTTAAGGATAACGATAGGTCCCATGATCTCGTGAAGAAGGATATCTTCCTTACCTACTACAGGTGATACGAGAGCG
>JALELZ010000025.1 GCA_022768465.1 Lachnospiraceae bacterium
GAGCTGTCTATCATGTACGAAGGGCGTCTTCCGGACTAATAAAACAACAACCGATATGTCAGGGACCTCATCCGTTCAATAGCGGATGTTCTTGACATACCGGTTTGTATTTGTTACGTATTAAGCAAATGATCAGGTTCAACATTGATTCGTCTTAACCTGATCCATCACTATTTAAATATCATAGAAGATCTATTTACAGAAAAATATTCACACTCTCGACTTAAAATAGAGGTAAGCAGTGATATAAGGGGAACAGCAGAAATTGACCTGAAGCATGGCATTATGCGTATAAACCCTAACTCTGATAATCTTGTAGGTTCGGTGTTACATGAGCTTGTACACCTTATAAAGAGCGAAACTCCGGATAAGTATAATATCCTGAGTGACCTTACAATAGAAGCTCTCAAGGAGTCGAAAAATGTAAGCTATAACGAGCTTTTCAATGAGTATGCTGACAGATATCGCGAGGTCAATCCAAACTACTCAGATGAGGACATAATAGAAGAAATAGTGGCAGACAGAGCATATCAAATGATACGAAATTTCTTCGTGTTTGATGTAGCCGGAGGCCTTAAAGTAGACACTCGAAGATTGATGACTTAAGATTTACTTAAAAATAGAATTCAAAAATGTATGCACTCTGAATATTGCAATAATAACGGCAATGCATTAAAGTACATTCATCCCGTAATCAAAAACGAGTCTATATTCAGGAGGTTACTACATGGATCGTTCTATAAATGCATTATTCCTTTACCAGGTGTACGCAGCCAGAGATTTTGAAGCAGACAAATACCGCATGATTGCAGATTTTCTTTATCTTGAGGATGCAGAGGCCTATGTTGAATATCTCAAGAAGAATCCGCATGACGGTCTTTGCAAATTCTATATCAGAGACTGCGGAAAATAATATTGGTTAGATAGAATACCAAGCCGCTTCCATACAGCAAAGACGTGATAAGGGCATATTAAAAGGACCGCACATAATGTGCGGTCCTTGGCATTCTTTGAAATATCAAAGTCTGTCTTTAGCTGCAAGTATAGCATCAATCTCTGCCTTACTGCTTGTAATGTTCATGTTCTCCTTAAGACCTGAGCCCTTTTCAGCAGCCTTCTCAAGCTCTGAAATCAAACGAACCTTTACTGCTTCGTCATCATTTCCGTCATTTTTCATATCAACGTACTTCTGGCAAGCCCACATGAGAGATTCGTTAGGAGCTTCACTTGGGAAACCACAGAAAAAGAAAGCATCCTGCTTAAATTTTTCTCCGTCACCCAAAGCCTTAACCATAGCTACAAGATCATTACTAACTCCGGCTGCACCGGTATCAAGATTTATAACCATTTGACTGACCTCTTTCCATTAAAGATTATACGCAGCTAATTCTTATCCAAAGCTATTCTAAACATCTTGGCCCATACGTGTCAAGGTTATATGTATACAAAAAAATCAATAGCAAAATTATTTCACAATTTGCTGTTGACTTCACCAAATTGATGTGGTAGTATTTCCTAAACCGATGAGGGAGAGTAAGTAAGCTGCTTCACTGTTATATGAGAGAGCTATGGATGGTGAGATCATAGCATAATATATTCAGCCGAATGGACTTCCGAGGGCAATCAGAAATGAGTATTCAGAGTATGTGCGACGGGTATTGCTTTCCGTAAAAAAGGCAGGCGTATGATTGTACGCACAGAGTGGATGTTTTAACATCAAGCCGGGTGGCACCGCAGGTATTTCCTGTCCCAGCAGTTAATGCAGGGGCAGTTTTTTTATTGCTTCCTGTCAAATCACACTCATTAAAAAACGGAGGAAGAAAAAATGAAAAAGTTCTTTAGCGTAGTCACAGCGATGTCACTTGCAGCATCACTTGCAGCATGCGGAAGCAATACTGCAGATACAACAAGCTCAGCCGCAGAAACCTCAAGTGAACAGACAGCGGAGCAGGTTACAGAAGAAGGCACGACAGATGCAGATAAGACATTTAAAGTAGGTATCTGTAATTATGTTGATGATGCTTCTCTCAATCAGATATACGATAATATCGAGGCACAGCTCAATAAACTTGGTGAAGAAGAGAATGTTAAATTTGATATTTCCTATGATAACTGCCAGGCAGATTCAAATGTCCTCAACCAGATAATCATCAACTTTGCCGATGCTGAAAAAGTAGACCTTATGGTAGGTATAGCTACTCCTGTTGCAATGGCAATGCAGTCTGCCACTGAAGACAGCGATATTCCTGTTGTTTTCTCAGCAGTTTCTGATCCTGTTTCTGCACAGCTTGTAGATTCACTTGAGGCACCTGGCGCAAACGTTACAGGAACATCTGATTACCTTAATACAGATGCAATCATGGATCTTATGTTTGCACTTAATCCTGACATCAAGAAGGTAGGTCTTCTTTACGATGTAGGACAGGACTCATCTGAGGCAGCAATAAAGGACGCTAAGGCATATCTTGAGTCAAAGAATGTTGAGTATGTTGAGCGCACAGGAACGACCGTAGATGAGGTTATGATCGCAGCTGATGCTCTTGTATCAGATAAGGTAGATGCAGTATTCACACCAACAGACAACACTATAATGACTGCTGAGCTTTCAATCTATGAGAAATTCGCAAAGGCAGGTATTCCTCATTATACAGGAGCCGATTCTTTCGCACTTAACGGTGCATTCCTCGGATTCGGTGTTGACTATGCAAACATCGGAACAGAGACAGCTAACATGATCAACGAGATACTTGTTAACGGAGCAGATCCTGCAACAACAGCAGTAATGACATTCGATAACGGTATTGCAACAGTTAACACAGAGATCTGTGATGAGCTGGGATATGATCTTGATGAAGTAAAGGCTGCATTTGAGCCATTCTGCACAAGGGTTCAGGAAATCCAGACAGCAGAAGAGTTTTGATAGAATTTGAATTTTGTTGACGATCAGGAGCGTTTAACATGGATATTTCCTCAATTTTAAGTCTGCTTCAGACTTCTGTAGAGCTTGGACTTGTTAGCTCACTTACTGTTCTTGCTCTGTTTCTGAGCTATACCATGCTCAATGTTTGTGACCTTTCAACAGATGGTTGCTTTACACTGGGTGCGGCAGTTGGTGCAGTCGTAGCACTTTCCGGACATCCGTTTTTGTCTATACCGGCGGCTATGCTTGCCGGTGTGACATCCGGATTCATTACCGGCATGCTCCAGACAAAGATGGGTATCGACAGCCTTTTGTCAGGTATCATTGTCAATACGGCGCTTTACTCTATCAATATTGCCATAATGGGTAATTCTTCACTTATTAATCTTAATAAGACAGAGACAGTTTTCACGATTCTGAAAACAGCTTTGAGCGGAACTTCAATGGCAGGTATGTATAAGGCTGTAATTGCTGTAATTGCTGTTGCCGCAACAGTTATATTTCTTGCCTTGTTTTTAAGCACAAGGCTCGGACTTGCCATAAGAGCCACCGGTAATAATCCTGACATGGTACGTTCATCGTCAATTAATCCTGTATTCACCACCTTAGTAGGATTATGTGTTGCTAATGCATTTACAGCTCTTTCAGGATGCATGCTCGGACAGCTTCAGAAGAGCGTTAATATTGACATCGGTACCGGAATGGTAACAATGGCTTTGGCATCTCTACTTATCGGAAGAGCCTTCCTCGGCAGAGGCAAGATCACAACAAGAGCGATCGGCGCTGTTTTGGGTGCAGTTATTTTCAGAATTGTTTATGCTGTAGCACTCAGGTTTAACATGCCTGCATTTATGCTTAAATTTGTGTCATCCGTAATCGTTATTATCGCTATATCAGGACCTTACCTTAAATCAAGGATACCTGTCATCAAGCGTAGATTATCCGCAAAGAAAGCGAGGGCCTGATATGCTTGTTATAGATAAAATTACAAAGACGTTCAATCCCGGAACTATCAATGAGAAGCAGGCATTAAAGGGGCTTTCACTTACAGTAAATGATTCTGATTTCATTACTATCATCGGAGCAAACGGAGCAGGAAAATCAACTCTTTTTAATGCAATCAGAGGAAAATTTCTGACCGATAGCGGAAGTATTTTGCTTGATGGTGAGGATATAACACTTCAGCCGGATTATGTCAGAGCAAGGAATATAGGAATGCTCTTTCAGGATCCGATGTTAGGAAGTGCACCGGGCATGACTATTGAGGAAAATCTCGCTTTGGCTGCAGGCCGCGGAGGCTGGTTTGGTAGAATATCAAAAGCAGACAGAGAACTCTTCAGAGAGAGACTTTCGCTCCTTGATATGGGTCTTGAGGACAGGATGGACAGCCTTGTAGGTTTACTTTCCGGAGGTCAGAGGCAGGCGCTTACGCTTATGATGGCCACTATAAATAAGCCGAAGCTTCTTATGCTGGATGAGCATACGGCTGCACTTGACCCGGCCACAGCCGAGAAGGTTCTTGAATTAACAAAAAGTATAGTAAGAGATAATAATATCAGCTGTCTTATGGTAACACATAACATGCAGTCAGCCCTTGATCTCGGCAATCGTACAATAATGATGGATCAGGGTAATATTATTTTTGATACAAGCGGAGAAGAAAGAGCAAAGCTTACAGTCAATGACTTCCTGCTTAAATTCAAGGAAGCCGCGGGCAAAGCTCTTGATTCGGACAGAATGCTTCTTGAAAGATAAGTAATGCGTTGAATTTCTTTTTTATAAGAGTAACATTATTTTTCTTAGGAATAGCCTGACTTCATTTTTAAGAAGAGCAGTTTTGAATGTTTTTTTCAGGAACCTCATTATTAATATAAAATATATTTCATTTTTAATGTCTGATATCGATTAATTATTGTGCAATATTCACTAAATGTCATATATTAATGATTTTCACAATTTCAATGTCGACAATTACATTTTAAAGTGATAGTATATCAGACAACAAAATATTTTGCATATAAAGGATAGAGGTGCAATATCAATCAGTAACATGTGTGAATGAGGCTTTCGCAAAGCCGCTGCATTATGTGAAAGGTGCTGTTGCCGAAGGTTCCGCAGGCAGGGCGGTTCCTGGGCAAACGAATAATATTCGTTTGACTGTCGCGATTTTCGCGGAGAGCTATGTATTTGATGTAATTTTCATTTGATCTGTTTTTTACGATCAAATTACATTTATGACCGGTACATAGTTTAGTGTACCGGTTTTTCTTTATCCTTTGTCACAGTCAACATCAACATCTAAAAGGAGGAAGATCAATGAGCAAGACAATTTTCAGAGGCGCAGCCACAGCACTTATTACACCTACAACAGAGTCAGGAATTGACTACGAGGCATACGGACGTCTTATTGAATGGCAGATATCAGAAGGCATAGATGCTCTTTGTGTTGCAGTAACCACAGGAGAAAGCGCTACAATGTCAGATGAGGAGCAGAAGGCAGTAATATCATATGCTGTAGAAAAGGTAGCCGGAAGAGTACCGGTTATCGCAGGTACAGGCTCAAACAATACACAGCATGCCGTCGAGCTTTCACACTTCGCATCATCAGAAGGCGCTGACGGTCTTCTTGTAGTTACTCCATACTACAACAAGTGCACACAGTCAGGACTTATAAAGGTTTTCGAGACTATTGCAGAAGCATCCGAGAAGCCGCTTATTCTTTATAATGTTCCTTCAAGAACAGGTGTTAATATCGCACCTGCAACATATGAGGCATTGGCTGATAATGATAATATTGCCGGAATCAAGGAAGCAAACGGAGATATTACCTCAGTAGCAGATACAGCAATGCTTACAAAGGGAAAGCTTGACATTTACTCAGGAAATGATGACCAGATAGTGCCGATCCTTTCACTTGGAGGAAGCGGAGTTATCTCAGTTCTTGCAAATGTTGTACCTAAGCAGACCTCAGAGCTTTGCAGAAGATTCTTTGAAGGAGATGTTGAAGGAAGCCGCAGACTGCAGCTTGAGTATCTCCCGCTTATACATGCACTTTTCAGCGAGGTCAATCCTATTCCTGTAAAGGCAGCAATGGCAGATATGGGTTACTGTGAGAACTATTTAAGACTTCCGCTCACCGTAATGAGCGAAGCCAAGCATGAGAATCTCAGAAGTATTATGCGTGGACTTGGATTAATTTAAGTACTTTGAATATATGAAGGATATATTATAATAATTAAATGATATTATCAAAAACTTAAATATTAACTGTACAATTTAGCGATTTGACTATAAAATATCATTGGTCAAAGAGGAGTCCATATGAAAATAGTAATATACGGTGCAGCCGGAAAGATGGGTCAGCATGTGGCGGAATTATGCAGCGGTGAGCATCCAATGGCTGAAGCGGCAGCGTATGTGAGCCGAAGCTTTACTGCCGATACTAATTTAAAAAAGTATAAAACACTCTCTGAGTTTAAAGGAGAGGCTGATGCAGTAATTGATTTCTCAAATCATTCTGCTACTAAGGAATTAATTGACAGCTGCATTGAAAAAAAGCTTCCGGTTGTAATTGCCACTACAGGCCATACAGAAGAAGAAAAGGCATTAATATATGATGCTGCATCAAGCATCCCGGTATTCTTTTCGGCAAATATGTCAGTCGGAATAGCTGTTCTTGCAGAGCTTGCCAAAAAAGCAGCGGCAGCATTTCCTGATGCAGACATTGAGATAATTGAAAAGCATCATAACAGGAAACTTGATGTTCCAAGCGGAACGGCTCTTCTTTTAGCAGACAGAATAAAGGAAGCCCGTCCGGAAGCTGTTTATAATGTCGGACGTCACGAATATGGCAAGCGTACCAAAGAAGAAATCGGTATACATTCCGTAAGACTCGGTAATGAGGTCGGCACTCACGAGATACTGATTTCTACAGGTGCTGAAACGATCACATTAAAGCACGAGGCTGAAAGCAGAGCACTGTTTGCTGAAGGCGCAGTAAGAGCAGCCGCGTTTGTTATGGACAAGCCGGCAGGACTTTATACAATGAGAGATATGCTTGAGGCATAAACGGAGAAAATATAAATGAATGCACAGGAAATAATCAAATATATTGCTGATTCCGAGAAGAAAACTCCGGTAAAGCTTTATGTTAAAGAAAAAGCACCTATTTATTACGGCAGTGCAAAGGTCTTTGGAGAGAGTGACAAAATCGTTTTCGGTGACTGGAACGAGCTCAAGACCATTATTGAAGAAAATGCCGATAACATAGCTGATATCGTTATTGAAAATGACAGAAGAAATAGCGGAGTCCCGCTTTTGGATATGAAGAATGTTCCTGCAAGAATAGAGCCGGGTGCTATTATCAGAGAAAAGGTTGATATCGGTAAAAATGCTGTCATAATGATGGGAGCGATAATCAATATAGGTGCAGTTATAGGAGATGGAACAATGATCGATATGGGAGCCATTCTGGGTGGAAGAGCCACAGTAGGCAACAATTGTCATATCGGTGCTGGAGCTGTTCTTGCAGGTGTTATTGAGCCTGCATCAGCAACACCGGTAATCATTGAAAACGGAGTTCTTGTAGGTGCTAATGCTGTTATCATCGAAGGTGTACATGTAGGAAAAAATGCAGTAGTTGCAGCAGGCGCTGTTGTTATTGATGATGTGCCGGATAATGCTGTAGTTGCAGGTTGTCCTGCAAGGGTCATTAAAATGAAGGATGATAAGACAAACAGCAAGACAGCACTCGAAGAGGCGCTAAGAAAAATTTAAGGAAAGCAGATAATAATGACAAATTCACTACCGTTCACAAAGGAAGATGCCGAAAATTGGGCAAAAGAATATCCTACACCTTTTTATGTATATGATGAGGAAGGTATCAGAAACTGTGTTAATGCACTTTATAAGGCATTCTCTTGGAATAAAGGCTTCAAGGAATATTTTGCAGTTAAAGCAACACCTACGCCTGGGATCTTAAGATTATTACGATCCCTGGGCTGCGGTGCAGATTGCGCATCTATACCTGAGCTTATGCTTTCAGAGCGTTCCGGAATTACGGGAAGTGATATAATGTTCAGCTCCAACGAAACCTCAGCTGCAGAATATAAGGCAGCTGTAAAAGTCGGAGCAGTTATCAATCTTGATGATCTTACACAGATAGACCGCATGCTCGAGGCGGTCGAGGTACCGGATACCGTATGCTGTCGTTATAATCCTGGAGAATTCTGCATCACTAATGACATAATGGGTCACCTTTATGACTCAAAATTCGGAATGACAAAGAATCAGCTGTTCGAGGCTTATGCAAGGCTTAAATCACTTGGCGTAAAGCATTTCGGACTTCATTCTATGATTGCAAGCTGTTCTCTGGATAATGACTATTATCCGGGGCTTGCCAAAGAGCTTTTTTCGCTGATACTTGAAATTCGCGAAAAGACAGGAGTGACAATTGAATTCGCTGACATGTCAGGTGGAATAGGGATTCCTTACAGACCTGACGAGAAAGCTATAGACATAGCTTCAGTCGGCGAAGGTGTACATAGGGTTTATGATGAAATTCTCGGTAAAGCAGGCCTTGATGTAGCGATATATACAGAAATGGGACGTTATATTACCGGCCCTTACGGGTATCTTATAACAAAGGTCATCGGATTTAAGCATATTTATAAGGAGTATGTAGGTGTTGATGCTACAGCCTGCAATCTTATGCGCCCTGCTATGTATGGCTCATATCATCACATTACGGTTTTAGGCAAGGAAAATGCTGCCGATGCCGTAACGGTTGATGTGGTTGGTTCTCTTTGTGAAAATAACGATAAATTTGCCGTTGACAGAAAGCTTCCTGAAATAGAACTGGGAGATATTCTGGTTATTCAGGATGCCGGAGCACACGGTCATTCCATGGGTTATAACTACAACGGAAAGCTTCGTTCTGCAGAGCTTCTTATGAGTGCCGATCACAGTGTTAAGTGTATAAGACGAGCTCAGAAAGTTGAGGATCTGTTTTCAACATTAGATATCGATGACAGCTTTAATAACGCAAGCGGTACAGTTTTATGAGCATTGACTGGTATAAAGAAGCAGTCGGAATTTCTGATGAAATAACCGAAAACCGTAGAGAGCTGCATTCTCATCCGGAGCTTGGAAATCATGAATTCATGACAGCTTCTTTTATAGAAAATAAACTGAATAGCTACGGTATTAAAACATGCAGAATGCTTGACACAGCGGTTATAGGTATTCTGGAGGGAGATGATAAGGGCGGCTGTATTGCATTGAGGGCTGATATGGATGCCCTTCCTGTTACAGAAACGACAGGCTGTGACTTTTCCTCGCAAAATGCAGGCCTAATGCATGCTTGTGGACATGATGTTCATATGAGCGCTGTTTTAGGTGCTGCAAGGCTTCTTTCAATGCACAGATCTGAGCTTAAGGGCAGTGTGAAATTTGTATTTCAGCCCGATGAAGAAGGAAGCGGCGGAGCAGATCGACTGATAAAGGCAGGCGTGCTTAAGGATGTGAATGCTGTTTTCGGAGCACATGTATCACCCGATCTTCCTTTAGGAATAATAGGTATAAGATATGGTAAATTTTATGCCGCCTCAGATGTTTATAAGGTGATTTTAACCGGAAAAAGCTCACATGGCGCAGAACCTCAAAAGGGCATCGATGCACTTTATGCCGCGTCTAAAATGCTGTGTGCCCTGCATGAGCTCCCTTCGGAGCTTGCACCGGAAAGAGCTGTTATAACCACCGGCATTCTTAATTCAGGAACTGCAGTCAATATTGTTCCCGGCAAGGCTGTATTTGAAGGTATAATCAGAACTCTCGGTGCTGACAGCAGAGCATATATTAAGCGACGTTTTAAGGAAATCATAAATAGTATTTCCAAAGAAACAGGAGTATCGGCGGAAATTATAATTAAAGAAAGCTATCCCGGTGTAGTTAACACAGATAATGAGACACTGTTGGCTGAAAATTCTGCAAAGACTCTGTTTGGAAATGATAAAGTCATTAGAATAGAAGAGCCTACAATGACCACAGAGGACTTTGGATACTATATCAATGCCTCCAGGGGATGTTTTTATCATATCGGTACAGGCGGCAGTGCGCTGCACAGCTCTGATTATCTGCCTGATGAATCTGCACCGGTGTTAGGAGCGGCTCTTCATGCTGAAGTTGTTTATGATTATATTTTAAAGACAGAGAGCTGATCATATTTATTGCAGATACAAGCATTATATATTAAGAATATTTTTGACTGATACATAGTCATTAGAGATACAAGAGGTGAATCACAATGCAGAAATTTGTTGCAAAATTCGGAGGAAGCTCACTTGCTGATGCCGGACAGTTTAAGAAGGTTGCCGATATTATAAAAGCAAGACCTTGCAGAAGATATATTGTTGCATCAGCGCCGGGAAAGCGCAGCAGTGACGACATTAAGGTCACTGATATGCTTTATGCATGCTATGACAAAGCTTCGGAAGGAGAGGATTTCAAGCCTGCACTTTCAGCCATTCGTGAACGCTTCAATGAGATCATGTCAACTCTTGAGATAGATTTTGATCTTGACAGTGAGATAGAAAAAATCGCAGAACATCTTTCCACAAATCCTGACAAGGATTATATGGCAAGCCGCGGAGAGTATTTAAATTCCAAGCTTCTTGCAGCATATCTCGGGTTTAAGTTTATCGATGCTGCTGACTGCATTCATTTTGATGCTAACGGCAGGCTTGATAATGATGCTACAGACGAAGGAATCTTTATTGCATTAAAGAACATTGATTATGCTGTCATTCCGGGCTTTTACGGAAGTTTGCCGGACGGAAGCATTCACACCTTCTCAAGGGGAGGCTCTGATATAACAGGATCACTTGTAGCAAGAGCTGTTCGTGCCGATATGTATGAGAACTGGACCGATGTTTCGGGAATGCTCTCTGCAGATCCGAGAATTGTAGAGAATCCGGAGCCTATTGATGCAATAACCTACAGAGAGCTCAGAGAGCTTTCTTATATGGGAGCATCTGTAATGCATGAGGCTGCAGTATTCCCGGTAAGAAAAGCTAATATTTCGATGAATATCAGAAATACCAACAGACCGGAGGATAACGGTACTCTTATTTCTGCAGAGCTTCCGAGAATTCCGAGAAAGAGAAAGGTTGCGGGAATAGCCGGTAAAAAGGGATTTTCTGCTGTCCTTGTTGAAACTCCTTCAATGAATGAGGAGATAGGCTTTGGTGCTCACCTTCTTAATATTTTTGCAAGACATAATGTTAATTTTGAGCATCTTCCTACAGGCATCGATACAATGTCTGTAGTCGTTCATAACGATGAATTCAGCAAGGCAAGAAATGATATAATAGATGATATCAGCAATGAAATAGAGCCTGAGAGCCTTTATGTTGAAGATAACCTTGCGCTTATCGCAGTCGTAGGTCTTGGCATGGCATATTCAAGAGGTACTGCTGCCAGAGTAATGAGAGCACTTGCCGATTCGAGAGTCAATATCAAAATGATCGACCAGGGATCTACAGAAATCAATATTATTATAGGTGTAGATGAAGCTGACTACGAAACAGCTATCAGAAGCATATATAAAGCTCTTTTTGAAAATGACTGATCATAAGCTGACTGTGTATAGCAGTCGGCTTTAATACTGTATATAGGATATCTGTGGTTCAAGACAGACACTTCTTGTGATATTATATAAATATGATTAAAACATCCGACTACAAAACAATAAGAGAAATGCTTGAAGCAGAGGAACAGCTTACACTGAGTCCTTTTGCTTCTTTGTCTCAAAATTCCCTTGGAAGAGACCGCAATGAGCCTCAGGATGATATCAGACCGGTTTATCAGAGAGACCGCGACAGGATCATTCACAGCAAGGCTTTTCGCAGAATGAAGCATAAAACACAGGTATTTCTGGCTCCGGAGGGAGACCATTACCGTACAAGACTTACGCATACTCTTGAGGTTTCACAGATCGCAAGGACTATTTCCAAGGCTTTGAGACTTAACGAGGATCTTACTGAGGCAATTGCATTAGGACATGATCTCGGGCATACACCGTTCGGACACAGCGGAGAGGCTGTTCTTGACAGACTTTGTTCCGAGGGCTTTGTGCACAGTGAGCAGTCTGTGCGAATTGTTGAGGTTATTGAGAAATCGGGAAAGGGCCTTAATCTCACAAAGGAAGTCAGAGACGGCATATTTAATCATCAGACAGCCGGAGATCCAAGCACCCTGGAGGGACATGTAGTGAGGATTTCCGATAAAATAGCCTATCTTAATCATGATGTAGATGATGCTATAAGAGCAGGACTGTTGACTGAGCAGGATATTCCGAAGGAATATACAGATGTTCTGGGAAATAACGTCCATGACAGACTCAGTTCTCTTATTCATGATGTTATCATGCACAGCATAGGGGAAAACAGCATTAACATGAGTGGGGAATTTGAGCAGGCCATGTTTAAGCTGCGCAAATGGATGTTTGCTAATGTTTATGTCGGAGGCAGGGCAAAGGAAGAAGAGGGCAAGGCTCAGCATATGATTGAGCTTTTATTTAACTATTATATGGATCATCCTGATGATCTTACCAGAGAATACAGAGAGCTTATGGCAAACGGCACCGGTAAAGAGAGAGCTGTTTGTGACTATATTTCAGGTATGACAGATACTTATGCTATAGAAAAATTTGAGGAGCTGTTCGTACCAAAGGGTTGGAAATTCTGATAAAATTCATTTATGAGATATGATGAACAGACAATTGAACAGGTTAGAGCATCGAACGATATTGTTGATGTTATAGGTCAGCATGTTAGACTTACAAAAAAAGGTGCCAACTATTTCGGACTTTGTCCTTTTCACGGTGAGAAGACCGCATCTTTTTCAGTGAGTCCGAGAAAACAGATATACTATTGTTTCGGATGCGGTGCAGGCGGTAATGTCATCAGCTTTATGATGCAGTACGAGAGCTTTACATTTACGGAAGCTCTCAAATCCCTTGCGGAAAGAGCGCATATAACACTCCCTGAGGGCAGTGACAGTGAACAGGATAAGGGGCATCGAGAGCTTAAAGCCTCGATACTAAGTATCAATAAGGATGCAGCTTTATTTTATCATGGAATACTTCGGACTCCTGAGGGCAGCATAGGCTACGACTATTTTTCAAATAAGCGCCGTTTGTCAAATAAGACAATAACGCATTTTGGCCTTGGCTTTTCACCAAAGGCTCCGGATGCGTTATATAAGCATTTAAAAGAAAACGGGTATTCGGACGATGTTATAAATGCATCCGGCCTTGTTAATTTCAATGAAAAAGGCGTAAGAGACAAGTTTTGGAACAGGGTTATATTTCCGATAATGGACACTAATAACCGCGTTATCGGTTTCGGCGGCAGAGTCATGGGTGACGGAATGCCGAAATATCTGAATTCCCCCGAAACTGTTGTTTTTGATAAGTCAGCAACATTATACGGACTAAATTTCGCCAAGAAATCCAATCGCAAATTTCTTTTGCTGTGCGAAGGCTATATGGATGTGATAGCTCTTCATCAGGCAGGCTTCACCAATGCGGTTGCCAGCCTCGGAACAGCATTTAATGAAAAGCACGCAAGACTGCTTAAGAGATATACTGATAATGTTATCCTTACTCAAGACAGTGATACAGCAGGGACTAATGCGAAGCTCAGAGCCTTCCCGATACTTCATGAGGCAGGACTCAATGTCAGGATTCTCGAAATTGAAGGAGCAAAGGATCCGGATGAGCTTATTAAAACAAAAGGTCCGGAAGCTTATGAGGAATGCATCAGCAAGGCGAAAAATGCATTTATCTTTATGATCGATGTACTTAAGAGAAACTATGATCTGAGCGATCCTGCAGAAAAGACTGATTTTTATAATGCAGTAGCAGACAGATTATGTATGTTTAAGGAACCGCTTGAGAGAGCTAATTACACGGATTCCGTAAGCACTGAGTTTATGATTGACAGAGATGAGCTTAAGCGAATGGTTGAAAAACGCTTTGAACTTAAAGGACAGGCTGCTTCCGGCGTTATCATGAGCAGAGAACCTATAACGATCAGACATCATTCCGTAAAGAAAAGAGCAGAAGCTTCTGCGGCTCTTAAATATGAGATACTGCTTGTTTCATGGCTTTGTGAAAGACCGGAGCTTGCAGATTTTGTATTCAAATACATTTCTGAAGATACAATAGAAACACCTGTGCTTAAGGACATTGTCAGGGAAATCATAGATAAGCATTCAATTGATGAAGCAAGATTTCTTTCAAAATATCAAGCTGACGAGGAAGCGCTTAAATTAGCTGCAGAAGTATTTTCTGAAAATGATAAAACAGGTGTTTTAGAAACACTTTCTCAGTCAGATCTGGAAAAGGGACTGACAGAGGCTGTAAGAGCTATTAAATCGGCAGCTATTGACAGAACACTTAAGAGTGAAAACACTAGTCTTGCGGAAGCCGGAAGACTATTAAAAGAAAAAAATGAGCTTGTTAAGCTCCATGTGGAGATAAATAATGAAACTCTCTAAAAGACTTAACGGAGTGCTGCAGCTAATGAATAACTGCAGCCTGCTTGCAGATATTGGCTGCGATCACGGTTATATCTGTATAGAAGCCGTATCAAAGGGTATTTGTGATAAGGCTCTTGCCTGTGATACTGCATCAGGTCCGTTATCTATCGCACAAAAAAATATTTTTGCTGCAGGACTGAAGGATCAGATACGCTGTGTACTCTCTGACGGCTTCACAAAGTTTACAGAGAATATGAAGCCGGAATGCATTAACATTACCGGTATGGGAGGAAGACTTATTGTCAGAATACTTGACGGCGGACTTAAAAACGGATCTCTTTCGGATGTAAAGCAGCTTATACTTGGCGGACAGTCTGATCTTGATATATTGAGACATTTTCTTATTGACGAAGCAGGAATGCATATTAAGAGAGAACTATGTATCTTTGATGATGGTAAATATTATATGCTTATGGATACAACGCCGGGAAGCATTGAGGGCGATAGTTATTCTGATAGTGATTATATATACGGAAAGCATATCGCATCAGAAGGCCTTGAAACCTATAAGGAATATATAAATGTACAGAAAAACAAGCTTTCACTGGCTTTATTAAAAGCTGATTCCGGCACATCACCGGACAATGCTTCAAAGCTTGCTAAGCTTAAGGAAAGAATCATCATGACTGAGAAAAGAGCTAAGGAGATAGAGCAATGGGCATAAAAGCATCAGATATAATAGCTGAGATAGAAAAATCTTATCCTCGCAGCTTAGCAATGTCATGGGATAATCCGGGACTCATTTGCGGACATTATGACAAGGAAATAAATAAGGTGCTTATAGCTCTTGACGCGGATAATCATACTGTTGATAAGGCTTTGGAGTCGGATGTTGATATGATACTAACTCATCACCCTATGATATTCGGATCAGTAAAGCAGATAAATGATGCGGATTTTCTTGGAAGAAAGCTTCTTAAGCTTATTGAAAATGGTATTTGCTGTTACGCAATGCATACAAACTTCGATATTGCTTCGGAAGGTATGGGAGATATAGTTGCGGATAAGCTTGGGATAGCTTTACTGAACCCTCTTGAAAAAACATATGAACAAGAAGGAGAAAAAAGTCTTGGAATCGGATTTATCGGTGACCTTGCAGAACCTATGACTGTAAAAGATCTTTCCTTGCTTGTAAAAGAAAAATTTAATTTGTCATCGGCATGGTTCTATGATGCCGGCCGCACCGTTAAAAGAATAGCCGTATGCCCGGGCTCCGGAAAAGGAATGATGGATGAGGTAAAAGTATCCGGGGCAGATGTCTTTATTACCGGTGACACTGGACATCACGACGGTCTTGACTATATTGATGCCGGCATAAGCCTTATTGATGCAGGACATTTCGGTCTTGAGCATATATTTGCAGATAAAATGAACAACTTTTTAGCAGCCAGATTTCCAACTCTTGAAACAGCTTTGGAGGTGACAGATGAAAGACAGTTTATTTGAAAAGGAGACCCGAACAAGAAACTATATGCGCACAGCTCTGCTTGTGATGTTTAAAGCTTTTGATGATGTTCTCGGCAGAGACAGCGTGTATAAGCTTACAGTAGAATTCACACTTGGTCCGCACGTATTCATAAGACCGTCCTCCGATCTGAAGCTTTCAAATAAGACATTTTCAGATATATGGACAAGAATGCATGACTATATCGATGCTGACCTCCCAATCATCAAGGAAAGCATTAAGGTGAGCGATGCATACAGCAAAATGGTTGACGAGGGGATAGAGGAAGCTGCATCATTTTTGCATTTCAGGCGTTCCTCGCGCATAACAATGAGCTGCATAGATGATTTTAAATGTTATTTTTACGGCTCAGTTATGAAGCATACAGGGCTTCTAAAGGCTTTTGATCTGATGCCTTATGAGACAGGCTTTTTCCTGCTTTTGCCTGATGTTGATGAACCGGACGTCATCAAGGAAATCGATATGCCTGTCAAGCTGTTTGAGGCATACAGTGAATCCTACAGGATAGCACATCTTCTTGAGACTGATACTATAACAGATGTCAATAAAGAAATATGTGCTGATAATGTTACTGATCTTATACTTACCTGCGAATCTATATTTGATGCCAAGCTTGTAAAGGCAGCTCAGGGCATAGTATCAAAGGGTAAGAAATTCGTATTTGTCGCAGGACCTTCCAGCTCGGGAAAAACAAGCACTGCAAACAGACTTTGCTATGCCTTGAGAAATTACGGAATTAAGCCGAGACTGATCTCACTTGATGATTATTATAAGGACAGGACTGAAGCAGTAAAAATCGGAGCAAATATTGACTGGGAATCTATAGAAACAATTGACGTCGCAAGATTCTCTTCAGATATGCTTGACCTTCTTGAAGGTAAGGAAATAGAACTTCCTCGTTTTGATTTCAGAACTCAGGCAAGCCTTCCGAGCGGAAAGCGAATTTCACTCGGCGAAAGGGATATTCTGATCATCGAGGGTATCCATGGCCTTAATGATGTTTTCGCAGAGCAGATACCGGAGGATCTTATATACAGAGTATACGTTTCTGCACTTTCACAGCTTAATATCAGCAGGCATAACAGGATCCCAAGCACTGACATAAGATTATTGAGACGCATAGTCAGAGATCATCGTTCACGCGGATATGATGCAGCAAATACTTTAAGAAGATGGCCGTCTGTCAGAAATGGTGAGATGGAAAACATCTTTCCTTTCCAGGAAAATGCCGATATTATCATTAATACAACAATGGTTTATGAGCTTGCGGCAATCAAGCCTTATGCCGAAAGAGCTTTGTTCTGTGTAGAACGCGGCACACCTGAATATATAAAAGCCAAAGAACTTCTTAAATTCCTTGATTTTGTAATACCGCTTTCTACAGATCAGATACCTCCGGCTTCTATAATCAGAGAATTTATCGGCGGTTCATGTATGAATGTGGGGTAATACTTTTTAATGGGACTTTATACGTATGACGATAACCGACTGCTCAGACGCATTATCCGAACAGTCGTTTATCTTGTGGTTATTATTTCCACGGCGTGGTTCGTGGTCTATGGGTTTATGGGACAGACAGTAATCAGCGGTCAGTCAATGTCTCCTGTGCTTAATGCAGAGGATGTCTGTCTCGTAAATCGTCTTAAATATGATATTCTTTCCCCGGACAGATATGACATTGCTCTTATGGAAAGGGCTGACAGCGGCAAGCTGGTTGCAAAACGCGTGATCGGGCTTCCGGGAGAAACTGTGCTGATCAGGGACGGAAGCATTTACATAGACGGTGAAATATTAAAGGATGACAGATTAGCGGAAATCTCTCTGGCAGGTATAGCTGAAAATCCGGTCGATCTGGGCTCGGATGAATATTTCGTAATCGGCGATAATACCGAATCCTCAGAGGACAGCAGATTTGCAAATATAGGCAATGTCAAGCGAAGTGCTATGAAAGGAAAGATCTGGTTTAGGATCAAGCCGGCGCAGAATGTCGGAGTAATCAGATAAAGCTTACAGTACAGCTATAATGATTTTATAATCAGGATAAGCCATAAATGCTGAAATTAATAAATTGATCAATAAAAAACGGTAGGTGTAAATTTGAAAATACAATGGTATCCGGGTCATATGACCAAGGCAAAAAGAAAAATGGAGTCAGATGTCAAGCTTGTCGATATGGTAGTCGAGCTGGTTGATGCAAGAGCCCCTATAGCAACAAGAAACCCTGACATCAGACGTATAGCAAAAGGAAAGCAGATACTTATTCTGCTTAATAAGTCGGATCTTGCAGATGAAAGCGTGACAAAAAAATGGATAGAATACTTCCGCTCAGAAGGTGCGATGGCAGTCGCGCTTGACGGAAGAAAACGTGACAGTATAGAACAAGTCAAAAAAGCCTCCCAGAAGCTTCTTGCAGCCAAAAGAGAGCGTGATCTTAAAAGGGGAATAACCGGAGAACGCGCCATAAAGGCTATGATCTGCGGAATTCCTAACGTCGGAAAATCTACGTTTATAAATTCCATGCTCGGAAGAGCATCAGCAAAGACAGGCAATAAACCCGGCGTAACAAAGGGAAATCAGTGGATAAACGTTAATGATGAGCTGTTAATGCTCGATACTCCGGGTGTACTCTGGCCAAAATTCGATGATGAGCACACTGCTGAATGCCTTGCATTTATAGGTTCTGTCAATGACGATATAATCAATCTGGAAGAGCTTGCAAACGAGCTTCTTTATTATCTTTACAATAACTATAGGGCCAATGTTTTTGATCGTTATCAGATAAGCGAGGATGAATATGAAAAAGCTCTTCTTGGCATAGATGACGGTATTCTCGGTGTTAAAAAGGAGCCACTTGCACTTTTGAACATTATATCTGTAAAACGAGGAGCTCTTAAAAAGGGAGCCCAGTATGACTATGCCAAGGCTGCTAAATTTGTAATTGATGATTTCAGAAGCGGCAGACTCGGACGTATAAGCTTGGAGAGACCATGACAAAGGAAGAAAGACTTAAGGCAGAGCATGAGCGTATAATGCTTATGTATGAAACTCAGCATGAGCTTTCTCAGGGAGCTCGATTTGTATTCGGTATAGATGAAGCCGGAAGAGGCCCGCTGTGCGGTCCTGTAGTTGCTGCCTGCTGCATTCTCAGAGATGAAGATGAAATACTTTACCTCAACGATTCAAAAAAAATCTCCGAAAAGCGCCGTGAGGAGCTATTTAAGCAAATCAAAGAATCGGCCCTTTCCTATGGTATAGGTATTGCCGACGAAAAATTAATAGATGAAGTAAATATACTTAATGCTACACTTACGGCAATGCACGATGCTTTTGAAGCATGCCTTGAAATGTACCGGGAGAAATGCTCAAAGAGGCTTTCGGATGAATTCGGAGATGATCCTGCAGCACTTTTTGGCAGCATACCCAGTATGAGCGACTCAATAGTTTTAGTTGACGGCAATAAAGAAATTCCTGAGCTTTTATTTAAGCAGCTTCCTGTCGTCGGAGGGGATGCGAAGTGTCCCGCAATATCTGCAGCATCTATACTTGCAAAGGTTACCAGGGATCACATGATGCTTAAATATGCCGAACAGTATCCGGAGTACGGTTTTGCTAAAAATAAGGGCTACGGAACAAAGGAACATATTGACGCGCTCAAAAAATACGGACCGCTTAATATACACAGACGTTCATTTCTTAAAAATATTTTATGAGTGATAATCTATCGAATAATTCCGATAAAAAAAGTGTGGGAAGGCACTATGAAGCTGTTGCCGAAAGATACCTTAAATATCTCGGACTAACGGTATTAGAACGAAATTATCGATGCAGAAGAGCTGAGATTGATATTATTGCACTTGATAAAGATACTTTATGCTTTGTCGAGGTTAAATACAGAAGCTCCGCAGCATACGGTTATCCGTCTGAAGCTGTAGATATAAAAAAACAGCACAGGATAATCCTTGCATCGGAGCATTATCTTGCCGAAAACCGTTTAAGCGGCGTAGCAAGAAGATATGATGTAGTTGAGATCATAGGCAATAAAATCAGATATTTAAGAAACAGCTTCGGAGGATATTAATGGCAACCTGGGGCGGGCATGGGCTGAGAGGCTCTACACTTGAAGACATGATAAACAGAACTAACGAAGCATATCGCTTTAAAAAGTTAGCTCTTATACAGAAAATCCCTACGCCTATAACGCCTGTGGAAATGAACAGACAGCGACAGATAACGCTTGCTTATTTTGATCAGAAATCCACTGTCGATTATATCGGTGTGGTACAAAACATTCCTGTATGCTTTGATGCAAAAGAATGCGCAGCTGAAACATTTCCATTACAGAATGTCCATGAGCATCAGATAAGCTTTATGAAGGATTTTGAGGCTCAGGGCGGCATTGCATTTTTTATTCTGTACTATACACAGAAGGATATAATGCTTTATATGACTTTTTCGGAAATGTATCGCTTCTGGAAGCGGACGGAAGATGGCGGAAGAAAGTCATTTCGATATGAAGAACTGACTGAGGTAATACCGATATCAAGAAAGGGTGAATTTCTTTGTCATTATCTTGAAGGACTTGCCAAGGATATAGAGAAACGAGAAATGTAATTATATATAGTGAAACGAGAGCCGTTATTTAATATTGAACGGGAAATTAGGATGTAAAATATTTATTAAGTTCAGCTTGACAAGAAGATGTGCTTTTGATAATATATTACAGCATGCCGCTTAATAAGGGTATAAGTGTGCCGTTCCGACACCACCCGACTTAGCGAGTTTATAAAGAAGGAGGTACCTTAATCATGTATGCTATTATCGCAACAGGCGGAAAGCAGTATAAGGTAGCCGAGGGAGATATCGTAAGAGTCGAGAAGCTTAACGTTGCTGAGGGAGAGCAGATCACTTTTGATCAGGTTCTTATGCTTGGCGGAGATGAGACTGTTATCGGCAATCCTACGGTAGCCGGAGCAAAGGTAGCTGCAACAGTTACTGCAAACGGCAAGGCTGACAAGGTCATTGTATACAAGTACAAGAGAAAGACCGGATATCACAAGAAGAACGGTCACAGACAGCTTTTCACAGAAGTTAAGATTGATTCTATTTCAAAGTAATTTGATTAACACACGTTAAAGGAGGTGTTTTCATGGCTCATAAAAAAGGTATGGGATCTACCAAGAACGGCAGAGACAGTAATTCCCAGCGTCTTGGTGCAAAAAGATCAGACGGACAGTTCGTACTTGCCGGCAACATCCTTTACAGACAGCGCGGTACAAGGATTCATCCTGGTACTAATGTAGGCATCGGCAAGGATGATACATTATTCGCTAAGGTCGATGGTATCGTGAGATATGAGAGATGGGGCAAGGACCGCAAGAAGTGCTCTGTATATCCGGAGAACGCTTGATCGGACAATAAAGATTTTTAAACCAACAGGGACTGTGTTATTATAAACATAGTCCCTTTTGTTTCACTATGCGGGAGGTGTTTTTATGTTCGCTGATACAGCAAAAATTATTATAAAGAGCGGCAAGGGCGGTGATGGCCATATATCCTTCCGACGTGAGCTCTTTGTGCCGAACGGAGGCCCTGACGGTGGCGACGGCGGCAACGGAGGAGACCTCATATTTGAGGTGGATAAGGGTATGAATACTCTTTCCGAATTCAGAATGAAAAGAAAATATGCAGCGGAGAACGGTGAACAGGGCGGAAAGAAGCGCTGTCACGGAAAGGACGGAAAGGATCTTGTTGTGAAGGTCCCTTACGGCACTGTTGTAAAGGAAGCCACCAGCGGCAAAGTCGTTACAGATATGTCCGGTGATAATTTAAGAGAGGTAATCCTTAAGGGCGGTAAAGGCGGCCTTGGAAATCAGCATTACGCTACTTCTACAATGCAGGCTCCAAGATATGCACAGCCGGGTAAACCTGGACAGGAGCTTGAGGTTATCCTTGAGCTTAAGGTAATTGCTGACGTTGGACTTGTCGGTTTTCCTAATGTCGGCAAATCAACACTTATCAGCATGTCATCAAATGCGAGACCTCAGATAGCAAATTATCATTTTACCACTATACAGCCGCATCTTGGCGTAGTTGATCTTGATGATGAGACAAGCTTTGTTATGGCAGACATCCCGGGACTTATCGAAGGTGCTGCCGAAGGAGCAGGACTCGGACATGATTTCCTGAGACACATTCAAAGATGCAGGGCTATAATTCATGTGGTTGATGCAGCCGGTACAGAAGGCAGAGATCCGCTTGATGATATAGAAAAAATAAATAATGAGCTTGCCAGCTTTGATCCTGAGCTTGCTAAAAGACCTATGATCATAGCAGCCAATAAAATGGATGCATGGTTTGATGACGGCGAGACAGAAAACCCTGTTGAACGCATCAGAAAGGTCTATGAGCCTAAGAACATAAAGGTAATGCCGCTTTCAGCAGCAACCGGTGAAGGCGTCAGGGAACTGCTTTATGCTGTAGCTGAACTGCTCAAAATAAGTGAACCTGAAACGAAGATATACGAAAAAGAATTTGATGTTGATGCTGCAATGCTTGAGGAGCTTCCAATCAACATTTACAAAGAATCCGGACACGTATATGTAGTTGAAGGAGAGAGAATTGAAAAGATGCTTGGTTACACCAGGCTTGATTCTGAAAGAGGCTTTAACTTCTTCCAGAAATATATGAAGGACCAGAAGATAATCGACAAACTCAAAAAGCTCGGTCTTACCGAAGGCGATACAGTACGTGTCGGCGGAATTGAGTTTGAGTATTACGAGTAATAGGCATTAGCTATAAAGGAGAAAATGTGAACATTACAAGCAAACAGCGCAGCATGCTTAAAGGTCTCGCTATGAATATAGATCCTATCTATCAGGTTGGCAAAAACAGCCTGACTCCGGAGCTTACCGAAGGAGTAAGAGAGGCACTTGATAAAAGAGAACTTGTTAAGCTTCATGTACTTAAAAATAATGCTGACGATAAGAAGGAGCTTGCGCAGACACTTGCTGAAAGAACCGGCTCTATAGTTGTACAGGTTATCGGCAGCATGATTGTTCTTTTCAAGTATCAGAATGATGCTTCCAAAAGAAAAATCGAACTCAAGTAATAAGGCATATATATGATCAGTATAGATGATATTATTAAAATAAGAGAGCAGGTTAAGGCAAAGCAGAATAAGAAGAGGTATGAGCATACACTCGGTGTTGCATATACCGCTGCTGCGCTTGCTTTTATGTATGATATCGATCCATTAAAGGCAGAGCTTGCAGGCGTGCTTCATGACTGTGCTAAATGCATGTCTGACGATGAATTGATTACAGAATGCCATAAAAGCGGAATTCATCTGTCGAAGGAAGAGCTCGAATCTCCGCAGGTAATACATGCAATATACGGAAGTGTGCTCGCAAGAAAAAAATATGGCATAAATGATGAAGATATTATCAATGCCGTAAGATATCACACGACCGGAAGAGATAACATGTCATTGCTTGAAAAAATCATATTCACGGCTGATTATATAGAACCGCTAAGGTGCGAGGCACCTCATCTTGAAGAACTGAGAAAGCTGGCTTTTACGGATATTGACGAATGTGTATACAGTATACTTTCGCAAACTGTCAGCTATCTTGAAGATCTTGGCAAACAGATAGTTCCGGATACGCTAAAAGCATATCAATGGTACAAAAATGAAAGGGAAAATGACAATGAATGAAGAAAAGGATATCAAGGAGCTTGTAAAGCTTGCCTATAACGCCCTTGACGAAAAAAAGGCATCTGATATCTCCATAATAGATATATCAAAGCTTTCAGTCGTTGCAGACTATTTTATCGTTGCTTCTGCTGATAATATCAGACAGACTGCCGCTCTTTGCGATAATGTTGAGGATACACTCGGAAGAGCCGGATATGAGCCAAAACAGATAGAAGGCCGCAGCTCTGCAAACTGGATACTTATGGACTACAGAGATGTTATAATACATATTTTTGACAAGGAAAACCGACTTTTCTACGACATAGAAAGAATTTGGAAGGACGGTCGCAAGATCGTCAGCATTGACGAGCTATAAGTTATGAAGATAGGCATACTCGGAGGTACTTTTGATCCGATACACGCAGGTCATCTTCATATAGCGAGAGCTGCCGCAGACGAATATTCTCTTGACAAGGTTTTGCTTATGCCTGCCGGAGACCCTTATTTTAAAGCGGATAAAAAAGTAAGTCCGCCTCAAATAAGGCTGCTTATGACTAAGGCTGCAGCCGCCTCTGATCCGTTGTATGAAAGCAGCGAATTGGAGATATTCGATAAATCAGGTACTCATACGGCTGATACGCTGTTAAAGCTTCATGAGCTTTATCCTGAAGATCAGCTGTATTTTATAATGGGACTTGATTCGCTTGAACAGCTTGGTCTGTGGTACAGACCTGATGTGATCCTGCAAAGTGCAGTGATACTTTGTGCATCGAGAGACGCTGAGCATGCAGCACAGAGCTTTAATGCTCTAAGAGATGAGCTCTTCATTAAGTTTAAGACAAATGATCCTGATATAAGGCTGATCCATACCTCGGAAATGGATATTTCATCTACACAAATCAGACAGAGTATCTGTAAAGGTGAAGATGTTTCTGATGTACTTTTACCCGAAGTACAAAGAATAGCAGCAGATAATCGACTTTATACATAAGTATGGCATTTATCTTTAAAATCAGGTGCTTTTTGTTGACTTTTGATGTATAGTTTTAGATAATATCTATTATAGATGCTGAAATAAGGAGTATATAAAAGATGAGTTTTATAAATAAAATCGTTGACGGACTCAAAGTAAATCAGAATCAAGAGGATGATGAATACTTCCTTGACGATGAGTACTATGATGATACAGATGACTACGAGGATGAGGCACCGAGAAGCGGCGGAAGTATCTTCAAAAGTAAATCATCATCAGCTTCCGATAATACAGAG
>JALELZ010000029.1 GCA_022768465.1 Lachnospiraceae bacterium
GTAGCAATAGTTTTAGCCGTATTTCACCAACACTTTTTGTCCACCCTGTATCTTCTTCTAAACAACTTAAAACCGCGAATTAGCCTTATATACTTAGCTAATTCGCGGTTCAAAACAACACTTTTTGTCCTATAACCCTAAAAGCGAATTTTAATTCCAGCCCGGATTTTGAGCATAAAAAAACTGCAAACCTCCAGGATAAACGATTTGCAGTTTATATTTATTATTATGTATTATTCGAATTCTACAGTTCCTGTAGGTTTTGGTGTGAAATCATAAAGCACACGGTTAATACCAGGAACTTCGTGTGTTATACGGTCTGTAATATGAACCATAACCTCATGCGGGATCTCGGCAACAGTTGCAGTCATAACATCAATTGAGCATACGGCACGAACGATGCAGCACCATTCGAATGCACGCTTGCCATCCTTGATGCCTGTTGATCTGAAATCAGGAACTACTGTGAAGTACTGCCAGATCTTATCAGAAAGACCATTCTTATCTATCTCTTCACGAAGGATAGCATCAGACTCACGTACAGCCTCAAGACGATCACGTGTGATAGCTCCCGGACAACGAACACCAAGTCCAGGTCCCGGGAATGGCTGACGATAAACCATGCCGTGCGGTAATCCAAGCTCATCACCTACAACACGAACCTCGTCCTTGAAAAGGATACGAACAGGCTCTACAAGTTCAAACTTCATATCTTCAGGAAGTCCGCCTGCATTGTGATGTGCCTTAATTCCTTCCTCAGATTCAAGAATATCCGGCCAGATCGTACCCTGTGCGAGGAACTCAATACCGTCAAGCTTTCTTGCTTCCTCTGCGAATACCTCAATAAACTCTCCGCCGATAATCTTTCTCTTTGTCTCAGGATCAGAAACTCCTGCAAGCTTGTCAAGGAATCTGTCTGTTGCGTCAACATAAATCAGGTTTGCATTCATCTGATTACGGAATACTTCAATAACCTGCTCAGGCTCACCCTTACGAAGGAGGCCGTGATTAACATGCACACATACTAACTGCTGACCTATAGCCTTAATTAAAAGTGCCGCAACAACAGATGAGTCAACTCCGCCTGAAAGCGCAAGAAGAACCTTTTTGTCGCCTACCTGCTCTCTGATCAGTGAAACCTGCTCATCTATAAACTTCTTTGCAAGCTCCGGTGTTGTGATCCTTTCCATATCAGCCGGACGTCTGATTTCAGTAACATTCATTTTTAAACTCCTCCATATGATATATTGACTCATGCCCCGCAGATCCTCATTTCACAATGATCTGCATATTAGACAGTATATTAACAGAACTTAAATACTTCATATCATGCCGCATAAAAAATTCAGATGATATTATAGCATAGAGTTGTAAATAATAATATTGCTTTATATAAAAATGCTTTCGGCGAACATTTCAGAACTGATGCGAAACTTTTGTTTCGAAATCAGGAAATTATAAAAAGGGCTGATGCATCATGCACCAGCCCACCCCACTAAGCTTTGTAGTTTTTTACTGCCCTGTCCATACACCGTCACTGTCGAAGCGGTAGCCATCAGGCGTGACGGTATTTCTAAGCATTGCACCCATGGTTCAGCTGCCCTCCGCCTCAGAGAAGTAATACCACTTACCGTCGATCAGCTGCCAGCCAATTAGCATCATGCCTCGTGTACCGGCGGAGTTAGGATTCAGATAGTAGCTGCTGCCATCAATATCCATAGTGAGTGTGAAATCATCAATGACCTCATTGAAGTCTGTTATGCAGACTGCATCGGTAAAGCCCCATGCACTGTCGGAATAATGACCGGTGCCTTCACTGCCGTCAGGACCTTTATACGGGTCGTTCCCTCCGCTTCCGGATGTACCGCCCGTATCCTTTGCCATACGGTATCTGCGGCCGTAAAGCTCTACGGTAGGCTCCTCAATCTCCGGTCCGAAATCCGTATAGAATACATAGAGATCCCTTCCGTCACCGGTGATAGTGTAATCATCGATGGAGCTGCTGTGTTCCTCGTTCTCCTTGAGGCGTGTTTCTACATTACGGAAATCGCCATTATAGATTGCCTCATAATAGCTTCCTTCGTAGAATTCATCGGAAAGCCCAAGATCCGACTTAGTTTTCTTGTACCAGTTGTAATCATGAGGTCCATCCTTCACATAATATGCACCCTCGGCCTCGCTGTATTTGTTTCCGATCTCCGCGGTATTATGGAAGAGAGATTCGATCAGTCCGCTTACATCGAGAAGCTCAAGCATCTCTCCGTCCTCGGTCCAACTCAGCACAAGTCGTCCGTTAACCTTCGTAAGCTTCGGCACGGCCTGACACTTCTTATCATTTCCTATCTTGATAGGATAGTAATTTCTGGACTCCTTCACATCGCAATCGCAGAGACCAAGGTACAGTTGTCGGTCACCTGTCTTTAGATCATCATCATTATCGATGGTAAATGCAGTTACAAGGTAATCTGTGTCACCAATCTGTATGCCCTCGGTCTGATAATCAGTAACGAGCGGGTCGATCTTCTTCTCATTTTTGATAACTACATATTCGTTCTTCTCAACGACCGGATCAGTGTCTATATTCTTCAATGTTGCACGAATGGCGGTTGAATAGCCCTTGCTGAGATCTGACAATTCTTCCAGCTTCGTAAGCTTCGAGATATCTCGTGCCACATAGGTGCAGTATACCTTATCTCCCACCGTGCAGAGTGACGGTGCATGAAGATAGAAATCACTCAAATTCGAAGATGAAATTTCAAAATCACTCCGATTCAACGGAGAAATCTGAAACTCCTTACCAAGCTTATCATTATTCGCATCAAACACTCTACCGCTGATATTGAAGGCATTGAACTTATCCTTATATGCATCCATAGTCACCAGGTCATCAGTACCCTCGATCTGCTCTGATGCATCCATCCATGCGATCACTACCTTGTTACCTACAACGGTCAGTGCCGGCGTAGAATCATAGGTTTCGTCCGTGTCCAATGCCTCAGGTGCACTCCATTGTCCACTTGTCTTGTTTCCGATAGTATAGTACAGACGAGACGAATCGCCATTAGGCGAGGCAGCTATAAATACCGCAAAATAACGTCCGTCAGGTAGCCTTACCATCTCCGGTCTTGTTCGTGACGCCGCACCCTCCATGAGTATCTTCTTATTTACCGGCATCGATCAGACTGCCGCTTACTCCGCTTGAACTCTCTTCTCTTGTAGGCTCTCCCGTCGCCTCTTCCTTAAGTATGGCAAGACGGCTCTTACCCGTGCTTACCGCATCACTTCCTGCGACAGAAAGAACAGAGTCGGACTTGTCTTTGTCCTCAATTTCGCCTGTTTCATCCGGCTCCTCTGCATCATCGGCTTCATCTTCTTTTTTCAAATCATTTTCATCCGTACCCTGCTCATCTTCATCTTTCAGAGCATCTTTACCTGTATCCTGCTCATCTGCCGTGCTTTTTGAAGCTTTGGAAGATGATGCCTTATCCTTATCGTTTGCGTCCTGCTTCGGTTTATGAGTCTCTGTATCGCCTTCGTCTTTGATTACAACATTTTCATCTTTGTTGTCGATTTCGTCTGCGTTGTCATTTTTGTCTGTATTTCCGGATGCAACTTTATCCTTAATGTAATTCGTGCCCGCAGACTGTTCTGCATCCTTAATTCTGTCTGTACTATCTGTCTTCTTCGACTTCGTTACTTTTTCTGTACTTCCCGTCTTATTAGTATCTTTGGCTTTTTTTACTTCCGTCGGAGTGGCAACTGCCCACCCCTCAAAGTTCTCGTCGGCATCGGTCTTTCCGATCAGATTGCCGTCTTCATCAAAGTTATACTCTGTTCCCTGCACATCATTTTCAGCAGCATTACTGTCACTCTTTGCCGCACGCTCAAGCAAGGTCATGCTGCTTTCCAACTCTTTGATATTATCGCCCATAAGACAATAATCCTTATTATAGAGAGCGGAAATATCAAGTGTATGAACAGTCACCGAGGCTTCACGGTCGAGATCACCCTCGCGGTAAATCGCGATCTCATAGGTGTCACTTGCTTCCTTAAATGTTAATCCGGACACGCCGAAATAGACCAGATCACCATCTGTGAGCCGGTCTTCACTTAACCTTGCGCCATTGATCACTGTTGGTCTGTGCTGCGGTATATCCGCAAGCGAACAAAGCGGCTGCAAAAGAACCATCTGCAGTGCCAGAAGAATTGAGATGATACGTTTACCAAGCGCTCGGTGTTTCATATATTTGCCTCCGTGGAAGTAAATGAAAGTTAACGAAAAGGACTGTTTCACCCCCGAAACCAAAGCATATGTGAAATGTCGGAGCGGATAGATAAACAGTGGAAACACGCCTTATGTATTAAACAGCTTGTTTGATATTCGGTTTTCTTTTAATTAGGATAATTTTACCACAGAAGCAAGTTAATGTGTAGCTTTTTGTACAAACAATGGCAGCTAAGGCTATCTGCCCCACCTCTCCCCACAAAAATTACTCCAAACAGAAAAGGCTGAAGCCCCAGCGGATTCATGGGGTTCAGCCTTTGGTGAATGACATTTTCTATGACACTATCTATGACATTTTCGTTCGCTTGCGTTGAATAATCAGAGCCGTAATTCATATTCTACAAAGTCAATGTAAAAGCATTATCCCCTGATTCCGCTTTAAACCTATCGAATTCGATAGGTCTAAAATTTAAATTATGATATACTGCATCAAAACCAAACATGCATAGTTTAAAGATACTTCCCAAGCATTGCTCTGACACATTCCTCAATCATATCCATGATTTTCTCACAGGTATTCTTTTTCATTCCAGCCTGAATTCCTACCGCAAGCAATTCCTTTCTGCCCGGATTTCGCCCATTTCCATCTATGGTTGTCGTATGCTCACCATAATATGTATTACTGTATGTAAGGTCGTAGGCCGGACTAAGATGCCAGCTGTCATCAGCTTCGTCATACAAATATGTAAAGTTCTTTAAATGGTCATCTCGATTATGAGCAAACACATTAAAGCACATACGCCGAAACATATTTTCAACATCGATATGGTTGTCTCTAGTCAAAATCTTTGTAAGCTTCATAAGACCGTGATAATCTAAGCTCGGCTGTTCAAAATTAAGTTCAAGCATTGCTGCGGCAGTCAGCATATGAACTCTTTTCCCTCCACTTTTCCTATCGAAACGTCGAATTCCGAAATATCCTTTGCATTTTTCTGACGGAAATAATCTTGTTTCACTCATAACTATCCCACATTTCCCGGCGCAGCAAGAATAGTCATATTCCATCTTTCCCGCATCTTTACCATCTACATTTTCAGGGAATTTTATAATCCACTCTTCCTGATCGATCACTGTCAGGATTTTAGGTCTGGCACCGCCACTTGTACCGCCTAAACAATACAGTTCATCCAGTTTATCCGAGTATTCGGTATTTAAAATCTTCTCACATTCTTCTGCAAGCTCATCGAGATCAACATGCTCATATTGCTGTGAATAGCCTTTTTCCGGATAATATGTCAATGCCCCCATTCCGGACTTACCTACGATAGCTAATCTATCTAAAACGGTCAGCTCATCCGGATTCTCCTTATGCGCACGAAGCAATCGGTTAAACAATAATCTACCCCAATTGTCCGGAAGAGTATCTGCAAATACTCCGAAAAGTCCGTCAAAATAATCTTTGGTCGGAATAAAAACCTGTCTTTTCAACGGCAGTGAGAATGGACTGATTGAAAATCCGTTTTCAAGCCATTCATCGCTGTATTGAAATGCTGCCTTATAATCCGGGGTCATTGCCAGTGTTCCCACAAAGCGATCCGCATAATACACTCTCAAAGCATTATCTTCTCTCATTTATGACCTCCTGAATATCCTTATAAGGAGCCTGCATAAAAAGATTTCTTAGTTCATCAGCCAGATCCAAGGCAATTGCAATCCTGGTGAGTGATATCAGTGAAATCTGTCCGGAGGTTTCAAATCTCTTAACGGCGCCTAAGCTCACTCCGCTCATTGAGGCAAGCTTCTCCTGAGAAATAGAGCGTCGTCTCCTGATGTTTCGTACTCTCTGTGCAATCTTCTGATCTAATTCTTCTGCAGTCTCCCATACAAACTGTCCCATGACTTCCTCCGATGGCATATATAGATAATATATTATCTATATATGCCGTATAACTATATTTTTATCTAATATATTATCTATTATTTTGCAGTTTATTTGTCTGGAATGCAAGCTGCCGTTACATTTTATTAACATATCCTGCGCTGATTGGTTCTCTTATTCATTACGATTATCAGCCAGCTTCTGATACAGCTTCATAAGCTCTGCAACAGTCCTGATATATTAAAGTTGTAACACCTATGGATGATTAGATAAAAAAAGCACGCAAATATCCTTTTTAAAGGACTTTGCGTGCTTTTTAAATTATTCAAACTCTACCGTTCCCGGAGGCTTGCTCGTGAGATCATAAAATACTCTGTTCACTCCCCGGACCTCGTTTATGATGCGGCTCATAACTGTCTGAAGTACCTCAAACGGTATCTGCGCAGCCTCTGCCGTCATGAAATCAATCGTATTTACAGCGCGAAGTGCAACTGCATAATCATAGGTTCTCTCATCTCCCATAACACCCACAGAGCGCATGTTAGTGAGAACTGCAAAATACTGATTCGGCATCCACTTCGGATCATCTCCGTATTCTGCCTTATAGTTAGCCGCTGCCTTATCTACCTCTGAGCGATAGATATAGTCAGCATCCTGAACTATCTTTACCTTCTCAGCATTGATTTCTCCGATAATTCTTATACCCAATCCCGGCCCAGGGAATGGCTGACGGAATACAAGCTTTTCAGGAATACCAAGCTCAAGTCCAAGCTTTCTGACCTCATCTTTAAAAAGATTTCTGAGCGGCTCGATTATCTCCTTAAAATTAACGTAGTCCGGAAGTCCTCCTACATTATGGTGAGACTTGATAACTGCAGATTCTCCTCCGAGGCCTGATTCAACCACGTCAGGATATATGGTTCCCTGTGCAAGGAAATCAACAGCTCCTATCTTTCTTGCTTCTTCCTCAAATACACGGATAAATTCTTCACCAATTATCTTACGCTTCTGCTCCGGCTCTGTTACGCCGGCAAGCTTATCATAATAGCGTTCCTTAGCATTGACACGGATAAAGTTAAGATCAAACTGTCCGCCTTCTCCGAAAACACTTTCAACCTCATCTCCCTCATCTTTTCTTAAAAGACCGTGGTCTACGAATACGCAGGTAAGCTGCTTGCCGATAGCTCTCGAAAGAAGTCCTGCTGCTACAGAGGAATCCACTCCGCCTGAGAGGGCCAAAAGAACCTTGCCGTCTCCGACCTTCTCTCTGATAGCCTTTATCTGATCAGCTGCAAATGAATCCATTCTCCAGCTTCCGCTGCAGCCACAGATATTCCTTACAAAGTTATACAGCATCCTGGTGCCATACTGTGTGTGAAGCACCTCCGGATGAAACTGTATAGCATAAAGATCTCTCTTCTTATCCTCAGCTGCTGCAACAGGACAATTATCCGTATGAGCAATGATATCAAATCCCGGTGCCGGCTTAGAGATATAATCAAAATGGCTCATCCAGCAAATAGAATTTTCCTCAACCTCACTAAACAGCGGCTCATTATTATTTACAACAAGCTCTGTCTTGCCATACTCTCTTACCGGTGCCTTTTCAACCTTTCCCCCAAGCACATGCATCATGAGCTGTGCGCCGTAGCACAAGCCGAGCACAGGCACTCCGAGTTCAAAAAGTTCTTTCGTACAGCCGGGAGCTCCTTCTTCATAACAGCTGTTAGGTCCGCCTGTGAGAATGATTCCCTTAGGCTCCATTGCCTTTATTTTTGCGATATCGGTCTTGTATGAGTAAATTTCGCAATAAACATTGCATTCTCTGACACGACGTGCAATAAGCTGGTTATACTGTCCTCCAAAATCAATAACGATTATCTTTTCCTGCATTTTTTCCCCTAATATAAATGAACAGAAAGTGAAGTTTTCCAAACCGTTTCGTATCATTTTAACTACTTAAGCCACAGCTAAGGCATGTGAAATGACACTTCGGTTAATGCAAAATTATAGCACTGACGATAATAATATTTCAAGAATATAGTCAGATACAAAATAGATACTTTTTGAATCTTACAATCATTCTTTTACTACATATTCTCCGCCGTTATCACATAGCTTCGTAATCACACCGTTTTCAAGCAGATATGCCTCTCCATGTATAACAGTATCGCCTATCTGTACAGGCTTTTCGCCTTTTTTATCAACTACCTTTGATGCATAAGTTCCGTCAACAAAGACATAAAATCTTCTTCCCATGGAGTCTGCATAGGTTATATCCTCAAAAAGTCTTTTACCGTCAACTATATCGGTTTTTATAGTCTGGTAATGCGGTATTATTGAAAAATTAACTAGTCCGAGTCCCTGTCTGAATCTTACAAATTCAGCTGCGCTTTCACCATCAAATTCAGGCTGGGCATAAACCGTATCGGCAGAGTTCATCGATCCGGAACTGATTCCTACGACTATGCCGTCGAAGCTTCTCATTTTATCTCTTAAGCCGATTTCCTTGTAGAAATCATTAGTAGTCGGAACATGACCTCCGGAAAGGAATATTGCATCGTATTTATTAATGTCATCAGCTGTAGTTTTTAAGCTTCTGTGATCACAGCTTTCAAGACTGCAAAAATCCATTCCTGAACCCATAAGTCTTTTCTTAAGCTCACCTGAAAGCAGGTCGACCATTTCGTAATTATCCGGCTCAGATGCTATAAAAAGTACTCTTGATCCCGGCTTCCAGACTTTTTTTATCGCTTCCTCAAATCCATTTTCCGGATTCATTCCTTTGTAATCTGTGCTGTACGACCTATATGCCCCGTACGGAAGGCTCGTAAGAAAAATATACATAGCATTCCTCCTGTCTGCTCATACTTTATTTACAATTGTAAGCATTTATAAATACAAATATACACACTTATATGTTCATATTTCTATTCGTATGATTGTCTTATAACGGACTATATCATTGATATAAATAACAAATTATATTTTCAGAGACCAGTCCTCGCAATTCCACACATCTGTCACTATATCCTCATAAAAATCAGGCTCATGGCATATGAGCAGAATGCTTCCCTTGTATTCCTTTAACGCTCTTTTAAGCTCATCCTTCGCATCAACATCAAGATGGTTTGTGGGCTCATCAAGAAGCAGGACATTTGTCTCATGATTAATAAGCTTGCAGAGTCTTACCTTTGCCTGCTCTCCTCCGCTTAATACCTTCATGAGGCTCTCGATATGCTTTGTCATAAGTCCGCATTTTGCAAGTGCAGAACGCACTTCATACTGAGTATATGCAGGAAATTCTGACCACAGCTCATCTATACAGCTGATATTGGTCTCATATTTTTTTTCCTGTTCAAAATATCCGGGATAAAGGTAATCGCCTAACTCAGAGCTTCCGCTGATAGGATCAATGTATCCCATGATACTCTTTAAAAGCGTAGTCTTTCCTATTCCGTTAGCTCCGACCATGGCAATCTTCTGACCTCTCTCCATTACCAGATTTAACGGTCTTGAAAGCGGCTCATCATAGCCTATTACCAGATCATGAGTTTCAAATATATATTTACCCGGCGTTCTTGCAATCTTAAAATTAAACTCAGGCTTCGGCTTATCTGCCGCAAGCTCTATCACATCCATCTTATCAAGCTTCTTCTGACGTGACATTGCCATGTTTCTTGTAGACACTCTTGCCTTATTTCGTGCGACAAAGTCCTTAAGCTCGCTTATCTCCTGCTGCTGTCTCTTATATGCTGCCTCAAGCTGTGAACGCTTAACCTCATAAACACGTTCGAAGTCATTGTAATTTCCGACGTATCTCGTCAGCACGCCGTCTTCAATATGATAGATAAGGTTAATAACACTGTTTAAAAACGGTATATCATGTGATATCAGTATAAAAGCATTATCATAATCATTGAGATAGCGTTTAAGCCATTCAATGTGATTGGCATCAAGGTAGTTTGTAGGCTCGTCAAGCAGCAGAATGTCCGGCTTTTCAAGAAGAAGCTTTGCCAAAAGTATCTTGGTTCTCTGTCCTCCGGAAAGCTCTGTAACATCTCTGTCAAGTCCAAGCTCCATGAGTCCAAGTGCTCTTGCAACCTCTTCAACCTTTGCATCAATCAAATAAAAATCATGTGCATCAAGAAGCTCCTGTATCTCTCCAAGCTCTTCCATCATCTGTGTAAGCTCATCCTCTGATGCATCACCCATTGCATTGCATATATCATTCATTCTGGCTTCAAGATCAAAAAGATGAAGGTATGCACTTCTTAAGACATCACCTATAGTCATGCCCTTTTCAAGGACGGCATGCTGGTCAAGATAACCTACCCTCACATTTTTAGCCCACTCTATTTTTCCCTCATCAGGCTGCATTTTCCCCATGATAATGTTCATGAATGTAGATTTTCCTTCACCGTTGGCTCCGACAAATCCGACATGCTCGCCCTTTAAAAGTCTGAAAGATACATCCTTCAAAAGTGCTCTGTCTCCAAAGCCGTGACTTACATGCTCAGCGTTAAGTATACTCATACATTTCTCCCTCAAATATCATAGATTCTCATATAGCTTTTCTATTATAAATTAAGCTCCTCAGAATGTCACTAAGGTTCGTTCACGCAATAATAAACATAATTTCACATAATTACAGTATATATGCGTTCCCGGTGCAACGGAGCATGACGCAGCGTCTGACTGACTTGCGCTTTACATAAAACGGGAAGCCTTTTAAGGCCTCCCGCATTGAAATGTCTCAATATAAATATTATTGCATCGATATACTTATCTCTTAATAAGAAGAACTGCAACGTCGTTAACATTAGTACCTGTAGCACCTGTTATGATGAGTCCGTCTACCTTCTTGAGTGCATGGTAAGCATCATTATCCTTAAGAACCTCGTATATAGCGATTCCCTGCTCCTTGAGCTTTCCGGCTGTATCCTGATCAGCATAGCCGCCCGCTGCATCTGTAGGTCCGTCTGTTCCGTCTGAGCCTACTGAGAATACAGCTGTGTCCTTAAGTCCTGCAAGTCCTTCTGCTGCAGAAAGAGCTATCTCCTGGTTACGTCCGCCCTTTCCTTTTCCTGTAAGATGAACAACAGTCTCACCGCCTGCAATATAAGCAAGGCTTTCAGTTGTTCCCTGCTGTGTCTTTCCTATAGAAGCCAGGAATGATCCGGCCTCTCTTGCCTCGCAAACAAGCTGATCTGTAAGAATTACAGGCTTATATCCTAACTCCTCTGCTGCCTTAGCTGCAGCTCTGCAAAGATTGATAACCGATCCTGTGATCTGTGTCTCAACATTATCAAGCTCCTTAGGTGTCTCTTCCTTAAGAAGTCCCTTTGCAAGATCACTGAGCTTAAGATCATACTTAGCAACTATTCTTGCCGCATCCTCACAGGTTGAGCTGTCAGGATATGCCGGGCCGGAAGCGATCATGTCGAGAGGATCTCCTAAAATATCACTGAGCACTATGCTGAATACATGCGCAGGTTTACATGCTATTGCGAACTTTCCGCCCTTAACCGCAGAAATACGCTTGCGGATAGTGTTGGTCTCTGTGATCTCTGCACCGCATGCAAGAAGCTGCTTTGTTATATCTGTAAGCTCCTCAGCAGGAATAAGCGGTTTCTCAAAGAGTGCTGATCCACCGCCTGAAACAAGGAATAATACTGTATCATCCTTGGTAAGTCCGCTTACAAGATCAAGAGCTGCCTGTGTTGCCTTAAATGAGTTCTCGTCCGGTACCGGATGTCCAGCCTCATAGCAGGTAGTATGAGGTATATCACCCTTTACGTGGTCATACTTTGTAACGACAACACCCTCTGTGAGTCTGTCCCCTAAAATATCAGCCGCAGCCTTACCCATCTGCCATGCAGCCTTGCCTGCTGCAACCATAACGACCTTGCCGCTTCCGAAATCCTTGCCTTTTAAAGCCTTTGCTACAGCTTCGTCAGGCAATACCGCCTTTAATGATGCACTGATGATAGCATCAGCATCCTGCCTTATTGTCATTTCACTTTCCTCCTGATATAAAACAAATATGTTATATTCAGTATATTTCAATCAAATATCTGCAAAGCTGTTAGAAAATGCAGTTCCGATTACGATTATTTTAAGGCATTATACACATAAAAAGCAAGGTATTTAAAGCATTTGTATACATTAATTATTTACACGTTTCCAATAAGCTCCTCCGCATGCTTCTATAAGCCCCTTAAGCTCCAGATTGGAAAGAATAAAGCCGGCTTCGGAAAGCTCTAAGCAGCATTTTTCTGATACTGTTTCTATATGTTCCGGTTCTGCTGAAAGTAAAGAAAGTATTGCTTTTTCCATATTTGAAAGTCCGCAAATACCTTTATTATTATAAATATTTGCTGAGCCTTTATTATCATATAAAGCGGTGTTAACATTTTTGTTGTAAAGCTCAGCAGCTTCTTTATTATTACAATCAGTCATGTTACATGCCTTATCGATCCCAAGATAAAACAACACATCCTCAGGCTCGGTAAGCGGTATTGCTCCATCCTTTAGCAATTTATTACAGCCTCTTCCGAGCGGATCGGTAATACGTCCCGGCAATGCAAACACATCCTTTCCCTGTTCAAGAGCATAGTTAACGGTAATACTTGTTCCGCTTTTTTCTCTTGCCTCAATAACAAGAAGTACATCACCAAGACCTGCTATGATACGATTTCTCATTACAAAATGCTTTGACAATGCTTCTGCTCTGGGGTGAAACTCCGATATAATACCACCCTGAGAAAGCACATCGCCTGCATCTACAGATGTACCGCCTTGAGCGGTGCAATAATCCCGACATCTTCTTAAGTCTCCCGCCATTTTTCTATACAAACTATAGTTTTCTTTGGGATAACACACGTTCACTCCCGATCCCAGTACAGCATAGCTTTCTCGTCCCTTTTTCAGCGCTCCGCTCGCAGCAGCCGCATCTATACCGTAAGCAAGTCCGCTTATTATTTGTACACCGCATGCCGCTAATTCTCCTGCAAAATACTCCGCTGCAGCTATCCCATAGTCACTGCAGCTTCTTGCACCGATAACAGATGCCGTCGGTCTTTCTTCATCCGGAAGCCTGCCTTTTATATATAAAACAGGAGGCGGTGCATCTATATTTTTAAGCCGTCTCGGATAATCCTCATCATCAATGGTTACTATTCTTATTCCTTCAGACAAAAATCCTCTGTAATCATCGTACAGTTCCTTTTTTCTTCTTTTAATATCGTTAAATCCATCTGCCTGTCTTTTACTTAAGATGCCTTCCTTCAGCAGTGCATCCGGAGACATCTGCAGTGCCTGATAACAGCCTCCTGCATACCTTTTCACTTTTTCTATGCTTTTCGGCCCCATACCACTGCAGCATGTAAGCATAAAGCAGGAAAATCTTTCGATATCTGCATCAGCTGCTTTTACTGACGGATCAAGCTCCGACGGCGTCACTTTATCATTAGCCTTCATCGGTCTCAAGCCTCTATCTTTCTGAACAGCGCATCTTCTATACTTCTTAGCCCGACCGCCTCCGATAGCTGCCTTACACCTATATCTTCACAGCCATCCATGTCCGCTATTGTCCGGGCAGTCTTAAGTATCTTATGATATGTCCTTCCCGAAATGTTTTTGACCTTGAAAACCTCACTGATATATTCCTTTTCTGCCTTTCCCAACACGCAGAACTTTTCCGTTTCTTTTATTCCCATTCGTCCGTTAAAGCTGACTCCGTCGATATTTTTAAAACGCTCCTCCTGAATTTTTCTCGCTGCAATAACTCTCTTCCTGATATCCGCTGAGCTTTCTGCATTGCGTTCTTCTGAGAGCTCTTTCAATGTTACAGGCACGGCCTCCGCGCATATATCTATCCTTTCCAAAAGCGGTCTTGACAGCCTTCCCATATATGCCTTTATCTGTCCTCTTGTGCAGGTACATTTTCGCTTATCCGGGTATTGTCCGCAGGCACAGTTGTTCATTGCTGCAACCAAAATAAAATCGGCAGGATATGTACAGCTTCCCTTCATGCGTGTAACCGTTACTGTCCTGTCCTCCAAGGGCTGCCTGAGACTTTCAAGTACCTCTCGCCGAAATAAAGGAAGCTCATCTAGAAACAATATCCCTCCTGAGGCAAGAGTAATCTCCCCCGGCATTGCGTTTATGCCTCCTCCTGCAAATGAGGCCTCAGAAACTCCGTGATGCGGACTTCTAAACGGCCTTTTTGATAGCAGCGGACGATCATCAGGAAGCAGACCACAAATACTGTACACCTTTGATATTTCGATATCCTCTTCCCTTGAAAGCTCAGGCATGATAGTTGGCATGCGTTTTGCAATCATAGTCTTTCCGGTTCCTGCAGGACCGGATAAAAGAAGGTTGTGACAGCCGCTTACTGCAATCTCCGCCGCTCTCTTTAAATATTTCTGCCCATGTACCTCCGAAAAATCCACATCACATAGATAAGCCTCCTGCTCTTTTTCTTCAGCTCCGGCATCATATGGCTTATCAGCATTCCTTTCCCGCAAACTTCTATTGTCGCTTTCGCCTCTTAATGTTATTATGCCTTCACTTTCTTCTTTTCTTAAATATTTCAGAAGTGCAGTTAAGTCTCTGCAGCCTATTACCTCTATTGACTCACATAGTGCAGCCTCAGATGCATTATCATAAGGAACGACTACTCGCCTTATACTATTTGACTTAAGTGTAAATGTCAGCGGCAGAGCACCTCTTACCTTTTTAATGCTTCCGTCTAATCCGATCTCACCAAAAAATCCGGTGTCAGATAGTGCTTTATAATCTATACATCCCATTGCAGCAAGCACAGCTGCAGCGATCGGCAGATCATAGGCAGTCCCTTCCTTTCTCACGGATGCCGGTGAAAAATTAACTGTGATTTTTTTAGGCTCAGGATGTATACCGCTGTTTTTAAGCGCATTCCATACACGATGCTGAGCTTCTCTTGTCTCTGTGGACATTGCCCCGGTAAGATAAAAGCCCGGAAGTCCGTTTTGTACATCAGCTTCAACCTCTGCCGCAAATCCGCCTATACCAAAAAGTCCCGCAGTATTTATCTTGGCAAACATGGAGCTACCTCACTGCAGTGCTTGATCTTCATATTCAATTTTATGTTTTGCATGTAAATACCGAACCGGCAACAGATAAGCCGCTTAATGCAGCTTCATACACATAGTCCCAACAGACATCATAGATTTATAGACTTCTGAAAAAATATCTCTGAAAAGTTACTGTTATATTAGCATCTATATTCTTTTACTACAAGTGTTAAAGTCAGGATATATTCCATCCCCATAAAAATCCTATATAAATCAAAAAACTTAAAACCGCAAATCAGCCTTATATACTTGACTGATTCACGGTTCAAAACAACACTTTTTGTCCAGCCGGAAATCCTGCTTAATCGCAACATTTTACTTCAACATATAAATATCAAAAATCAACTAACAGTAGATCCTTGCGTGCTGCAGCCAAGTTGGTCAAATCTTCTGTAAATCCGCTCACACTGAACAACACATACCAGGTTGATCTATTATCATTTCTCCATTCAACAAATCTTGACTTAAACTCAAGTTTATTAAATACACTTATATCAACGGGTTCATTTTTATATTTACATTCTCCAAGTATCAGATTATTTCCTTCCATATCTAATGCTGCTATATCAATTTCCTCTTTTGAGTTCCACCATTTTCCAACAGCTTTGAAGTAAAACGGCCAGTTTTTTTCTGCATTAAGCTTCCACATTCTCTCTTTACAAATATCCTCAAATGCATATGCCGTATGTATGTTTATGAGATTATTACGAATTATATCTGAAACGATTTTAGTATTTCCGCTTTCAATATAACTCATGTTTGGATATATAAAAATAAACCAGAATTTAATATAGTTATCTTTAATTTTATATAAGCCTCTCTTACTTGTCAGCGGTTTTTCCTCTGTAACAGGAACTTCTCTTTCTATTATATCCAGATCTGTCAGCACCTTTAAATATTTAGACAAGCTTGTTGCTTTAACCTCCAATGAGGTGGAAATCGCAGAAAGCTTATTATTTCCTGCTGCAATAGCCCTTATCAGTGAAAAATAGCTGCCTATTTCGCTTACTTCCTGTTGGAGCAAGAAATACGGTTCATCATAAAGATAACTGGATTTATTTAAAATTGATTCATCAATTGAATCAAATACATCCGTTCCGTTAGAGAACATTTCAATATACTTTGGAACTTCTCCTGTAACCGAATAAAGCTTTATAAGTTCCTTGGGTTCTTTATTTTTAAAGAAGTTTTTTAATAATTCATTTCCTGTAAACTCAGCCGTCTTATCTTTAAACATGCGAAGATTCTGCATCTCAGATTCCTCACTGGCAAGAAAAAATAACGCGCGTTTATTTTTTATAAACTCTGAGATAAGAGAGGTTTTTCCTACACGACGTCTTTACCAACACTTTTTCCTATATCCCTAATTCTTTATAAAGCTGCACAGAAAAAGCGAGGCAGCCATATATAGCTGTCTCGCTGATAAAATTTAGTTTCAAATTTCTTCTATAAGCTTTTTAAGATATTCAGGCGGCTCAGCAGTCATCTTCTTTCCCGAAAGATACGAAAGCGGCTCCGGAAGATCCTCCGGCATGATCATTTCCCATGAATGAAGAATATGATTTCCTATGCCGAAGCTTTTCTTAAGCTGTGCGGCAGAACCTCTGCTGCCATATTTAATATCGCCCAAAACCGGATGTCCTTCTGCTGCCAGATGCGCCCTTATCTGGTGAGTTTTTCCGGTTACAAGTTCAACATTAAGCAGAGTAACATCTTTCCCGAACAATTTACCATTTCTTATAGGCTCGTATACAGTCTCTATCCTTGCTGCACCTTCTATTTCTCTGTCAAATATCCTGACCTTATTTTCCCTTTCATCCTTTATAAGCCACGCCTTCACGCTTTGTTTTTCACTGACTCTGCCCCATACCAATGTCAGATAGAATTTCTTAATGCTTCTGTCCTTAAGCCCTGCCGAGATAAGCCTCGCTGCAGGATAGGTTTTTGCAAAAAGTATCAGTCCTGAGGTATTTCTGTCCAGTCTGTTGCATATAGATGGAGTAAATGAGCTGAACCTATTATCATTGCCGGCATTATCCTGTGCAGCCGCTCTTTGGACATGCTCCAAAAGCACCTCATTGATACTTGTGTCTTGTGGTTTTGCTTTCTGGCTGAGCACTCCTATCCTTTTATCTGCCGCTATAAGCTCACTGTCCTCATATATTATCTTGCAGTAATCATCAAGAAACTTTTCTTCCAATGTAAATGTCTCATCCCTATCATCATTTGCCGTAAGCAGTCTTGCCGCAAAGCTGCTGAGTGAAACAAGGGTATCGTCTGAAAAATACAGTTCGATCTCATCTCCGCTTTTTAAAAGTTCACTGCCGTCAGCCCTGTTTTTGCAAAGCTTAATATTCTTTTTTCTGAGATTTTTATATACGAAGCTTTTAGGGGCGGCATCAAAATACTTAAGTAAAAATTTATCCAGTCTTCTTCCCGATTCCTCTTCGTTAATTTTTATTATCTGCATATGTGACCTTTTAATACTTTGTCTTTAAAGCAATTCGCTGTAATCCGTTATATAATGATCTGCCAGCTTTATTTTTTCCTCATAAAGCTTTTCTGAAAACTCGTCATAAACAGCAATCGTTTCCATACCTGCTGCCTTGCCGGCTAATATTCCCGCAGGTACATCCTCGAACACTATACATTCTTCCGGTCTTGAGCCGAGTATATTCGCCGCATGCAAATAGACATCGGGAGAAGGCTTTCCTCTCTCGACGTCATCTGCTGTAACTATTGTGTCGAAATATTTGATTATTGAATTAGATTCAAGACACGCTCTTACCATTTTCTCAGCGTTGCTTGTTGCAATGCCGATCTTGATATCGTGTTCTTTCAGAAATCGAAGAAACTCAGCTGTATAAGGCTTAAGACATACCTCATCACGATATTTCGAATAAGACATCTCTACCCAGTCTCGTATCATTTCCTCAACGGTTCTCGGAATGTCAAATCTTTCCTTGAAAAAAACGGCTGTCTCATTAATGTTCATGCCTTCTATCTCTCGCTGAAGCTCCGGATAAAAAGTTTTATCGAATCTGGCTAAATATTCTCTGTCGATATCTGCCCACATCCACATGGAATCAACCAATGTGCCGTCAAGATCAAAAAGCACAGTGCTAAAATCACTGTTCAGTTGTTTCAGTTTCATAATTGTCCTGACCGACTCTAAGCTGATTTCTGTTTTCTTCGCACTCGTCAAATACTGTCTGCAGTGAAGTGAACATATCATCCAGTTTCTGCTTACTGTCAACTGCATGTGCGGCAATAGTGTTCTGAATATTTGCAAGCAGAGAATCAGTATACTGAAGAGCACCTTCTCTGATGCTGTTAGCATCTCTGTACGCATCGCTCATGATAGTTTCCGCCTGCTGTCTTGCTTCCTCAACCACCTCATTGGCACGCTGATAAGCTCTCTGCATTACCTCATGATCGCTGACAAGCTCATCTATCTGAGTCTGAGCATCGTTAAGCATGTTCTGTGCCTGTGACTGCGCATCCTTTAATATAGCATCCTGCTGGGTAACTATCTTCTGATATTTCTTTATCTCATCAGGAACTCTCATGCGAAGCTCTACGATAAGCTCGTTTATTTCTTCCTTGTTAACGATGATCCTGCTGTTTGATAACGGCTGATATTTACAGCTGTCTATGTAATCTTCTATATCATCGATAATTTCTTCAATTCTGTTGCTCATCTGTAGCTCTCCTTATATTTTTCCTTTATCATTTCCTCGATAAACAGCGGTACGAACTTAGATATGTCTCCCCCGTAGCTCGCAATGGTTCTGACCGAGCTTGAGCTCACATAGGAATACCTTATGTCATTTGTCAGAATTACCATCTCAAAATCAGGATTGAGCATCTGGTTAGTGCGCCCGATCGTAAGCTCATATTCATAGTCCTTGGCATTTCTGATGCCTCTTACCACAGCATCCGCATGCTCTTCTCTGAAGAAGTCAGCCTGCAGCCCGCTGAAAGCTTTAACCTCAACATTTTCTATACCTGCAAGGGCTTTGTTAATCATATTAACACGTTCATCTATGGAAAACAACGGACTTTTTTCCTCATTGTTAAGGATCGCAACCACGAGCTTTCCGCACATTTTTGCAGCCCTTTCAATAATGTCAATATGTCCGTAGGTGACGGGATCAAAGGTTCCCGGATAAAGCCATATAGTATCCCTCATAAAATCAGGCCTTTCTTAAAAATACGTGCTTCTGGTTCTTATATTCCTTCACACGATATATTTCAAAGCCGCAGCGCTCAGCCTCCGACATGTCGGCATCAAGCGCTTCCTCGACTATAATTACTGTATCATCCTTTATAATGCCGGAAGCATTGATAAGCTCCAGCACCTTGAACTCCAAGTTTTTATTATACGGCGGATCCATAAATATTATAAGTCTTTCTGCATCATTTATTCCGGAAATGTATCTGGAAACCGCAGAAGCATCCGCTTTTATAATCCTTGATTTGTCGGAAAAGCCGCATTTTACAACATTTTCTTTTATTACAGCTTCAGCCTGACGTGACGAATCTACAAACACGGCAGAGCTTGCACCTCGTGACAATGCTTCTATGCCGATAGCTCCGGAGCCTGCAAATATATCTAAAAATACAGCTCCCTGCACATCAAACTGAATAATATTGAACAGAGTTTCCTTTATTTTATCCGCGGTAGGTCTTGTTTCCATACCCGCAGGAGCCTTGAGCGGAATGCTCCTTGCTGTTCCGGCTATTACTCTCATTTAGTTTCCCTCACATTATGCTGCCCTTTTCCATAAATCGCAAGAGCATGCGTCTAAGTCTCTGATCCTCGTCTCTGTCAAGCTCAGGATCATCCTCCGTTATCTCTGTGACTGCAGCCTTGGCCTTTTGCATTATTTCCTGATCGGTATAAATATCGGCAAGTCTGTAATTATCATCGCCGCTCTGCTTAAAGCCAAACATATCTCCCGGACCTCTGAGTTTAAGATCCTCCTCGGCAATTCTAAAACCGTCATTGGAGTTATTAAGAATGCCCAGCCTTTCCTCTGCCTTATCCGAATCCGAGGTATTTATCATTATACAGTAGGATTGAAATTTACCCCTTCCTACTCTTCCCCTGAGCTGATGCAGCTCGGCAAGCCCGAATCGGTCTGCATTTTCTATCATCATTACTGTGGAATTCGGAACATCCACACCTACCTCAATAACCGTTGTTGAAATCAGAAGATCCGTCTCATGTTTTTTAAAGCTCTCCATAACTCGTTCCTTTTCATCGCCCTTCATTCTTCCGTGAAGGACACTGATGCGAACTTCAGGCGGGAACAGCTTTTTCAGTTTAGAACTGTAGTCATTGACATTTTCAAGCTCTGCCATAGCCGCCATATATTTGCTTTGAGCTATTTCTTCCTCATCAGGCTTTTCGATGGCCGGACAAATGATATACGCCTGTCGGCCCTTTTTTATCTCATCATAAATAAACTTATATGCAGTCTTCCTGTATCCCGGCCCGACCACGCAGTTCTTTATTGGTATACGTCCCTCCGGGCGGCTTCCTATAATAGAAATATCTGTATTGCTGTAAAGAATAATGGCTAATGTCCTCGGTATCGGAGTTGCACTCATTATCAATGTATGCGGAGCTTCGCCCTTTTTAAACATAGCCTCTCTCTGCCCCACACCAAAGCGGTGCTGTTCATCTGTTACTATAAGTCCGAGATCAGCGTATTCGACATTCTCCTGAAAAAGTGCATGAGTTCCGATAATGATATCGGCCTCTTTGTTTTTGATCCTGTTAAGTGCGATTTTTTTATCTGCCTGTGACATATTTCCTGTAAGCAGACAGGTATTTATCTGATCAAGAGTACCGTCGCAAAGCTCTGTGTTACGCTCAAGAAGTCCGTTTATAGTATCGAAATGCTGCTTTGCAAGGACAGCTGTCGGTGCCATTATTACCGCCTGATACCCGTTAAGGACCGCATTTATCATTGCAAGCACGGCAACAATAGTCTTGCCGGAGCCTACATCTCCCTCGACAAGTCTGTTCATTACATGCCCTGAGTTCATGTCGGAGACAATTTCCTTATAAGCTCCTGCCTGATCTTTAGTAAGTTCAAACGGAAGTCCGGCAATAAACTTTATCATCCTGAGGTCAGGTCTGCAGCGATGTGTCGATGCAGTTTTTCTTGCATTATCGCTAAGCTTTGCCCCGGCAAGCATTCTAATGAAAAACTCATTGAATACAGCTCGCTCACGCGCTTTTTTAAGCTCTTCTTCATTTCTTGGAAAGTGCAGACGTATGAGTGCAGTCTCAGCAGAGCTCAGATCATATTTATCTATTATCCTTTCCGGCAAAAACTCTATGGCCCTGCCGTATAAAGAAAGCGCTTCTGCGGCGGCCTTCATTACCGTAGAATTGCTGAGTCCCTTCGTAAGCGGATAAAGCGGCATCATTTTGCCCTCGTACTTTTCACGATAGGTCTCGAAGGTATAGAGCTTTGGCTGATTCATCACAAGTCTGCCGTTTTTCTCATATACCCTTCCCCTAAAAACAAGATGCATCCCCGCTTTCAGATTATTTTTCATAAAAGGAGCATTGAACCACGACAGCTGCAGCTTTCCTGTCATATCGGAAAGATATGCATTCACAATGGTCATGCCGTTAAATCTGTTAATGACTGCATCCTGCTGTAAAACTCCGGCAACGGTCATGATACGCCCCGGCGTAAGTTTATAAATAGGCTTCGGTTCCTCAAATACCTCATAATCTCTCGGATAATGCTGTATAAGTTCCTCTGCACTGAAAATGCCGAGGCGATTGAACGCCGCGGCAGTTTTCTCTCCTATTCCTTTTAAGCTTGTCAGCTCAGCCAATCAGATTACCTCTTATTCTGCACTGATTATGTAGTAATAAACCGGCTGCTCGCCTCTCTCAAGCTCAGTGTCTAAATCAGGATATCTTTCATTAATATTATCTATCAGCATACCTGCGGCCTCATCGTCTATTCCTTCTCCGGCATAGACAGTGACCATGGATGTATCATCATCGACCATCTTATCAAGCATTGCCATAGCGGTATCATTAAGTACCTCTCCGACAGCAAGAATTCCTCTGTCTCCGATACCCATTATATCGCCTTCCTTAATATCCATACCGTCGATAACGGTATTTCTTACGGCGTATGTCACCTCTCCGGTCTTGACAGCTGCAACAGCCTCTGTCATAGCCTCAAGATTATCATCCGGTGAAAGTCCCTCTGTGAAATTGATCATAGCAGCAATTCCCTGAGGAACAGTCTTTGTAGGAACCACGCGGATAGCAACGTCTGTATTTATCTTTGCTGCCTGCTCTGCAGCAAGGATAATGTTTTTGTTATTAGGAAGAATAAAGACATTTTCCGCATTCACGGCATCAATTGCCTTAAGCATGTCGTCCGTGCTCGGATTCATTGTCTGTCCGCCTTCTATAACATATGAAGCCCCCAGCTGCTCGAAAATGGACTTGAATCCGGTTCCTGAGCATACAGCGATAAATGCTGTCTCCTTTTTAGGCTCATCCTTCTTAGGTGCTTCCTCAAGCTTTTCCATAGCAGCAAGCTTGGATGCATTCTTAATAAGCTTTTCCTCGTGCTCCTCACGCATGTTGTCGACCTTCATGCGTGAAAGTGACGCTCCGAGCTTAAGACCCTCTTCGAAAACAAGTCCGGGATGATTGGTATGAACATGTACCTTGACCATATCATCATCGTCTACGCAAACTATCGAATCACCGATGCTCTCAAGGAATGCCTTGAATTCTGCAACCTTCTCAGGTGAAAGAGGCTCCTTAAGATTAACTATAAACTCTGTGCAGTAACCGAACTTAATATCATCTGTCGAAATGCTGCCTCTTCTTGAAGCATTGTCAGCTGCCTCTGCAAGATCTGAAGTCTGTGCTCCGTTCTCTATAGTGCCAAAACTAACATCTGCTACCTTACCTTCAAGGACTGCAAGTGCTCCCTCAAGGAATACTATAAGACCCTGTCCGCCTGAATCGACTACGCCTGCCTCTTTTAAAACAGGAAGCATTTCAGGAGTACGCTTAAGCACCTCTTTACCATGCTCAACAGCTGCTCTCATGAGCTCGCAAACATCCGCTGTTACAGGTGCGGTCTCGCTGACCTTGTCCGAAATACCCTTGGCAACTGTAAGGATAGTTCCTTCCTTTGGCTTCATAACTGCCTTGTAGGCTGTCTCAACTGCCTTTGTGAATGCTGCTGAAGCAAGTGCAGGATCAATAGCCTCAGCTGCTCCTACAGTCTTGCAGAAGCCTCTTATAAGCTGTGACATAATAACGCCTGAGTTTCCTCTCGCACCGCGAAGTGAGCCTGAAGACATAGCCTTAACGAGAGATTCCATGTCAGGATCCTCAAGCTCGGCTACAGCTCTTGCAGCAGTCATGATAGTCATGGACATATTGGTGCCTGTATCTCCGTCAGGTACGGGAAATACATTAAGCTCATTTATATATGCTTTATTTGCATCAAGATTCTTAGCGCCGACAATAAAGCATTTCCTTAAAAGCTCGGCGTCAATACAGTTAATATTCAAATCAAACATTCCTCCTTAATCGATGCGGCGTACGCCCTCGACGAAAACATCTATGCTGCAGGTCTTAAGTCCGGTATGCTGTTCAACCTGATACTTAACATTCTCGATAAGATTATTGCATACCGCATAGATATTCACACCATAAGCAACGATAATATGCATCTTGAGTGATATCTCATTTGCCTCATCTACTGTAACCTCGATACCCTTCTGCAGGGAATCCTTTTTAAGCAGCTTTACCAATCCGTCCTTAATGCTGACGGAAGCCATACCTACGATGCCAAAGCACTCAACAGCCGATGAACCGGCAATAGTCGCAATAACATCCTCAGAAATATTTATATTTCCAAACTCGCTGTTCAACTTACCTTTCATAGAGTCCTCCATATTTGCACGAACGATATCAGGACAGGCATTTTTCTCCTGTCCGTCTGTAAACATGCGTTGACGATATCATTAAATTGATATAATATATCGTTTTAGGGAAATATTACCATAAAACATACTTTTTTTAAAGCTAAAAAGCTTGCATTAAAGCAGAATTTCTGTTATTATACTTTTTGCGCAATTTTGAGTTAAGTAAGGAGGTGCTACCATGGCAAAATGTTCGGTTTGTGGAAAGTCAGTGCTGTTCGGTAACGCTGTCAGCCACTCACACAGAAGATCAAACAAGATGTTCAAGCCAAATGTTAAGAGAGTTAACATCCAGACAGAAGCAGGTAATAGAAAAGTGTATGTATGCACATCTTGCTTAAGATCAGGAAAGGTTCAGAGAGCTGAGGTTTCTAAGGCTCCTGTAGCTGAGGCTTAAGACTTCCACATTAAATCAAAATCTATTGAATTCCACCGTTCTTCAGACGGTGGAATTTTTAGTTCATAATTTATTTCATTCAAAACAAACTCAGATTAAGAAATTCAAAGCCCGTTAATAAAATTCAATGTCAATGCAAGTATCAGCATGTGAGCCGGATAAAATGCATAGCAGATATACTGAAACGAATTGCTGCGCTATAGTAATCCACCATACATATTATTCCGAGTATCGTTCCTGCTATAATAACAACTGCTGATACAAGCACATATGCCAGGAGCTTTTGTTTTTTCCTGACCTTTTCCATCAGATGAATGCCTAAAAGGCCTAACAGAAGTGTCCATATAACATTCTGATGAACCGGGTAAAACCATGTCCCTCCGTACATCATATCAAACGGAACTTCAGAAATAATGGCAAATATAAGCATTCTGAGTGCATACCTTTTAAAGCTGTGGGTATGAAAATATCCTTCCTCAGCCATAAATGCAAAGATAGGAAATGCCGCTCTGCCTGCACAGGTAAGCCATTCCTGTGCCGGAAGCAGCGTTGCCCATAGATGATCCATCAGCATAAGCATCATTGCTATGATATGCAGTGCAGCTGCACTTAAATCAAAGCTATTTGAAACGGTTGAATTATTTTCGTTAATCAGCACGTTATTACTCCTTATATTGTTTTTAGCTCTTAAGAATCTATATCTTTATTTTTCTCTTTAAAGCTATGATCCTCCCTCACTTCACAGAATATATTCCATCTGCCGTTCCTTTGTTTTCATGCCCATCTTTTCATAAAATTTTTCTGCCGAAGTATTCCCTGCCCATACGTTAAGCGTCACCTCGTAGCAGCCCATTTTCTTTGCCTCCTGTTTAACAAATTCAAACAGACATTCACCTGTATGCTGCCCTCTCTCACATTTATCAACACATAAATCATCGATAAAAAGGGATTTAAACTGTACCATATTATTTGAAAAAGGCTGCCCTTTCAATTGACAGAATGCGTATCCCACGCACACATCTTCATCATTTACGGCAACATATATCGGTTTTTCTTCGCACTTTAAAAGCTCTGACAATTCATCAACTGTATATTTTGTTGTTTCCGGTATAAAAATATCAGGTCTTATATCGGCATGGATCTGAAGTACCTGTCCTAAAAGCTCCATAATTCTTGGAATGTCTTTTTTAGTTGCTCTTCTTATATTCATTTTTAACCCTCATTTCTTACACTATATTGAATGAAAATAACCGTAAAATCAATCGCAAATTTTCACGACCGATTTTACGGTTACAAAAATCATAATTTAATTACGTCATATGTTTAAAGAAAGTATCTGTCCAAAAACACCATCAATAATTAAGCAGGATATCTGCAAGCACTTCCTTATTGTAATTTCCACCGGAAATCATACATACTACATTTTTACCATATTCTGCCTTGCCTGAAAGAAGCCCTGCCAGTGCAGCTGCTCCGGATGGTTCTGCTGTGAGCTTGCATCTTTCGATAAGAAGCCTTGTTGCTCTTGATATCTCAGCATCACTTACCGTAATAATATCGTCAAGCAGCTTAGAACAGATTTCAAATGCATTCGGTCCCGGCGCACTTCCGGCAAGTCCGTCCGCTATAGAATACCGTCTTTCGATAGGAGAAATCCTTCCTGCATGAATAGAATTACTCATGCAGTTCATTGTCTCCGGCTCTACTCCGATAACTCTTGTCTTTGGTGAAAGACTCTTTATCGCTGTAGCTACGCCTGACATAAGTCCGCCGCCTCCGACCTGACAGAAAACAGTGTCTGCATTCGGAAGCACTTCCATGATCTCAAGTCCCGCCGTGCCCTGTCCTGCCATAATGTAAGGATCCTCACAAGGGTCGATATAGAAAACTCCGTTTTTCTCAGAAAATTCCTTTGCAAGCGGTGCACAATCTCCCCCTGTCTTACCAAAAAGTGTTATTTCTCCGCCGTAAGCCCTGCATGCCTCAACCTTTGACGGTGTGGCAGTCTCAGGCATCCAGACATAAGCCTTAACTCCAAGCAGCTTGGCTGCATAGCAGACAGCCTGCGCATGATTTCCCGAAGAATAACAGCACACCCCTTGTTTTTTCTGTTCATCGGAAAGAGTAAGTATTCTGTTAAATGCACCCCTTGCTTTAAATGAACCTGTCTTTTGCATATTCTCACATTTAAAATATACAAATGCATCCGTCATGCTGCTGATATTTTCAGAGCTGACAAGCGGGGTGACATGTACATATTCACTTATACGCTGCTTTGCTTCCCATACATCACTTATCCCTATCATATCTTCTCCCTGTTATGATAATGCTTAATGCTCAGTCCGCGCAGTCTCCGCCTTCGAGATATTCTCCTAAGATATTGTATTCCTGTCCGATCTTGTCATTTACTCTTGTCAGAAAATCATTCAAAAATCTGCGGTTTTCCTCTGATGCTTCATTAATAATGCTTTCGACAAGTGCGTTAAGCTCTTCGTGAAATCTCTCATGCTTTTCGTATATCTCTTCACCCGATGCCGTTAGCTTAATGATAAGTCTTGAAGCATTTGAAGGATCCGGAAGTTTTTCTATAAGCACTTTTTTCTCAAGCTTTGAAAGTGTTTGAGACACTGCTCCCTTTGTAATGCCTAAAATCCTTGCAAGTCCTATCACATGCATACCCGTATTGTCTCCGATTGCTTTAAGCATAGTCATTTCGTTATTCATGACCTTAATGCGTCCGGCATCATAAACAGATCTTCTGCGCATCTGTTCAACAGTCTCTATCATATCAAGTATTGAGGTTTCTTTTATTTCGGTCATCGACAGTACCCCTTTGCTTTTGCTGCTTTTGTTGCTTTTTATCGGCTTACTCTATTATACGATATTTGACTGAAGAATTTTATCCTTACTTTATATAAAAGTGTATAGCAACTAAACTCTTTAGTCAATATCAAAATCTTATAAAATAATAGAAACTACTCATTCTCTGGTTCCAAACAACTTAAAACCGCGAATTAGCCTTATATACTTAGCTAATTCGCGGTTCATAACAACACTTTTTGTCCTATAACCCTCAAGATAAGCCGATACCGTAACAGGAAGTTAATGCAGCTATATGCTATATATTATATTTACACTGCTTTGGCTTAAAAAGCAGCACCGGCTCCCCGGTGCTGCAAGCGCGCAATTTTGTATCTAAGTTATTTGAAATAATAAACGATTTGTTATAAAGCGGAACGTAATAATTACTTACGAAGTCCAAGCTTCTTGATGAGCTCTCTGTATCCCTCAAGATCATTCTTCATGAGATACTGAAGTAAGCTTCTTCTCTTACCTACCATCATAAGAAGTCCCTTTCTTGAATGGTGATCCTTTGGGTTCTCCTTAAGATGAGCTGTAAGCTCGTTGATTCTCTCAGTGAGGATGGCGATCTGAACCTCTGGTGAGCCTGTGTCGCCTTCAGTACGACCGTAAGCCTTAATGAGTTCTGTCTTCTTCTCTTTTGAAATCATATCTTTTCTCCTTTCAAATTATTGACCGGCTTCAGTCCGGTCCTCTAACCGTCAACAAAGCTCCCGTCAAGGAAATCGAAAAGCTGTGTCGCGGCGCTAAGCTTTAAAATAATAGCATATTATCCGCTATATTTCAAGCATTATCAGCCGATAAGTCCTGCGAAAAATTTCTCTGTTTCAGGAATGTCGTGCTCGGTCACCTGGCGCTTAAGCTCTGAAAGATCATCGAATTTTCTTTCATGTCTTATGAAATAACAAAGCTCTATTCTTGCAAATTTGCCGTAGCAGTCTCCGATGTCTCCGAAAACATGAGTTTCAAGTCTGAGACCTGTTTTCTCTGCTCCGTCCTCATTGACTGTAGGCGCATAACCAAGGTTTGCGATTCCTGTCCTTGTACGTATGCTGCTGCCCTTTTTGTCATCATATATGTTGACTCTTACAGCATATACTCCGTTCGGCGGAAGTATCAGCTCCTCAGGCACTGCTATGTTTAATGTCGGCATAGCAAGCTTATCTGTTCCTATATGCTTTCCGTGGATAACGACTCCGCTTATAGCATACGGAGCTCCGAGAAGTCTCGTAACATGCAGCATGTCCCCCTTTAAAAGCTCCGCTCTAAGAAGTGTCGAGCTTATAATGGTGGCCTTTCCTTCAAGATTGGAGCTTGTCCTTTCTGAAGGCTCCTTTCCTTCCATGCAGCCTGCATCATCAGCTGTCTGCTTTAAGTCTATGGTCACCTTCTCTATAAGCTTTACCTCATAGCCGTATTCTTCGGCATGAGCCTTAAGGAATTCTGCATTTCCTGCTCTTCCCTTTCCGAAGCTTACGTCATCTCCGGCAACAATAGCCTTCATGTTATATTTGTCTATAAGAATATTTTTAAGAAAATCCTCTGCAGTTGTATTTTTTATCTCGTCAGTAAATTCCAGCTCAATGCTGTAATCTATACCAAGCTCTGCCATCTTCATTTTTCTGTCAAGATCCGAAAGCACGGTTTCTTTTCCGAATTTGAAAATGATGACACAGGTGCGAAGTCCTTTTTTATCGGCAAGTCTCTTAAGATCCTTTAAAAGTGTCTGATGACCTACATGTGTACCGTCAAACTTGCCTATGGAAATAGCTGTCGGTGCCTCTATGGTAAATGCCGCATCAAGTGAGCCCTTATCTCTGATCGCTTCAACGTCACTAAGCCTTATTGAATCCTCTATCTTAAAGCGTCCTACCTGCTCTCTTACAAGTGATTCCATGCAGGCTCCGCATTGAAGCATTTCTCCGATATCATGACAAAGAGTCCTGATATAAGTGCCCTGAGAACATTTTACTGTAAATACTACATGAGGAAGCTCCATGCTTTCTATGCTGATATCATAAATATGCACGTGCTTTCGTTTTCGTTCAACTTCAACTCCTGCTCTGGCATATTCATAAAGCTTTTTTCCGTTAACCTTCCTTGCGGAATACTTTGGTGTAAGCTGATCATATTCTCTGATGAATGAAAGGATCGCCGCTTTTACTGTAGCTTCGTCAGGAGCTTTTCCGTCATTCTTTTCTATCGCATAGGCCTGCTCAGTAATTGCCTTCACTCCGGACGAACTATTTGCAAAATCGGCATTTGAATAAAAGGCATAGCCGTCATCCGGCACTGACTCAGAGTTTTCATCTGTTACTCTAAATTCCCTGCCAAAAATCGAAAGCAGCTTTCCTGTTATATCCTCTGTATCAGTGACAGCACCAAGGAGCATCCCAGCCTTATAAACCTTTACCTCGTGCCCGACCTTGTCGACATCCTTTGTTGCACGTCCGACTGCTACCGGAAGGACTCCCTCAGCCATCGGATCAAGCGTCCCTGCATGGCCTATGCGTCTTACGCCTAATATGCCCTTAAGCTTTGCGCATACATCCATGGAGGTCCAGCCACTTTCCTTATATATATTTAAAAATCCGTTGTAGCGGTAAAATGACATAGTAATATCCAAATTCCAATCAGTATTATATAGCTGCCTTTAATTGCTTTCCGAATTCAGCAGCGATCTCTTCGATATTTTTCTCAAAATCCTTCGAGACAAAGCAGCCTGCTGCTCGCTTATGGCCTCCGCCTCCGTATTTCTGTGCTATTACGCTGACATCAATAATGTCGGAGTTTGATCTGAGGCTTGCCTTAACTCTTCCGTCAAGTGTTTCATACATGTATACCGCAGCCAGAGCTCCTGTTGTAGAACGCATGTTATCTATCATGCCTTCCATATCCATTTTCTCTGCACCAAGCTCTTTGCGCTTTGCCATATCTGTCCAGCCGTAAACAAGCTTTCCGTCAAAGCGACTCTTCATATTGTTTAATATATAGCCGAGCATGACCTTTTGATCAAAGTTCATGGCAAAGAAGGAATCCTCTATGATGCTTCCGAAATCAATGCCGTAATCCATGCATTTTCCGGCGATCTCCATGGTACTTCTGTGCGTGGTATTATGTCTGAACACACCGGTGTCATGAACTATTCCTGTATAAATACACTCAGCCACTGCCTTATCCACATACTGCTCGTCCATCAGGGTATAGAGCACCTCTGATGCAGAGGATGCGTCTCCGCGAACTAAAGCCATGTCGCAAAATCCAGGATTTGTAATGTGGTGGTCTATAAGAAGTGATCTTTCGGCATCCTCAAGATATGACCCTAATTTACCTATCCTTCCGATATCCGCACAGTCAAGTACGACTGCCAGATCATATTTAATTCCGTCTCTTGCAGAGCTTATGATATTCGAGCCCTTCAGGAAATAGAATTTTTTATTTATCTCCTCAAGGTATGGCTGAACTGTCTTTTCACTGCCGCCCGGAAGATTTTTTATATAATTATACGCACCGAGGACGGAGCCTATGCAGTCTCCGTCCGGGCTTATATGCCCCAGAAGGCAGATCGTCTTTGCCTTAAGGAGCGCTTCATTAAATTTTTCTTTAGTAAGCTGTTCAATCATCATTCTCTTCTAATTCCGTATCTATGTCAGCCTCTGACTCTTCGGACTCAGCACGACCGATTCCGCCTGTCTTAGCTAATTCCTCAATCTTCATGGACATTTCCATAGCGTATTCCATGCTTCTGTCAGGAACAAACTGCAGCATAGGTGTCTTTCTGAGATTGACTGTATGTGCGAGCTCACGTCTGATGAAGCCCTCTGCATTCTTGAGGCCTTCAATACTCTCCATAAGAAGCTCATCAGAGCCAAGTGATGATACATGCACCTTGCAGAACTGAAGATCAGGCGTCACTTCAACTCTGGTGATAGTAAGCAGCGGATCGATCCTCGGATCTTTTACTTCTTCTCTTATGATAACGGAAAGCTCACGCATGACCTCGCCGTTTATTCTGTTGTTTTTAATGCTGCCTTTTTTCATTTCTACTCCATAAAACCATTCGCATTCCGGCTTCGCCTACATGCTCTCCGCACGTCCTTAATCACTTGCTGACTTTTGCAGCTATGTTTCCTGATTGCTTTTTTTAGCTGAATCAGCGCCATGCGGCCATTCGCATTCCGGCTTCGCCTACATGCTCATGGAATGATACAAGCAAAGCTTATGCGTGATAAATCACGCATATATGAGTTGTGCTCATATACGGAGCACGTACAGATGCTTTCGTGAAAGCAAGCTTTCTCTCAAGTATCTGTACATGCTCCTAAGCTTTGCTGATTATAATTGCTTATTCTCGCATTACTTTCTCGGTACCTGAACCATCTTGTAGATTTCCATGGTATCGTCTACTGCGACATCTGTGAAGTCGTCTAATACGATTCCGCACTCGAAGCCAGTCTTAACTTCCTTGACCTCATCCTTGAAGCGCTTAAGTGATGCTATGTCTCCGTCGAAGATCATCTTGTCACCTCTATACACTCTTGCCTTTGAGCCTCTCTCGATCACACCGTCGGTTACATAAGAGCCTGCAATGATTCCGACTCCTGAAGACTTGAAGATCTGTCTTATGATAGCTCTTCCTGTGTTCTGCGGCTCATATACAGGTGCAAGCATTCCTGTGAGTGCTGCCTCAAGATCCTCTATAGCCTGATAGATGACCTTGTAGAGACGCATGTCTATCTTCTCTGTTTCTGCCTTTGCCTTTGCTGTTGCATCAGGCTTAACGTTAAATCCGATGATGATAGCATTTGCTGCTGAGGCAAGGTTAACATCTGACTCGTTGATATTACCTGCTGCAGCGTGGATAACCTTAACTGCAACCTCTTCGTTAGAAAGCTTTCCGAGGCTCTGCTTAACTGCCTCAACAGATCCCTGAACGTCTGCTTTAACGATGATTGGAAGCTCCTTGATATTACCTGCCTTGATTTCATCAAACAGATCATCAAGATTCATCTTCTTCTTGGTTTCCTCAAGCATGTGCTTCTTCTGCTCTGCAATGAAGGTCTCGGCAATGCTTCTTGCCTCCTTCTCGTCCTTGCAGACCATGAATACTTCACCTGCATTAGGCACATCATTAAGTCCTAATATCTCTGCCGGATATGACGGAAGCACCTTCTTAACCTGATTGTGCTTATCATCAAGCATTGCACGGACCTTACCGTAGCAGGCTCCTGCAACAACATTATCTCCGACCTTTAAGGTTCCCTTCTGAACAAGTACTGTAGCAACAGGTCCTCTTCCCTTATCAAGCTGTGCCTCGATAACGAGACCTCTTGCTCTTCTGTTAGGATTTGCCTTGAGCTCAAGCACATCTGCCTCAAGAAGTATCATGTCAAGAAGATCCTTGATGCCGTCTCCGGTCTTGGCGGAAACAGGAACCATCGGTGTTGAACCGCCCCATTCCTCTGCTATAAGGCCGTACTCTGAAAGCTCGTTTCTTACAAGATCAGGGTTGGCTGTAGGCTTATCCATCTTGTTGATGGCAACGATAACCTCAACTCCTGCTGCCTTGGCATGGTTGATGGCCTCTATTGTCTGAGGCTTAACTCCGTCATCGGCTGCAACTACAAGTACAGCTATATCTGTTGACTGAGCACCTCTTAAACGCATTGCTGTGAATGCCTCGTGTCCCGGTGTATCAAGGAAGGTTATGCATCTGTCTCCTACCTTAACTACGGAAGCACCGATATGCTGTGTGATTCCGCCCGCCTCACGGCTTGTAACGTTAGAGCTTCTGATAGCATCAAGTAAGGATGTCTTACCATGGTCAACGTGACCCATAACGCAGACAACAGGGTTTCTTGTAACAAGCTTTGACTCGTCCTCCTCGTCCTCCTTTAAGAGCTCTGCAATAACATCGACCTCTACTTCCTTCTCGCAAAGGATATCGTACTCCATTGCAATTTCCTCTGCCTCTTCGTAGCTGAGATCTGTATTAGGTGTAACCATCTTTCCTGCAAGGAAGAGCTTCTTAACTATAACGCTCGGCTGAAGACGAAGCTTATCTGCAAGCTCCTTGATTGTAAGAGTCTCAGGGATAGTGATTACCTTGATCTCATCTTCCGGCTTCTCTGCCTTTGGCTCAGGCTTTATGAATGCGCCCTTGCCGCTCTTTGGCTTGTTTGCTGCAGAAAGATCATCAACGTACTTATCTCTTCTGTCCTTCTTGTCCTTGCCTGAGTATGAATTTCTTCCTCTGCCGTTCTGATTCTTGCTCTGAGGTGCTTCAAATTGAGCTCCTCCGCCGCTTCTGCCGCCGCCCTGCTGTCCTCCTGCAGGTCTTGGTCCTCTCTGGCCCGGTGCAGCATTGCCTCTTCCGGCAAAGCCTCTTCCGCCGCCCTTCTGTGCGTCCTGATTCTGACCGTTCTGGCCTCTCTGGCCCTGATTGTTTCCATCGAAACGTCTCTGTCCGTCATTTGGACGAGGTCTTCTCTGTCCGTCTCCGCCGTTTCTTGCGGCATTTCTCTGGCTGTTTTCTGTTCTTGCCTTTCTTGATGCCTCGGCAATAACTGCAGCAGCATCGTAGTTGGCATAGGATTTAACTATCTTAACCTTAGGCATGATAGGATCTGTAAGGCTCGGCTTCTTAACAGGCTCAGCCTGCTCTTTTGTCTCTGCTGCCTTTGGCTCCTCTGTCTTTGCAGGCGCTTCTGTCTTAGCGCTTGGAGCAGCTGCCTCTGTATGTGCCTCGTTCTTTACTGCAGGCTCTGCTTTTGCAGCAGGCTCAACTGCAGGCTTCTTAACTTCCTTTACATCTTCCTTTGGCATAGCCTCAGCCTTTTTCTCAGCTGCAGGTGCCGCAGGCTTAGCTGCAAGTCCTGCTGCAGGCTTAACAGGCTTTGTACCTGCAGGAAGCGGTCTCGGCTTCTTAACTGCTGCCTGAACGTCCTCCTTAACCTTTGGTTCTCCACCGTCGGCAGCATTTTTAAGTCTCTTCGGGAGTTCCTTGATACTAGTTGAATTCTGCTTTCTGAATACTACGTTCAGCTTTTTCTTTGGTGCAGCTGACTTTCCTCCCTGAGTATTCTCTGCAGAACCTTTTATATTTTCATTATTTTCATTTCCCACAGGCATTACCTCCCTCTGTCAATTCAAGTATATGCTCAGCAAAGCCGCTGTCTTCAATGGTGACAGCCGACCTTTCGTCACGTCCTATCCAATGTCCGAGCTCATCCTTTGTAAATGCCGAATCATAAACGGCAATATCTCTGTAGCTGCACATATCATGTACATGCTTTTTGGTCTTTTCCGAAGCATCTGAAGCTAATATACAAAGCTTCGATTTGCCTGTCTTTACGGATTCCTCCACGGAAAATTCGCCCGAACGCAGCTTTCCTGCTCTGCAGGCAAGCCCTATAAGCTTTCCGATCTGTTTATCTGTCAATTCGGCGCCTCTTTATTCCTCAGTCTCTGATTCTGCCTCAGCTTCTGCAGCGTCCTCTGTCATATCTGCCTCGCTGTCAGTCTCATAGTCAGCCTCCGCAGGAGCTTCCTCATATTCCTCTGAAGCTTCCTCATCGCTGTATTCTGAATCAGGATCATATTCTTCGGCATATTCCTCCATGCCCTCTGAATACTCGCCGTCCTCGTACTCACTGTCACCCATGGCTTCCATGCCGAGCTCATCAAGAAGTCCTGACTCCTGAGCCTGAGTCTCTGATTTAATATCTATCTTGTAGCCTGTAAGCTTAGCTGCAAGACGTGCATTCTGTCCTTCCTTACCTATTGCAAGTGAAAGCTGGTAATCCGGAACGATAACAACTGCTCCCTTTGAATCCTCATCAGCTACAACGCAGATTACCTTTGCAGGGCTTAATGCATTCTCGATAAGGAATGCAGGGTTCTCATCCCAGTTGATGATATCTATCTTCTCTCCGCCGAGCTCGTCAACGATTGAGTTAACTCTGGTTCCGTTTACTCCGACGCATGCACCTACAGGATCGACATTCTCATCGTGTGAGATAACAGCCATCTTTGTTCTTGATCCGGCCTCTCGTGCGATCTCCATGATCTCAACAACGCCCTCTCTGATCTCTGAAACCTCTTCGGTGAAGAGACATTTTACAAGATCAGGATGTGTTCTTGAAACAGAGATTCTAGGTCCTCTGGGATTATTCTTAACCTCAAGCAGGTAAACCTTAACTCTCTGGTTAGGCTTTAAGGTCTCACCCTTTATCTGCTCATTTTCTGCAAGTATTGCATCAGCCTTTCCTAAGTTGATGGAAATGTTTTTGCCGAGATTTCTCTGTACAACGCCTGTCATTATGCCGTGCTCATGCTCTATAAAGTCACGGTAGATTGAGTTTCTCTCTTCCTCACGTATCTTCTGCTTGATAACGCCCTTTGCGTTCTGTGTTGAGATACGTCCGAACTTCTGTGAATCAACAGGAACCTTTACGCTGTCACCGAGCTGTGCATTTTTGTCTATCATAAGTGCATCAGGAAGACTTATCTCTTCAACAGGATCATAAACCTCGTCTACAACTGTCTTAACCTGTTCTATATGATAATCATATGTGTTCTGATCGATGGTAACTATGCAGTTATCAGCCTTTCCGAAGTGGTTCTTGCAGGCAGTCAGCAGAGAGCTTTCAATTGCCTCAAACAGTGCCTCCTTCGGTATGCCGCGCTCTTTGCCAAGTACTTCGAGTGCATCCTTTAATTCGGTATTCATCCCAATCTCTCCTTAATTAATCATTATCCTCAGCATTGCTGCTGTTTAAAAATCCCTTAGAACAAACCTCAAGGGTATATGCTTCTTTTATAAAATCTTCCTTATCCAGCCATTTTCCGAGATATCTCGAAACCTTTGCGCAGTCATTTATATCAATGCCCGGCATATATTCGTCAGTCTTTAAGTCATCCTCTCCGACACTATTGTTTACAAGCGCACTATCCTCTATGCCTGTAATGTCATCGGCCTTTGCTTCCTTTTCTGCCTCATACTTTTCCTTACGCTTATTTATCTCCTCTTCGGTAAGGTCGATATAAAGCCTTAAGTACCAGTTATGCTCTTCCTCAACAAATTCGCTCTTTATCAGTGTAAAGCCGTTTTTATCAAGGAAAGGTTTGATATAGTCGTCTGTTTTTGTTAAATAGTTTGTTTTCATTCGTATTCCTTCGCAAAGATTAAGGAGTGGACTTGTGTCCACTCCTTGAAAAAATGTACTATAACTCTATACAGATTAACACGATTCAACTTGTAAATCAAGCTGTAAATGCTTAAAAACCGCATGAAATAAGGATTTTCCCGATATTTTCAATGTTTTTTATGATTTTTTGATTTACATTTTCTTTTCATCAGTTGCTGCTTCGTCTGCTGCCTCTGCTTTCGAACTGTTTGCAGCATTTGCTGCCTCTTCAAGACTCTTCCTGGTCGGTTTTCTCCAGCTTACAAAATCACAGTCCTGATTCTCGCAGGCATAGAACAGTCTTCCCTTCTTTGTACGGCGCTTAACTATCTCGGCACCGCATTTAGGGCACTGCATTCCTATCTTTTCAAGCAGAGGCTTGGTATTCCTGCACTCAGGGAATCCCGGACAGGCAAGGAATTTACCGTGCGGGCCGTATTTAATAACCATGTTTCTGCCGCATTTATCGCATATAACATCGGTCACCTGATCCGCAACCTTTATGCGTCCTAAGTTTTCTCTTGCCGACTTTATTGAGCTTTCAAGATCCGGATAAAAGTCTCCGACTGCCTTCTTCCAGTTCAGCTGTCCTTCTGCGACCTTGTCAAGCTCTGATTCCATTTTAGCTGTAAATCCGGTATCCACAATATTCGGGAATGCTGTCACCATGAGTTCATTTACAGCTATTCCTAACTCTGTCACATAGAGATTCTTTTTCTCCTTTGTAACATAGTTTCTCGCAAGCAGTGTTGTGATTGTAGGCGCATAGGTGGAAGGTCTTCCGATCCCGTCCTCCTCAAGCGCTCTTACCAGCGACGCTTCGGTATAATGCGCCGGCGGCTCTGTGAAATGCTGAATATCCTCAACACTTGCAAACACTACATCGTCTCCCTTTTTAAGGAAGTCTAGATCCTGCTTGTTCTCATCCTCTTCGGAATCACTCTTATATACGCTTAAAAATCCGTCGAATTTCTTCTTTGATCCTGCAGCTGTAAATGTATGAGTTCCGCACTCAAGTCTTACTCTCGTCTGTGCATAGACTGCAGGAGTCATACGGCTTGCAACAAATCTTTTCCATATAAGCTGATAAAGTCTGAATTCATCTCTTCCAAGCTTATCCTTAAGAGAAGCCGGAGTATTCTCGATGTGTGTAGGTCTGATAGCCTCGTGTGCATCCTGCACATTGCTTCCGGCCTTACCTGAGGCCTGACGGTGAGAAACATAGGCCTCTCCGTAATTTTCATAAATATAGCCCTTTGCAGCTGCCACAGCCTCATCGCTTACACGGATAGAGTCTGTTCGAAGATAAGTGATATGTCCTTCTTCATAGAGCTTCTGAGCAACTCTCATAGTCTGCTGTGTGGAAAGATTAAGAAGCTTTGATGCTTCCTGCTGCATGGTTGATGTGGTAAAAGGCCATGGAGCATTTTTTTGTCTGTCAGAATCTGTAACCTCTGCAACTAAAACAGTCTTATCCTGAACATCATTAACTATAGCCTCTGCCGAAGCTGCATCCTCAAGAGCTGTCTTTTTGCCGTTTTCTCCGTAGTAGCTTGCCTTTACACGCTTTGCACCGTTCTTTATCGATGCCTCTACTGTATGATATTCCTTCGGTATAAATGCATTGATCTCTGCATCTCTGTCACAGACCATGCGAAGAGCAACGGACTGAACGCGTCCTGCTGAAAGGCCTCTCTTTATCTTTTCCCAGAGTATCGGGCTTATTGAATAACCGACTATTCTGTCCATTACTCTTCTGCCCTGCTGGGCATCCACAAGATTCATATTTATGTCTCTTGGGTTCTTAAGGGCCTTTGTTACTGCGTCCTTGGTTATCTCGTTAAAGGTGATCCTTGCCGCTTTATTGGTGCCTTCAAGTCCGAGTGCCGTCTTAAGGTGCCAGCTTATAGCCTCTCCCTCTCTATCCGGGTCAGTTGCAAGATAGACCTTGTCTGCCTTTGAGGCTTCCTTCTTTAAGGATGCGATCAGATCTCCATTTCCTCTTATAGTAATGTATTTAGGCTCGAAATCATGTTCAATGTCTATTCCCATCGAAGATTTCGGAAGATCTCTAATGTGACCCATCGACGCGTCCACGGTATAGTTGCTTCCGAGGAATTTTTTGATAGTTTTCATTTTAGCCGGTGACTCGACTATGACCAGATTTTTTGCCATTATATGCGCTACTCCTAATATAACCTCATGTAAGGTATTCTATCTAATCTGATATAACTGTATTTTATAAAAAACAGTATCAGATATAAACTTTATCAATATCCGATTGAATTTATCGAGAATTTACAGTAAAACTAATTACTATAAATATTCGATGATGTCAATTGTTTTAATTTTGTATTTTATGTACAATCAGCATTTTTTATACTGATTTCATCAATATATAAGACATTTTCTGCCTTTTTAGTATGAACGGACAGTGGCATTATCATTGCAGAGGAGTTTTTAAAATGCAGGAAAAGAATATCACATTTCACAGAAAGCTTATAGTTCCTAAAGAACTTAAGGAAATGTTCCCGCTCACCGAGGACCTCGAAAAAATAAAGTCCGAAAGAGACGAGATCATTAAAAATATAATTACCGGAAACGATAACAGAATGCTCCTTCTTATAGGTCCGTGTTCTGCAGATCGTGAAGATGCCGTACTTGATTATATTACCAGACTTATCAGGGTTCAGGAAAAGGTTAAGGACAGGATCTTCATAATCCCAAGAGTTTATACTAATAAGCCTCGTACAGTCGGAAAGGGCTACAAGGGAATACTTCATCAGCCTGATCCTGAAAAGGCACCTGATCTTCTTAAGGGTATTATTACAATACGTGAAATGAATATCCGCATCATTAAGGAAACAGGCTTTACCTGTGCCGATGAGCTTCTTTATCCTGAGGCATATCGTTTTAATTCTGATCTTCTTTCCTATATTGCTATAGGTGCACGCAGCGTTGAGGATCAGGAGCACCGACTTCTTTCCTCCGGACTTGACATTCCTGTAGGTATGAAGAACCCTACAAGTGGTAATCTTAATGTAATGCTTAACTCAGTAACTGCTGCACAGTCTGAGCAGAACTTCATTTACAGAAACTGGGAGGTCTCAACAAAGGGCAATCCGCTTGCTCATACAATATTAAGAGGCTATGAGAACCAGAGCGGTCACACCTTCCCTAACTATCACTATGAAACTCTTCAGGAGCTTTTAGAGCTTTACGGAAAGCGCGACCTCCAAAACCCTGCTGTCATCATTGACTGCAACCATGCAAATTCAGGCAAGAAATATCTTGAGCAGATAAGGATAAGCAAGGATATCCTTCACAGCTGTAAGCAGAACAACGATATCCGAAATCTTATTAAGGGTCTCATGATTGAAAGCTACATTGAAGACGGCAATCAGAAGGAGACCGAACACTGCTACGGAAAATCCATTACAGATGCCTGCATCGGCTGGGAAAAGACCGAAAAGCTTATCTATGAGCTTGCCGATGAATGGAAGGTCTGATCAACTAATTGCATAAAAGGCACTATAAAAGTGCGGTCATCTCTATAATGAACTGAAGCTTACTGCATTATCTTTTCTGCAGCAAATGTATTCTGTCATCACGAGATAGACCGCACTTTATTTTATTTAAAATTCTGCATTAATACTTTCCAAGGCTTCCGGCATCCTTTGGCTCCTCGGCAAACTTTACGTCGCCGTCAGGAAGAATAGCATTAAGTATGATTCCTACAAGAGAAGCAACTGCAAGTCCTGTAAGACCGATAGTGATCTCTCCTGCCTGAATTGTAATAGCCTCTCCCGGCATACCGTACTTGATACCTATTGAAAGAACAAGGATAAGTGCCGCTACTATGACATTTCTTGTCTTTGCAAAGTCAACCTGATTTTCAACTACGTTTCTTACACCGATAGCTGAGATCATTCCGTAAAGGATCATTGATACTCCGCCTATGGTTGCTGCAGGCATTGCCTTAATAAGCTCTGAGAACTTAGGGCAGAAGGAAATGATTATTGCATAGATAGCTGCAAGTCTGAGAACTCTTGGATCATATACCTTTGTAAGAGCTAAAACTCCGGTATTCTCGCCGTATGTTGTATTGGCAGGAGCACCGAAAAGTGAAGCGATAGCTGTTCCGATTCCGTCTCCGATAAGCGTTCTGTGAAGCCCCGGATCCTTGATAAAGTTCTGACCTACTGTAGAACCGATAGCAGAGATATCACCGATATGCTCCATCATTGTTGCTATAGCGATAGGCATTATAGTGATAGCTGATGTAAGAAGCATTCCCTTATCAGCATTGCCCTCTGTGAATATTGAAAATACTGTGTTGTGATAGCTGAAAGGCATTCCGATCCATGCAGCATCTTTTACTCCTGTAAAATCTACATTACCTGTAACAGCCGCAACTACATAAGAAGTAACCACACCGATAAGTATAGGTATGATCTTTATCATTCCCTTACCCCAGATATTGCAGACAATTACAACAGCTATAGCTACAAGTGCTATGAACCAGTTTGTTGTGCAGTTCTGAATGGCTGAAGATGAAAGTGTAAGTCCGATGCTTATAATTATAGGTCCTGTTACTACAGGCGGGAAGAATCTCATGACCTTCTTTGAACCGTATGCCTTGCAGAATGCCGCAAGGATCAGATAGAGAAGTCCTGAGCAGGCAACGCCGAAGCATGCATAGCGCAGAAGCTCCGGATTACCGTCCGGTGCGATTGCGAAATATCCGCCTAAAAATGCAAATGATGATCCTAAAAATACCGGAACCTTTCTCTTTGTTACAAAATGACAGAACAATGTTGCAAGTCCGGCAAAAAGCAGTGTAGCCGATACACTTAATCCTGTGAGTGTAGGTACAAGCACGGTTGCTCCGAACATTGCAAACATATGCTGAAGTCCGAGTGTGAGCATCTTCGGTGTGCCGAGCTCTCTCGCGTCTCTTATAACTCCGTCATTACCCATTTTAAACCTCCCAAAACAATAAATAAATCTGATTTTCAGATCCATGTTCTTATATCTATGCACAAAGAAAAAGGTAACTGCTTATGCAATTACCTTTAAATATAATAAACACTAAACCCGAAATCAAAAAATACAGCTAGTGTAACCGTCTTATTATCACAATATGAACTTATATGTGAACTAAAATTCATCAAACGATTCCTCCTGCTGATATTCGCGTTATACTATATCAAGCTTCAGGAATATTTGCAAGCGCTTTGTATTAAAATCCAAAATAAGAATTGATGCCGGTCATCAGTCCGTCTGCTTCATTTTTAAGGACACTGTCAGAATGATCCGAACACTGGTTTCCAAGCTCTATATCCACTGAAGGTATAGTGCTGAAGGACGTCTGTGTAAGGTCAGTGTCAAGCGGATTGGAGCCCCATATCTTTATGCCCTGTCCCTTTAAGCCCTCTATAAGAGAAGCTCCGAGTGCCTCGTGCTGCTGCCAATATGTGCTGACCGGCTCCATTTTCTTAAGTCCGTCCGGCACAGACATAAAGAATACTCCTTTTATTTTATCAAGTCCGTCACCGTCCCAGTGCAATGCAATATGAATATCTGCTGTATTGTTGGCAATAACTGTTCTTGCAACATTGTCAAGCTGGACATCCTCACAGTCTCTTATCATTAGCACATCATATCCTGCCGAAATAAGCTTATCCTTAAGGATCTGAGCCATTCTTAAAGTCACTGCCGCCTCCGGGGTGCCGTCCTTAAAGGTCATGCCTGATGACACTGCAACTGCTGTGACTGCACCCTTTGCAGTGGTTCCTCCGGTAACCTTAGGTGATTTATCCGGATGACAATATGTCTTTACACTGTTGCCGCCCTTTGTTCCGTGTCCGGCATTAACGGCAACCACCTTATTCCTGCGGTTTGACTTGGCAGTATACATTACTGCCTTTCCTGAATTAATGGCAGAAAAGTCAGCATATTTCCATGCCTGATCAAGTCCTATCAAGTCTCCGTCTTTATATCTGTTTTTTGTAGTTATGCTGCCATTTGAAGACTTATTATCTTCCGTATTAGATTTGTTATTTGATACATCCTTAGCTTCAGTCTTTGATGCAGTGCCGGCCTGAGATTCAGGCTCTGACTTTGCAGTGGTATTTGATGCTTCGGTTTTCGGCTGTGCCTTGGTCTTTTGGTTAAGCTTTTCGGCGGACTGTGAGCCAGTCTCTGCAGCTTGCTCTCCCGGCTTAACTCCGACTACTATTGAAAAGTCGTCATTAGCTGAGCCAGGCCCCTTCTGCGCTTTTGTTTCAAAGGTATAAATTGTATTGGTTGCTGCATTCGCAGTGATCTGTCCTCTTACTGCAAATGCCAGACCGAGCGTAAGTACTGCGCTTCCTGCCCCTATTAGAAATTTCTTATACATTTTCTCTCCTGTGATGCTTCATCACTTATCAAACTATTCAGTGACCCAATAATGTAAACCATATAAGTACAATTATTCCGAGTACTATACGATAATATCCGAACAGCTTGAAATCATGCTTTCTGATGTATTTCATAAGGAAGCTTATTGTAAGCACCGCTACCAAAAAGGCTACCGCCATTCCGAAAAGCAGTATAAACACCTGCGCACCTGTAAATGCTAAGCCGTGCTTTACTATTTTCAAAAGGCTTGCTCCGAACATTACCGGAATACCTAAGAAGAATGAAAATTCAGCCGCTACAGCTCTTGAACAGCCAAGCAGCATGGCACCGAGTATAGTCGCTCCGGATCTGGAGGTTCCCGGTATCAGTGAAAGGCATTGGAAAGCACCTATCAATGCCGCCGTTTTATAGCTCACTCTTGATATCTTATTGATCGGGAAGCTTTTTTGTTTATTAGCAGTCTCTAAAACGATAAAGAAAATACCATAAATAATAAGTGTTGCTGCTATAACTGTCGGCGTACTGAGATGTGCATCGATTATGTCATCCAAAGGAAGTCCTGCAACTGCTGCAGGGATACATGCAATTATAATTTTGAACCAGAGTACCCATGTGCCTTGTTTCTGCGCCGCAGTTTTCTTAGGTGAAAAAGGCCAGAGCTTATCCCAGTATAAAAGTACTACTGCAAGTATTGCTCCAAGCTGTATTACAACCTTGAAAACATTCCAGAAATCCTCAGGCTGATTCAGATGGATGAGGTTTTCCACTAAAATCAGATGTCCTGTCGATGAAATAGGCAGCCATTCCGTGAAGCCCTCAACAATGCCGAATACTATAACCTTTAATATTTCAATAAAACCCATTACTCAAAAACTCCTTGATAAAACGCATAATGCGCCTTTAATTCATATTTCCTATATCCGGGATCTGCCAGTTTATCGGACGAATTCCGTTTGCTGTAAGGAACTCATTGCATTTAACAAAATGTCCGCAGCCAAAGAAGCCTCTTGATGCAGAAAGCGGACTTGGATGAGGTGCCTTCAATATAAGATGCTTCGGATTATCAAGCATTGCTGCTTTCTCTCCAGCAGGCTTTCCCCACAGCATGAACACGATAGGTCTGTCGACGGTATTTAAAGCTTTTATAGCAGCGTCAGTAAACTGCTCCCAGCCGATGCCTCTGTGTGAAAATGCCTGATGTGCTCTAACTGTAAGCACTGTATTTAAAAGCAGAACTCCCTGTTTTGCCCAAGGCACAAGACTGCCGTTATCAGGTATCTTTAAACCAAGCTCTGCATTAAGCTCTTTATAAATATTTACAAGTGACGGCGGTATCCCTATGCCGGGCTTAACAGAAAAGCAAAGTCCTTCTGCCTGTCCGTCTCCGTGATAAGGATCCTGACCCAGTATTACGACCTTGACCTCAGAAAAAGGTGTGAGCTCAAATGCTCTGAATAGTTCATTTGCTGCAGGAAAGACCTGACAATGCTCATATTCATCCTTGACCTTGTAGTAAAGATCTCTGTAATAAGGCTTTTTAAACTCGGGAGCTAATGGCTCCTTCCAATCGTTTGTTATCAAGTTGTCCCCCTGCTTCGCACTCTCGCACCCCGTAATCATCCATTCGCAAATCGCGCTTCGCGCTTTTTTGCTCATGTCTGTTTACTCGTCTGAACAGAATATGACTTTATCTGCAAGCAGCTAAAGCCATATTCTGTTCATCCGAGATTATTATAGAACATATTTTTGTTTCAAAAAAGTGCTGTATATTATTCTTTCTCTTACGTTTTTATGAGTAAGCTGTTTTAATGCTCTGGAATAGAGCTCTAACTGTATCCTATAGCGGTCTTTTAGTTCTTCCGGATCGTTTATTTTGTCTGTTTTGTAGTCGACAAGTATTATTTCTCCGTCTTCTTCAAAATAGGCATCTATTATTCCCTGAAGTATCTGCATTTCTTTGCTCACTTGGTCGCTTTTTAGTGTATCAGCCGGAAAGCCTGCCATGAAATGCTGTTCTCTTTTTAGTGTTCCGTTCTTTTTTGCTGCTGCCATTCTTTTTGCTATATCGCTTTCAAGGAATGTAAGTACGGCCTCTTTATCAAGCAGTTCTTTTTCATCCTCCGGCATTTTTTCGGATTCCATTATTTCCGTAAGCTGTTCTTCCGCACTTCCTTCATAGCTTAATAGTTCCATGGCTCTGTGGAATGCGGTTCCCTTCAAGGCTCCTATATTTGGCTTTTCTCCGACATTGCTGCCAAAGCCGGTCTTAACATCTTTATCATTATTTATGTCGCCGGAAGCATTCTCAGTCAGAATATATAACGGCTCCGGAACTGCATTGTCATTAATATCATAGACCTTCATTCCGGATTCAAGCTCTTCTATAGCCATTTTTTTGATCTCAGATACTGAGATTTTTGGCTTTAGCTTTGTTTCTTCTTCATATGCATATTCAGCCGCAAATACTTTGTCCAATTTCTCTGAAAATGTCTTAGCTGCCTCGTCTTCAATATTTCCGTCCTCAAGAAGAAAATGCTTAAGCTCCAAGTATCTGTCTCTAAGCTCTTCCTGTTCTTCCTTGGCCGCAGTTATTAAATCATTAACCGTATATGTTTTTATGTCGAAATTATAGTCATTGCCGGCACAGGAAAGTATTATCCAGTCCAGATATGTCTTACATTTATTAATTACTCCGGTTGAAAGCTTACTGCCTGCTTTTTGACCTTCCTTTACGGTTTTTAAAGCCGCCCCATCAAATAACAAGGTCTTGTTTTTAAGCTTTTCAAGCTTTTCTTCTGCACCCTTAGCTTCACCGGTTATAATGAGCTTTTCCATAGCTCTTGTCATTGCAACATACAACAGTCTTTGTTCTTCCGCCGCTTCCTCAGACTTCTTTTTCTTTTTCAGGAACAGCTTTTTAAGCCCCGGATATACTATGCCGCTTTCAAGGTCGGTATAGTCCATTCCTATTCCTTCATCCTCTACAGCTATACTGCTGTCGGCATTTCCTCTTCCTTCAAATGACTCGGCTGCTCTTGCCAGTATAACGACCGGATATTCAAGCCCCTTTGAGCCGTGAATTGTGCTGATGTTTACTACATCTTTATTACCTGCCGCAGACGGTGCTTCCCCATAATCCGTATCATATTTTTTAAGTGTTTCTATGTATCTGACAAAGTTAAAAAGTCCCTGATATCCCGTGCCGGCATAGTCTTCTGCTTTTTTCATCAGAATATCTAAGTTCTTTTGTCTTGTCTCTCCTAAAGGCATTGCAGAAGCATATGCATAGAATCCTGTTTTAATGTATATCTCATTAAGAAGTAAATGCACCGGCATTACATCGGCCATGTCTCTGAAATTTGTAAGCTCTGCTAAAAAAAACGCTGCTTTTTTCTTAAGTGCTTCATCATCTGCATTTTCAGCATAAAATACCAAAGCCCTGTAATAATCTCCGGGCTCCGTCCTTCTGTCCTCCGGCTGTGCCTCGACAAATGCTGTCCTTATAAGAGCAAGCTCGTTATCCGTAAATTCACCTATAGGCCCTTTAAGCACACTGACAAGCGGTATGTCCTGCAGCGGATCATCCAGCACATTAAGGAACGAGAGCATCATTCTGACCTCTGCGGCATCAAAATACCCCTTCGAATCCTCAAAATAAGCCGGTACGCCGTTTTTCCTCAGCATGTCTATAAGCGGCTCCGCTGACTTTTTCTTTCTGATAAGTATAGCAATGTCACTGAATCTTGCAGGTCGCATTTGCCCTGAAAACACATCCCTTACAGTAAATGCTCCGTTTCCTTCCGATCCTTTTACAAGTGCATTGATCCTGTTCGCAATGAGCTTATACTCTAACTCCTCTGCTTTTAATGTCTCATCCGCCTCTTTTGGCTCCTCAGTGTTATCCGCCTTTTCGGCATTATCAGCATTATCAACTTTTTCCTCGATTTCTTCAGGATCTAAGAACAAAAGCTCTGTTTTGCAGTCATTTCCAAAAGGATAGTCTGCTCCGCATTTAAGCATTGCCCTCTCGTCATACTCTATTCCTGCCGCCTCCTTTGACATTATCTTTAGGAACACGGTATTTACAGAGTCGATGACTTCTTTTCGGCTGCGGTAATTGGCATTAAGCTCGATCCTCACATCATCATAGGCTTCGTCATCTGAAAATGTCTCATACCTTCTGTTAAAAAGCTCCGGTCTTGCGTTTCTGAAACGATATATGCTCTGCTTTACATCGCCCACAGTAAATACGTCATGTCGTCCAAAACGCTCAGCAGACAATGCATTTATAATTGCCTCCTGCACATAATTTGAGTCCTGATACTCATCTATCATTATTTCTTTCAAGCTCATCGCAAGCTCATCGGCAAGCTCTGACGGTATCAAATTGCCGTAGGCATCCTCCTTATACAGCACCTGTAATGCCATGTGCTCAAGGTCATTAAAATCCAGAACATTTCTTTCTTTTTTAAGCTCGCTGTACTTTTTTGCAAATTCAGCAGTAAGCTCCAAAAGTGCGGAAGAAAGCTCCGCAGAGCCCTTTATCTGCATGGAAAGCTCATCTTCCGAAAGCAGGAATTCTCCTTCTAAAAGAGATGCTGTCCACTTTTTAAAGTCATTTCTGAGATCCTTTACAAAGTCCTTTTTCCCCTCGTCCACACCATCCTTTTTAAATGATGTGTTTGGGAGTCTGCTAAAGCTGATCTCACCAAGATACTCTCTGATATTTTCATAGCCTGAAAGACGGCTTAAGATTTCTGCTTTTTCTAAATCAGCCTCTATCAGCTCCTTGTACTTTGCCGGGCCGTCCTCTGTATCACAAACCTCAGCTGCTTTAAAAAGAAGCTCTGCCTGTATCTGTGCCTCCTTCTTAAAGGCATCCTCAAACTCCTTATACCAAAGGCTTTCTTGATAATCTCCTGTTTTTTCTCTTATGCACTCAGCCTGCCAATCCTCTATAGTCTTTTCCGGCCAGGCCTGCGCCATGATAAAGCTGTAGACATTATTGATGACCGAAGTAAGCTTTGAATCAAATTTTTTTTCTTCAAAGGTATTTACAAGCTTTTTAAAAGCTTCATCCTTGATCTCATCTGCATTTTCAGCATACTTATCTTCTAATATCGCAGTAAGGATATCTCCTCGCAGCATGACCGACTCAGCCTCATCCAAAAGTCTGAAGTCCGGGTCAATATCAAGCTGCTGATAATGCTGCTTTATAAGCCTCTGGCAAAATGAGTGGATAGTTGAGATCGACGCTCTCGGAAGCATTGCACTCTGAAGCTTAAGTCTTTTGTTATCCGGCTCTGCTGCTATCCTGTTTCTAAGTGCCTTTCCTATCTTTTGGCGCATGCCGTCTGCAGCCGCATTGGTAAATGTCATGACCAACAGTTCATTGAGATCGATACCGTTACTTTCATCCGATATCATATCAATGATTCTCTCAACCATAACTGTCGTCTTACCGCTTCCGGCTGCCGCAGATACAAGAATACTTTTATTCTTAAGTCCCATGATCTTTTTCTGCTCTTCGCTCCAGTTCATCTGTCTTCTTCCTCATTATCGGATAAAAACTCATTTATTTCATCATTAGTAAATTTCTTGATCCTTTTATAGCCAAAGCCTTTGATATCCGTATCAAAGCCGCATATTCCCTTATAGCTGCAGTAATCGCATGCAGTCTCCGTTCCGGATTTATACGGTTTAATGTCAATGTTTCCGGCGAGTATCATATCCGCATCAGTATGCATTCTGTCCTTGACCGTAGCTATAAGCTTTGAAAAGCCGCTTTCAGTTAATGACATTGTTGACTGATTCATGACCTTAGAGCTCTTTAGGGCTGCTTTCACATCTTTACCTTCGACACAAGCTTCCTTATCGAGATGCCCTGCAGCTGTATCATCCTTAAGAACAGCCCCGTTCATGCGAAGCTCCTTTAAGGTAAGCTCTTCGGACGCCGTATAGTCAGAATCATTGCTGCTCAGCTTTCTGACGTCTGACAGCTTTATCGAAGGCTCTGCAACATTATAATAAAACATGCCCGCCGGAGCTACGCCTTCATTACTTCCCTTAAGCTTTGCCGTCTCCTTCATCGCCGCATCCATATATGCCGTAAGCTGCAGCTGCAGTCCGTTAAGAGTCTTATTAATATCAAATGCCGTACTGCCGGTTTTATAATCTATGACCTTTACGTAGGTCTTATTATTTTCTTCATCAAGACAGTAATCTATCCTGTCAATTTTACCCTTAAAGAAAATGTTCTCATCCCTGTATTTAAACTCGACCTCAGTTTCGAGAGTCCTAAAATCGCCCTTTTTGAGCTGTTCTCTTAGTACCCATGCTGTCTTTGAGGTAATACGGCGCACTCTGTCTGCAATAAATCTGTTTCGCGCGGTAACTGTCATAACATTGTCGCTGTACTCTGAAATAACACGATCCACTGAGCTCTTACATACGCTTTTGAGCCCGGCATCCGACAGCTCACTTAGCGATGTTCCTGCGTCAAAGATCTCTCTGAATAGCTCATCAAGTGCTCCGTGGAACAGTTTTCCTATATCGACTGCTTCTATATCAAAGCTTTCACGCTCCTTAAGTTTCAGACCGTAATCCAGAAAATGTCTGTAGGCACATTTCTCAAAGTCCTCGATTCTTGAGACCGAACCGCTTAGAATGTTTCCGTAAAGCTTTTTGGATACCTCTTCAGAAAGTGCATCCTTTTCATATTTTATGAATGCACCTTTCAGTACAAGCTCAGCTCTATTATGAAATTCCTCATCTGTCACAAGCTTTCTGTAAAGCACCTTGACTTTGTCATCTGTTACTCCACGCCTGATAAGCCTTGTGAATAATTCCAAGGCATCTTCTTTAGAGTCTATATTATCTTCATCTGCATATTCAAAATGTGCCTCAGCTTTCAGCCCTTCTATAACAGTCGAAGGCTTAAGCGGCTTTTGTTCACTGCTGTTTTTTGAATAAGACAAAATAAGCTTTCGGTTCGGCTTATTCATCATGAGTCGGATATAGAATTCCTGAATACAGCTGTCAGTCCTGTCATCAGGTGCAAGCTCAATGCCGCCGTCCTTTAAAAGGCCTCCCAGTTCCTCCATCTCGACTCTTTCGCGGTCTGTAAATATTCCGCCTCCGGTTACTGCATTCGGCATAAGTCCGTCGTTTGCTCCGACTATATACAGCACGTCAATATCATCAAGCCTGCTTCGCTTAAGATCTCCGATAATGACCATATCCATGGTCTCAGGTATCATGCCTCCTTTCATATCGACAAATCCCGCCTCAATAAGCTTGACATAGTCTTTAGTACTTATATTCTCATCGCCTAATACTTCACTTATTCTGATAAAAAATTCCGGAAGCAGGCCCGCAAATCTTCGGTTTTCGGAAGCCTCCTTCCAAAGTCCCTTTTCTTCAAGCGCTTTTGCAAGCTGTTCCGTTCTTAAGGTTATATCTATATCAGCTGCAAAGGCTTCAAGTGCAGCTGTCTTATCCGCTGCCGATTTTCCAACTTTTAATGTCTCTTCAAGTGCAAATACATACTTTAAGCTTTCGCTGCATTCATTTTCAGAAAGTGCCTCAAGCTGCCTCCTCCCTCTTTTTCCGGTCTTTCTTAAGTAATTATCCAATTCATCGGCAGCGCTTCTTTGTTCTTTTCCGCCAATAAGATTGAGAGGATTTTTAATAAATCTCATCACATCATCATAACGGTAGGATTCTGTTATCATGGCACAGGCTGCTCTTATCAGCTCTATTGCAGGCGAACCCAGTGCCGCCTTCTTATCATCCATGAAAAACGGTATCTCAGCACGTCTTAACTCTCTGCCGATTATATTTTTATATGCCTCAGGATCAGAAACTATCACTGCCATTCTCTGATATCTGATATCATTTTCCAGAGCATTCCTTCTGATGCTTCCTGCAAGCAGCCTTATCTCATCAACAGGATCAGCTGCCTCTCTTATGTAAATGCCTTCGTCATATCGTTTTCTTTCAGAAAGCCTTATATCTCTGTCCTTAGACTGACTTACTCCTGCTTTGGAAGCGGTATCAATTAAGGCAGCAATATTCTTCTTACTGAGCCACCATATATCTGTAATATCCTCTTTTATAAACCTGTACGGCTCTTCCTCTGAAGGGATAGTAAGTGCAAAGCGAAGCCTTTCTGCTTCCGGCATTATCAGTCCTATAAGCTCTAACTGCACAGGAGTAAAGCCTGTATAGCCGTCAAAAACAATGACTGCATCCTTTAAAAGCTCAGATCTCATGATGTATTTTAAAAGAAGGAGCGGTATTTCCTCCGGTATAGTCCTGCTTTCCTTTAATTCACCTGTAAATGTCTCATATATATTGGAAATGTCTCCTAGCTTTCCCTTAAGAAGCTGACTTTTTGCAGCTTCCTGAAGCTTTCTCAGCTTTTCCGGATCAATATTATACTGATAGAACTCGGAAATCAGAGACTTGATCTGCTCAATAAATCCCTTTGATGACACTTTGCCGGCATAAACATTAAGCCCATCTTTCCTGCTTACCTCAAGAACTGCCTTCCTTATGAGCAGTGCTTTTCCTATATCATCAAGCACCGCCGGAGCTGTTATTCCAAGCTCTTCTATAACTCTGTAGAATAATAGCTGAAATGAAAGCACATCTAAATTAAGCATACCGTGATCTTCGCTTATCGAAATGATCTCTCGCTGTGCCTTTAGAGTGTTCTGCTCCGGAACGAAAAGAAAATACTTTTTTTCCGGATGAAGCCTGGCTTCATCACTCAGCCATTTGTAAATGTATCTTGATTTGCCGGAGCCCGGTGCTCCGAAGATAAAGTCATAGTATGCCATTTTTGTCCCACATTCGTCAGTATTATAATAAAGTAAAGGTCGGCGTTCTCATATGAGTTGATCGCCGACCTTAAATACTTTTAATTCTGTGCCGCATCCTGAAAACTGTAATAATCGTCCTCGTCGCAGATGTAAAGATATAATGTTTTATTTTTCTTACCGCTTCCGTCGTAGTTGAGTGTCATAACCATGCCCTGAAGTGTGTCGCTATAGAGCTTTTCTCTTTCTTCAAGACTCGCTATGGTATTCTCTGACAAAATCTGGTAATAATCCCCTACAGCAAGATCACCCTCGTCATATGTTCTTACTGTTTCCTTATATGAGCCTGTCTGATCTTCTTTCTCATATATTACGGAGATACTCGCAGATAACTTTTTAACATCTGCTTTTGTTATGCCTTTGTTCAATTCAACATTAAAGAATGTATCCGGCAGGACAGCTAAACCATCCTTATAATTTACCGTACTTCCGTTATGACCGGCATAACAAACTCTGTTTACTTCTTCAAGATCAAATTCCACCTTGAATGGAAAATCTGATTTTCCTGCGGCAAACGATGTAAAACAGCATGCCAATGAAAGCATGGCTGTAAATATTATGATTTTAATAGTCTTACTTTTCATGATGGTGACAGTATAGCACGCCATCCTTACGAAGGACTTGAATAAAATCTTACGAAAAACTTACTTTGCAGAAATTCTTTTTTCCTCTGCGAACTATGATTCCGTCACCTGCAAGCTCATCCTTTGTGTAGGACTTTTTGCTGTCTGTGACCTTCTCATCAGCTACGGTAACACCGCCCTGTTCGATGTTTCTTCTGGCATCTCCTCTTGATCCGCAGAGTCCTGCATTTACAAGGATGCTGATAAGGTCAATGCTGCCGTCTGTAAGCTCAGCTTCAGTCACATCATAAGAAGGCATATCTGCTGATGAAGCTCCGCTGAATGCTGCCTTTGCAGCTGCCTCTGCCTTGTCAGCCTCTTCCTTGCCGTGTACAAGCTCTGTAAGCTCGTGAGCAAGCACTTCCTTGGCCTTGTTAAGCTCTGCACCTTCCCAGCTCTCCATCTTTCTGATTTCCTCAAGCGGAAGGAAGGTGAGCATCTTAAGACACTTTATAACGTCGGCATCATTTACATTCCTCCAGTACTGATAAAACTCATACGGTGTTGTCTTTTCAGGGTCAAGCCAAACTGCACCTGACGCTGTCTTACCCATCTTTTTGCCTTCTGAGTTAAGAAGAAGCGTTATTGTCATTGCGTGTGCATCTTTTCCGAGCTTCTTTCTGATAAGCTCTGTTCCGGCAAGCATATTTGACCACTGATCATCACCGCCGAACTGCATGTTGCAGCCGTAATCCTGGAATAATCTGTAGAAATCGTAGCCCTGCATAAGCATGTAGTTGAACTCAAGGAATGTAAGTCCCTGCTCCATACGATTTACATAGCAGCGTGCAGCAAGCATCTTATTGACATTGAAATGCACTCCTATGTCTCTTAAGAAATCTATATAATTAAGGTTGAGCAGCCAGTCTGCGTTGTTGACCATGATAGCGTCTGAGCTGCCGTCTCCGAAATGAATAAAGCGGCTCATCTGCTTTCTGAAGCAATCGCAGTTGTGCTGAATTGTCTCTACTGTCATCATCTTACGAAGATCTGAACGACCCGACGGATCTCCGATCATTCCTGTTCCTCCGCCTACAAGTGCAACAGGCTTATTGCCTGCCATCTGCAGTCTCTTCATAAGGCAGAGTGCCATAAAATGACCAACGTGAAGGCTGTCTGCTGTAGGGTCAAAGCCTATATAGAAAGTAGCCTTACCATTATTGACCATGTTCTTTATTTCTTCTTCATCTGTAACCTGAGCAATAAGTCCGCGCTCAACTAACTCCTCATAAATACCCATTGATCCCTTCATCTCCTCTTGATCATTTCATTGTTTCTTATAAGGAAAATACTTCCTTATAACTAAAAAGACTACTGCCTGTTTACAGGCAGTAATCCATATCTTACTATTAATAAAGTTATTTTTCAAGTTATTCAACGTATCATGACGCCATTAAGGTCAAAAAGGTGGCCGTCCGGATTATATGCCGACTGAACTCTTGCTCCCGAGCTGTCTGTGTAATAGGTTTTTCCGTCAACATTAATATAGCCGGTCTGCATTATGCCGCTATTATCAAAATAATACCATTTTTCATTGATATTGTTCCAGCTTGCGGTAGCAAGTCTTCCTGACGGCAATGCATAATACCATTTATTATTAACATAAATCCAGCTCGTCTTCATAAGACCGTTTGCATCGAAATAATACCAGTAATTATCGATCCTCTCCCAGCCGTTTCTTGCGTATGTGCCGTTACCGTATCTGTAATAATAACCGCTGCTCTGCTTGATCCAGCCTGATGCTGTGTTCTGAGAACCGGGATTCTGGGATTGCACATTGACCTTTCCGGCATTGCCGTTGATATAGCTTCCTGTCACAGTATTGATAACAGATGTATTACTGTAGGAGCCTTCTCCCGGACCCTTTGGTCCGTAGTAGCCGTAATCTGAGCCACTTCCCGGTCCCATAGGATAGTATCCGTAACCATAGTTATAATAATAGTTATTTCCGCCTGAAGGTGAGTCAGAATCTATATCATCTGCAGTAATATTGACATCAGGTGAATTAAACGACCAGTCACTGTACGCTCCGCCGATAAACTTTACCCTAACCTTGATATGATATTTTCCTTTACTTGAAAAGCTTATCTGATAGCTGTTATCTGATGTCTTATATGTTTTATAATTCTCTGTCCAATTTCCGTCTTTTTGTCTGGACAGCCTGATCTCATAGTTATCGACAGCCTCACCGGAAGGAATACCCACATCCCATGCCGCACTTCCGTCAGTGTCCAGACTAAGACTGTTCCAACTGACAGCAGTAGCCGCATATGACTCGATATGTGTAAGCTCACCGGCAGCATAAACTCCGCCTAAAGACATTGCTGCCGTTCCCAGGCCTATTATCAATCCCAGAATTCTTTTATTTGAAAAATGCTTTGACATATAACTCTCCTAAAAGATTTTATTATTAGACACTATGTTGATAAATTACAATCTGCTCATGTATCATATATGCCCGATATGATTAAACAAATCATCCTTAAAAAACATAGAACCAATGATTATACATACTGTTTTAACATGAGGCATTGTAAATGTACACTTAATTTTATATTACGGTTTTAACGAAAGAAAGCAGGTCATACGACCTGCCTTCAAAAAGAGTAAATATGGATTTAAATTATTTAGCAGCCTTGATAGCTCTGATTGACTCGATAAGCATAGGAACTACCTTGAAAAGGTCACCTACGATACCATAGTCAGCGATCTCGAACATAGGTGCTGAAGGATTTGTGTTGATTGCAATGATGCACTCAGAATCCTGCATACCAGCCTTATGCTGAATAGCACCTGAAATACCAAGAGCGATGTAAACCTTAGGATGAACAGTCTTACCTGTCTGTCCAACCTGGTGGTCAGCTGAAAGCCAGCCTGAGTCGATAGCTACACGAGATCCGCCAAGAACTCCGCCGAGCTCGTCAGCAAGTTCCTGTCCAAGCTTGATACCGCCTTCAACGTCCTTAGCGATACCACGACCTACAGATACGACATAGTCAGCACCGATAAGGTCAACAAGCTTCTTTGCAGCCTTCTCTACAGAAAGAACCTCTGTCTCGAAATCAGCCTCTGTAAGTGAGAACTCTGGTCTGATGATCTCTGCTGCGTCAGCCTTAGCCTGATCAAAAGGAGCCTTTTTCATAACACCCGGACGAACTGTTGCCATTGCAGGACGGAAACGTGGGCAGATGATTGTAGCCATAAGATGTCCGCCGAATGCAGGACGAGTCATCTTAAGGTCATGTCCAACTTCCTTCTTCTCGCCCATAACCATTGCAGTATCAGTTCCTGCAATTCTCTCCGGAGCAAGAGTAGAAGCCTCACCAAGGAAGTCCTGGTAAACCTTAGTATTAACATCAAGGTGTGTACAGTCTGCACAAAGACCTGTGTGAAGTCTGGCTGCACAACGAGGACCAAGGTCACGACCGATATATGTAGCACCGAAAAGAACTACTTCAGGCTTTCTTTCCTTAACAGCGTCAACGATAACCTTTGTGTAACCGTCTGTTGTATAGTTCTTAAGAAGCGGATGCTCACAAACGATAACGCCATCAGCACCGTAGCCGGCAAGCTCTTTGCTGTGCTCAGCAACTTTGTCACCGAGAATAAGAGCATAAAGCTTGCATCCAAGCTCGTCTGCAAGTCTGCGTGCCTCTGAAATAAGCTCGAAGCTTGTAGGCTGAACTACTCCCTGACGCTGCTCACAGAACACCCAAACATCCTTGAAAGCAGAAATATCTGCGCTATTGTAATTTTCCATTATTCAATAATCTCCTTTCATCAGATGATGTGCTTCTTCTCAAGAATAGCAGCAAGCTCGTTGCATGTGTTCTTGTCAGCACCCTCAAGCATTACACCTGCACCCTTAAGAGGTGGTGTGAATGATACAAGTATGTTGGTAGGTGAACCCTGAAGACCGATAGTGTTCTTATCGATAAGTGGCTCATCCTTAAGTGTCTCATAATCAAATACTTCTACTGGCTTGTTGTAAGCATCGAAGATTCCGAATGTGCTCATGTAACGTGGCTCGTTGAGCTCCTTGATACATGTGATAAGGCAAGGAGTCTTCATCTTGATGTTCATGAAGCCGTCCTCAAGCATACGCTTAACGATAACTTCTCTTCCGTCAACCTTGATATCTCCGGCATATGTGATCTGTGGAAGGTTAAGCTTCTCAGCGATCTGTGGTCCAACCTGAGCTGTATCTCCGTCGATAGCCTGACGTCCGCACATAACGATGTCATCATCGTTAAGACCTAAGTGGTTGATGCCGGCAGCAATGATCTGTGATGTAGCGAATGTATCAGATCCACCGAACTCACGAGCTGAGATAAGAACTCCACGGTCAGCGCCCATAGCGATGATCTCACGAAGCATTTTCTCTGCTGGAGGAGGTCCCATAGTAACTACAACAACTTCACAACCGGTCTCATCCTTGAGCTTAAGAGCTGCCTCAACTGCATTAAGGTCATCAGGGTTGATGATTGTAAGCATAGAAGCACGGTCAAGAGTTCCGTCCGGCTTAACTGCAACCTTTCCTGAAGTATCAGGAACCTGTTTTACACAAACGATAACTTTCATTTAAATATCCCTCCCAATTACTTCTTCTTCTTAAGATTCATGCCGCCTGAGATAACCATCTTCATAACTTCAGATGTTCCCTCATAGATCTCTGTGATCTTAGCATCACGCATCATACGCTCAACCGGATACTCACGGCAGTAACCGTAACCACCCATGAGCTGTACGCACTCACGTGTAACCTGGTTAGCTACGTCAGAAGCGAAAAGCTTTGCCATAGCTGCGAGTGAAGAGTAATCCTCGTGGTTGTCCTTAGCTGTAGCTGCTCTCCATGTAAGAAGACGAGCTGCATCGATCTTTGTCTGCATCTCAGCAAGCTTAAACTGAGTATTCTGGAAAGCTGCGATTGGCTTACCGAACTGCTCACGTACCTTAACGTACTCGATTGTCTCGTTGATAGCACCCTGTGCAAGACCAACTGACTGAGCAGCGATACCGATACGTCCGCCGTCAAGAGCCTTCATGGCAATCTTGAATCCCTTGTTAACCTCACCAAGAACTCTGTCCTTAGAAACACGAACGTCATCGTATGTTACGATACAGTTCTGAGCTGCTCTGATACCCATACGCTTGATGTTCTCCTGAACGTCAACGCCAGGTGTATGCTTAAGGTCAACGATGAATGCTGTAAGTCCCTTAGATACAGGAACTGTCTTGTCTGTAACTGCGAATACGATGCAGGTATCAGCAAATGATGAGTTTGTTGTGAAGATCTTTGATCCATTGATGATCCAGTCATCACCATCCTGAACTGCAACTGTCTGAGCACCCTGAACGTCAGAACCTGCGTTAGGCTCTGTAAGTCCGAAGCATCCGAAGTGTGATCCGTCTACGAGTGGACGAAGATATGTCTGCTTCTGCTCTTCTGTACCTGCCATGTCGATGCATGCGCAGCAGAGTGATGTGTGTACAGAAATTGTGATTCCGCAAGAACCATCCTGCTTAGAAACTTCTTCCATGCAGAGAGTATAAGTAAGGTTGTCTCCGCCTGCTCCGCCGTACTCCTTTGAGTAAGGGATTCCGAAGAAGCCGTACTTCTGCATCTTTCCAAGAAGCTCCATGTCAAGCTGCTCAGACTCATCCATATCATGAGCGAGAGGCTTGATTTCGGTCTCAGCAAATTTGCGGAATAACTCCTGTGCAAGCTGCTGCTCTCTGGTAAGTTTAAAATCCATAATTACCTCCATAAAATCTTACAATTAAATTTGAAGCTTTTCTTCAAAATTATTCGTAGTATTCTCCACTCGTAATCTTATCCGTTCGACAAAAAATTGTCAATATATTTTGCATACGAATTATTTATAATATTGTATTTTTAAAATACCTTTTATTTTGTACGCAAAATACACGAAATCTGCTATTATTTGCTGTGCAAATTATATTAAACAAAAGTAACTGATTGACAAATATTAAACAATAAATTTATAATGGCTTTCGAGGAGAAATTATTATGAAATTACAGGACTGTATTAACTTTATATTAACGCATTCTCAGAATGCAGTTTTTTCATATTTTAAAAGAGAGCTTCATCATCTCGGCGTTACTCCGATACAGTACGCTTCTTTAAAATGTCTTTGGGAACAGGATGAACAGATGCCTTCCCAGCTTGCAGAAACCTTACATCTTGATTCATCTACAGTAACCGGCATACTAAGCAGACTTGAGGATAAGAAGCTGATCGAGAGAACCTTTAACACCGGTGACAGACGTAAGGTAATAGTTCATCTTACTGAAGAAGGCAAGGCTCTTGAAAAACCGGTAAGTGATATTATCGAGAGACTTAACTTTGAGCTTACCGAAGGACTTTCAAAGGAAGATATGGATGTTTTTCACCACCACTTAAAGGTAATTACTGATAACGCAGAAAGACTGAACTGCAAATAATTTTAAATAACAGATATTTTTACATATCCCAACCATCATCTTTCAGCTTTATAATGTATGGTTTAAGACGATGTTCCGGCATTTTCCGGTACATCGTTTTTTTGTACTCTATGCAGGGATATTTATGCACAGTAAAGAGCGTGTGAAGATCGTTTTAACGATTTCACACGCTCTGTTATTCAATAGATATATAAGTTAGTTCTAAGATTAAGAAATAACCTCTGTAACTCTACCTGAACCTACTGTTCTTCCGCCCTCACGGATAGCGAAACGAAGACCCTTCTCCATAGCGATTGGGTGGATGAGCTCTACTGTCATCTCGATGTTATCGCCAGGCATGCACATCTCTACGCCATCAGGAAGATCGCACTGTCCTGTAACGTCAGTTGTTCTGAAATAGAACTGTGGTCTGTAGTGGTTGAAGAATGGTGTATGACGACCACCCTCGTCCTTTGTAAGAACGTAAACCTGACCCTTGAAGTTCTTGTGGCATGTTACTGTACCTGGCTTACAGATAACCTGACCTCTTTCGATCTGGTCACGGTTGATACCACGAAGAAGAGCACCGATGTTATCACCAGCCTGAGCCTCATCAAGAAGCTTACGGAACATCTCGATACCTGTAACAACAGTCTTCTGGATCTCTTCCTTGATACCAACGATCTCAAGAGGATCGTTAAGGTGAAGTGTACCACGCTCAACACGGCCTGTAGCAACAGTACCACGACCTGTGATAGTGAATACGTCCTCGACAGGCATAAGGAATGGCTTATCTGTCTCACGCTCTGGATCCGGGATGTACTCATCAACAGCGTCCATAAGCTCGAGAACCTTCTTCTCCCAAACTGGATCTCCCTCAAGAGCCTTAAGAGCTGAACCACGGATGATAGGTGTATCATCGCCTGGGAAATCATACTCGTTAAGAAGCTCTCTGATCTCCATCTCTACAAGGTCAAGAAGCTCCTCATCGTCAACCATGTCACACTTGTTCATGAATACAACGATATAAGGAACGCCTACCTGACGAGCAAGAAGGATATGCTCTCTTGTCTGAGCCATAGGACCGTCAGTAGCAGCAACAACGAGGATAGCACCATCCATCTGTGCAGCACCTGTGATCATGTTCTTAACGTAGTCAGCATGGCCTGGGCAGTCAACGTGAGCATAGTGACGCTTCTTTGTCTCGTACTCAACGTGTGCTGTATTGATAGTGATTCCTCTTTCTCTCTCTTCCGGAGCCTTATCGATCATATCGAATGCAACGGCCTCACCTGTACCCTCAAGCTCTGAAAGAGTTCTTGTGATAGCAGCTGTAAGAGTTGTCTTACCATGGTCAACGTGTCCAATGGTACCAATGTTACAATGTGGTTTGGTTCTGGTAAATTTTTCCTTTGCCATTGTAGTTTTCCTCCAAAACGAATAATAAAAGTATTGTTATTATTAATTAAGTCTCGATTATTATAAGTTATAATCCGCCTATTTTCAATATGGATTATTTCTTCTTATCGTTCAGGATCTTCTCCTGTACATTCTTTGGAACAGGCTCATAGTGATCAAAGAACATTGAGTAGTTTCCACGACCCTGTGTCTTTGAACGAAGGTCTGTTGAGTAGCCGAACATCTCAGCAAGAGGAACATAAGACTTAACGATCTTTCCGCCTCCGAGATCATCCATACCCTCGATACGTCCACGGCGTGAGTTGATATCACCGATAACATCACCCATGTACTCCTCAGGCATAGTTACGTCAACCTTCATGATAGGCTCAAGAAGTACCGGAGCACCCTTCTGCATAGCATCCTTAAGAGCCATTGATCCTGCAATGTGGAATGCCATCTCAGATGAGTCGACCTCATGGTATGATCCGTCCCATACATTAGCCTTGATACCAAGTACAGGGAATCCGCCGAGAGGACCTGCCTTCATGGCTTCCTGAATACCTTCATCAATAGCCGGGATGTACTCCTTAGGAATAGCTCCTCCGACAACAGTGTTCTCGAACTTGTAAACTTCATCACCGTTTGCATCCATCGGCTCGAACTTAACCTTACAATGTCCGTACTGACCCTTACCGCCTGACTGCTTGATGTACTTTGACTCTACATCGACAGGCTTTGTGATAGCTTCCTTATATGCAACCTGAGGCGCACCTACGTTAGCCTCGACATTGAACTCACGAAGAAGTCTGTCGACGATGATCTCAAGGTGAAGCTCACCCATACCTGAGATAATTGTCTGACCTGTCTCCTGGTCAGTCTTGGCTCTGAATGTAGGATCTTCCTCTGCAAGCTTTGCAAGAGCCTCGCCCATCTTACCTTGAGAAGCCTTTGTCTTAGGCTCAATAGCAACGTCGATAACCGGCTCCGGGAACTCCATTGACTCAAGGAGTACAGGATGCTGCTCGTCGCAGAGTGTGTCACCTGTTCCGGTGAACTTAAAGCCTACTGCTGCAGCGATGTCGCCTGAGTAGCACTTATCAAGCTCTGTACGCTTGTTTGCATGCATCTGAAGGATACGTCCTACACGCTCCTTCTTGCCCTTAGTTGCGTTAAGTATATATGATCCTGAGTTAACAGTTCCTGAATATACTCTGAAGTAAGCAAGCTTACCTACGAATGGGTCAGTCATGATCTTGAATGCAAGAGCTGAGAATGGCTCCTCATCAGATGAATGACGAACGACCTCGTTGCCTTCCATATCAACTCCGTCGATAGGCGGGATGTCGATAGGTGACGGCATAAAGTCAATTATTGCATCAAGAAGCTTCTGAACGCCCTTGTTTCTGTATGCTGAACCGCAGCATACAGGAATTGCTGTACACTCACAGCATCCCTTTCTGAGAGCCTTCTTAAGCTGATCCTCTGTAGGAATCTCTCCGTCAAGATACATCATAGTAAGCTCATCATCAAGCTCACAGATCTTCTCAACAAGCTCATCACGATACATCTCTGCATCGTCCTTCATATCATCAGGGATCTCTATGATATCAACATCGTTACCCTTGTCATCATTATAGATGTATGCCTTCATCTCGAAAAGGTCGATGATTCCCTTGAAGGAATCCTCCTTGCCGATAGGAAGCTGTGTAATGATAGCATTCTTTCCGAGTCTTGTACGGATCTGTTCAACAGCACCATAGAAGTTGGCACCAAGTATATCCATCTTGTTGATGAAAGCCATACGAGGTACGTTGTATGTGTCTGCCTGTCTCCATACGTTCTCAGACTGTGGCTCAACACCGCCCTTTGCGCAGAACACACCTACTGCACCGTCAAGTACTCTCAGTGAACGCTCAACCTCTACAGTGAAGTCAACGTGACCAGGAGTATCGATGATGTTGATACGATGCTCAAGAGCATTCGGGTCCGGCTTGTTGTTCTTATGCTTTGTCCAATGGCATGTTGTAGCTGCTGATGTGATGGTTATACCACGCTCCTGCTCCTGAGCCATCCAGTCCATGGTAGCAGTTCCTTCGTGCGTATCACCGATCTTATAGTTTACACCTGTGTAATAAAGAATACGCTCTGTAAGTGTTGTCTTACCGGCATCGATATGTGCCATGATTCCTATATTACGGGTTCTGTCTAATGGATATTCTCTTCCCATTGTTAACGCTCCTTTTTATGAAAATCAGAAACGATAGTGAGCAAATGCCTTATTGGCCTCAGCCATTCTATGCATCTCTTCTTTTCTCTTTACGGAAGCGCCTGTATTATTGGCAGCGTCCATTATTTCATTTGCAAGTCTGTCCTTCTGGGTCTTCTCGCCTCTCTTACGTGAGAAAGTTGTGATCCAGCGAAGGCCAAGGGCCTGTCTTCTCTCCGGCTTAACCTCGATAGGCACCTGATATGTAGCACCACCGATACGCTTAGCCTTAACCTCAAGAACAGGCATGATGTTGTTCATGGCCTCCTCAAATACCTCAAGTGCAGGCTTTCCTGTCTTAGCTTCTACCTGCTCGAATGCGCCATAAACGATCTTCTGTGCAGTTCCGCGCTTACCGTCAAGCATGATCTGGTTAATAAGCTTTGTTACAACCTTATTTCCGTAGATCGGATCTGCCAGAACGTCTCTCTTTTGAGTATGTCCTTTACGTGGCATTTCTTCCCTCCTTAATTATTAGTACATTAGATCATCGGTACTCTCAGAAGTGAGACATCTATGAGTTTTACAACCATTTATCTCAATTCCGAAGTGTTTCATTAATTACTTTTTGTCCTTAGGTCTCTTTGCACCGTACTTAGAACGTGCCTGCTTACGGTTTGCAACGCCTGCTGTATCGAGTGTTCCTCTTACGATGTGGTAACGTGTACCAGGAAGATCCTTAACACGGCCTCCACGGATAAGAACAACGCTGTGCTCCTGAAGGTTGTGACCCTCTCCCGGAATATAGCTTGTTACTTCGATACCGTTTGAAAGACGTACTCTGGCAATCTTACGAAGTGCTGAGTTAGGCTTCTTAGGTGTAGCTGTCTTGACAGCTGTGCACACACCGCGCTTCTGAGGAGCTGACTCATCAGTAGCTTTCTTCTTGAGGGAATTGAATCCTCTCTGAAGTGCTGGTGCTGTTGACTTCTTAACAGAAGACTTTCTTCCGTTTCTAACCAGCTGGTTAAATGTAGGCATTGAATTTACCTCCTTTCAGAATTGATGGTTGTATTTCTACACAAAATATGACGCATGTCTGAACATGCGCCATATAATAATAGTATTTATGCTGTTATAAGTCAAGTATTTTCGTTGATTTTACATGAAAATCACTCGTCAATGCTGTCATCTCCGATAATGATATCATCATCTGCTTCTGTCTCATCAACGATTGCATCATTTTCGTCTGCAATGTAATCTGATGAACTTCCGATAATTTCATCATTCTCAGGCTGCATCTGTTCCTCAGGCACATCTGTTGAAAGCTCTATATCGCTGTACTCTCTTATTCCGGTACCTGCCGGGATAAGCTTTCCTATAAGAACATTCTCCTTGATACCGTTCAGGTGATCGACCTTTCCGTTTATAGCTGCCTCTGTGAGGACCTTTGTAGTCTCCTGGAAGGAAGCTGCTGAAAGGAAGGAGTCTGTAGCAAGTGACGCCTTAGTAATACCAAGCATTGTTACCTGACCCTCTGCCGGAGTCTTACCTTCTGCGATAAGCTGCTCGTTTGTCTCATTGAAATCAAGCAGATTAACTGTGATTCCCGGAAGGAACTCTGAATCTCCAGGATTCTCGATCCTTACCTTCTTCATCATCTGACGAACTATCATCTCGATATGCTTATCGTTGATATCAACACCCTGAAGTCTGTAAACACGCTGTGTTTCGCGAAGCATGTAGTCCTGTACGGCTCTTACGCCCTTGATGCGAAGTATGTCGTGAGGATTAACAGAACCTTCTGTGATCTCGTCACCGGCCTCTATAACATCGCCGTCTGTAACCTTGAGTCTTGATCCGTAAGGAATAAGATAGGTCTTTGACTCTCCGTCTTCCTGATTGGTAACGGTTATCTCACGCTTCTTCTTGGTTTCCTTAAAGCTTACAAGTCCAGGTATCTCTGAAATTATAGCAAGTCCCTTAGGACGTCTTGCCTCAAAAAGCTCCTCGACTCTAGGAAGACCCTGTGTGATATCCTGGTTTGATGCAACACCACCGGTATGGAAGTTACGCATGGTAAGCTGTGTACCAGGCTCACCGATAGACTGAGCCGCGATGATACCTACAGCCTCACCAACCTGAACAGGTGTTCTTGTGGCCATGTTTGCACCATAACACTTAGCACAAACTCCGACCTTTGAGCGGCAGGTAAGAACTGTACGGATCTTAACGGAATCACGTCCCATCTTATCAAGTGCCTTGATAACTCTCTTTGCCTTATCTACGGTGCAGAGGTGGTTTGCCTTGATAATTATATCCTTTGTTTCAGGGTCGATAATCGTCTCAGCAATATATCTTCCTGTAATTCTTTCCTCAAGACTCTCGATAAGCTCCTGACCGTCTGCAAAGCCCTTGATTTCCATGCATGGAAGCTCGTCTCTGCCTACAGCACAGTCTTCTTCTCTGATGATGAGGTCCTGTGATACGTCTACAAGACGTCTTGTAAGGTATCCTGAGTCGGCTGTACGAAGAGCTGTATCTGAAAGTCCCTTACGTGCTCCGTGAGCTGAAATGAAGTACTCAAGGATATCCAGTCCCTCACGGAAGTTTGACTTAATCGGAAGCTCGATAGTATTACCTGTAGTATCTGCCATGAGGCCTCGCATACCTGCAAGCTGCTTGATCTGCTTACTTGATCCTCGAGCTCCTGAGTCAGCCATCATCTTAAGGTTGTTATACTTGTCGAGTCCGCCGATCAGCTTGTCTGTAAGAAGATCATCGGCATTCTTCCAGGTCTCGATAACAAGCTTATAACGCTCTTCCTCTGTAAGAAGTCCGTGAGCTCTGTCACGAGCTATCTTATCAACTGTCTTCTGAGCCTCATCAATTATCTCCTGCTTATCTGCAGGAACGACCATATCCTCGATAGATACTGTCATGGCAGCTCTTGTAGAATACTTATATCCGATAGCCTTAATGTTATCCAGTGCAATAGCTGTTTCTGTAGCACCGTGAACGTTCATGATACGCTCAAGGATCTCCTTAAGCTCTCCCTTCTTAACAAGGAAGTTTACCTCAGGTGCAAGCTCATTTGCAGGATCTGTTCTGTCTACATATCCGAGATCCTGAGGAATTATCTCATTAAATATGAGACGTCCTACTGTTGTCTCTACGATGCCTGTATGCTCGATGCCGTCCGGCATTGTTCTTCTGACTCTTGTCTTAACCATAGAGTGCAGAGTAACCTCGCCGTTCTCATATGCAAGAATTGCTTCGTTAACACTCTTAAATACAGAGCCTTCTCCCTTTGTACCCGGTCTTTCCTGTGTAAGGTAGTAGATACCAAGTACCATATCCTGTGAAGGAACCGCAACAACACCGCCGTCCGAAGGCTTAAGCAGGTTGTTTGGTGAAAGAAGCATGAAGCGGCACTCTGCCTGAGCCTCAAGTGATATAGGAAGATGGACAGCCATCTGGTCTCCGTCGAAGTCAGCGTTGAATGCTGTACACACAAGCGGATGAAGCTTGATAGCCTTACCCTCTACAAGGATAGGCTCAAATGCCTGAATACCGAGTCTGTGCAGAGTAGGTGCACGGTTCAGCATTACAGGATGCTCCTTGATAACATCCTCTAAAACGTCCCAAACCTCAGGCTCAAGACGTTCTACCATCTTCTTTGCTGCCTTGATATTGTGTGCAGGACCGTTCTCAACAAGCTCCTTCATAACGAAAGGCTTGAAGAGTTCTATAGCCATTTCCTTAGGGAGACCGCACTGATAGATCTTAAGCTCAGGTCCTACAACGATAACAGAACGTCCTGAATAGTCAACTCGCTTTCCGAGAAGGTTCTGACGGAAACGTCCCTGCTTACCCTTAAGCATATCTGAGAGTGACTTAAGTGCTCTGTTTCCAGGTCCTGTAACAGGTCTTCCGCGGCGTCCGTTATCTATAAGTGCATCAACAGCCTCCTGAAGCATTCTCTTCTCGTTTCTGATGATGATCTCAGGTGCGCCGAGCTCAAGAAGTCTTGCAAGTCTGTTGTTTCTGTTGATTATCCTTCTGTACAGATCATTCAGGTCGGAGGTAGCAAATCTGCCTCCGTCAAGCTGTACCATAGGTCTGATATCCGGCGGTAT
>JALELZ010000031.1 GCA_022768465.1 Lachnospiraceae bacterium
TCTTGCAGCTGCTACAGTAAATAATGCCGCTGATTCCATTTCTGAGCAGGTTGCTCCGAGTCTTCTCCATGCCTCCCACTTATATTTAAGCATCGGCTCTGTAGGCATGGTATCCGGGCTGTGCTGACCGTAAAAGCTGTCCTTGCACTGAACAACTCCCATATGATGTCTGAAGCCAAGCTTCTCTGAAGCCTGCTTAAGCGCAAGCGTAACATCAAAATCAGGAACTGCCGGCCATTCCTCCGGAGCATACTCCTTAGACGTTCCTTCAAATCTTATAGCACCGGTAGCTATGCAGAGGTCACCTCCCATAACTTCCTTTTTAATGCCTCCTGATGTACCTACTCTTATAAAAGTATCAGCACCAATATGTATAAGCTCTTCCATACCTATAGAAGCTGATGCTCCGCCTATACCTGTAGACATTACACTTACCGGTACTCCGTCAAGTGTTCCTGTATATGTAACATATTCTCTGTTCTGTGCGATGAGCTTTGCATCATCAAAATACTTTGCGATCTTCTCGCAGCGTCCCGGATCTCCCGGAAGAATGACATATCTTCCGACATCACCCTTATTAAGATGAATATGATATTCGCCCTGTTCTGATTTATATGCAAGTTTCATAACCTATATTCCTTTCTGCACGGTCTTTTTGCTTGACCTTACGGCATTAAACATGTAAACTAATGCTCGTTTCAGGATATTCCGGAACGGTGAGTTCGTGACCATCCTCACCTAAGAAAAAAACTACGGAGATAATACAATGAAAATTTCAACTGCAACTATCTGTCAGGCTGCACTTATTGCAGCCGTCTACACAGTACTGAGCCTTGCGTTCTTACCTATAAGCTTCGGACCTGTGCAGTGCAGGATCAGTGAAATGCTGACCGTGCTTCCTGCATTCCTTCCGGCAGCCATACCCGGTGTCGCAATAGGCTGTCTCATCACCAATATATTGGGAGGAGCCATTCTCCCGGATATCATATTCGGAACACTGGCTACTCTTATAGGCGCTGTACTGACACGTTTACTTACACGCGGATTTTTAAACAGTTCGCAGTCAGGTGCAAGTCTTCGTTTCAGACTTGCGGCAGTGCTTCCGCCAATCATCAGCAATACTATAATTGTTCCGTTAGTGCTTAAATTCGCATACATGTACGACGATGCACTTTACTTTATGGCATTTACAGTATGTCTCGGCGAAATAATCGGAATCGGTGTCATAGGAAATATACTTATAACGGTATTAAGCCGCCAGAACATACTTTCACAGTTAATGAAGTATTCAGACTGCAGAGCCTGATATTTTCATATAATATTAAGATGCATTCGGCATCCCATCACGATCTGTCTATGACAGATCAGAACAAGCTGAAAAATATAAAATTATATCTCCGGAATTTTCTGAAAACATACTGTCCTTACGCATTCTATCAATGCTTAAGGACAGTTTTTTATTGAATGTAAGCCTTTTTTAGTTTCCCTTTTCGATCTCTGAAATAATGTCTACTCTTCTCTGATGTCTTCCACCCAGGAATTCAGCTCCGAGCCATTCATCAACGATCATCTTTGCAAGCTCAGGTCCGATCACTCTTGCACCGAAGCAAAGTACATTGGAATTATTATGTATTCTTGAAAGCTTTGCGCTGTAAGGCTCTGAACAGCATACAGCACGTACTCCGTTTACTTTATTGCAGGCAATACTAATGCCTACACCTGTTCCGCATATAGCTATACCAAGATCAGCCTCCCCGGATACGACTGCATTTCCAACCTTTTCTCCGTACAGCGGATAATCCACGCTGTTTAAAGTATCTGTACCGAAATTTATGACCTCATAACCCTTTTCCTCAAGATATTCCTTTATGATGTTCTTCATTTCAACTGCTGCATGGTCGTTTCCAATTGCAATTTTCATTTCTTTTGCCCTTTCCTTTATTCCTTTTCAAAGCTTTCCCATTCATCATGAATAATGGCAGTGCCTTCATTTTCAAATCTGAACGGAATATATAATAATGACTCCATTGCCTTCATAACAGCTTCCTGTTTATCCGGTTCTACATAGAAGACGATAAATCCGCCGCCGCCTGCTCCGAGCAGCTTGCCTCCCAGTGCTCCGGCTTTAAGTCCTGTTTCATACATGGCATCTATGTTGTCCGTTGAAATGCCACTCGCCATACCTCTTTTCAGCTTCCATGTGTGATCCAGCATTCTGCCGAAATCATCAAGCTTTCTGCCTTCATCTTCCAATATGTCCTTGGCCTCGTATACAAGCTTTGTCATTTCCTTAAGCTCGGCAGTTTTATCCTTAAGAGACTTTGCTGTGCCCTTTTGTATATCTGATGAAAATCTTGAATATCCCGTAAAGAAGAGCATAAGTCTGTCATTAAGCTCATCCTTTCTCTCATCACTTACACCTACCGGCTTAACTCTGTATCCGTCTGCACTGAATTCTATGAGATTGAGTCCTCCGAAGGCAGCAGCTATCTGATCCTGCACACCTCCGCTTTCTGCACAGAGCACTCTTTCAAGATATATCGCCTGATCAGCAAGCTCTCTTTTAGAAAGCTTTTTGCCCTTAAGCGCACTGAAGGCATTGAGCATTCCTACAGCAAATGATGAGGATGTGCCAAGACCTGATCTTGCCGGAAGATCCGCATCATAGGTAAGTCTAAGCTCATGCATATCCTTCATAAGCATGGCATTGCGTACAGCAGGATGAACGATATCCTCTGTTTTCGCGACTCTCTCGATCTTTGAATAAATAATTTCGTTTCTATAATCAAAAAAACGCGGTAAATGTCTGACACTCACATAACAATATTTGTCAAAGGTAGTGGAGATAACTGCGCCGCCGTTTACTTTATAGTATTCTTCAAAATCCGTTCCGCCGCCAAAGAATGACATACGGAATGGTGTTCTCGTTATAATCATAAAAGACTCCGATTTGTTTAATGAAAAGTATGTCAGTTCAAAACTACATACTTCAAAATATTTTACACTATGAAGGGTTTTTATTCAAGAATCAGCATAAACAGTAAAGAACTCGAAATCTTCACAATATAGATGTAAAATAACAATATAAAAAATTTGGTGTTGACTTTATTTTTTAGATTTGTTATAATTCTAAATATAAAAAATAAACCAACAATGAATTTTAAAACTACAATATAAATTCATCACACATTTAAGGAGGAATTTCTGACATGAAAACATGGGTATGTACAGTTTGCGGATATGTATTTGAGGGCGAGAATCCACCGGCTGAGTGTCCGGTCTGTAAGGCTCCTGCATCAAAGTTCAAGGAGCAGGCAGGCGAGCTCACATGGGCAGCTGAGCATGAGCTTGGTGTAGCAAAGGGCGTTTCACAGGACATCATCGATGACCTTCGCGATAACTTCAACGGAGAGTGCTCAGAGGTTGGTATGTACCTTGCAATGTCAAGAGTAGCATACAGAGAGGGATATCCTGAGATCGGTGAGTACTACAAGACAGCAGCATTCGAAGAGGCAGAGCACGCAGCAAAATTCGCAGAGCTTCTCGGCGAAGTACTTACAGATTCAACAAAGGCAAACCTTGAGGCAAGAGTTGCAGCTGAGAACGGCGCAACAGCAGGAAAGGTAGACCTCGCAAAGAGAGCAAAGGCAGCTAACCTTGACGCTATCCACGACACAGTACACGAGATGGCAAGAGACGAGGCTCGTCACGGCAAGGCATTCGCAGGACTTCTTAAGAGATACTTTGGCTAAGCTACAAGCCGAGCAAATATGAAAGAAAAGGTGGTCTGAAGTGAATTTATTCACTGAAGATCGCCTTTTCTTTTAGATTTGGATGGCGCCAGCCATCCATGAAATAGCCCGAAGGGCTATGAATGGCTCGGCGTATCTATATTTACTAGAGCAAATACTACCTTTTAGCTTATCATACGGCGCCAGCCATCCATGAAATAGCCTGAAGGGCTATGAATGGCGCATGGCTTGTCTGCCTCTTTTCTTTTAGATTTGGATGGCGCCAGCCATCCATGAAATAGCCCGAAGGGCTATGAATGGCGCGTGGCTTGTGCCTCTTCAAGCCCCTTAAGTGCCTCATCAGCTGCAATCCTATACTCCGCTACGCTTTTAGACTTTACTATACGCTTTAAGTACTTATCCTTATCAGGAAATCCTACAATAAGCCACGTCCAGATTTCCTTCATTTTATGAAGCACCGGTGTTTCTCCGCTCATAAGCTCAATGTAGCCGTTAAGCAGATCATCTGTAAAAGCTCTTATTTCCTCTGCCGATATCAGCTTGCCTTTTTCCAAGTTATCAGATGCTGCTTTAGCGGTCTTTATTTTAAGTCTTTTAATAAGGCCCGGATCAGCTACCATGCCTCTTCCTATCATCACAGCATAGGGCATTCTGCGGCATTTATCAACATTCGCATCCTTTTCATCATTAGCTGTGCACATTATGCCGTTGTATGCACCTATACTGATCACATACAACAGACGCTCATAATCTTCTGCTGAGCAGATATCCCCGTTATAGCAGAGCGAATGTCTGCTGTGATCCAAAGCATATATAAATGCATCTGTATGTACCGCACCGGCATAGAATTCGTCACGCACTCTCGGATGTATGATCAGCTCCTTTAAGGGATATTTATTGTATATATCAAGTATATCAGCCCATTCATCCGGGTCATCATAACCTATGCGTGTCTTTATTGATATCTCACACTCAGTCTCATCAAAGATCTGCGCAAGCATTTCATCAAGCCTTGCTTTTTCTTTAAGCAGGCCTGAGCCTCTTCCTTTGGTCGTGACCGTAGGTGACGGACAGCCCAGATTAATATTAAGCTCTTTATATCCGAAAGCTTTGAGCTCCTGCTCGCACATCAAAAATGCTTCTGCGGAATTAGTAAGTATCTGCGGAACCAGATTGATCCCTACGTTATGCTCCGGCAATACATCATTGCGTTCTCTGTTCGTCATGCCCTTTTTCTTAACATGAGGCTCTATAAACGGTGTGAAGTATTTATCCGCAGACTCATTAAAATGAGCATTTACTGCATTTCTGAACACATAGCCGGTGATGCCCTCCATGGGCGCCATATAAAATTTCATTCTCTGTCAGTTTTCTGCTCTTAGGTCTTTTTATTCCTCAGCAGCATCTGCATCATCTGCATCGAGAATGTTTATCTCACCGGCATCCTCAGCATTTACATCTGTATCTGCATCAGCTTCTGCCTCTGCAGCATCAACATAGCTGACCTCTGCGGCATTGTCAGCGATTGCCTTGCCTGAAAGATACCAGATAACAGCCTCCTGCTGCTCTGTCTCATCAAGATAAAGGTTGAACTGATCCTCAGTATAGCCAAACTCATCAAGATACTGCTTTTTGGTTTCTTCGTTGTACTCAAGACCCTCTGCTTCGCAGATGGCATATCTGATCATTACCTCCTTAGCTGCATCAACTGCATTTTCTCTCATTTCTTCTCTGAAGGTATCATAATCCTTACCCATCAGGTAGAGATAATATGCGAGATTCATGCCCTGTGCCTGAAGATTCTTGTCAGCACTCTTGAGTGCCTGATCCATCTGCCACTCAACTGTTTCATCTGCAGGCTCTGCATCACTGTTTTCAAGAGCTGCTGCAATCGCATTGTTATAGAGTGAGCTCTTTGCGGTAAGCATAGCATTGTGAGCGAGATTATTCTTTATTGTTGACTTGAAGTCAGCTACTGTCTTGACCTCACCCTCTGAGATGCTCTCAGCATCAGCATCTGTCATTTCGTCAAGGCTGATATTTCTCTTTATGCTGTTAATGTCAACGGTGAAAACGACATCCTTGCCGTTAAGGTCTTCCTTGCCGTAATCCTCCGGGAATTTTAGGTTAAGGTCGACAGTTTCTCCGTAATGCTTTCCGATGAGTCCGTCCTCGAAGCCGTCAATAAAGCTTCCTGAGCCGATCTTAAGATCGTAGTTCTCACCTTTTCCGTCGTCAAATTCTTTGCCGTCAATCTTACCGACAAAGTTAATATTAACTGTATCGCCTTCCTTTACTTCCTCGTCATTTCTTTCGACAGGAACATTTGCAAGAATGCTGTCAGTTATGTATTTTTCTGCATCCTCGTCAGTTATCTGCTCTTCCTTTGGCGCTTCAAACTTGAGACCCTTATATTCAAGCTTATTCACCTTTCCGAGATCATCCGGCTTTTTAGGATCAAGAGCTGATATCTTTTCTTCATCAGCTGTCATCTGAGCTGTAGCATCATCTTCTGATGTGCTTTCTGTACTTTCTGTACTTGCTTCACTTGATGCCTCTGCAGAAGTTTCCTTACTGTCGGTATTACCGCAGCCTCCGAGTACAAGCATTCCTGCAAGGACTGCTGCTGCTGATGAAACCGCAAGCTTGTTAAATTTGACCATTTGCTTTATTCCTCCAAAAAATATAAACATTTTTATATTACTTTACTGTAGACGGATTAGGGAAGTATCTGAACATGACCTTCGCAACCATCTTATCCTTGTTTATGTATGGCTCATTCCAGTATCTTGCATCAAGTGAATTATTTCTGTTATCACCCATCATAAAATAGCAGTCGTCCGGAACTTCAAAATCCATATCACCCGTATAGAGCATAGGCTCCTTAAGATAGCTCTCATCAAGCTTCTCTCCGTTAAGGTATACGGCTGCTGTTATAAGCTCTGCATCATCACCCTTAGAAGGATCGAGTCCCTCAATGCCGTCAAGCTCATTCTGCTTCACGGTTCCGTCCTGTCTGATCTCGATCTTATCTCCGGGAACACCTATAACTCTCTTAAGGTAATAAAGCGTCTTAGGTCTGGTTATCTCCTGACCGCACTTGGGGCAGATATCAGGCGCTTCACCCTCTCCCTGGGCTCTGTTGCAGCGATTGCATATCCATCCGAATTTGAATATGGCAATATCTCCCCTTTCAGGATCACCGAAGGTATATGACAGTCTTGAGCCGATCACTCTGTCCTTTTGCTCAATGGTGTTTTCCATTGAACCGCTGGGAACGGTTGAGTTGGCTATGATAAAGCTGTTGATGAAAAGCGCAGCGATTATTGCAGCTGCGAACACCTCTATCCAGCTTATAAGCTCCTTTATCGCTGAATGTTCCCTTTTCTTTTCTTTTTTTTCTTCTTTTTCTTCTTTCTTATCTGTCATAAAAATATCTCTCTATATTTTTCAGCTCATAAAACGCCTTATGAAAAGGCACTACAAGTGTTCATATTACATTGAAAATGTGTTTTATCTGTGTCACCTGCATATTAGGCCTTAACGATTTATGTGCGGCCACAATATCCCTTATAGGATATCATGAGCCGCACTTAATTCAATCAGTCAAATAAATTTATTTTGCGTTTGAAGCCGCAACCTTTACCTTGCTCCAGTACTCAGAGATTATCTTTCTGGTATCTTCATTATAATGGAATACCTCATCATTTGGATTTCCGCTTCTAGGTACATAAGAATCAATTCCGTAGAAAAGGCCTCCCTCTGAGCTCATTTCATCAAATACTTCCTCGTTAGGAGATGTATAGCCTACATATTCGGATATACCGTATGCTGCGTCGTAGCTGCTTATATAATTTATAAATTCATAAGCAAGCTCGGTATTCTCTGCATTCTCAGGAATTACCATGGCATCTACCCATATATTTGTTCCGCTTTCAGGCATGAAATATCCCATGTCTTCATTTTCAGCAAGAACATATGTTGCATCGCCTGAATACATAAGTCCGAGCGGCAGTCTGCCCTGAGCCATGTTGTCGATGATCTCATCGGTAACTATCTCAGCTCCCATGTTCTCAGCAACATCAAGCAGCCACTCATAGGCCTCTTTGAGCTCCTTAGGGTCGTCTGTATTCATGGAATATCCTAAATATTTAAGCGCAACCATGAACTCATCACGCTCTGAATCATAAAGATAGAGCTGATTCTTATACTTAGGATCATTAAATATGCCGAAGCCGTCCTTCTCAAGATCCTCAAGCGATACCTTTGTCTTATCGTAGCAGATTCCTACAGTTCCCCACATATAAGGTACTGAGTAGACATTGCCAGGATCATAAGCAAGATTTGTACAGTCAGTCAGAATATTATCCCAGCATTTAAGCTTAGACTGATCAAGCGGTTTGAGTCGTTCCTCCTGCATAAGTCTTTCGACCATGTAATCACTCGGAATGAGCAGGTCATATTTATCTCCGTTTGCGACCTTGATATACATCTGCTCGTTAGAATCAAACTCATCAACCACAACCTTTGCACCTGTAGCATTTTCAAAGTCAGATATCGTGGTCTCTCCAAGATACTCGCCCGGCATGTAAATGTGCAGTACCTGACCTTCAAATTCGCCCTTGCCGTTTCCGTGGAAAATTATGGCAATGACACCGACTATAGCTATAACGGCTGCAGCCATCAGCTTCTTCATGCCGTCATTGTTAGGCTCAATGTTATCCGGATCCAAGCCTGCCTCTTCAGCTTTCTTCCTGCGCTTTGCCTCAGACTTTTCCTTAACTATAGGCATGATGTTCACAATGATAAGTCCTGCGGTAATAACTGCAACTATCAGTGTAGATACAGCATTGATAGTCGGGTTTACACGCTTACTCATTGTGTAGATCATGATACTTAGATTCTTTACGCCTCGTCCTGTTACAAAATATGAAATAACGAAGTCGTCAAAGGACATTGTAAATGCTATCAGCGCGCCGCTGAATATTCCCGGCGCAATTTCAGGAACTATTACCTTTGTAAGAGCCTGCCACGGAGAAGCTCCGAGATCCATTGCCGCATCCGCAAGGTTAGGATCAAGCGATCTTATCTTCGGCATTATGCTTAATATTACATACGGTATACAGAATGCTATATGCGCAAGCATCATGGTTCCGAGACCGCGCTCTATACCGAGAGTTACAAAGAAAAGCATAAGCCCGATGGCAGTAACTATCTCCGGGTTCATAATAGGGAAGTCATTTATATATAAAACCAGATCCCTTACTATTTTTTTGGATTTAGATAATCCTACTGCTGCCAATGTTCCTACGACCGTAGATACAAAGGTTGCCACGATAGCGACAAGTACTGTAGTAGTAAGTGCCTCCATCATATTGGAGCTCGTAAATATTTTCTCATACCATTTCATAGAAAAGCCCTTGAACGCCGTCAGTGATTTGGATGAGTTAAATGAAAAAAGTACAACGAACACTATCGGCAGATAGAAGAATATAAGCGAGAGGATCATGAAAAATTTTCCGAAATAATGCTTATTCTTTTTCATCAATACCTCCCATCTTAATCTCTGTCACCCTGTGCATTGACCTTTTCGATCTTGCGCACAAGGTACATGCTGAGCATCATGACTGCTGCCATAATGATTGATATTGCAGAACCGAAATTCCACTCTCCGACTGTAATGAACTGGTTTTCTATAACATTACCTATAAGGAAGTACTTTCCGCCTCCCAAGAGCTTAGGAATAAAGAAAGAGCTTACTGCCGGCAGGAATACAAGGCTGATTCCGCTGATAACGCCCGGAAGTGAAAGCGGGAATGTTACTCTCCAGAATGTCTGGAAGCCGTTTGCGCCAAGGTCGCTTGCAGCTTCAAGAAGGGATTTATCCATCTTGCAGAGCGAAGTATTTATCTGCAGTATCATGAACGGTATAAGGTTGTATACCATTCCGAGCAATACAGCGCCCTCGGTATATAAAAGCTCTCCGCTTCCGATTCCGAGTGCCGAGAAAATCTTTGAAATAAGACCGTCATTGCTTAAAAGTCCGACCCAGGCATAAGTCCTTACGAGCATGTTTATCCATGTCGGAAGTGTAATGATAAGTACGAGCATGTTTCTTGTCTTGTCATCATTTGATGAAATAAAATATGCCACCGGATATGCAAGAACAACGCATATTACAGTCGTTTTAAAAGCAATTTTCAGCGATCTCCAAAGTATCAGCAGGAAATCCGGGTCCGTGAAAAATTTAGTAAAATGTCTTAATGTCAATGAGAAAGACACTATGCCGTTGCCGTCATCAGTCACAGAATAAAATGCAATGAGCAGCATAGGCAGAAGAAGCAAAACCACGCACCAGACGATGTATGGCATTGCAAGCTGTGAAAATCTTTTCATCTTATAATGTCACACCTCCGTTATCATCTTCCCGATTTTCTCATTACGTGAATGTCATTCTTATCAAGTCTTAAGCCTACCTCAGAGCCTTCGTCGACACTGTTTACGGTATGCACCTTAAGCTCACGGCCCTCAGTCATGAACTTGACCGGATAAGAGCGGCCTGTTTCGATATCGTCAAGCTCGAAATCATAATCAACATAAATGTCAACCGATTCTTCCTCATTGGAAAGCTTCCATGCCTGCGCATTTGCCCAGGTCTTAAGATCTGTATCCAGTGCCTGTGCCTCTAAAAGCTCGCCCTTTGTCTTTAGGAAATTGAATGCCATTATAGCTTCATCTGTTCTTTCATTCTTAACGAACGGCTGGTTAACTACATGAATAAGCTTCTGTATCATGGTTCCGGCTGAGGTTGAGAATGTTACAGGATATGTTCCCGCCTCAGGCTTGATGTCGTACTTAACGCTTGTTATCGAAATATAATCATCCGACTCAGGATTCCATGCCTGTGCATCCGCACGCGCAGTTATCTCCTTATCATCAAGTGCATCAACGTCCTCGATATCTGCAAAGAAATCATTAGCAGATATTTTTTCCTTGCCGTCTGCAGAGGAAACCTCGTTGGCATTATCCTCAATAACCTTCATCTGCACAGTAACGGATGTTCCCGGAACAGTCTCAACTATGACCTCATACTGACTGCCCTTAAAAAGAACACTGTCAACAGTTCCTGTCATCATTCCGTCTTCCTTCGAAACTATATCCAGATCCTCAGGTCTTATAACCACATCGACAGGCTCATTCTTTTCAAAGCCGTGATCCACACACTCGAATTCCTTATTATCGAATCTTACCTTATAGTCATCCACCATTCTTCCTGGAATGATATTGGAATCACCTATGAAATCAGCAACAAATCGGTTCGCCGGCTCGTTATATATAGCCTCAGGCGTACCTATCTGCTGAATAACGCCTCCCTGCATGACAACGATCTTATCAGACATTGTAAGCGCCTCTTCCTGGTCATGCGTTACAAAGATGAAAGTAATTCCTACCTCCTGCTGAATACGCTTAAGCTCGTACTGCATTTCCTTTCTAAGCTTGAGATCGAGTGCTCCAAGCGGCTCGTCAAGCAGCAGCACCTTAGGTTCATTTACAAGTGCTCTGGCTATTGCCACTCTCTGCTGCTGGCCTCCGGAAAGCATTGTAATGCTTCTTTTCTCATAGCCTTCAAGACCTATGAGCTTCATCATCCTCATGACCTTCTGCTCTATGACGTCCTTACTGATCTTCTTTATCTTCAGACCGAAAGCAATGTTATCATAAACTGTCATGTTCGGAAAAAGAGCATATTTCTGGAACACAGTGTTGAGCTCTCTTTTATGCGGCGGAAGCTTTGCTATATCAACTCCGTCAAAAATAACCTTGCCTTCTGTCGGCTCAAGGAAGCCTCCCAGTATACGCAAAAGCGTTGTCTTGCCACAGCCTGAGGGGCCTAACAACGTGACAAATTCTTTCTCCTGAATATCCAGGTCAATGTTCTTTAGAACAAGATTATCCTGGAATGTCATCACAATGTTGCGAAACTGTATGAGTGCATTGCTATTCTCCATACATCTACCTCCTTAACTGTCAGCTTTTAATATATTCATGGCATGTTCTATAGAGTCATAGGAATATCCCTTCCTCATAAGAAAGCCATAAGCTTTATTTTTATCCTCCGCAGCTATTCCTTGCGGATACTTCCTTGAAAGAGCCTTTTCCGCTGCAGCATATTCATCCTCGGCCGTAACATTTGTAAGGCTCTCCTTTAGCATTTGACTGCTTAAGCCTTTTGATCTGAGCTTAGCCTCTATCTCACGCCTTGAACGTGAACCCTTAAGCTCCTCGATATAATTTTCCGCATATTGCTCATCATCTGCAAAGCCGTATTTATCAAGAAACTCCATGGTCCTTTCTATTATTTCCTCCGGATAAAGACCTTCTCTCAGCTTCTTCCTTATCTGATATCTGGTCTTGTCCGCATTTTTCATGAAATAGAGCACTCGCTTTTTGGCTCTCGGAAGAAGTATCTCGTCATTTATTCGTCCAAGCTCCTCGTCCGTAAGCGCTTCACCTTCATTGATTTTCAGGCTCCTTATCTCCGCTTTATACAAAAGAAAGGTCACCTCGCTGTAATCGAGGGTGACCTTAGTTCTTTTATTATCAAAATTTTCCAATTTTGTTATGATATGAGCCATTTATCCTTTTCCAAAAAATCACTCGTCAGGGGTATCAGGAATAGACTCATCCTCTACGATGAGTCCCATCTTTACTCTGAGCTTGTGATCTATTTCATTTAAAATATCAGGGTTGTCTGCAAGGAACTGCTTTGCGTTCTCACGTCCCTGTCCTATCTTGTTTCCGCCGTATGCAAACCATGCACCGCTCTTATCAACGATATCATTCTTGACAGCAAGATCAATAAGGTCGCCCTCTCTGGAGATACCCTTACCGAACATAATGTCGAACTCTGCCTCCTTGAAAGGCGGAGCTACCTTATTCTTAACTATCTTAACTCTGACATGGTTGCCGACTGCCTCGGTTCCCTGCTTTATAGTTTCCGTACGTCTTACATCCATACGAATAGAAGCATAGAATTTGAGCGCACGTCCTCCGGTAGTAGTCTCCGGATTACCGAACATGACTCCTATCTTCTCTCTAAGCTGGTTTATGAAAATGACTACACAGTTTGACTTTGAGATAATGCTTGTGAGCTTTCTGAGTGCCTGAGACATAAGCCTTGCCTGCAGACCAACTACAGAATCTCCCATCTCACCCTCGATTTCCTTCTTAGGAACCAAAGCGGCAACAGAGTCAATAACTATAACATCAATAGCTCCCGATCTGACCATGGTATCGGCTATCTCAAGCGCCTGCTCTCCGTTATCCGGCTGTGAAATATACAGATTGTCAATATCTACTCCGATATTCTTGGCATACACAGGATCAAGCGCATGCTCAGCATCAATAAAGCCGGCTATGCCGCCCTGCTTCTGAGCCTCTGCAATAACATGGAGTGCAAGAGTGGTCTTACCTGATGATTCAGGTCCGTATATCTCTATAACTCTGCCCTTCGGCACTCCGCCTACTCCAAGTGCTGCATCCAGGCTGAGTGAGCCTGTTGATATGACTTCTACAGAGGCATCCTTACCGGAATCACCGAGCTTCATGACTGCGCCCTGTCCGTAGTCCTTCTCGATCTGCTTTATAGCTGCCTCTAAAGCCTTCTGTTTATCTTCTTTTGATACTTCTTTATTTATCGGCATAAAACCTTCCTTTTCAAAGTAACCTAAGCCCTTTTACGCCATCGGAGCGTACGAAACCAATCATAGCATATTTATTTTGCTATTTGTACTTATTTTAAAATTTTCTTACCTATGTTTTAATATTTGTAAAATCCGGGAAATGTGTGCCTTCATGCACTTTGCCACAAAAACTCCGGGCAAATGATACTTTAATCATACAACCCGGAGTCAATAAAATCCATATACTATTAATCTCTTATACTATCAGAAGCCCTTGATTACCTGCTTTGCGATGTTAGGGAATATCTCCTTCTCACCGAATCCGCCGGACTTGGAAATGACCTGTATCTGACGCCCCTTTCTGTCATGCATTACAGAAAGCACTGTTCCCTTTCCAACCTCGCAGACCGGTGAAAGCTCAATACCGTCCACAGCCTTTAAGAAGCCGATAAGCGTATCTCCTCCGGTAACCGCAAAGGTGTAGTTCGCGTCCATATCTATAACATACTTTGCAATTCTTCCGAGGCAAGCAGTTACATAATTAGCCATGTCTGCCGGTCTGATACCGAGCTTGAGTGCCTCTTCCTTACCGGAATCATCATCACTGACATCCATGGTGCAGACCATAACCGGTGCCTGACCGAGAGTCGCATAATAGATGGAATCAAGAAGTCTCTTGCCTTCTACAGTCTCAAAATAATCAACTGTAAGGAACTGCTCAGGAAGAAGGTTAATGCGAAGGAAACCGTTCTTATGTGCATACTCGACCTGCTCTCTTGTAATAGGGTTAACGCTTCCGCAGAGGATCATAAGTCTGTCAGTTCTGTCAAAGCCTCTTTCCTCATCGATATCCGCATCAATAAGTGCCTCAAGATGCTTTGCAAAGCCTGCGCAGCCTGCAAGAAGTGCTGTATGTCCCGAAGCCTCTACACAGCCTGCTATAGCAGCAAGATCCTCATCGAGTGATGCATCAAAGCTCACTACACCGCTGAGGCCTTCAAGTGATATTCCCTCTGCAAGCTCGGCCTTTGAAATGATGGTGCATTCAGTCTCCGGCGCCTGACTCTTTATGATAGCCGGTATAAATGACTCTGTTACAGGATTGATAGGATCCTTTCCGAAGCCGCTCTCCGAGATAAGTATTCCATCAGTATACTGATGTCCCTGAAGTGTAACACGGTTAACCGCAGGGAAAGCTCCCGCAAAGCATAAAAGCTCATCAGGCTTTGCATCCATAACAGCCTTGAACTCTGCTCCAATATTACCTCTTAATGCAGAATCAGTCTTCTTATAAATAATGTCGACACCTGCTGCCACAGCATTATCAGCAACAGTACGAACGATCCTGTAGGCTTCTGCATGAGGAAGGTGACGGCTCTCTGTATCTACAACCACAACCTGAAACTTTTCAAAAAGCGCCTTGAGATCAGCATCGATCTGCTGGGTCACAGTAGTTGCAATGCCCTTTCCGGCGAACTGTACACCTGTATCAAGTGCTCCTGTAAAATCATCTGCTATAATAATGACCTTTTTCATCGTAGTATCCCCTCTGTAATATACTCTGCGCTATGCAGGCCTTTATCATTTTCTGTGCTTTGCAAGCTGAACTCCGTAGGAGATCGCATTTATAAGGCTGAGCTCATTTGCATGACCGCTACCGGCATGACCGAAGCCTGTGCCGTGATCCACGCTTGCACGTATGATAGGAAGTCCGAGTGTAACATTCACTCCCGCTACGGCATCCCAATGTCCCTCTGCCTTGTTATATACAAATCCCTTTACCTTTAACGGGATATGTCCCTGATCGTGATACATGCATACAACTATATCGTACCAGCCGCCGATAGCCTTGCTGAATACAGTATCCGGCGGTGTAGGCTTTTTCTCAGGAATATTGATACCTTCTGCCATGGCAATGTCAATAGCAGGCTGTATCTCCTCTATCTCCTCAACTCCAAACATGCCGTTTTCTCCGCAGTGAGGATTGAGTCCTGCCACACCGATCTTAGGATTTTCAATGCCGAGAGCCTTGCAGGCATTATGAGCTATACGTATAACATCAAGAACCCTGTCCTTCTTAACCCTGTTGCATGCTTCTCTTAATGACACATGAGTTGAAACATGCACCACTCTCAGCTCTTCGTGAGCAAGCATCATAGTATACTTATCAGTATCGGTATACTCTGCATATATCTCTGTATGTCCTGAATAACGATGACCGGCCATATTGATGGCTTCCTTGCTTAGAGCATTTGTTACTGTAGCATCGATCTCACCTGCCATAGCCATGCGAATCACCTCTACAACATAGCAAAAGGCTGCCTCGCCGCCAAGCTTTGTAGCTCCGAGTCCGAACGGTGCAGGCATTTTGTCAGCTCCGACATTGTGCGGAATATCCTCAGGCTTAACGATGCCCATATCAAGCACATCTATTGTACCGTATTCAAAAACAGCCTCTCCGACATTCTTAATTGTATGAAGCTTAAGCTCTGTACCAAAGATTTTTTTAGCAGTATCGATTGCATATTCCATGCTGCTCTTATCTCCGACAACCAACGGTCTGCAGCTTTCATATACTGCCTTGTCACTAAGTGCACGTACTGTTATCTCCGGACCGTTTCCGAATGGATCTCCCATGGAAATGCCGACAATAGGACGATTGTTCATATTGTTTGTCTCCCCAACGCATCTTATAAATATATTCTGCATTTTCTATTTTCTCATATACATGAAAATGCTGCAGGCCTCTTGTCACTGACAGATTCCTGCATATTTATGCCCCTTATCATCAAAGACGCACATTATCCAATATATAAATTATTATGAAAACATTTTACAACAATTTTATCTTCCGTAAAAGCTATTAGTACAAATAAATATTGCTAAAAACATGCGCAAAAATTGAAGCATAAAAACTGATACTACCCGCCCCGTGTAAATTATTACGAAACATTACGGAAAGCAAAAGCCTGAGCTAAATAATCTTAACATCATCGTAATATTGTATCTATTTTTATACAAGAGTTTTCATGATATTATGAAACTAAGCAAAAAGCTTTGTCTGCCGACCAATAAGTAACAAATTTAAACAAAAGTATTTTATATAAATTTCAGATACTAGCATCAGATATTTTCAAATTGAAAGAATTGCTTAAGCAATATAACCAGAATGCACAGCGCAATATTATCGTAGGGAGGTACACTATGAAAAAGCATAATACTATCATACTTACCGCGGCACTCAGTCTTACCGCTCTCCTTTCGGCAGGAGGAAGCATGACAGCAAATGCTCAGGGCTGGGTACAGCAGGGACCGAACTGGTACTACACAGACGCATACGGTCACTACGTAACATATCAGTGGATATACTACAACAATCTCTGGTATTACATGGGATCCGACGGCAGAATGCTTACGAATTCTCTCGTAGAGGACGGCAGCGGAGTTTACTATGTGGATGAAAACGGTGTCATGGTCGTAAATCAATGGCGTCAGATATATGACATTTACGAGCAGCGAAGCTACTGGTACTGGTTCCAGGGAAATGGTGCCGCAAAGGCTGACGGATATCTCACCATCAACGGTGTAAGATACCATTTCAGTAATTACAGACTCGATGAGGGCTGGTCCGACGATGACAATTATTATTACGGCAACGGACAGCTCAATCAGGCCGGCTGGCATTATATAAAGACCGGCTATTACAGAGATTTTGATGAAGGCTGGTACTACACAGATAAGAATGGTAAGCTCTACAAAAATTGTGAGAAAAAGATCAACGGAGCGTATTATTACTTTGATTCAAACGGTCTCATGCAGGAAGGCTGGGTGGAATACCGTAACGATGACGGAATGGTATGCAAATACTACCGCCCTGGCAACGGCGACCGCATAACCGGGTGGATATGGTTTGACGGTGAGTCTTATTACGATGTTCGTGAAGACGGAAGAAAGACTATTCATCCTGAGGGATACTATTATCTCAAGAACGGACAGCCGTATACTTCTGAAAGAAATACCTCTAAGATATCTGACGGTGTTGGTGTTAAAAAGATCGATGACAAATATTATGCCTTCGATACGGTCGGAACCATGCAGTACGGTATAGTAAAGGGCTACGGCGGAAAGCTGTATTACTTCGGCGCTGAAAACGACGGATCCATGAAGACAGGCCGGGTTACTGTTGAGTACGACGATAAATATGGCTATGAAGGAACTACGATGTATTTTGAAAATGCAGGCTCTGTCACTGCTTCCAAGGGTGCAGGTGTTACCGGAGAGGCCGGCGGTCATCTTTATAAAAACGGTGAGCTTGTAGAATCAGATTCCGGATATCAGATAGTTGTTGTAGGCGGAAAGACCTATGTTGTCAATGAAAACGGACGAGTAAAAACCTCCGGAACCTTCTATGACGAATATGATCAGAAATGGTCTGTAAGCAAGAATCAGGGCGGAGGCTACACTGTAAGAAGAGTATGATAATACTTATTCCCGGCTATCTATAAGACAGCCAGGCGCACAACTCCTTAGTATCCTGCAAATTCAAGCTGAACAATAAGTAAATCACTCCTGACTAAATAGTGTTAAACACCAAACAGCACCTTCATGTGCGTGGTGAAGACTTTGAAGCTTTAAAGTCTAAACCACATAACATGAAGGTGCTGTTTAATTTAAATACTTAGTTCTTATGGTGTAAAGTATTTGCCATATTTGAGGCCTTGATACGCATTATTGCACGTTCAAGATCCGCCTCAGCTGCCATTTTTTCGCGCTTTCTCTGCTCATTCAAAAGCTTTGCTCTGGCAGCCTCTTCGGCTCTCATTGCTCTTGCGATATCAATGCTCTCAGCCTTTTCAGCTGCATCTACAAGCACTAAAACCTCATTATTCTCGACCTTTAAAAGTCCGGCTGACACAGCGACCTTTTCAGACTTCGCATCCTGTGCGGTCTTATAGGAGATAACACCTGTCTTTACGGCGCTTATCATATTGCTGTGTCCTGCAAGTATACCCATAGAGCCGTCCGAAAGCGGCACAGTGACACTTACACACGGTCCCTCATAGATGAGCTTATCTGACGCAAGTATCTTAATCTGAAACTCTTTCACGGCATGTCTCCTTATTTGCTCTGAAGGTTTTCCTTCGCAAGCTCAGCTGCCTTTATCGGAACATCATCTATACCGCCGACATTATAGAAGGCTGCCTCAGGATATTCATCCATCTCGCCTTCGATAATAGCCTTAAAGCCTCTTATAGTCTCTGAAAGCGGAACATAAATACCCGGTCTTCCGGTGAACTTCTCGGCAACATGTGTAGGCTGTGCTAGAAACTTCTGTATCTTTCTTGCTCTCGTAACAGTGTTTTTGTCCTCATCCGAAAGCTCGTCCATACCAAGAATGGCGATGATATCCTGAAGCTCATTGTACTTCTGAAGTATCTCCTGAACCTTTCTGGCAACATAGTAATGCTCTTCTCCTACTATATCAGCCTCAAGTATTCTGGATGTAGAATCCAAAGGATCTACTGCCGGATAGATACCCTGCTCAGCAATCTTACGGCTAAGTACAGTAGTTGCATCAAGGTGCGCAAAGGTAGTAGCCGGAGCCGGGTCAGTAAGGTCATCCGCAGGTACGTATACGGCCTGTACACTGGTTACGGATCCGCTTGATGTTGATGTAATACGCTCCTGAAGAGCACCCATCTCCTCTGCAAGTGTAGGCTGATATCCTACCGCAGAAGGCATACGTCCAAGCAGTGTTGAAACCTCGGAACCGGCCTGTACAAATCGGAAAATGTTATCGATGAAAAGCAGTACGTCCTTTCTTTCTGTATCACGGAAATACTCAGCCATCGTAAGTCCTGAAAGTGCCACTCTCATACGAACACCCGGAGACTCATTCATTTGTCCGAAAACAAGTGCTGTCTTGTCCGATACTCCGCTTTCCTTCATTTCACGCCAGAGATCGTTACCTTCACGGCTTCGCTCTCCTACGCCGGCAAATATTGAATATCCACCGTGCTCAATGGCAACGTTATGTATCAGCTCCTGAATAAGAACTGTTTTGCCGACTCCCGCGCCTCCGAAAAGTCCTATCTTTCCTCCCTTCGGATATGGCTCAAGAAGGTCTATATCCTTTATTCCTGTCTCAAGTATTTCTACTACAGGTCTCTGCTCATCGAATGCAGGTGCCTTTCTGTGGATCTCCCATCTTGTTTCATCCTCAGGGATCTCCTTTCCTCCGTCTATAGGCTCACCCAAAACATTGAACATACGTCCGAGGGTGCACTCTCCGACAGGAACAGTAATACCCTTGCCTTCGCTTATAACCTCTGTTCCAAGAGAAAGGTCATCACTTGAAGCCAGCATGATACATCTGACCTCATTGTCTCCTATATGCTGAGCGACCTCCATGACGCGCTCTTCACCGTCAAGTGAAACAGTCAGTGCCTCCTTCATCCTCGGAAGGTGACCATCTTCGAATCTTACGTCTATGACAGGACCTGATATTGCAATTATTTTTCCTGTTTTCACGAGGTCTCTACCTCCTCATTCTGTTTTTTAATGCGCTTACGCTTCTGTGCGAGCTCACCCGCAGCTATCTCCGTGATCTCCTGAGTAATTCCGGCCTGTCTTGCACGGTTGAACTGAAGTCTCAGTTCCGCAAGGAGTTTTTCTGCATTCTTATTTGCAGAATCCATAGCACCCATTCTCGCATTCTGCTCTGCGCAGAAGCTGTAAACAAGTGTACTATACACAAAGCCGGTCTCTATGCTCCTTAAAGCATTGTCTAAAACCTCTTTGTATGACGGAAAGAACTCAAATCTGCCAAGCTCTTTTTTCAGCTTTTCCTCCGAAGACATAAAGTCTCCTCTGTCAAACGGAAGAAATCTTATCGTATCGACTTCAGAAGTGATCGCTGTTTTCATTACGGTATATATAACATATACCATGTTTATCTCTCCGCTGTCATAGCTGTCAAGCAGCACATCGCTTATGTCTCTCGCCTCTCTTATGTGCGGTACATTTGCGGTGTAGTCAAAGCTTTTGACATATGGAATTCCGTGACGATCAAAATAATGTCTGCCGTAATCTCCCACAACAAAGAACTTTGTCTTAGGATGTTCTCTGAACATACGTTCAGCTTCCTTAATGACATTCATGTTGTAGCTTCCCGCAAGACCTCTGTCTGCGGTTATGACAAGGCAGGCTACCTTGTTGTCCGGATTTTTCTTATCCGGATCATAAAAATATTTGCTCTCCGGATCATCCGCAGATGCAAATACTCTTTCGATCTCATGAAGCAAAGACTCATAATAAGGTCTTGTATTTTCAAGACTCCTTTTAGCTCTCTGCATCTTGGTGGATGAGATAAGATACATGGCATTTGTTATTTTGGCAGTATCCTGAACACTCTGGATACGTGTTTTTATCTCATTTGCATTAGCCATGTCAAAGCATCCTTATCCTTCTGATGGGAACATTTTATCCCTGAACTTCTTTGCCTCAGTAATGATCTTCTGCTGATGCTCGTCACTGAGCTTTCCGGTGCTTTCTATTTCTGCAATAACCTCAGGCATAGCTTCAGGTGCATACTCTAAAAGTCCCTTGCAGAATTCATCGATCTTGTCGATGGCAACCGGCTGCATCACATGATGCATAGCTGCGGTAAGAAGTATTACCTGCTCTGTCTGTGAGTAAGGATGGTACTGACGCTGTCTGAGCATACGCATAAGTCCCTGACCGAACTGAAGCTGAGCCTTGGTAGACTCGTCAAGGTCACTTGAGAACTGCGTAAATACTTCCATTTCACGGTGAACCGCAAGAGAAAGCTTCATGCCTCCGGATGCCTTCTTCATAGCCTTGGTCTGTGCATCTCCACCAACTCGTGATACTGAGATTCCGACGTTGACGGCCGGTCTCTGACCTGAGAAGAACAGACTGCTCTCAAGGAATATCTGTCCGTCTGTAATTGAAATAACATTGGTTGGAATGTATGCTGAAACATCTCCTGCCTGTGTCTCAACTATAGGAAGCGCAGTCATACTTCCGCCGCCCTCTGCATCGGAAAGGTGGGCGGAACGCTCCAGAAGTCTTGAATGAAGATAGAAAACGTCTCCGGGATATGCCTCACGTCCAGGTGATCTCTCAAGCATAAGGCTCAGAGTTCTGTAGGCAATAGCATGCTTTGAAAGATCATCATAAACTATAAGGACATCATTGCCCTTTCTCATGAAATATTCTCCTAAAGCAGTACCTGAATAAGGTGCAAGATACTGTAAAGGTGCAGAATCCGCAGCAGTAGCCGCAACTATAATAGTATACTTAAGTGCACCTCTCTTCTTGAGATTCTCTGTAAGCTGTGCAACAGAAGAAGCCTTCTGTCCTATAGCAACATAGATACAGATAACATCCTTGCCCTTCTGATTGACTATAGTGTCAAGAGCTATAGCGGTTTTTCCGGTCTGACGGTCACCGATAATAAGCTCTCGCTGTCCTCTTCCTATAGGGAACATTGAGTCTATAGCCAAAAGACCTGTCTCCATAGGCTTATTGACAGGCTGTCTCTCTATTATTGTCGGTGCCGGCGATTCTATTCTTCTGAAGCTTTCAGCCTCAATTTTGCCGTAACCATCTATAGGTGCTCCGAGAGCATTGACTACTCTTCCGAGGAAGTTTTCGCCTACAGGCATTGCTGCTGTCTTCTTTGTCCTCTTTACAAGGCTTCCCGAAGTGATCTTTCTGTCATCTCCGAAAAGTATACAGCCTGCGATGCCCGGCTTAAGCTCCTGCACCATTCCTCTTACGCCTCTTGCAAATAAAAGGATCTCTCCGTACTTTACTTCCTTAAGTCCCTTGACTGTAGCTATGCCGTCTCCTACTGTAACGACTTCTCCTACATCATTATTCAGATCATCAGGTGTCCAGTTGTTGATCGCCTCCTGCATAAGCGGGATAAGATCACCCTCGGAGATATCCACACGTTCGAGCAGTCGTCTGAGTTCGTCCAGCTCGGCGTCTAAAATGGATTCCTTGGTCATTTCTCGTCCTCCGAATAATGATGAAGTTTCTTTTCTGCCGCAAGAACAAGCTTAATGATATCGCGCTCTTCGCCCTTGATGATCTTGTCCTTCGTCCTTTCTGCCTCAGCCTGAGCATCCATTATGATTCTATGGCCCTGCTCCTCTGCCTCTTCTCTTGACTGTCTGATGATCTCATCAGCATCATGAGATGCCTTAGCCTTGATTGCTTTTAATTCTTCTTCAACAGCCTTGATCTTATTCTGATATTCTGTAAGCATGCTGTCGGCCTCTGTCTTTTTATTTAAAGCCTCATTTTCAAGGTTTGCAAAATACTCCGTACGCTTATTAATGAATGCACAAACAGGCTTATAAAGAAGAAAATAAAGGCCACCGGCAAGAATTACAAAATTCAGCATATGAAGAAATATCTGCTGTATTTCTATATTTAAAGGTAATCCTGACATTGATGTAACCTCCGTGTTAAATTACAGTACAAAGATGATAAGAATAGCAACTACAAGTGCGTAAATGATAGCAGTCTCTATGAATACAAGACCAAGCATCATAGTTGTTCTTACTTCACCGCTTGTCTCTGGCTGTCTTGCAATACTATCTGTTGATTTAGCTGAGGTTAAGCCCATACCGATTGCACCACCGGCTGCTGCAAGACCTACGCAGATACCTGCTGCAATACCCTTAGCACCGATAGCGTTATCTGTTGCTGCTTCTGTGTTTTCTACAGTCTGCTCTGTCTGAACGTCAGCACCTGCTGCATCTTCATTTGCTGCAAAAGCCGGTGCTGCTACTGCAAGCACGATCATTAATGTCATTGTAAGTGTAATTATTCTCTTGAATAAGTTCTTCATTGTTATTATTTCCCTTCTTTTACTTTGCAACCGGCGGTTCGGAAACCTCACCATAGAATAAAGCAACAAGCATTGTCAGAACATATGCCTGAATCAATGCGTGCATAAGTGTAAACATGATTCCTACAAGTACCGGAAAAACTATGCTGAGATAAATAGTGTGATATACAAGCTCTGTAACAAGCAATCCGCTTAAAAGTGCTCCGAAAAGTCGGAAGCTTAATGAAAGGACGAGCGATATCTCCTTAAGTGTCAGACCGACCCCCTTAATGCCGTTTCCGGCTATGCCTCCTGACATGATAAAGAAGTATGACATCACACCCATTGCGATAGCTCCGTTAATATCGGAGAAAGGTGCCGGAAGTGCTATTGACGTTCCGTTTGTGCACACTGCCTGAAAACCAAAAAGCTCAAATAAAGTACTGATACAGATATATACTCCCGCTGCAAAAACATAAGCTCCGAGAACTTTGTTTCTGTGGGGACTGCTCTTTTCAGCAAGTCCACGGAAGTAATCCACCATTGTTTCAAGAACTAACTGTGCCTTTCCCGGAACGATGGTAAATTTAGGAATAATAAAAATCCTTATAAGGGCTGCTGCTATAAGCATCACTGCAGTTACGGTATATGCCGATATAACTGCCGGGTTGACGCTCATAATACCAAATAAAGATATTCTGTTATCCTCGTGCAGTACGGCATCACGCATTGCATTTCTGAGGCTTTCATGTCCGTCTGCGGTTCCTGTTAAGAATGATGCAATAAGAAAGACGATCATAAGACCGATCCATATAGTTACTGCCTTTTTGTGTTCCTTCACGAACATTTTCATCTTCTTTTCAGAACCTCCTCGGCTGCTGCCGTTTCATCTCTCTTTGTTATCAGAGACATTCGCGGCTTCCTCAAGCATTGCCCGAGAGCTGTCAGCTGCATTTTTGCTCTTGATAAACAAAATACACAATCTTGCTTCATTTTTTCTCCTTTCAGATTTTTCAATACTCAGAAAATTCTGCCAGGCTCCCCAATTCAGGCCTAATCTCCCGAAATATATGTAAGACCCGGATATAATGCCAATTGAACTGCCGGGTTAAACATATCAAATTCAGCAAAGTCCGCAGTATACACTTGCGGACTCTGTTTATATTTTATTTTGCACTGTCCTTCCTTGTCCCGTAATGAACGATTCCTGCAACATCCGGACCCAAAAGCGATCCTACTATAGGGTTGATCTCACCCCTTTTTATGTCAAGCTCAGGATGTTTTTCGCAAAGCATGTTATAAAGCTCTGCAGCTTCCTTTTCATTGTCGGTATCAACAACATAAACAGTATTACCTAATTCAGGATCAAATGTACTTTCAAAATGCGCAATAATATCGTTAAGCGCCATTTTTACGCCGCGTTTTTTTGATGCCATGGCGGCTTTGCCTTCCGCATCAAAAAACATTATAGGCTTAATGTTAAGCGCCGTACCAACGATAGCGCTTGCAGAGGAAAGTCTTCCTCCTCTGTTTAAAAACATAAGATCATCAAGCTTTACCCAGCATCTTACATTCATAGCATGTTCTCTTAGCCATGCGGCATTCTCCTCAAGGCTCATGCCTTTTTCTTTATTTTCTGCCGCCGAGCCTATCAGCATCCCTTCCCCAAAGGATGCGCAGAGAGAATCTATGACTTCTGCATGTACATTATCATAGTCCTCTTTAAGCATGTTAATTCCTGAAACTGCAGAAGCATATGTCCCGCTGACTCCCGAAGATATCGATATATAAAGTATGCCCTTGCCTTCCTTTATATAAGGTTCAAAGGTATCATAATATATGTTCGGCGGAACCTGACTTGTGCTTGTCGATGTTTTTTCATTCCTCAGCTTATCAAAAAAGCTGTGCAGTGCCTCTCTGTCATCATTAAGGCCGTCCCACATGAATGACTCGTCCCCTATAATGCATCCCATAGGGATGATTTTAATGCCGCCGTCCGTTATGAGTGATTTATCCATATCGCCCGTGGCATCTGTAAATATTACATAATCCATAAAAAAACTTTTCCCGATCTGCTCTTTAGTACTTACGGTCTGAACCGTCGAGTCTCGTTTTCTCACCAATTACCGCTATCGGCTTAAGCTCCGGCAGAAGCATTTTACTGCTCAGGTACTATAGCTAAAAACTCTAAAATCTCATCCTGCTCATTTGTAAGGCTGTGACTGTGTCCCTTAGGGCAATATGTAGCCTCACCCTCATGGATCAGCTCTGTCTCACCTTCATAATTAACAGTAGCTGTTCCCTTCAATACATATATCAGCTCGCAGCTTGTATCATGTGTGTGATAACCTATAGAAGCGCCCTTTTCAACTCTGTTTCTCATGATCTTTATAAGATCATCTGAAAACATGCGTGACATGATATGCTTCTCACCGCCCTTAAAATTCTCAAGCTTCTTCTCTTCAATGCTGTCGAAATTCAGTTTCATTTTCATTCTCCTTAAAATGTCTCTGCATTTGCAGAAATATTATAGACTGCTTTATTTTATAAATGTATAAATATTTCCAATATTATCCTTCGATAAACAAAATATTTTGTACATTAATTTACACATAGTTAATATTTTATCATTTATTATGATAACTTCAATCTCAAAGTACAAAACTTAAGTTTTTACTTTATACAAAAAAATCATGCTGAAACGATGAGAAAAAGCATAGCCTTTAGATCAATAATCGTCCACAAGATCATCTTCACTGTCGTCACCGACATGTCTGTTTATAAATCTTGGTCTGTACTTTGAATAAACAATAATCTGATCACTGTAAAGTCCCTTATAGCCCGAAAGCAGATAGCTTATGGCTATGGCTATCATAAAGTAAGGAATTCCCTCAAAGCCAAAGAGCTCAAAGCTTATGAGCAATGTAGTTATCGGACAGTTTGTGACTCCGCAGAAAACTGCCGCCATTCCTATAGCTGCACAAAATGAAGGGCTTATTCCTGAGAGTTCCCCGAAAAAGCATCCGAAGCAGGCGCCTATACAAAATGAAGGCACGATCTCACCGCCTTTAAAGCCTGCCTGCAGGGTGATAGCGGTAAACAGCATTTTCATAAGAAAATCCCACGGTCTGACCTCGCCTTCATGTATAGCTCTTTCTATAAGGCCTACTCCGGCTCCGTTATAATCTCTGTTTCCTGCAATGAGCGTCAAAGCAATGATTATAATACCGCCGACAACGACTTTTATGTAAGGATTTTTTATAAATTTCCCGTACAGCTTTCCGGTGCTGTGCAGTGCTTCTACAAAAAGTGTGCTTATGGCCGCGCAGCAAAGTGCAAGCAAAAATATTTTAATGCTTCCGATGATATTGAACGCCGGTATGCCGATTATTTCAAAGGCCTCCGGGTTTATTCCCATTTCCACAGCAAAGCGTGAAGCTACAAGCGATGCAAATACACAAGGAACAAGCGCTGAATAATGTATGATTCCTACGCTTATTACCTCCATAGAGAATATCGCTGCTGCCATAGGTGTTCCGAACACCGCCGCGAATGCTGCGCTCATGCCGCACATAATAAGTATTTTTGCCGAGCGCTCACCCATATGAAGTCTGCGGGCAATAACATTGCCGAGGCTTCCGCCCATCTGCAGTGCCGCACCCTCTCGTCCGGCTGAGCCTCCGCAAAGATGCGTAAGTATAGTCGATATAAATATAAGCACCGACATTGTCCCCGGCACCTCAGAGCCGGCATTGATCGAGCCTATGACAAGATTTGTTCCCCTATCCTTATACACTTTACAGATGCGATAGAGAAAAACTATGATAAGACCCGCTGCAGGAAGAAGAAAAAGTATCCACGGATGAGAATCTCTGAATGCGTTGGATTTTTTAAGCACAGCAGCAAAGGCAGTGCTGTATGCACCGACAAAAAGACCTACTCCGCACGACAGCAGAATCCAGCATATACAGCTCTTCATCTTAATAATAAGATGCTTTATCTCATGGAGCGTATCGTGCTTCAATTTGCATATCTTGGCATTATCCATAATTTTCCCCATTTTTATTCATGCAAAATTCAATCGCAACACTTGTATTATAAATTTTTATCTATTATTTGCAATACGGAGCTATTATAGTGGCCTGCTCTATTTTCTGTGCACGGCTTTTCCACGCACAAAAATACCCTCCCTGCCGGTTTATCCGGTAAAGAGGGTATCTATCAATATGTTTACTTTTTATCGACTGTAAGCTTTCCGTCTCTTAAGTCAATAACCATGGTATCTCCTTCGATTATCCTGTTTTCAAGAATAGCTCTTGCAGCGATAGTCTCGACATTCTTCTGAATATATCTCTTGAGCGGACGAGCACCGAACTGAGGATCATAACCGTTTTCTACGCAATAATCCTTTGCTGCTTCAGTCATCTCAAGCTTCATATTTCTGTCACCGATACGACGGTTAATGTCTGCAATTGAAAGATCGATGATCTTAGCAATATCGTTCTTATGCAGAGGCTTAAAGAGTATAATCTCATCCAAACGGTTGAGGAACTCAGGTCTGAAGCTTGCCTTAAGAAGCTTATCAACATTATCCCTTGCCTCGAGAGTAATCTCACCCTGATCATCAATACCGTTTAAGAGGTATTCAGAACCAAGGTTTGAAGTAAGTATGATAACAGTATTCTTAAAGTCCACTGTCTTACCCTTGGAATCTGTAACACGTCCGTCATCAAGCACCTGAAGAAGTACGTTGAATACATCCGGATGTGCCTTTTCTATCTCATCAAAAAGAATAACAGAATAAGGTTTTCTGCGAACTGCCTCTGTAAGCTGACCACCTTCCTCATAGCCGACATATCCCGGAGGCGCTCCTATGAGACGGCTGACAGAATGCTTCTCCATGTACTCAGACATATCGATACGAATCATGTTATTCTCATCATCAAACAGGCTTTCCGCAAGAGTCTTTGCAAGCTCTGTCTTACCTACACCTGTAGGTCCCATGAATAGGAATGAGCCAATAGGCTTTGTAGGATCCTTTATGCCTGCCTTAGAACGAATGATGGCATCCGAAACCTTTTCGACAGCCTCATTCTGTCCGATAACTCTCTTATGCAGCTGTTCAGGAAGATTAAGCACCTTAGAGCGCTCTGTTTCAGAAAGCTTAGATACAGGTATTCCTGTCCACTTTGAAACGATCTTGGATATCTCATCTTCTGTAACACTTTCGTGGACAAGGTCTCTGCCTTCCTTACCTGTCTTTTCTTCCTCTTCCTCAAGCTGTTTTTTAAGCTCAGGGAGCTTGCCGTAGATAATAGCTCCGGCTTCCTCATATGAGCCCTTACGCTGAAGTATTTCTGCCTCATCCTTAAGTTTTTCTATCTCCTCACGGATAGATGAAAGTCTGTCTGCACCCTGCTTCTCGTACTGCCACTTTGCCTTTTTGGCATCTAAGCTATCCTTGAGCTCTGCAAGCTCCTTCTTAAGCTCATCAAGTCTCTTCTTTGAAATTTCATCGGTTTCCTTCTTAAGTGCCGAGACTTCTATCTCAAGCTGAGTAATACGTCTCTGCTGCTCATCAAGCTCTGCAGGAAGCTGATTCATCTCAGTCTTTATCATTGCGCAGGCTTCATCCACAAGGTCTATAGCCTTATCAGGAAGGAATCTGTCTGTAATATATCTGTGTGATAGAACTGCTGCCTGAACCAAGGCTGCATCGGTTATTTTAACTCCGTGGAAGACCTCATAACGATTCTTAAGTCCCCTAAGTATGGATATAGTATCCTCTACTGAAGGCTCATCTACGGTTACAGGCTGGAAACGACGCTCGAGTGCCGGATCCTTTTCGATATATCTGTACTCATCAAGTGTTGTGGCACCGATACAGTGAAGCTCACCTCTTGCCAGCATAGGCTTTAACATATTGCCGGCATCCATTGAACCCTCGGTCTTTCCTGCCCCTACTATGGTATGTATCTCATCTATGAACAGAATAATCTCTCCGTCAGATTCAGATACCTCCTTAAGTACAGCCTTAAGTCGTTCCTCAAATTCACCTCTGTACTTTGCACCGGCTACGAGTGAGCCCATATCAAGTGCAAACACCTTTTTGTTTTTAAGACTGTCAGGTACATCTTCATTTACTATACGCTGAGCAAGTCCCTCAACAACAGCTGTTTTGCCTACACCAGGCTCACCGATAAGAACAGGGTTGTTCTTCGTCTTACGGCTAAGTATTCTGATGACATTTCTTATCTCTTCATCACGTCCTATGACCGGATCAAGCTTCTGCTGACGAGCTCTTTCCACAAGATCATAGCCATACTTATTAAGCGTATCATAGGTGGCTTCAGGATTATCCGAAACGACCTTCTGATTGCCTCTCACCTCTGAAAGCACCTTTAAGAAGTTATCCTTGATAATGTTATATTTTGCAAATACCTTATTAACATCTCTGTCATTTACATCTAATACTGCAAGGAATATATGCTCTACAGAGACATATTCGTCTCCCATAGCCTTTGCCTTATCCTCTGCCGATGTAAGTGCTTTGTTGGCATTTGCAGAAAAATACATATTGCCGCTTGATCCGCTTACCTTTGGAAAGCCGGCTATAACATCTGTGAGATCCTTCTTGAAGCTTTCAAGATTTACTCCCATTTTCTGAAGAAGCTTTGCAATAAGACTGTCTTCAACCGTAACAAGGCTGTATACAAGATGTGCGGCTTCAATTTGCTGGTTGCCGTACTCAAGGCCTAACTTTTCGCAGCCGTTTACTGCCTCAACTGATTTTTGTGTAAATTTCTGTATGTTCATACTCATTCACCTCCTTTGGCGTTTATGAGTTTATTTTTTCGACTGTCCTTATTATATCACTACTGTTAGCACTGTCAACCGATGAGTGCTAATTCTTTTGTAAAAAATTTGTGAATTCAATTGTATCTTCAGCTTACAGCCGTCAGCCTGTAAATACATATTTAACGCTTAAATGTATGAAAATATAATCATTGACATAAATCATGTCATACATTAAAATACGCATACGAAAGGGAGTAGTTTGCATCCTGTATGGGGATGTGATAGTGGTCGTCATCACGCCAAAGGGCCGGTCATTATTTTAATATAACGAGACTTTTACCATTTATTTTTGTGCGGTAAAGGTCTTTTTTTTATTCTTATACCGCGGAAAGGAAGGAATATGAACTACATTCTTCTTATTGCAGGTTTTCTGCTTCTGGTCAAGGGAGCTGATTTCTTTGTTGACGGAAGCTCCTCGCTTGCAAGGATCTTAAAGGTGCCGAGCGTTATAATAGGGCTTACCATAGTGGCCATGGGAACCAGTGCGCCTGAGGCTTCTGTAAGCATCAATGCCGCTCTTGCAGGCAACAATGATATTGCCGTCAGCAACGTCATAGGATCAAACATATTTAACGGACTTGTTGTAGTAGGTGTATGTGCGCTGCTCTCAGGCTTTAATACCGACCCGGGCATTCTGAAAAGGGATATGCCTCTTAATATCATTTTCACTATCGCTCTCCTCCTTATGCTCATAGATAAAAGGCTGGGAAGGATCGAAGGACTTATCCTCACCACTGCAATGGTGACCTATATAGGCAGCATGGTCATAAGCGCACTTAAAAACCGTACTGAGGATATTGGCTGTAAAGAGCGCCCGCTTCCGATAAGCGTTCTTTTTATAGCCGGCGGTCTTGCTGCCGTTATTACAGGCGGAAATCTTACTGTCAATTCAGCTTCGGCAATCGCACTTTCATTAGGTGTAAGCCAGAACTATATAGGTCTTACAATAGTGGCTATCGGTACATCTCTTCCTGAGCTTGTAACCTCAATAGTAGCAGCAATAAAGGGCGACAGCGGTCTTGCATTAGGAAATGCCATGGGATCCAACCTTTTCAACATCCTGTTTATTCTTGGCTTCTCGGCAATAATCTCACCTCTTCATGTAAAGGGTGAATCAATAATAGACTGCACCGTACTTATAATAAGTGCAATTGCTTTACTTATAATGGCGGGAACCAAGCGTAAAATGTCAAAAAAAGAAGGCATTACATGCCTGATCCTTTATACTGCTTATATGATCTACTTATTTATAAGATAATTATTTAATTACCACCTGACTCAACATTACTATACCCCCCCCCATTTTCTAAATAAGCGACAGGATAAAAAAAGCTATAAGACTTCAGCAAATGAAATCTTATAGCTTTTATGTTATTTAAAATAACGGCACGGATATTAACCCACTTATAAGCTCTCTCTGTATTTGCCCATCATTTCCTTAAAGAGCTCCTGAGTTGACGGCGGTGTATAGGTAATAGCATTAGCTCCTGCAGCGATAGTTTCGGCAATGCTTTCCGCAGTCTTTCCTCCGGTCGCAATAATAGGAACATCAGGAAAGTCCTTCCTTATGCTTGCAACTATCTCCGGTGTCTGGAATCCTCCGGCAACATTTAAGATATTTGCTCCCGCAAAAAGTCTGCCTGCAATATCCGTATCAGCCCTGGTTACAGTGATAATTACTGGAATGTCAACGACTCTTGCTATAGCCTGAAGATTGAGATTCGAGACAGGCGCATTCAAGACCACACCCATAGCTCCCTGGCTCTCGGCATCCTTTGCAAGGCCTACAGTCCTGAGTCCGTTAGTGGTTCCGCCGCCTACTCCGCAGAAAACAGGTGTATATGCAGCCTTAATGATCGCATCACTGATTGCCTGCTGAGGTGTAAACGGGTACACCGCAAAAACAGCATCAGCATCACAGTTTCTGATTATAGCGAGATCAGTAGTGAAAACACAGCTCTTTATCCTGCGTCCGTTAACTATAATACCGCTCGCCTCATATACCGTATTCGGAATATGGAGTATATTATGTCTTAACTGTCCGTATACTCTCGGTGATATCTTTTTTTCCTGTGCCATATATCTCTCCGTTGTAATAAACAATCAATAATTTACTTTTGTAGAAAAAATATATCAGAAAAGCTTCAATCATTCCATAGTTTTTACAATAATTTATTACATCAACAATGCTGTTTGGCTATACACTTCCCACTATCCGGGCGTGTTCTGAACTTTCATCCATTAGAGCACACCCATGGCGCGCAAACCAAAAAGACAGACCCCGCAGCTGCGATGACCTGTCTCTTTATGTCTTATAAATATTTATATGTCATATATACTTATTTATCCGTTAACCTTCTCTATCTTTGTAGCCTCTACAGAGATACCTGCAAGTGCTCCGTCATAATATACCTTGACTTCGTCTTCCTCGTTGATGCCGTTCATAATGCTCTCATCAGCAGTTACCTCAAATGTTGCTATATCATTTGCAACAGAAACGATACCGTTCTGATAAGATGAGTCAACTGTACCGATAAAGTAATTTGCCTTGGCATCCTCTGACTCAACAGCGTCAGCAGCAACCACCTTGATTGCGATAGGCTCTGTGAATTCAGACTCTCCGCGCTCTTCCTCTTCATCAAAAACTGTTCCGCAGTATGTTACGTATACAGGATCGCCTGCCTTGAGCTCGTTAAAGGATACTGTACGTGACATCTGGTTATCAAATGTACGCTCAACTCCTGAATCATCTATGATAGTGATATCATTGATGTCTGCAAACTGTAAAACTCCGTAAATATACGGATCACGGTTCTCGCTTGCTGCCTGCTGCTCAACATCCATAAGGACTGTGACCATGTCTGCAGGATATACATCTCCGTCAACCTTGGCATATTCAGCCTCTGCATCGCAGCCTGTAAGAAGTGCTGAATCTCCTGTGATCTCAGCATTTGTTATATCGAAGGTCATAGTCTTATCTTCGTTCTTTAGTGTAAGTCTGTTGCCCTTAACGCTTGTAACTATGCCCTCAAAATATTCAGCCTCGAACTCATCAGGAAGTGCTACAACATCTGCATTTTCATCCTCTTTGCCTTCATGCTCTGATGCTGCGCTTGTTGATGCAGGCTCGGTTTCAACGTTTTCAGCCTTTTTGCCGCCGCATGCCGTAAGTGCGAATGCAAGAACTGTAAATGCTAATACTGCTTTAAATTTCTTCATTTATTCCATCTCCGTTTATATTAATTTTTCTCTTTGTTTGCTTTAGACATTCTACTATAAACCGTGTGTTCTTTTCATGAAAAATATCTTAAGTATGTTTTAAGATTATTTTGGCTTAAAATAAGGGTTTTAGCGCTCTTTTGTTACTAATGTGTTACTAATGAAGTGTTGTTCTCTGTGTAATTCTTTGTGTTATTTTTTGCGTTATTCCATGTGTTATTCTCTGCCGGTTTTTTTAAAATACCCGTGAATAGTATTTTCATAGCCGTTGGTTCCCGGATTATAAAAATGCTCATCCTTTACTTCATCAGGTAGATACTGCTGCTCAACATAGTGTCCTGGATAATCATGAGCATACTTATAGCCTGTACCGTTTCCTGCAAAATGCCCTCTTCCTGCAGCCTCTGATGCATTTTCCTCATAATGAATGTCTCTGAGATAAACAGGTATCGGCAGATTTCCGGTCTCTTTTACCTTTGCAATGGCGGCATTTACAGCCAGATAGCTTGCATTGGATTTAGGCGCCGATGCAACGTAAACCGCCGCCTGCGATAAAAGTATCCTTGCTTCCGGCATGCCTACACGTTCAACCGCAAGGGATGCGCTGACCGCAACATTAAGCGCCATAGGATCGGCATTTCCCACATCCTCAGAAGCGCATATCATAATGCGTCTGGCAATGAACTTTATATCTTCTCCGGCTTCAAGCATGCGCGCAAGATAGTAGACCGCGGCATCCGGATCCGAACCTCTCATGCTCTTAATAAAGGCCGAAATAGTATCATAGTGATTATTGCCGTCCTTATCATAGCCTATGGCACGCTTCTGTATGCATTCCTGCATAACATCTATAGTAAGGTGTATCCTGCCGTCAGGCTCAGGATCGGTCGTCAGCACTCCGAGCTCTACAGCATTTAATGCAGTTCTTGCATCTCCTTCTGCAATATCGCTTATAAACGAAGCGGCATTATCATCTATATATGCATGGTACATTCCCATTCCCTTTTTATCATCAGCTACAGCCCTTAACACGAGCTTTTTTATATCCTGCGATGACAGCGGCTTAAGCTCAAAAAGTCTTGAACGCGACAACAGAGCGCGATTGACCTCGAAATAAGGATTTTCGGTGGTTGCCCCTATAAGTATGATCGTTCCGTCCTCCACGAAAGGCAGCAGATAATCCTGCTGTGCCTTATTGAAACGATGTATCTCATCTATAAAAAGAATAGTCTTTCTGGCATATGCTGCCATGTTCTGTTTGGCTCTTACTACAACCTCTTCCATATCCTTTTTTCCGGCAGTTGTGGCATTGAGCTGTTCAAAGTCAGCATTAGTCGTGTGTGCTATGACCTTTGCTATAGTCGTCTTGCCGGTTCCCGGAGGTCCGAATAAAAGCACCGATCCAAGCTTATCCGCCTTTATTGCACGATAAAGAAGCTTATCCCTTCCTATTATATGCTCCTGTCCCACTATTTCATCAAGGGACTCCGGGCGCATACGGGAAGCTAAAGGGCTTTCGGATTTCTTATTCGTTTCTCTCATATAATCAAAAAGATCCATTACATTCCTCTTTATGCATGATATTTATGAAACAGTTTATATTATCACACTATCTTAGTACAATATAAAAACCAATTTTTTTAATACACTTCATTAAAAAATTACTGTACAGTTATGCTATACTATAGCAAATCAAGCCTATCAGGGCTTTAGTTCGTACAGCATAGGTATCAATTATTCATCAGTAGATGAATACCTATATACATTATAATATTACATAAGCATACATGCATTAATTATAGCTTAAGGAGAATCCTGATATGATAAAGCTTTATGATAAAGGAGTTTTTCTTGCCGGAGGCACTGAGCTTTGTGAAAATGAAGCTGAACTTAAACAAAAGACCGGCATCGAGACAACTGCAGAGGAAGCAGCAAGGGGTACAATGGCCTATAAAATCATCAAGGCCCACAACAAGAGTGATGATATGAAGCATCTCAAGCTTCGCTTTGATTCACTTACAAGCCATGACATCACCTATGTCGGAGTAATTCAGACCGCAAGAGCCTCAGGACTTACCGAGTTCCCGCTTCCTTACGTTCTTACCAACTGCCACAATTCTCTTTGTGCGGTAGGCGGAACCATTAATGAGGATGACCACAAGTTCGCACTTTCTGCAGCACACAAATTCGGCGGTATTTATGTTCCGACCAATATGGCCAACATTCACAGCTATAACCGTGAGACCATGGCAGGCTGCGGCAAGATGATCTTAGGAACCGACTCTCATACCCGCTATGGAGCACTCGGCTGTATGGCAGTAGGCGAAGGCGGCGGTGAGCTTGCAAAGCAGCTTTTAAACCGCACCTATGACTTTACATATCCCGAGACGATAGCCATTTATCTCACCGGAAGTCCGAAGCCCGGAGTAGGTCCTCACGATGTGGTTTTATCAATTATCGGAGCAGTTTACAAAAACGGTTATGTTAAGAACAAGATAATGGAATTTGTAGGCCCGGGTATTGCCGGTCTTCCTATCGAATACCGCAATGCTATCGATGTCATGACCACTGAGACTACCTGCTGGAGCTCAATATGGATGACTGACGACGAGACAAAGTCTTACTTTGTCAATCACATGCGTCCTGATGACTATAAGGAGCTTAAGCCTGAGACTGCCGCTTACTACGACGGCTGTGTATATGTGGATCTTTCAAAGATAGAATGTACAATTGCAATGCCTATGCATCCTTCAAATACATATACAATCCGTGAGCTTATTGAAAATGCTGCCGACATTCTGCATGAAACAGAGGTAAATGTCAATTCACAGATAGTCGGCGCCAGGATCGATCTTATGAGCAAATTCAGAGACGGAAATATATATGTCGATCAGGGTGAGATCGCAGGCTGCGCCGGAGGTACTATCGACGGCATCATGGCTGCTGCAGACATCCTTAAGGGTCAGAACTGCGGAAACGGAACATTTACATTAAGCGTGTATCCTGGAAGCATGCCGGCATACTATGAGCTTGTTAAAAACGGAGCTGTCACTGATCTTATAGCTGCCGGAGTCATTATGCGTGAATGCTTCTGCGGCCCTTGCTTCGGTGCAGGCGACTGCCCTGCAAACGGTGAGTTCTCTATAAGACATACAACAAGAAACTTCCCTAACAGAGAAGGTTCGAAGCCGGGAGACGGACAGCTTTCAGCAGTAGCGCTTATGGACAGCCGCTCTATAGCTGCTACAGCCGCTAACGGAGGAAAACTCACTGCCGCAACCGATCTTGACATAGAATATACTGCGCCTGATCATAATTATGATGCTTCGATCTATGAAAAGAGAGTTTATAACGGTTGGGGAAGACCGGAGCCTGAGCACGAGCTTAAATTCGGTCCTAATATTAAGGACTGGCCGAAGATGCCTGCACTTACCGAGGATCTCCTTGTTAAGGTCTGCAGCTATATCGAAGATCCTGTAACCACCACGGATGAACTGATTCCTTCCGGAGAGACATCAAGCTATCGTTCAAACCCTGAAAAGCTTTCAGAGTTTGCTCTTTCAAAGAGAGATCCTGAGTATGCTTCACGCAGCAAGGTTGTCAGAAGCTACGACAGAGAGCGTATCGCTTCCGGAGATATTCCGGCAGAGATCATGAAGGTATATGAGCAGTTAGAGGCTGCAGGACTTTCCTGTGATCCTGAGAATACCGACATCGGATCAACAATATTTGCAATGTCACCGGGCGACGGTTCTGCAAGAGAGCAGGCTGCATCATGTCAGAGAGTTCTTGGTGCATCCGCTAACTTTGCAAAGTCCTATGCTACCAAGCGTTATCGCTCAAACTGCATAAACTGGGGCATGGTTCCGTTCCTCATCAGTGATCCTTCAATATTGGAGCTTGGTGACTATGTATTTATTCCGGGCATTAAAAAAGCCATACTTGAGAATACAGCCTCAATAAATGCATATATTATTAAAAAAGCCGGAAATGTTGTCAAATTTGAAACAACCACCGGAGACCTCACTCCTGATGAGCGTCAGATCATTACAGACGGCTGCCTTATAAACTACTATAAGGAGCACTAACATAATATTAACCGCGGATAAGCTGAGTTTTTAATCAATCAGCCGATCCGCGGTTTCATTTTACAGTATTTTCTGCACAGCATTTCTTCACTGTCTGTTTTGTATTATAAATATCTGATACATACTGATTGTTTACTGCTTATTGTAAAACCCGCTTAGTTACAGTCAGTCTATCTTACAGATAAGCTCAGGTATATCCCTGACGTTTTCAGCAATAGCTGCCGCAGAAGCATACTCGCTTCTTTCTCCATAGCCGTAGGCACAGCCGATACACTTTATCCCATCAAAGATACCAACCTCCATGTCTGAATATCTGTCACCTGCCATTAGGATTTCAGACTCTATGCCATCACTTTTTATTACTTCCGAAAGGATCTCAGGCTTTGATTTAAAGCCGTAATCACCTGCTGCATAGCATTTTTTAAACCATCTGTCCAATTTGAAATACTTAGCTCCCGCTTCAAGATAGCTGTGCTGACAATTGGAAAGAATATAAAGCTTAAGTCCCATGCTCTTAAGCTCATCAAGCATTTCCTCAGTCCCCGGATAAAGCCTTGCATTGCCGGCATATATATTTTCTATCATATAATCTCCTACCATAGCGGAGCAATGCTCTTTTATCTCCTCCGGAAGCTGCGGCATAAAAACCTTCCACATAGCCTTTGCAGTCATGCCGAGATATGAATTTATCTCTTTATCAGTAAAATGCCTGGGCTCGGCATAGCCCTCTCTCACAAGAAAGTCATACGCCTCATTGAAGGCATTTATATAAATAAGCTCTGTTTTATGCAGTGTTCCGTCCCAGTCAAACACTACCGATCTGCAGTTTTTAATGCTGTACTTGCCCAATATTCCGTCCCCTTTTCGGATATTTTTAATGATAAAACTGCCGCAGCTAAGTTAAATTTCTCACTGCGGCAGTCTTTACCGTATATTTTATAAATATCTTAAGATCAGCCGATCTGCTTCATGAGATTAACCATCTCAATAGCTGAAAGTGCACAGTCATAGCCCTTATTACCTGCCTTTGATCCGGCTCTCTCAATAGCCTGCTCGATGTTCTCTGTTGTGATAACTCCGAACATTACAGGTACGCCTGTCTTGAACTCAACCTGAGCGATGCCCTTAGCTGTCTCATTAACTACAAGCTCATAATGTGTTGTAGCGCCTCTTATAACTGCTCCTACACATATTACTGCATCATACTTGCCGCTTGCAGCCATTTTTTCTGCTGTAAGCGGTATTTCAAAAGCACCCGGTACCCAGCATGCATCTATATTTTTTTCTTCAACTCCGTGTCTTACAAGACCGTCAACAGCTCCCTCAAGGAGCTTCTGAACTATAAAGCTGTTGAAACGTGAAGCAACGATGCCAACCTTCATACCCTCAGATGCGACTACCTTACCCTCAATTACATTAATGCTCATATCTTTTTTCCTTTCGAATCATTTAAAATGTTTATTTATTTTGTTATCAGTCAAAGCTTATATTTTTAAATACGTGACCCATTTTTTCCTGTTTTGTCTTTAAATACTGTCTGTCGTATTTCTGTGGCTCGATCTCAATAGGAACTCTCTCCTTTATTACGAAGTCAAAGCCCTCTAAGCCGTAGATCTTGCTAGGGTTATTTGTTAAAAGTCTTACTGACTTAATGTTAAGACTCTGAAGCATCTGTGCTCCTGACCAGTATTCTCTTAAATCAGGGGCAAAGCCAAGCTCAACATTGGCTTCAACAGTATCTCTTCCGTGCTCCTGAAGCTCATAGGCCTTAAGCTTGTTGATAAGTCCGATGCCTCTGCCCTCCTGACGCATGTAAAGGATAACTCCACGGCCTTCCTTTTGTATAAGCTCCATAGCCTTATGAAGCTGTGCTCCGCAGTCGCAGCGGCTTGATCCGAATACATCGCCTGTGAGACATTCCGAATGAACTCTTACAAGAATATCCTCTCCGTCTCCGATATCACCGCATACAAGTGCAATGTGATGCTCGCCGCTTATATCATTTACAAAGCCCTTTATCTGGAAATCTCCGTATGCTGTAGGAAGCTTTGCATCTGCCTCGCAGTGCATATGGATCTCATTTCTTCTTAAATAGTTCTGAAGATCATGTATATTGATGAACTTGAGCCCGAAGCGGTCAGCCAGCTCCCAAAGCTCACTTGTACGCATCATGGTTCCGTCATCTCTCATGATCTCACAGCAGAGTCCGCATTCCTCAAGTCCTGCAAGTCTGCAAAGGTCTACGGTTGCCTCAGTATGTCCGTTTCTTACTAAAACTCCGCCCTTTCTTGCAACAAGCGGGAACATGTGTCCTGGACGTCTGAAATCCTCAGGCTTGGTTTCAGGATCGATACACTTTCTTGCAGTGTAGCCTCTTTCCTCTGCTGAAATACCTGTTGTAGTATCTACGTGATCTATTGAAACTGTAAATGCTGTGCAGTGATTGTCTGTATTCTCACTCACCATCTGCGGAAGATTAAGCTTATGTGCAAGCTCATATGACATAGGTGTACATATAAGACCCTTGGCATAGCTTGCCATGAAATTAACATTTTCAGTTGTAGCATAGCGTGCCGCACATATGAAGTCGCCCTCATTTTCTCTGTCCGGATCATCAGTACAGATAATGACCTTTCCGGCCCTAAGATCCTCGAGTGCCTCCTCTATAGTGTTGAACTGTCTTTCCATATTTTTAAACTCCTTTGTAAAGCTCCATAAATTAATGTCTGTATTTATTTAGTTATTTTCTTAAAACCCGTATTTTTCTAAAAATTCCAATGTAATGCCGCCTGTGCCTGATGTGTTTTCGGCATTTGAGGCATTTACAGCTCCGGATCCTGCGGCTTTGCCGTTAGGATTATATGCGCTCATCAGTCTTTCGACATATTTTCCGACAATGTCATTTTCCAGATTAACTCTGTCTCCGACCTTTTTATCCAGAAGCACTGTCTCAGATGCTGTATGCGGTATCACCGAAATCTCAAAATAGTCATTTCCGAGTCCTGCCACGGTTAGGCTGATTCCATCTATCGTTATCGATCCCTTTTCTACTATCAGTCTCAAAATGCTTTGTAGCGTCATTATCCTCACCCACACAGCGTTGCCTTCATGGCGAAGCTCCTTTATGACTCCGGTCCCGTCAATATGACCGGAAACTATATGTCCTCCGAATCTTCCTCCTGCAACCATCGCTCTCTCAAGATCAGCCTTACTGCCCGGCTTCAGATCTCCCAAGCTGCTTCTTCTAATGGTTTCAGGCATTACATCTGCTCTGAACCAATCGTGTCCCATCGCTGTTACAGTCAGACAAACGCCGTTTACGGCTATGCTGTCTCCTATCTGCGTACCTTCAAGCACCTTTTTAGCATAAAGCTCTATACTGTATTCCGAGGAACCGCTCGTGATACGCTTGACTGTGCCTTTTTCTTCAACTATTCCGGTAAACATTCGTTTTCCTTCTTTCCCGAAAATTTATATATCAAGTCAAATGTCTTTGTGCTCAACGTCATACTCAAGCATCAGATCCTCACCAAGCCTGTTGAGCTTCATATTTTTAAGCATAAAGGCTTCATCCGGTGAACTTACTCCGAGTCCTTCAACAGGTGTTTTTGCATCCTTTCCACCGAATAGCTTCGGTGCTATAAATGTGCAGACATGATCGACTATACCTGCCTTAAGTGCCGCAAAATTAAGTGTTCCGCCGCCTTCTATATATATCGAATCTATTCCCTGTGCTCCAAGCTTCGATTTAAGTGCTTTAAGATCTACACTTAAATGCCCGTTTTCATCTGCTGCCGGGAGATTCCATACCTCAATGCCAAGCTCAGAAAGTCTCTTCCTTTTTTCACTTATTTCAAACTCATCTGCATCCATAGCACAGGCAGCTATAGTTTTATATTGCTCTGCCGTCTTGCAGATATTGCTTTCCTCAGGTATCCTCAGCCTGCTGTCACATATTACTCTGAGCGGCTGATGAGCTCCTTCAAATCGTGCGTTAAGCATCGGGTCGTCTGCAAGTACTGTTCCTATCCCTGCCATGATCGATGCATATGATGCTCTTTGTTTATGCACATATTCTCTTGCTTTTTCTCCGGTTATCCACTTTGATTTTCCTGTATACGCCGCAATTTTGCCGTCGAGAGTCATCGCATACTTCATCACCGTATAAGGCTGGTTATCTTTTATATAATGCAGAAAAACCGTATTAATTTCATCGCACTCGGCCCTCATAAAATCCTCTATAACCTCAATGCCATGTTCCCTTAATATTTCAGCGCCTTTTCCTGCCACAAGTGGATTCGGATCTCTGGAACCGATAACTACCTTTTTTATGCCTTTTTCTATAATAATTTCAGTACACGGAGGAGTTTTTCCGTAATGACAGCAGGGCTCCAATGTCACATATATAACTGCTCCCTTTGCCTCATCCCCGCATTTTAATAATGCATTTCTTTCTGCGTGAAACTCGCCGCAGCGATGATGGTAGTCCTCTGCAATAATATGTCCGTCCTTTACTACTACTGCGCCTACCATAGGGTTTGGTGATGTATGACCGCTTCCGAGCTTCGCAAGCTCAATAGCTCTTAACATATATTCTCTGTCAGTCATATCCGCTCCTGTTTTACAAATAAAAAAACCTTGTGAATAATCACAGGGCTTGGATCTTGGTTTACGGAATAATATCTCTGATCATGAATTTCATTCATACTTTTTTTGCATTATGACACACAGCATTTTAATACCGCTTATAATTTGGCAGTATAAATTTTAAACAATATCCGTGCGCATAAAGCTATTTTCTGTGCATTTAAGATTGCAGGCAATAAAATAAAGCTTCCATGTCTCTTAAATCAAAAACACACCCCGAAAAAATCGGGGCGCGACAAGTACACAAAAAATAAAAGGTTATATTATCCTTTGTTTTATCTTCTTCCATCCAGACTATACTGTCGGCTGCGGAATCACACCGCATCATGCTGTTACGCTCGTGGGCTATACCACCGGTGGGGAATCACGCCCCGCCCTGAAGATTATTAAATTGTATTACAGCTAACATAATAACTGTAAGCATTTACATACTACTACAAGCTATACAGTCTGTAAAGCAGTATTTTGAAAATAAATATTTTGCAGACAAATGATTAAACCATTCTGCTGTACGGCCAGCCTATCAGACTGCCGAGATCATAGACTCTTGTATAACCTATACTTGCAAGATATTCTGCAGCCTCCTGACTTCTGGCTCCTGTCCTGCAGTAAACAATAACAGGAGTATCCTTTGTTTTCACAAACTCTGCTATCGTTTCTTCATTTATACAGTCGACCGGCAAAAGCTCAGCCTCTGTAGGATGTCCGGTGATATATTCTTCCTCATCTCTGACATCCAGCATGACACACTGAGGCTCTGAGTCAAGCAGTTCTCTTGCCTGCTTAAAGCTCAACTTTTTATAGCTCACTATCTGTCACCTATTATCCTGATCCTTTGCAATATCTACAATAATATCCGTACATTTATCATATCCGAGGAATCCGGAATCAAGGCAAATATGATAATTGCTGCTGAAGCCCCATTTCTTACCTGTGAAATGATGGAAATAGTTATGTCTTGCCTCGTCTCTCTTCAGCATTGCTTTTCTTACCTGATTAACGTCATCGGTACCGATAAGCTCAGCGATCCTTTTTGCACGGTGAAGCTCATCTGCATAGATGAATACATTAATACAGTCAATACCTGCATTAAGAAGAATGTCATCAGCACAGCGGCCGAGTATTACACAAGGTCCCTGCTTGGCATAGTTAATAATTATAGCCTTCTGTATTTCAACAAGCTTCTCGTGGGTATCATTATAATATCCGCTTGAGAGATTACTGATAGCAGTCATGATAGTTTCTATCTTTGACATATCCTCGCCTTCTTCTTCAACAAGGTCAAGCTCTATGCCTGATGCTTTTGCAGCATTTCTGATAATATCCTTATCATAGAAAGGTATATTCAGCTTCTTCGCTACTGCTTTACCTATGGTGTGACCGCCTGCTCCGTATTCTCTGCTTAATGTTATAACCTTCATTGTCTCAGCTCCGTATATAAAGATTATTGTCTAATTACAGATGGTATTCTATCATTTCTTTGAATTTCCAACAACCGCCTGGATAGAAGTCGTTGAAAAATTTATTCAAATGAACCTATTTTGCTATTTATAATGTTATACAACTCTTCTTATGTCAAGAATGTGGTTGTAATTGGCATTAGAGATAGTAATTCCCTTTTTCTCATTCAAAGCATGGATGACCTGACCGTCACCCATATATAATGCTACATGTCCGCTGTAGCAGATAATGTCTCCGGCCTTGGCCTCTGCAAGACTGCCGACCTTAACGCCTACATTTCTCTGTGCTCTTGATGAATGTGGAAGTGAGATTCCGAAATTCTTGTATACAGACATTGTGAACCCTGAACAATCGGTTCCGTTAGTAAGACTTGTTCCGCTGTAACGATATCTTCCGCCTAAAAACTGTTTTGCAAAGGCAATAACGCTTGAGCCTACGCTTACAGGTTCCTGGATCGTTTCCTCTGCAGCCTCTTCTTCGGCCTCTACTGTTGATACTTCGTTACTGTTTGTATCATAATTTAGATTTGCTGCATATATTATTCTGTTTTCGTATCTTTCTGTACCGTTCTCATTAGTAGTTGAAGCATCTGCAAGCTTAGCTGTTGTGCTGTCATTATCAGCTTCAACGCTTTCTGAGATCTGAATATCATTGTTATTAGGTGCGGCTACTGAGGTTATTGTAAATGTCAGAACCATCAACATCATCATAATGCCTGTTATAGCTTTATTCTTAATCAAAAATTATACTCCTTATAAAAAATAATTTGTGTGCAAACATTTAATATTATACAGGAGTAATTGTGATCAAGTCCTTACGTACAAATAAAGCATTTGTGAATTTGTTTAAGATATGCAAAATTCACAAAAAATATTCTTACCAAGTTCTTAATTTAGCGTTATTTTTTTTCACACCGCCGTTTTTTACATTTTAAAGGATAAAAAACAGTTAAATGAATCATCTTATCTGTTTATTAATGAATAAAATGCAGTTTATACAAATAATAAAAAAGGACATACGTCCCGGAGTAAACACGTGAACGATGTCCTTTATAATTTCGCTATGCGTTAAATTACTTAAGAGTAACCTTAGCTCCAACTTCCTCAAGCTGCTTCTGGATTCCCTCTGCTGTAGCCTTGTCAGCTGCTTCCTTGATAACCTTTGGAGCTGACTCAACGAGATCCTTAGCTTCCTTAAGTCCGAGACCTGTGATCTCACGAACTACCTTGATAACCTTGATTTTCTCGCTGCCTACCTCTGTAAGCTCTACGTCGAAGTCTGTCTTCTCCTCAGCTGCTGCTGCAGGGCCTGCTGCTGCAACTACAACGCCTGCTGCTGCAGATACGCCGAATTCCTCCTCACATGCCTTTACAAGGTCATTGAGCTCTAATACTGACAGTTCCTTAATAGCTTCGATAAACTCAGCTGTAGTTAATTTTGCCATTGTAATGTCCTCCTGAAATTAGTTTGCCGCCTTGCGGCTCTTCGAATAAATAGTAAGAATAATAAATTATTCTGCTGCAGGTGCTGCCTCGCCGCCCTTTTCAGCGATCTGATTAAGCACTCTTGCAAAGTTGGTGATAGGTGACTGCATTGATCCAAGAAATCTTGAAAGAAGTTCTTCTCTTGAAGGAACAGCAGCGATCTGTGTCATGCCGGCAGCATCATAATATGTGCCTTCAACAACACCACCCTTAAGGTTAAGACACTCGATGTTCTTAGCGTACTTTGCAATGATTCTTGCAGGTGCTGTTGCATCTGTCTTTGATGTTGCAAGAGCTGTTGATCCCTTAAGATCAGCAACAATACCCTCGAACTCGGTTCCAGCTACAGCTCTGTTAATGAGTGTATTCTTGAATACCTTGTATGAAACACCGTTCTCACGAAGCTCCTTACGAAGCTTTGTATCCTGATCAACAGTGATTCCGAGATACTGTACTGTTACGGCAGCCTGAGCTCCGTCAAGAAGACCCTTGATCTCATCAACTATAGGCTGTTTAAGTTCAACCTTAGCCATGTTCTTTTACCTCCTGTAATTTTTCCGCTTTCTAACTGCAGAAAAAAGAAAACTCCATGCCAAAGGACATGGAGATGAAATCATAAACACTCTCATTCCTCGGCAGGCGTTGTAGTTCTTACGCTCCGTTATAAACAGAGCACCTGCTGTCTTCGGCAGTTAAAGCTTAATTATAGTAGCACACGCGACCGGGTGTGTCAAGCTTGAAAGCTTTAATGTATTAATTGCATTTGTATTTTTATCGATACTTATATCTTCTATTTAAGAAAGTCATTATAATGTTTTCTTTGACATGAAGACAAATTAACACTTATCCGGCTCTTCTCCAATATTTGGTAAAAAATAAAAGAATACAGAAAAGACGCATAAACATGATCACTCACCTTTACACGTCTTTTATTGCATGTTGTATATCGAAATGATATTTTCCACCCATTTGACAACTTATTCGGTCAAGCATCAAGCTTTCATGTCATGGCCGGCGTCAGCTGCCCTGTAATGGTCTGATTTTAATTAGCCGTTAACAAGCTTAGATACGTTAAGGCGTACTCCAGGTCCCATTGTTGATGTAACAACTGCACTCTTGATGAATGCGCCCTTAAGAGCCTGTGGTCTAGCCTTATTTACAGCATCAAGGATTGTCTGGAAGTTTTCAGCAAGCTGCTCCTCTGTGAAAGATGCCTTTCCGAAAGGAACATGGATGATGTTTGCCTTGTCAAGTCTGTACTCGATCTGTCCGGCCTTGATGTCATGGATAGCCTTTGTGATATCCATTGTAACTGTTCCTGCCTTAGGGTTTGGCATAAGTCCCTTAGGTCCGAGAACCTTACCGAGACGTCCTACAACACCCATCATGTCAGGTGTAGCAACAACTACATCGTAGTCGAACCAACCGTCATTCTGGATTCTTGGAATAAGCTCCTCTGCTCCTACGAAATCTGCACCTGCTGCGAGTGCCTCGTCAGCCTTAGGTCCCTTTGCGAATACAAGGATACGAACCTTCTTACCTGTTCCGTTAGGAAGAACTACTGAACCACGGATCTGCTGATCAGCCTTACGTCCGTCGCAGCCTGTTCTTATGTGAAGCTCCATTGTCTCGTCAAACTTTGCTGAAGCATTCTCTTTTGCAATCTTGATAGCTTCATCCTTATCATACTGAAGAGCGCGATCAAACTTCTTCACGTTCTCAAGATATTTCTTACCTCTTTTCATCTAAAGCTACCTCCCTCTTATTCCTCTACTGTAACGCCCATGCTTCTGCATGTTCCGGCGATCATTGACATAGCTGCCTCAACGCTAGCTGCATTAAGATCAGCCATCTTTGTCTCAGCGATCTTCTGAAGATCTGCCTTTGAGATAGTAGCAACCTTTGTCTTATTAGGTACGCCTGATCCGCTCTTGATCTTGCATGCCTTCTTAATAAGAACCGGTGCAGGAGGAGTCTTTGTGATGAAGCTGAAGCTTCTGTCTGCATAAACAGTGATAACTACAGGAATGATAAGATCTCCCTGATCAGCTGTCTTTGCATTGAACTGCTTTGTGAATTCTACGATATTTACACCATGCTGTCCGAGAGCAGGACCTACTGGTGGTGCCGGTGTTGCCTTTCCGGCAGGTATCTGTAACTTGATGTAGCCTGTAACTTTCTTTGCCATAATAGCCTCCTTGTGGTAATAGCGGGGGTTTTAACACCCTCCCACCTGTATGTTAAAAGTCTTGTGATATTTAAATATCAAAGCTTCTTAACTTCTACGAATGATAATTCAACAGGTGTCTCTCGTCCGAACATCTCTACGTTGATAGTTACGAGACGCTTGGACTCATTAATTGCTTTGATCACTCCGACAGTATCCTTCCATGCTCCGGAAACGACAACGACCGTTTCGCCTTCCTTGAAGTCGCATACGATCTCCTGCTCACGGCTTCCGAGCATAGCGATCTCCTCATCAGAGAGCGGTACCGGCTTAGATCCCGGTCCCACAAATCCGGTTACGCCTCTGGTATTTCTTACGACATACCATGTCTCGTCATTCATGATCATGTGAACGAGAACGTAGCCCGGGAAGATCTTTCTGTCTATCTTCTTCTCAACACCATTCTTTAATTCAACTGTTGACTGAACCGGAACAGCCACCTCAAGGATCTGATCCTGAAGATTGCGGTTCTCGATGGTCTTTTCAATATCGACTTTTACTTTATTCTCATAGCCTGAATATGTATGTGCTACATACCATTTAGCTTCAGAATTGGTATCTGCCATTATTTTTCTCCTTTAAAGAATGAATCCCAAAAGTGCCTTTAAGGCTGTGTCGAGTACGAAGATCAGCAGACCGATAAGAACACTGACGACGATTGTAGCTATAGTCTCTTTTTTCAGATCTTCCTGATTAGGGAAAATGATCTTGGAAAACTCTGACTTAACGCCTTCGACAAAACCTTTGATCTTGCCGCCGAGTGAAAGAGTCTCCCCGGAGTTCTTAGCTTCACCAGCCATTACTTTGTCTCCTTATGCGGTGTGTGCTTCTTGCAGAATCTGCAATATTTGTTAACTTCCATTCTGTCAGGATGGTTCTTCTTTTCCTTTGTAAGGAAATAGTTACGCTGTTTGCACTCGGTACAAGCCAGAGTGATTTTGGTACGCTTTGTAGCCACGGTTATTCACCTCCCAAAAATTAAATAGTCGTGACGCTCTTAACGTCTTTCCTGCTGAAATTTCATGCAAGAAAAAAGGGGGTCTCCCCTTTTAACTAATTAAGATTAACACACGGCAGTCTGAACGTCAAGCATTTATTTTAAATAATCCTTTTATTTATGCCGGAATTCTTTTCTGAATTCTTTTCTTATTTCTCCTGAGCTGTACAATGATCCGAATGCCACTACAGGTATCTTATATGATACAGCTTTATCAATTGCATCCCTGATGCTGTCCGCGACGCACACCGCTGCATTTGTTTTTTTCTTCACCTCTGAGGCAAGCTCTTTTGCCTCGAGCGCTCTCGGATTATTCGGAGTAATGCATACATAATTTTCCCCGTAAGGCTTTAAAAGCTCTATGATCCTGTCATAGTTCTTATCCGCAAGTATTCCTATAAGAAATGTTACTGAACGCTTGTCATTTTCTTTAGCACGGCTCTTTTTACATATATATGTATCAATGTTTTCTGCCAATGCTTCTGCACACTGCGGATTATGTCCTCCGTCAAGGATAAACAGCGGTTCCTTTGAAAGCACCTCAAAGCGTGCCGGCCAGCGTACATTTTTAAGTCCTGCGCGTATTGCATCATCGCTTATTGCACAACCGCGCTTTTTTAACACTTCCACTGTCATCAATACCACTGCGGCATTCTTAAGCTGATGTCTGCCAAGCAGTGAGAGTTCAAGCATTAGAGGCTCTTTTTCATTTTCAGACACAGCCGCAGCAGCGCCTGCAGCATTATTACCGTCTCTGTTGATTTCCGTCTTCGCATCACTCATACGGTAATTGCCGGTAAGCTCTCTGTGGTATATAAATGTCTGGCCATCCAGGCTTTGTGATAGTGCTTCAGTAAGACCCTTCGTCTCATACAGCTTATCACCGGCTCTTTCACAGGCCTTTTTAATTACATCTATAACCGAAGATACATTATCATACACGATTACATCGCTTCCGGGTTTAATGATGCCGGCCTTGGTCTCTGCTATCTTTTCTATAGTATCACCGAGATACTCCGTGTGATCCAGTCCGATATTGGTAATGACGGCAGCTTCCGGCGGATCTATAACATTTGTAGAATCCATAGCCCCGCCCATGCCAACTTCAAGAACTACGATATCGCAGCTCTTTTCAAGATAATACAGCATTCCTATCGCCGTTATAAGCTCAAACTGGCTCGGATGATCATCCATTGCATCAGCTTCCTTCATGACCTTTTCGGTTATGGCGGCAAGCTCCTCTTTAGATATCATTTCTCCGTTTATCTCGATACGTTCTCTGAAATCCTCAATATAAGGAGACGGATATAATCCCACACGATAGCCTGCCTCGGAAAGTATAGCTCCAAGCATTGCACAGGTGCTGCCCTTGCCGTTCGTTCCGGCAACGTGGACAAATTTCAGCTTCTTCTGCGGATCTCCGAGTCTTTTCAAAAGTTCATTTGTTCTGTCCAGCCCGAGTCTTGAGGTACTCCATGTGTAATCATTTATATATGCTAATGCCTGTTCGTAATTCATTTATCTTCCTTTTGTTAATCTATTTACTTAATGAATAAGCGGTACACCACATCAATGCAGTATACCGCTCATGCTTTTCATTTTCAAATATCTCTTGCTGTTCCGTTATGAGTTAATTTGGAAAGCTTTTTAAGTACTCCGGGAAGCACTGCCCCAAAGGCTATGCCCTTGCCGATTGCAACAACAAATCTCAATCCGAGTGTTCCGAATATAAATACCGGAGAATAATATCCGTACACAAGACTGTCTATAGTAAGAGAGGCTGTATTAACTACAAATATCAGCAGCTCCATGCAGATTATTATGAACATAAGCTGTTTGTTGGTATTGCTGAAATTGTATTTCCTTGCATAAAGTCCTGCAGCAAAGCCTGCCATTACATAAGGCATTATCCAAAGCAGTGTTGTAACAGTAATTCCGTAACGAAGTATCTGATATATAAATGTTCCCACGCCTCCTACAAGCGCTCCGCTCACCGGTCCGTACATAAGTGCTGCCATGAGCACCGGTACACTTTCAAAGGTAAGCTTGAAATTGCCCATTTCCAATGAAACATAGCCAAGTACAGCACAAAGTGCCGCAAGCATAGCATTAATTGTCAGCTGTGTGGTACTGTTGTTTTCTCTCTTCATTTCATCATCCTTTATCATTTATTACTTTGCAAAGACTTTGTCTGCGCTGAAAATGCAGACACAGCCGGTATGCGCTATTAAACCACGGTGCGCTCCGCCGCTTCTATCACATGCTTCATCAATATAGTGGAGGTCATAGAACCTACGCCGCCCGGTACCGGTGTGTACTTCGCTGCAAATGCTTCCTTTGCGCTTCCTTTAACGTCTCCGCACATTTTCCCATCCGCACCGACATTTATTCCGACATCTATAATCGTCTGTCCTGCGCTTAGATACTCTTCGCTGATCATCTCCGCTCTGCCCATGGCAGCAACTATAATATCTGCTTTTTTGCAGATTTCCTCAAGATCCTTCGTCTTAGAATGACACACTGTTACTGTAGCATTTTCTTCTAATAAAAGCATTGCCGCTGGCTTTCCTATAACCTGGCTCCTGCCTAATACAACGGCATTTTTACCGAAAATTTCGATATTATAATATTTAAGCAGCTCAATGACCGCTTCTGCCGTACACGGTGCAAAACCGCATTCTCTGTTTCCTGTATAAACAGCCGCCTGTGATGATAAAGTCATGCAGTCGACATCTTTTTTAGGATCCAGCATCTCTGCAGCCCTTTTTTCAGTCTCTTTATTTTTGAGCGGTCTGAACATAAGACAGCCATGAATGCTGTCGTCTGCATTGATTTTTTCTATTTCCGCCAATATATCCTGCTCGGAAGCATTTTCAGGAAGAACTATACTTTTTATCTCCACAAGAGCTTTTTCAGCCCTCTTTAATGCGCCTCTTTCATAGGCCATATCTGAAGGGTCGCTTCCTACTCTCAATATGGCAAGTGCAGGCACTACAGATTGAGCTCTGAGCTTCTCCGAACGGGCTTTAAGCTCTTCTGTAAGCCTTTCAGCCGCAGGAGCGCCTTTCATTATGACAGGAGTCATTGCCTTGGTTTGATTTTTATCTGTATTATTCATGCACATGATATCACCCTTAAGGAAGCTTTTCCCATACATCGGCATAGACAAGATCTGCCATCTCGGCATATTTATCCATCATCACCGCAGTCTTCATATCAAGCTCATCGGCATATTCCTTATCCTTCATAAGCCCGGTATTTGCTATAACATTGATTGCACCTCCGAATAATGCTGCTCTGCAAAGCATGGCGCCGGTTGCTGCATCTGATATAGCAATAATGCTTCCCTTTTCACCGAATTCCTTTATAAGCTCTATCGCTCTTCCGGAAAGCTCCATAATGCGAAGCGGAACCTCGGCTGCCTTTCTTAAAGCATCCTCCATAAGAGCATCTCTGCCCTCGGCATCCTTCGGCATGGCATAGACCTTTGATAAAGGTTCAAAGGCCTCTGCATCAAGATCTATGCATGCAACAAATTCCTTCCTGAGCTCCTCAGCCTCCGACATAAGTCTTATTATGTCTTCCTCAACATCGGCATATTTCTTTTTGCCGACCGTCAGTTGGCCTACCATATTGCCGAGTGCAATGCCAATGGCTCCGGCAAGCGCAGAGGCACCTCCGCCTCCCGGCACCGGCGCTTTAGAGGCCGTCTGTGATGTAAATTCAGCGCAGCTAAGTTCAGCAAGTTTCGTCATATTTCTCCAATCGGGTTTATAAGCGTTTATTGGTCAGACAGACAAGCTGCGATGCTTAATGCATTCGTTCAGCTTGTCTGCCCGACGGAATTATTCGATTATCAGAAGAGTCCGGATATCTTTCCGTTCTCGTCTACATCTATTCTTTCTGCTGCCGGTGATTTCGGAAGTCCCGGCATTGTCATTATATCGCCTGTTAACGCTACGATAAAGCCTGCGCCTGCAGAAATTTTCAAATTTCTTACAGTAACGGTGAATCCTTCAGGTGCTCCTAAGAGTGCAGCGTCATCTGAGAATGAATACTGTGTCTTGGCAACGCATACAGGCATATTGTCAAAGCCAAGCTCTGTAAGCTGCTTTGCCTGCTTCTTTGCGTTAGGTGTAAGAACCACTCCGTCGGCTCTGTACACTCTCTTGCATATAGCCTCAAGCTTATCCTCTATGCTTCCTGTGAGCTCATAGGACTGTCTGAAGTCATTAGGCTCCTCGCAAAGCTTTACAACTTCCTCAGCAAGCTTGATTCCGCCTTCTCCGCCCTTTGCCCATACTTCTGAAAGAGCAACATTAACGCCAAGTGCTCTGCACTCGTCCTCAACAAGCTTAAGCTCTGCCTCTGTATCTGTTGGGAAAGCATTTACAGCAACAACACAAGGAAGCTTGTAAACATTCTTTATATTATCTACATGGCGAAGAAGGTTAGGAAGTCCTGCCTTTAATGCCTCGAGATTCTCATTGTTAAGATCAGCCTTTGCCACTCCGCCGTGATGCTTTAATGCACGAACTGTAGCTACGATAACTACTGCTGAAGGTGTAAGTCCTGCCATACGACACTTGATATCAAGGAACTTCTCGGCTCCGAGATCCGCACCGAAGCCTGCCTCTGTAATTGCATAATCGCCAAGCTTCATTGCCATGCGTGTTGCGGTTACTGAGTTGCAGCCGTGTGCGATATTTGCGAAAGGACCACCGTGTACAAGTGCAGGTGTATGTTCTAAGGTCTGTACAAGGTTTGGCTTAAGTGCATCCTTAAGAAGTGCTGCCATAGCGCCTTCAGCCTTAAGATCATGTGCTGTAACCGGCTTTCCTTCATATGTATAGCCTACGATGATGCGTCCGAGTCTTGACTTAAGATCAGAGATATCTGATGCAAGGCAAAGAATAGCCATAACCTCAGATGCAACTGTAATATCAAAGCCGTCCTCTCTAGGTACTCCGTTAGGCTTTCCGCCAAGTCCGTCGATTATATTTCTGAGCTGTCTGTCATTCATATCGACAGCTCTTCTCCAGGTTATCTGCTTTGGATCGATACCGAGAACATTTCCCTGCTGGATATGGTTATCAAGCATAGCAGCAAGAAGGTTGTTCGCCGCACCGATAGCATGGAAATCTCCTGTGAAATGAAGATTGATGTCCTCCATAGGAACTACCTGAGCATATCCGCCGCCTGCAGCGCCTCCCTTAACACCGAATACAGGTCCGAGTGAAGGCTCTCTGAGTGCTACGACTACATTTTTACCAAGCTTCTTCATACCGTCGGCAAGACCTACTGTAGTTGTTGTCTTGCCTTCTCCTGCAGGAGTAGGGTTGATAGCTGTAACAAGAACAAGCTTTCCATCCTTCTTATCTGCATTGTCGCGAAGCAGTGAATAGTCTATCTTAGCCTTATAGTTTCCGTAAAGCTCGAGGTACTTCTCGTCTATTCCGGCCGCCTCTGCTATTTTGGTTATCTTTAATGGTGTGTTCTCCTGTGCGATCTCAATGTCAGTTTTGTATCCCATTTCTGTACCCTCCATAGTTTAAATATGCCCTGTAATAAAATACTATCATGTACAGTCTTTGAGGTCAAAACCTTCCGTCATAAAAGGATAATGCCCAAACCTGTAATGATTTTCACTGCCTCTCGTTTTACATGTCATTCTGCCGTTTTTAGCTTCAGGAGTCTATTTATTCTGAAAAGCAAGGCTATAGAGTCATTATAAAACGAAAGGCAGCTTTGTATATCAAATACAAGGCTGCCCAGACGGTCGGCTTTATTATATAGGCCATTACCTGATATTAAAATGCATATTGGCTCTGCATAAATGCAGCAGCTTATATGCCGTCCGGCCTATATCATCTCGCACTGTGTATACTCACATTTTTCCGTCAGCGAAATGACATAATGACTATATCATCTGTATGAATTACATGCAAGTATAAAAACCAATGTTTTTTTATTGTAATATCCTGGGAATATCAGTGCTTTTGTCTTACATCTATCCTCGGTGTATCCATTCCGGCACAAATACATATTCCGTATACACTGCCTGCTCCGGCTCTTAATAAGGCTTCCGTACAGGCCTCCATAGTTGAGCCTGTGGTGTAGATATCATCTATAAGCAGTACCCTGAGTCCTTCCTCATTTTCTGAAGCAGCCTTTATCTGCCCGCTTATTTTGCCCGTTTTGTTATCTGCTATAAAGGAATTCTGAAGATTTAAGAGTCTTTCCTCTGCTGAAAGCTCCTTCTGTGCTTTGGTGTTTTTTATTCGATAAAGAAGATCTGTTCTTTGAGGTATGCCTGTAAATTCTGAAATGCCGTTTCCTATAAGCTCAGCCTGATTATATCCTCTTTTTATAAGCCTTTCCTTGTGTATAGGAACAGGGACTATAACATCAGGCTTAACTTCCGTGACCCATTCATAAAGCCTTTCTGCAGCAAGCAGTGACAAGAGCCCGGCATACTCACTTTTTGACTTGTATTTAAGTCCTGCCATAATTTCTCTTGCTGTTTCGTCATAGTTTAATATTGCGCGGCTTTGTATGAATAATCTTTCCTTTTTCGTACAATCCGTACACAGCTTTTCATCTCGGGCAGTATGATCGTTATTCTTTTGATTTAAAGGAAATACTTTTGAAAGCTGCTTTCCGCATTTCTTACAATATGGTTTTGAGATATATGAAAGCTCAGATATGCATTCTCTGCAGACATATGCCGGATACAGCATACGAAGATAGGTTTTTTCATCTTTTTTAAACTGTTGTCGATTCCTTTTTAGATTCCTGACATTTATACGTCGTTCTATAGGTATAGCATCGCCGCATACAGGGCAGCGCTGCGGAAAAACTATATCCTTAATTGTTTCCGCAGCATCACCCTTTGTCATTGCAATAAGTGCCTTAAAACTCGGCGGTTTCGATGATTCTGTCCAGAAGTCCCGAGTAGCGTTTGCTTTCATCGGCATTATTCTCCATTTCCTCAAAAACCTGCGGCAGTCCGACCATGACAACACATTTTTTTGCTCTTGTCACCGCAGTATAAAGAAGATTTCTGTTCATCAGCAAATGAGGGCCTCTAAACATAGGCATTATCACTGCCGGATATTCACTTCCCTGTGACTTATGCACCGTTACAGCATAGGCAAGCTCAAGATTAAGGATCTGCTTATTATCATATTTGACATGCCTCAGATCATCAAAGACAACTGTGACAGTATCCGCATGTCTGTCTATATCCATAATGCGTCCGATATCTCCGTTGAATACTCCGGCGCCGTGTTCCATAGGGAGCCCGGCTTCATCATAACGGACCCATTCAAGATCATAGTCATTTTTAATCTGCATAACCTTATCGCCTGATCTGAACAAAATATTTCCGACCTTTTTCTCTGTAAGGCCATCCTTTGGCGGATTCAAATACTGCTGCAGCTCACGGTTAAGATTCTCGACACCAAGCACTCCCTTTCTGGTGGCCGTAAGCACCTGAATGTCAAGCGGTTCGCAATCAACATATGAAGGAAGCTTATCTGTTATAAGTGTCCTTATTGATGCTATAGCGCCTTCCGGTCTTTGATTTCTTATAAATAAAAAGTCATTGCTTTTTTTAGCAAGATCCACCTGTTCTCCCTGATTGATCCTGTGCGCATTGGTTACGATATCAGATTTCGCCGCCTGCCTGAATATATGGTCCAGTCTTACGGTTTTAAAGCAGTCCGATCCGATAATATCTCTTAAAACATTTCCCGCACCTACACTCGGAAGCTGATTAGCATCACCTACAAGTATAAGTCTGGTTCCGGGAACTACTGCCTTAAGCAGGGCGTTCATCAAAAATATATCAACCATAGACATTTCGTCTATGATAAGCACGTCTGCCTCAAGCGGATCCTTTTCATCCCTTAAGAATCTGCCCTTTCCTTCCGTTGCTCCTGCTCCGCCTGCATTACCGCCGCCTGCGTAAGGTGCAGCGCCTAAGCCTCCGTCAGTTCCCTCCGGGCTTCCGACAGTTCCGGGTGCATTTCCGTTTGTAGGAATTCCGGTATATTCCAGCAGTCGGTGTATAGTCTTTGCCTCAACTCCGGTGGCCTCCGTCATACGCTTGGCAGCTCTTCCTGTAGGCGCAGCAAGCATTATACAGTCATGATCTTCGGCATAAAATCTGATTATAGAATTTATTGTAGTCGTCTTTCCGGTTCCCGGGCCTCCGGTAACTATCAGCAGTCCGTTTTCAACCGACTCAATAACTGCTGCTCTCTGCAGACCGTCTAATTCAATACCGGTTTCTGACTCAACCTTCTTAAGTCTTCTCTCGGTATCCCTTCTGTCCTGCTCTCCCTTTATACTGAGTGCCTTAAGTCTTTCTGCAATATCTCTTTCCGTGTAATAATATGCAGAAAGATATACCTGAGACAGCTGAACTCCATCTGCATTTTCCTTCGTAATTATAATGATCTTGCCGGCCATCTGAAGCTCGATAAGCAGTGGTTCAATATCTCCGGTATCAATGCCCAAAAGCTCGGCAGACAGTCTCCTTAAGGTATTTTCCGGAAGCCAGGTATGCCCGTCAAGCGCTCCCTGTGAAAGCACATAAAGAAGCCCGCAGCGTATCCTGAACTTATCGTCAGGCGCTATGCCCATTTTTATGGCAATGCTGTCCGCGGTACGAAAGCCTATGCCGTCTATATCCTCGGCAAGGCGGTACGGGTTGCTTTTAAGTATCGTATAGAGTGCCGGGCCGTATTTCTCATATATGCGATTGGCAAGACCGGCACTGATGCCGTACTGCTGCATAAACATGACAGCATCACGCATTCCCTTTTTCATTTCGGCCTGCTCGGCTATCAGCATTGCCATAGACTCACTGATGCCCTTTACCTCGGCAAGTCTCTCCGGCTCCTCTTCTATTATTCTGAATGTATCTGCTTTGAATTTTTTAACGATGCGCTTTGCAAGCGCAGGGCCGATGCCCTTGATGGCTCCGCCTGCAAGATACCTCTCTATGGCATCCGCACCCTCCGGAGCTATGACTTTAAATGATGCTGCGGAGAACTGTTCTCCGTAGACAGGATGTGATGTGAAGCTGCCCTCGGCTTCGATGGTCTCTCCCGCACTTATGTACGGGAAATAACCTACGATAGTGAATTCCTCACCATCTCCCGAAGCCTCAAGGACTGCATAATAATTATCCTCGTTGTAATAAACGATATTCTCTATGTACGCTCTGACACTGCTCAGAATGATTACACCTCTTCTTCGGCACTGTTGGCAAACTCTATAAACCTTCCGGTACCTATCGCTACAGCTGAAAGCGGATCCTCAGCCACCATAGTCGTGATACCTGTTTTTTCCTCGATAAGCTTATCTAATCCGTAAATAAGAGCTCCTCCGCCTGTAAGTATTATTCCGCGCTCATATATATCAGAAGCAAGCTCAGGCGGTGTTCTCTCAAGCACGTTATGTACGGCATTTACTATCTGATTGGCAGAATCCGCAAATGCCTCCATCGTCTCGTCCGATGTAACCTGAACGGTCTTAGGAAGTCCGGTTACAAGGTTTCGTCCTCTTACCTCGATAACAAGATTCTCCGGACGCTTATAAACACAGCCTACTCCGATCTTTATATCCTCGGCTGTTCTTTCACCGATGAGCAGATTGTGCTTTTTCCTCATGTAACGGATTATAGCCTCGTCAAAGTCATCGCCGGCAACCTTTACTGACTCAGAAACAACAGGGCCGCCTAAGGAAATAACAGCTATATCAGAGGTTCCTCCTCCGATATCAACTACTATATTTCCGTAAGGCTTGGAAATATCTATTCCTGCACCGATCGCAGCAGCAACAGGCTCTTCAATAATAGTCACCTCTCTTGCTCCTGCCTGATAGGTAGCGTCTTCAACGGCCTTTTTTTCTACCTCAGTAGCTCCTGAAGGAATGCAGACCGCAACTCTTGGCTTTCTGAGTGTCCTTGTTCCTACAGCCTTATCTATAAAATGCTTAAGCATTTTTTCTGTAAGTGTATAGTCTGAAATAACACCCTGTCTGAGCGGACGAACAGCCTTTAAGTTGCCCGGGGTACGTCCGAGCATGAGTCTTGCATCCTCTCCGTAAGCAACTATATTGCCGTTATCACGGTCAACTGCGATTACTGACGGCTCTCTTAAAACTACGCCGCGTCCCTTTATATATACTAATATGCTGGCTGTGCCGAGATCAACACCGATGTCATTTGACATAAGTGAAAACAATGCCATATTAACCCCTCCAAATCTTTCTGTCTGATTTCATGTATAGTAATGTCGGACTCCTCGATGGTGAAGAGATCCGAACTCTGATCATCTGTATATTCAGTACCTTTAAGCCTATCACAGAGCATCTGCTTTTTCAAGCAAAGGATCAAACACAGATTTCAGTAAAATAAACAGTCTGTTTAGAGCATTTCCGCCCAAAAGTATTGTCAATGCTATCGAAAATAATACCAGCAGTATAACATTAAGCTTGGAATGCGGATTGAACACATTATAAAATCCAAAATACATCATGATATCTCTTATAGGTCTGTGCATAAAATATATCTGAAGTGTATTTCTTCCGAGTCCTGTAACTATAAGCATGCGTCTGTTAAGCATTGAGCTTATAAATCCAAGTGAAATGATAAATGCAATAACATACCAGACAATATTGAAAAACCAGATATAGGGCTGATCCGGAGCTCTATACCTATTATAGCTTGTACCAAAGACCACAAGATTCCAGCGCAGAAGGAAATCATAGGTGAACAGGAATATTATCAGTAAAAGGACTGCCGCAATAAGCTGTACAGGTCTTTTGTAAATGCTTAAAAGAAATCTGTCCAGAAGCGTTTTAGTTCCGTAATATCCCATATAAAAAAACGGCAGAAAGCTTACGGCTCTGTCAAGGCAAAGAAAGCTTCCGGTTAAGAAAATATACTTTCCGAAGCTTGCAAACAGTATCATTGCAATAATTACTCCGAGCTGTGCTTTAGGGCTGTCTATATTATGAAACAGCGGAAGTGTAAGGTAATAATAAGCCATACACAGAAGATACCAGGGTGCTCCGCTCTCTCTGAAGAAATTCGGTATCGGTGTAGTTATGCCATAAGCCAAGGCCTCTGTTATCCACAAAATACATTCATAGACAACAAAAAGCCACAGCATCTGTATGACCTTACCCCATCTGTATTTTCCGTTTTTGTAAATGCTCTTTGCGTAATAGCCTGACACCATTACAAAACACGGCATATGAAAAACATAGATGGCATAAGTGATGCCTGTGACTAATCTGGTTTGAAATACAGGGAGAAGAAAATGACCGATAACCACAAGCATTATCAAAAACCCTCGTACGTTATCGAATCTGTCATCTCTTTGCAGCTTTCCTCTATAGGTATGCTGCGGGATGTATAGTCTTTTTCTGCTGACCGGACTCATAAGGCTCTTTCAGCTCTCTCCCTTTTATAGTTAAGTGACCGCATCAGTCTATAAATCTGTTTCGTATATCCTCATGCAGCTTCTTTGCAAGTTCAGCCGAATGTTCCTCTGAATCACCCTTGACTCCGGCATATATCTTCAGCTTCGGCTCTGTTCCTGACGGCCTTGCACACACCCAGGAATTTTTATCAAGTTCAAAATACATGACATTTGACTTTGGAAGTCCGGTAGGAATTACGCTGCCGTCAGAAAGCACAGTTATAGTTCCATTCTCATAATCACGTATTTTCAGCACTTTGAAATCTGAAAGCATCTCAGGCTTTGAATTCCTGAATGCTTCCATTATAGCCTTTATCTTTGCTGTTCCTTCAAGACCCTTAAGCTCTACGGTATCAATACTTTCAGCATAATATCCGTAATGCTCATACATTTCCTGCATTACGTCCCAAAGTGTCTTTCCCTGCTGCTTATAATAGCAAGCAGCTTCACAAAGCATTGCCACTGCAGCCACAGCATCCTTATCTCTTGCATAGGTACCTGTAAGGCAACCATAGCTTTCTTCCATGCCGAACTCAAAGTGTCCGTGTCCTGCCTTTTCAGACTCAAGTATCTCTCTGCCTATCCACTTAAAGCCGGTAAGCACCTCCTTAAGCTCACAGTCGTATTCCTTTGCAACAGCCTTCATCATATCTGTGGAAACTATTGATTCTACTACATAGCTGTCGTCCCTTAGCTCGCCTCGTTTCTTCTTCTGTGAAAGAAGATATTCACATATAAGAGTTCCTGACATGTTGCCTGTAAACGGCATATATTTTCCGGTTTTACTGTCCTTTGCATAAACTCCGAGTCTGTCCGCATCCGGATCAGTTGCAAGCACAAGCTCTGCTCCTTTTTCCTCGGCAAGCTTAAGTGCAAGCTCAAAGGCCGCCTTTGATTCAGGGTTAGGATAATTTACTGTATGGAATGCTCCGTCAGGCTCAGCCTGCTCCGGTACTTCGTAAACATGTGTGAATCCAAGCTCCTTAAGTATGCGCATGACCGGCTTATGTCCTGTTCCGTGCAGCGGTGTATACACAATGCCGATTCCATCCTGCATTTTTTTAATTACAGCTTTATCAATAATTGTAGATTTTACGCATTCAATATAAGCATCGTCGATCTCACTGTCTATAGTAATGTAAAGGCCTGCTGCCTCGGCAGCCTTCTTATCCATAGTTTTGCAGCTTGAAAGATCAGATATGCTTAAAACAGCCTCAGTAACAGCCTTATCATGAGGCGATGTAAACTGTGCGCCGTCCTCCCAGTACACCTTATATCCGTTATATTCCGATGGATTGTGGCTTGCTGTTATATTAATGCCGGCAATACATCCAAGCTTTCTTACAGCAAAGGAAAGCTCCGGAGTCGGTCTTAATGACTCGAATCTGTAGGCCTTTATGCCGTTTGCAGCTAAGGTACGCGCTGTTTCATCTGAAAACTCAGGTGACATATGTCTGGAATCGTAAGCGATAACGACGCCCTTATTTGCCATTTTGAGACTGTTGATGTAATCGCAAAGTCCCTGTGTTGCGCGTCTTATAACGTATTTATTCATACGATTAGTTCCGGCTCCGATGATGCCTCTTAAGCCTGCTGTTCCGAACTCGAGATCAACAGCAAACCTCTCCATTATCTCCTTATCATCGTCATTTATCGCTCTGAGCTCTGCCTTTGTTTTTTCATCGAAATAAGGGTCACTGAGCCAGCTCTCATATATACTTTTATAATCTCTCATTTTTATCACCTTATTTTAAGATCCGGTACTACATTTATGCCGATCTTTACTTAAATCCGCATTAACAAAAACCTTTTGCAGACATGCTAAAGTATATCATATACGTAAGGATAGAGCCATATTTTTGAACCGTCGTTACGATCGGTATCAAAGAATATTTAAGGCCTTTTCCTTTAAGAAGCTTTTGTCATTATGCCGAGGCTCTCTGTAAACGAGATCCAAAAGCCTTTTCAGCATTTCTCCAAGCTCCGGTCCCGGCTTTACTCCGCAGCTGATAAGGTCACTTCCGTTTACTGCAAGCTCCTTAAGATATATAGGTTCATCGGTTTTCATTATATCATCATAAAGAGCGATGACATTTTCCAGTTTCTCATTCCTGCAGCGCTCCTTATAGAGCTTCGTCCTGCATGATACAGCTTTAAGTCTGAGAAGACAATAAAAAAGCTTTGGAGGAACATCTGTCATCTGTGTTTTAAGCTCATATCTGTCATCTGAAAGCGGCACATATAAAAGCCTTATAAGAAACTCCGTATTATGCAGCGTGTCATTGTCCGGCTTGAGACCCTTTATCATTTTTTTGACGTGCTCCGGCTCCATACCTTCTGCAAGCATTGCAAATCTTGCAAATCGAAGCTCGCATGAAGTTGTTTTTTCATAATCAAAGGCATTCTCAACTGCTTTTCGTTCTTCGGCGCTTAAATATCTATCATGTCCTTCAGTCGTATCCTTTGCAGTAATAAGCTCTTTAAGTCCGGATATATTTATCTCATCAAAATGCTCAGATATGTAAGGAGCAAGTCCAAGCTCGAAAATATCAAATATTCTTTCTATATGTGCTGAGCAGATAAGCTTTGTTATCTCTGTAAGTATACGTTCCTTTGACACTGCCTGAAGGTTTATTGCATGTCTTTTTACTGCATTTGCAGTATGCTCTTCTATCCTGAAATCAAGCTGTGCTGCAAATCTTACTGCTCTTAATATTCTCAGTGCATCCTCGTCAAATCTCTCATCAGCATCTCCGACACATCTGATGATTCCTGCTTTAAGATCTTCACAGCCTCCGAACAGATCCAATATACCTGTTCTTTCGTTATAGGCCATTGCGTTTATGGTAAAATCTCTGCGCCTTAAGTCTTCCCTTACCGATGAGGTAAAGCTGACACTGTCAGGATGTCTGTTATCTCTGTATTCTCCGTCAATCCTGTAAGTAGTCACCTCATAGGATTCGCTTCCGAACATCACCGTGACAGTTCCGTGTTCAATGCCTGTATCGACAGTTCTCCTGAAGCAGGATTTTATTTCATGAGGAAGTGCAGAGGTGGTTATATCCCAGTCTCCCGGCATCCTTCCTATCAGTGTATCTCTGACACAGCCTCCTACGGCATAGGCCTCAAATCCCTTATCCTCCAATGTCTTTATGATAAAGCCGACATTGTCCGGTATATCTATATGTGTTTTTGATAAAGTATTTTCCGGCATTTTACTTTCCTCGCTGCTTCACCTACCCCGCTTCGTCTTTCGACTCGCGGTTATCGCGGCGCTCGTCAATTAAACATGCAAGCATGTTTACTTTCCTCGCTGCTTCGCGTAAAAGACGGAACTTAAGGCACTAAGGCAGTTCTCAGTGCGGCAGTTCCGTCTTTTGTAGTTAATATTTTAATCAAAGCTCTGCTGTTTTAAGCTTTATTAGTATGCTCTGCCCCAATATACCATCTTTGTTGCAGGCTTTCCGCAGTATATGCACTTGTCATCTATGCATTCCTGCTCGAACGGGATACATCTTGAAGATGCTCCTGTCTTATCCTTTATTTTCTCTTCGCACTTTTTGGAACCGCACCACATTGCCTTTACGAAGCCTGTCTTCTTGTCAAGGATGTCTTCCATCTCATCGATGGATGTAGCTGTAAATGTATGGTTCTCAAGATGCTGCTTTGCCTTCTCATACATATCGTGCTGGATAGTCTCAAGGAGTTCTCCTGCTCTCTTTGCAAGATCTGTGAATTCAACAGTCTCCTTCTCATGAGTATCACGTCTTACAAGCACAGCATGTCCGTTCTCGATGTCTCTAGGTCCTATCTCAACTCTGAGCGGTATTCCTCTCATTTCGCAGTCAGCAAACTTAAATCCAGGGTTCTTGTCTCTTGCATCAGTCTTTACTCTGAAGCCTGCTTCCTTAAGCTCCTTCTCAAGCTCATAGGCCTTATCAAGAACGCCTTCCTTCTTCTGCATTACAGGGCAGATCATGATCTGTGTCGGAGCGATATGCGGCGGAAGCTTAAGTCCCTCATTGTCGCCGTGTACCATGATGATAGCACCGATGATACGTGTACTCATACCCCATGATGTCTGATGTACATACTGAAGCTTATTATCCTTATCTGTGTACTGAATGCCAAACGCTCTGGCAAATCCGTCACCAAAGTCATGAGATGTAGCAGACTGAAGAGCCTGTCCGTCGTGCATAAGTGCCTCTATTGTATAAGTAGCCTCTGCTCCGGCAAACTTCTCTTTTTCTGTCTTCTGGCCCTTGATAACAGGTATAGCAAGATCCTTCTCAACAAAGTCAGCATAGACATTAAGCATCTGCTCTGTTCTTTCTCTTGATTCCTCAGCAGTAGCATGCGCTGTATGTCCCTCCTGCCACCAGAACTCTCTTGATCTTAAGAAAGGTCTTGTAGTCTTCTCCCAACGAACTACAGAACACCACTGGTTAAGAAGCTTTGGCAGATCTCTGTAAGAATGAACCTTTCTTGCATAGTATTCGCAGAAAAGTGTCTCTGATGTAGGTCTTACACATATTCTTTCCTGAAGCTTGTCATAGCCTCCGTGTGTTACCCATGCCACCTCTGGTGCGAAGCCTTCTACATGGTCTGACTCCTTCTGAAGCAGGCTCTCAGGAATAAATATAGGCATAGCGCAGTTTTCAACGCCTGTTTCCTTAAAACGTCTGTCGAGATTTTCCTTTATAGCATCCCAAATAGCAAAGCCTGCAGGCTCAAGGATCATGCATCCCTTTACTGATGAATAATCACAAAGCTCTGCCTTTTTTACTACATCCGTATACCACTGAGCAAAATCCACATCCATGGATGTTATCTCTTCTACCAGCTTTTTCTCATTATCTGCTGCCATTTATCCTTCTCACTTTCTGTTACAGTTTTGTCTTTAACAATTATCCCGCTTAGCAGGTCATCTCATATTAATATATACATTGCATTTACAGTTCATAATATATCAGCATAAAGGTAGTGTTTAAATATCAAAATGCCTATAAATCGATACAATGCACACAGCTTATAATAATATACATATTTTAAGCAGTATTTGCAAGTCGGGAAGCGGCGCATTTACAGCCATATATTCAGCTTTATATCCTGCTGTTATAAATGTTTACTGTTAATGCTTCCGTATCTTTTTTATATCTTACTTTTGCCTTTCCGAAAGACCTTCCAAAAATAACGGCAGCATTTTTTCTGCGTACTGACATATGGAATAATTGCCGTCTGATATGCACCAGTCATACATTATCGCACGTTCATACACGGCATAGGCCTTTGTAATGTCATTAACAGAAAGACTTTCCTTAAAAATCCCCTGCTCTTTGCCTTCTATAGCAAGCTGCCTTAGCAGCTTATAATATGTCCTGTCCTGATCAAGCAGGTATCTTTCTCCCTTACCTATCAGATGTGATGCAAAAAGCTGCGATAAAAGCGAGACTGATACAGTATTTTCTATCATAAGAAAAAGCTCGTGGTTCATGAACAGAAGCTTGCTTATCGGATCCAATGACGGATCCATGGTTTCTTCAAGCTCTTCGTATTTCTTGTCAAAAAGATATGAAAGCGAGCCTAACAGATCATCCTTGGATCCGAAATAATGATAAAATGTTCCCTTTGAGGTCTGAGAAAGCTCAACTATATCATCTATTGTGGTCTTGTCATAGCCGTACTGGTAAAACAGCTTCCACGCAGCAGAAACAATACGGCTTTTTGTCTGATTGGCAGCCTTCTTCATATTATCAGGTCCTTTCCTAAAATATCCCTCAGTTCTTCTATATTAATTGCAATATTAATTACATTCTCAAATTACAGTTTTAATTCCAGTTTTAAATACATTTTTATATGATAATGTTTTTCAATATGATTCTGATTCTTTAAATCCATGCTTCATGTAAATAAATCAAGCTTTATGAGTAATATTTTTATTTCAAATATTAGTTTAGACTATAGTCTATTGGTAAAATCCTTATTTTGCAATACTTTTACATAGTTTATCCCATATTATTTCAATAATTATTTCATGTTACAGTCGATATTTCTTTTAATTCTTTATAATGCTAAAATGACAAAATGTGCCGCTCAGACGGCATTTGACATCACTTTGAAGGGAGATCTCATTATGTTTAATTCTGAGATAATCGTTTTTTTAGGCTATTTTATACTTCTGTTCTTCTTCGGACTTATTTTCTACTTTAACGGAGAAAACAAAAACCAGGAGGATTATTTCCTCGGTGGTCGTTCCATGGGACCTTGGGTAACTGCAATGTCAGCTCAGGCATCAGATATGTCTGCATGGCTTCTTATGGGACTTCCGGGTTCTATATTGGCATTCGGCTTCGGACAGATCTGGATTGGAATCGGTCTTGCCTTAGGTACAGCAGCAAACTGGATATTCTGTGCAAAAAGACTCAGAAAGTTCAGTAAGGCAGCAAATGATGCTATCACGCTTCCTCAGTACCTGACAAACCGTTTTGCATCAGAGCACAAAACTCTTCAGGTTATATGTGCAGTTATTTTCCTTGTTGCATTTACAGTTTATGTAGCATCTGCCTTCGTTGCCGGAACCTCAGTATTTACAATGCTGTTCCCTGCAATCACAGAGAGAACGGCAATGATAATTTTCGCACTTATCATCATAGGCTACACATTCTTAGGAGGCTTCAAGGCAGTATGCTGGACAGATTTCTTCCAGGGAATTCTTATGCTTCTTGCACTCCTTGCAGTGCCGATCATAGTTGCAGCAACCTGTGATTTAGATACTTCAGTGCTTCAGACAGTGTATCAGTACACAGATGCAAGCGGAGCTATCGTAACCTGTGATTTCGGATCAGGCCTCTTCGACGCTTCATGGAAGGATATTATTTCCGGACTTGCATGGGGACTCGGATATTTCGGTATGCCTCACGTTATCGTACGTTTCATGTCAATTGAAAAGCCGGACATGATAAATAAGTCAGCAACTGTTGCAATCATATGGGTCGTTCTTGCATTAGGCGCAACATGTGTTCTTGCTTATCTTGCAAGAATGATAGTCGGAGAAGAGCTTCTTACCACAGGTACACAGAAGATGGTATTCATCGTTATGTCTCGTAAGTTCTTCCCTCCTGCAATAGCCGGACTTCTGCTCGCTGCTATAATGGCTGCATCAGTATCAACTGCAGATTCACAGCTTTTAGTTGCATCAAGCTCATTTACCTCTGATATATATCAGCCTATCTTCCGTAAGGATGCCGGTGAAAAGGAGGTTTTAAATGTAGGTCGCGCCGCAGTTGTGATCATCGCAGTTATTGCATATATCATAGCTTCTTCAAAGGGTTCAGGCGCTCAGGCTATCATGAATCTTGTTGAAAATGCCTGGGGCATATTCGGAGCTTCCTTTGGTCCTGTAGTTATCCTTTCTCTTTTCTGGAGACGCTTTAACTACACTGGCGCATGTGTAGGCGTTATTGTGGGTGCCGCCGCCGATATACTCTGGCTCTTATGCTTCTCGGGAACCGGTATATATGAGCTTCTTCCGGGCTTCATTGCAGGCTGCCTGGCTGCTGTTATCGCAACACTTATCACTCCTGCTCCTTCAAAGACCGTAACTGATATCTTTGATAAGGCAGCAGCTTCAGATTATGCAGAGTAATAAAGAAGCAGCATTAATTAAGAACATTCAGTTCTACATATCTCATAAGCTCAGCTTCGAACTAACTAATATAAGTAAATATAGCTTCAACATAAAAAGCACGGTGCAACCCGTGCTTTTTCTTGACGTACGCCGTCAATTGAATCTTTTAGAAAAGACCTTTGTGCCAAATTGAGACAAATATCTTTTTGGGGATGGGGATAACTCACTTATCCATTTTTCCATAAGGTGCAGTTTCTTCGGCTACCATCTGATAGCTTGGCTCGGTTTCGTAAACGACAGGCTTTTCCTGTTCTTCCGCTCTGAATTCGGCAATTCCAAGCCCGAAGTATTTCTCGAAAAATGCTTTCAGCTTTTCGATAACACCTTGCTTTTTCTTAGCTCTGCCGCCACCTCCGAAGCGTGAAACCGGAGGCATGAGCTTGTCGATTTCTGTTCCTGTTGTTTTGAATGCTCCGTCACGGAACTCATTATCAACAAATCTTCTGGTTTCTTCGGACTTAAGCTTTTCGCTTGTGATTATTTCAGTCAAATCACTCTCTTCCTGTTCCAGAACAAAGCGCCGCCAGTCCGTAGTAACCTGCGTATCCACATTTACATGACTGATAAATGCTTCGATAAGCTCCTTCTTGCTGCGAAGCTGTATGCTTGCGTCAACTGCTTTGCGGATGGAAGCAAGTATTTCTTTATCTTCACAGTTGCTGTCGTGATATTTTTCAACCAACATCAATATGTAGTCGATATTGATTTCCACCTGCTTAATCAGTTCGATTTCAAATTCAATATCATCCGTTATATCCTCTTTTTCGGCATCTTCCTTTCTGCGGTACTTGTCGTAGAGATCAAGATAGATACTCTGATAATCCTGTAAATCCCGTTGGGAAATGCAGTCCATTTCTGCAAACTGGTCAAAGGACGAAAGAATATTTCTCATGCTCAGAATTGTGCCGAACAGTCTGATAAAGTCCTTCTCTGCCTGCTCGCTGACAATCTGAGTGCCAAGAGGAAATTCTGTTTCCAGCTTTTCAAGTAGGTCAACATAGCCCGGATGATATTTCCCGTGGTTATCCTCGTAGCCGTTCCAATAATCATTGAAACTCTTGAGTAGAACAATGCCGCTTGCATTCTTATCTCCAAAGAGAGCGATTGCATCGTCCGTAGCCTTCTGCAAATCACGGAAGCAGACAATGTTGCCGTAGGTTTTAACGGAATTCAAAATACGGTTGGTTCGGGAATAGGCTTGAATCAACCCGTGCATTTTGAGGTTCTTGTCCACCCACAGGGTATTCAGCGTAGTCGCATCAAAACCCGTGAGGAACATATTTACAACAATCAGCAAATCCACTTCCCGGTTCTTCACTCGCATGGACAAATCTTTGTAGTAGTTCTGAAACTTGTCAGAGGAAGTATCAAAGTTGGTGTTGAACGCAGCGTTGTAATCTTGGATAGCACTTTCAAGGAAGTCACGGGAAGTCTGGTCGAGAGCATCGGTATCAAATCCTTCCTCTTGCAGAACATCTTCGGGGTCATCCTCATTTGCGGAGTAACTGAAAATGGTTGCAATCGTAAGCTGTCGATGACTTTCGGCAAGCTGCTTCTTGAACTCCGTATAATACTTTATTGCCATTGGAATGGAGCTGACAGCAAACATGGCATTAAAGCCCGCCATACGCTTGCCCTTCAAGGAATAGAAGCTGTTGCGTTTGGTTTTCTGGTCAAAATGCTCCAGCGTGTATTTGACAATTTCCCTAATACGCTCCGGCGCACCCATTGCCCGTTCAATGTCGATTGCTGAAACATTCTTGTCCTTGATGTTCTCTTTTTCCCTGACCGTATTCACATAGTCGATACGGAACGGAAGCACATTTCCGTCATTGATTGCATCTACGATAGTGTAGGTATGGAGCTGATCGCCAAAAGTCTGTGGCGTGGTCAGCAGCTCCATGTGCTTGCCTTTTCCTGCATTGGCAGCGAAAATCGGTGTGCAGGTATAGCCAAACAGATGATAATTCTTGAACGCCTTGATAATC
>JALELZ010000032.1 GCA_022768465.1 Lachnospiraceae bacterium
TCCCTCGCTGCTACACGTATCCTTTTTTTATAATGATACACGCAGCGATTCGTGCTTCGCACTCCCTCGCTGCTACACGTATCCTTTTTTTATAATGATACACGCAGCGATTCGTGCTTCGCACTCCCTCGCTGCTGCAAATATTCGTAATCCGCCCTTCGGGCTTCTTACTCATATTTGTTCGGTCCTCAAATCCAATAATAAGTCCGCAAGCGGCCTTATTATTGGATTTTTGTCCCTTGTATCATTTATATCGTCATTATGTCCTTTGTCTTGGTATCGCACATTTTGTCGATTTCTTCGATGGCCTTGTCGGTGACTTTCTGCATGTCTTTTTCTGCCTGCTTTGAGTCGTCCTCTGTAAAGTCTCCGTTCTTTTCCATCTTCTTTATAAGATCCATAGCGTCACGGCGAATGTTTCTTACTGCTACCTTGCCTTCTTCTGCGTATTTCTTGATCTGTTTTGCAAGGTCCTTACGTCTTTCCTCATTAAGCTCAGGGAATACGAGTCTTATTGTTGAACCGTCATTTGTAGGGTTGATGCCCAGATCTGACATGTTGATGGCCTTTTCAATTTCCTTGATCATCTTGTTTTCCCATGGTGCTATCTGAATGATACGTGCCTCAGGTACTGAGATGTTTCCTACCTGCTGAATCGGTGTAGGTGTTCCGTAATAATCTACCTTTATCTTATCAAGGACATGCGGATTTGCACGGCCGGCTCTGATACTATTGAAATTCTCCTGGAGATTGTTGATTGATTTCTGCATTTTCTCTTCGAATATCTTAAGTTCCTCTGTCATGGTGTTTTCTCCTTGATTTTGTTTTTTATTAAACATCATGTACTGTATCCATGATGATACTGTTATTTTATGTTAATGTCAGTCAGCAGTTACTATCGTACCGTCTATCTTACCGCTTAATGCATCAGTTATGCTTCCCTCTTTATTGAGTGAAAATACTCCGAGCGGCATATGGTTCTCCATACAGAGCACCGATGCCGTAAGGTCTATTACTTTAAGCCCTCTTTCTACGACCTCGCTTATGGAAATGCTGTCAAAGCGCTTTGCATCAGGATTTGTCTTAGGATCTGAATCATATACTCCGTCTACAGCCTTTGCTAAAAGTATCATGTCAGCTTCTATCTCTATAGCTCTTAATGCAGTTCCGCTGTCTGTTGAGAAATAAGGATGTCCTGTTCCTCCCGCAAAGAATACTACTGTATTATCAGAAAGCGCCTTCATTACAATATCCTTATCAAAAACAGGCATCATACCCGGTATATCGAATGCTCCGAATACAGCTGTCTTCATGCCGTGCTTTCTGAATACCTCAGAAACGTAAAGACAGTTCATAACTGTCGCAAGCATGCCGATCTGATCTGATTTAACTCTGTCGATCTCGTCGCCTGTACGTCCTCTCCAGAAGTTTCCGCCGCCTATAACTACAGCTATCTCAACACCCTGATCATAAGCTGTTTTTATCTCCTCCGCAACGCTCTCTACGGTAGAAAGATCAAACCCTGTATGTTTATCTCCTGCAAGTGCCTCACCTGAAAGCTTCAGCATTACTCGTCTGTTTTTTTTCATATATCTGCCCCTGCTTTTTCATTCATTTTCATGACAATGCTTTTCAGCCTGTTACACGCGTTAAGTATATCATACTTAACGCCATTTTTTTTATTTTTCTGTATCTCCGATACGGTTTTTGAGTTTAGCTGTTTTTTCAAGATACTGTCTTTCGATATCCTTGTTACATTCCTTAACAGCCTCATACAGCTCTCTTGCCGACATTCTCTGCGCTCCGTCACCGAAAACTATGGTCTGCTCCATTCCGTCATTGGTCGCAACCGTAACACGCATGTTTTTGGCATTCTCATGCACTGTCTTTTCGATATAGGCATCTGCTGTCTGCGCTTCCTTGGTATAAACAATGTAAATGTTATGATACTTTTGAACAGAACCTTTGCCGCCTTTAACCTTATAGGCATCAAATACCAGTATCAGATTCATACCCTTAAAGCCCTGATAATTTGACAGTATGTCCGCAAGCAGACCTCTTGCCGCATCTATATTGAGCTTCGCAAGCTCGTTAAGCTCTTCCCAGGCAAAAATAATATTGTAGCCGTCTACAAGCAGTACCTGTTCCTTTGCCTTAACTATATCAACTATATCGGAAGCTTTGCCTGAAGCCCTTTTACCCTCTGCTGCCGGTCTGTTATTCCGCATCAGACTGCCGCTTCGTTTTTCTAAAGCCTTTGCCTTATTGATGTTTTTTCCGAGCACGCTGCTCCAAATGCTTTCAAGCTCCTTATCACCTGAAAGCCCCGCGCCTAAATAGTCATAGGCCTTTGCTGTCCTTCCACCGTTTTTACTGCTTCCTGAGGCATTTTTATCAGTTGCATTCCTTCCTTTGGAACTTGCTTCAAAGGGTTCTAAACCGCTGCCGACCGCATAAAAACCGTCGTCTCCTGTTCTGAAGTAATCAGGATCAGCATCAGGATCTGTGTTATCATTTCCGTCGGAAATTCCGTACTTTATTTCCTCTGCTGCGACATCAATATGCATCATGCCGTCCGCTTCATCCCAAGGAACATAATAGCCCGCACCGTGAGAACAGAAAACCGAGCCTGTCGGATCTGATATATCTGCCTCTGCATCATAGAAATGTTCCGAAAGAACCTCTTCTTCGTTGGCACACGGGCCATAGCCTCCGAAGCTTAAGGACAATCTTCCGAAGCCTCCGGAATAAGAGAGCACCTCCTGAGCATAGCCTCTGAGCTTTGAAACCGCTGCTCTTCCTTTAAACAATACCTCTTCCTCCGGCATAAGTGGGCCTTCAAAGCCGTCCGCTCTCTGTGAAAGATCAGTCATTGCACGTCCGGCAAAATTGGCAGGAACAGTGAGCTCAAAATTGTAATACGGCTCCAGAAGTCTGCAGGCTCCGCATTTCATAGCTTTCATGAGGCCTTGTCTTACCGCTCTGTAGGTGGCTTCTCTGAAATCTCCGCCCTCTGTGTGCTTTTCATGAGCCTTTCCGCTTATGAGAGTGAATTTTACATCCTCAAGCTCTGATCCCATTAAAACTCCACGGTATTTCTTTTCCTCAAGATGTGACATTATAAGCCGCTGGAATCTGAGTGCTAAGACATCCTCACTCACATCTGAAACGATTTCTATGCCGCTTCCGCTTTTCAGCGGTTCTATAAGAATGTGGGCCTCCGCATAATGCTTAAGCGGTTCAAAATGTCCCACACCTATAACAGGTGCCATGACAGTTTCTTTATAAACTATCGAGGCTTCACCAAAGCCTATGTCAACACCGAATCTGCGCTTAACAAGCTCCTTAATGATCTCGGTCTGAACCTCACCCATGAGCCTGATATTTATTTCTTTATTCTCCTCATCATAAAAAAGCTCGATCTCAGGAATCTCTTCCTCAAGCTCCTTAAGTGACAGGTAAAGCTTGTGCTTATCAACATCAAACGGGGCTGTGACCTTCGATGTAAACAGCGGAATCAGGAGCTTATCATTTGAAGAAGGCTCATCTCCGAGTGCAGTTCCGGCTGCTGCACTGTCAAGCCCTGTTACAGCAACAGCCATACCTGCAAAAGCTTCCTTAAGCTGCTCAAAGCCTTCTCCGTTAAACAGCATGATCTGCTCTATCTTTTCATAAACAGCATTTTCCGAAGTACTCTCACTTCTGCCTGATGTATGCACCGCTACCATGTCCTTTGGCTTAAGTACTCCGCCGGTTATCTTAACATGAGCTATTCTTCTGCCGTTTTTATCTCTTGTTATCTTGAAAACTCTTCCTGCAAAGCTGTCTTTATATTTTTTCTGAACAGTATAGTTTTCAATCATACTTAAAAGACTGTCAACACCATCATTTTTAAGCGCTGAGCCAAAGCAGCACGGAAACAGTTTTCGCTCAGCTATAAGCCCTGACACCTCTTCTGACGTAATGCTTCCGGTCTCTAAGAAGCTCTCCATCACAGACTCATCGAGCAGTGCTATATCCTCTGCCGATTCACCTCTTATCTCGCCGGTTTCCGTGTCAAAGCTATCCTTGATATCGACAAAGCCATGGCCGAATTTTGATGAAAGCGCTTTAAGAATCTTCTCTTTATCAGCTCCCTGCTGATCCATCTTATTTACGAAAACAATTATAGGAATCTTATACGCCTTCAAAAGCTTCCACAGCGTAATGTCATGTCCGTGTATACCATCGGGAGCACTTATTATCAGTACCGCATAATCAAGCACTGACAATGCTCTTTCCATTTCAGCCGAAAAATCTACGTGTCCCGGCGTATCCATTAGTGTATAATGCTTTTCTCCAAGCTTAAAAAGAGCCTGTTTGGAGAATATGGTTATCCCCCTCTCACGCTCTTCTGTAATACTATCAAGAAAGCTGTCCTTGTGATCTACTCGTCCTGCCTTCCTGATAGTACCGGTATTATATAAAATACTCTCTGAAAGAGTGGTCTTGCCGGCGTCAACATGCGCCAGCAGACCTATGCAAATATTTGTTTCCAGTTTGTTTACCTCTTAATCTTTATCAGCCGGCAAAAACGTAATCCTCCAGAACCTCATCCATAGGTTCACCTTCTACCATATACGGCCAATCACTTGAGTCAAAATCCACAGATATATATCTGCCGTCATCAAGACTGAATACTACAAAGCTTTCACCATCTGTCATATAAAAATGAAGGACCGTTCCTGCCGGAACATCTATCTTTTCTCCGGTTTTCTTTCCGTTAGAATCTGCTATAGCTGCAGTGATGCCTTTTTTAAGCTTAGGAGTGATATAATCAGCTGTAATTCTATAAAGCTCATCACTTTCCGGAATGCCAAGAGCATTTATACTGTAATATCTCCAGGCATTGTATGTGCTTAAGGCATCCAGGCGTACAGAAAGTTGCAGCTTTGCAGGGTCACTATAAGCTGCCGTGGTTTCTGAGTTCATCCATATATCACCGTCCTCAGTATACTCATAGCTAAATATTGCCGGACGAACGCCGTAATATCCGCAGTCCTTTATATCACCTCCGGTTATCTCGTATATGTAATTACCGGTAAAGTCATTTTCGGATGAAGCAAATATATGCAGATAATGTCTGTAACCAATCTTTACATAATAAGTGTAAAAGTCGAAATAGTGAGCATCACAGCTTTTGGTAGTAATCTGTCCGTTGTCATCGGTAAGTACTATATCAAGATTCTCATAGCAGAATTCATCATACGTACCATAATTAGCCGTAACATTTACATATTCACCGCTATTATTAATATCTGCAAGATATCCGTCATAGCCTTTTATTTTAACAGCATAGCTGTCGGAAGCATTGTCAGTATAAATGTTCTTCACAACTCCCGGATACTCACTGAACATCAGACTTATGTCAGCCTCACCGAAAGCATATGAAGCAATGCTGTAAGGATTAAAGTAAATGTTTAATCTGTCATAGCCTATTGTCCAGCTCACAGAATCAGATGAATCCTCTGAACTAATATATTCAAAGAAGGATTCAACAACCTGCGCCGGAGTATTATTTTCGATAAGACCACCATCATCGGCATATCTTTTTGTAAGCTCTGCTTCAAGTGCCTTTGAAAAGGTCTCCTTATCACTTATAACATCATAAATGCTGAGCTTTTTGCCGGTCTTAGTATCAAAGCTTCGGCCTAAGGATGCATAATTTCCGTGTGCTCCGCCGTAAAAATCCGTATAGTCGATAAGATAGCTTAAAACAGTTTCATCAGCTCGAACAACACTTGCCCTGTTTTCAGCAATAAGCTGCATGTAATCTCCGCTGCCGCCGTATTCGAGGATCGAGGCTGCGCTGTCCCTAAGATCTTCAAAGTCCTTTTCACTCATCCTCTTATTTTCTTCAAACTCATCGTTAAGCGCCTTTGCAAGAAGCGGGTATTCTTCAGCCTCCTCATCATTAAGGGTTACACCGGCAGTCGTTGTATTATAATTAACACTGTATTCACCGTTATCTACAGATCCATACTTACTGTCACTGATTATTTTAGCATGAAGCAGCTTTGCTTCCTTTTCATTATCTTTGGTTAATTCTCCAAGCTCCTCAGTTGCTTCATTGACTTCACTTGCCTCGCTCTTAACAGCCTCTGTGCCATTTGCTTCAGCAGTAGTTTCCTTTGCTGAATCAGATTTCTCCCCGCAGCCTGCAAGCAGATACATAAGCGTCATGGCAGCGATCATTGCAGTATATCTTTTTTTCATAGCCGGTCTCCTGTCTCCGCGGCTTTTGCCGTAGCAGCATTTAATCAGTTAATTCGGTTTCGTCTCTTTTATCTCTCTGCATAAGCTTTGTTACAGTGGCCTTAGGATCCGCTCCGTGATTAATTATTGAATCCACGGCAAATGTCAGCGGCATTTCAACATTATATTTGGCAGCAAGCTCAAGTGCAGCAGGAAGTGCGTTGATTCCCTCAACTACCATGCCTATCTCCTTCTTGGCTTCCTCTGCGCTCATTCCTCCGCCTATAAGTATTCCTGCACGATTATTCCTTGAATTCATGCTGGTAGCGGTAACTATCAGATCTCCTAATCCCGCAAGTCCTGCAAATGTATCTCTATTGCAGCCCATAGCAATTCCAAGTCTTGTTATCTCAGCAAGTCCTCTAGTAATAAGTGCAGCCTTGGTATTATCTCCGTAGCCAAGTCCCTGTGACATTCCTGCAGCCAGAGCCATAATATTCTTCATAGCTCCGCAAAGCTCCACACCTTTGGTATCAGGATTTGTGTACACTCTCATGCAGGTGTTCATAAATACATCCTGTATAAAGCCTGCGGCCTCCATATCTCTTGAGGAAGACACTATCGTGGTCGGAAGGTCCTTTGCAACTTCCTCTGCGTGTGTCGGTCCGCTGAGTGCAACTGTACGAACGCTCTTTCCTGTTTTCTTAAGTTCATCCTCAATAACCTCGGTAAGTGTCAGCAGTGTGTCTGCCTCTATGCCCTTTCCGACATTGACAATGATCTGTCCTTCATTAATGAACGGCGCGGCATCTCTTGCAGTATTTCTCACATAGAGTGAAGGTACTGCGAACATTATCACATCCTTACCGCTGCACAATGAAGACAGGTCCTTATCAAACTCTATGCTCTCCGGTATCTTCATATTTGCTAATGCAGGATATATCCTATTTGCAGCGTAGCCATCCAGCTTTTCCGCATGCTTTGTCCATACAGATACTGCACTGCCATTATTTGCAAGCATCCTCGCAAGCGCCATGCCCCAGGTGCCTGCTCCGATAACTCCTATTCTATTCATTGGAAATCCCTCCGGATATTTTATTCATTGTCTAAGATAATTTTATTATACCAAAAAGTACTGAATATCAAAGCTTATAAATAATGTCTTATAACATTAATAAAGGATGTCTACCGCAAATACAGTAAGACATCCCTGATTCAAAAATAATATTATGCTGTAAAAAGACAATTATTTAAGTCCTATAAATGCCAGCATCTGTCCTCTTTCTGCTCCCATCCTTCGATGCGAATAGAAAAGATCATCTCTTTCAAAGGTGCAAAGCTCTGAACAGACTATGTTGAATTCTCTTAAACCGGCTTCAAACAATATGCGCTTGTTAGCACGCTTCAGATCAAGCATATATTTGCCGTTGTCCTTCTTTTGGAGTGCAAAATGCTCTCCTCCGAATATTTCCATGAACTGTACGGCAACCTCCTGCCCTATCTCGTAGCATTTTTTACAGATGCATGGTCCTATAACTGCTATAAGCTGTGATGGGTCTGTGCCGAATTCCTTTTCCATAGCACGTACAGCATTGATACTGATAAGTCCGACAGTTCCCTTCCAGCCTGAATGCACCATACCTATAGCTCTGTTTTCAGGATCTAACAGAAATATAGGTGTGCAGTCTGCGTGCGATGTAGCAAGCAGTATCCCAGGTTCATTAGTAATAAGTCCGTCAACGTCATGAAAGTCTCTGTCTCTGACCACTCCCATTCCGGCATCTGCCTGCGTCACTCTTCTTATTACAGAGGTATGTGTCTGATGAGCCAATACCACTCTGTCCGGAGACTTTGCAAAGCAGGCGGCGGCACGTTTATAATTTTCTGCCACAGCCTTCTCGTCATCCCCTCTGTTAAAGCCTAAATTGAGTGTCCCAAACGGTCCGCTGCTCACACCGCCCACTCTGGTCATAAATCCGTGACATACAAGTCCTGTATTTTCAAGACTGTCGTACTTGACGTATTTTACGCCATTGTGCTCGGCGATATATTCCTTATCCATAGCTTAATTTCTGTCGCTTTCTAACTATATATGACTTACTCAATAACGCTGACTGCTATGCCTACGGCATTTGCACCGACATGGCAGCATATGCTTGCAGAAAGCGGATAATATTTTATCTCAAATTCAGGAAATGCTGTCTGTACCTGCTGTCTCCAGTTATCCGCAGCATCAGGATCCGTAAAAGAGCCTGCAACACTAACAGAAAGTCTCTCCTGCGGAATGTCCTTGAATCTGGTATAAATATCCTCTTCTATGGACTCAACCATCAGCTTTTCAGCCTTCTTCATGCCTCTTACCTTGGCAAAGGCATCGAGCTTTTCTCCCTGTATCTGCAGCACCGGTTTTAAATTAAGAGCATTTGCAACAGCAGCTCCTGCCGCTGTAACTCTGCCGCTTCTTATAAGTCTGTCAAGTGAATTGACAGTGACATAGATGCTTTGATTATATGCATTATTTTCTAAGCTGTCCTTTATTGTATCTGCATCACAGCCTCTGTCTCTGAGCTTTACCGCATCATAAACCGAATCCATGAGTGAAAGTGAAATGCGGTGATTGTCAACCACCTTGACTTTCCCTTCATATTCTGCTGAAAATGTAGTAGCTGTAGCACATGAACCGCTAAGCCCGCTTGACATTGGAATATAAACTATCTCATCAAAGCCGGCTTCAAGGATTTCATCCCACATAGCAGTAAAATCTCCCGGTGAAGGCTGTGAACTGACTGCGTCGCAGCCTGCCTCAAGCTCGCGGTAAAAATCTCCAAGCTCTATACCCACGCCTTCGAGATATGCACGGTCATTTACGGTTATCGGCATAGGCAGAACATATATTCCTGCCTTTCTGCCCTCCTCGACCGTAAGTCCGCTGTTTGTATCTGTCATTATCGCTGTTTTCAATTTATTACCTCAAGTATCTAATTATCCGAGCATTTCAAAAAAAGCTCTTATCTCCTGTTCGGAAGCTGATGCTGAGCCTTGTGCAAAGCCGCCTTTTCCGCCTCCGCGTCCGTTCAAAACAGTGTTCATATCACGTATAAGCTTAGGCTCATCATCGCCCTTAAGCTTGACTGCATATTTATATCTGCGGCACGATTTTACTGCATCTTTCTTTTGGATGTCAATATCTGCGGCACAAGTAGTTTCCGCTATTGTCTTTGTATTTGAATTTTCTGCATGCTGATTGGAATTATCTGCACATTCAGCACTGTCTGCCGAAAAAACAACACTTCTTCCGTTGCAGTGTTCAGCTATAAGAACACACAATTTTCGCACACTGTCAGGCTCAAGCCCTTTGGTAAAAAACAATACGTCCCCATAATTTTCGTACTGTTTCGCTATTTCTTCAAAAAGCTTCTGTTCAGTAAGAGAAAGCTTATATTTAAGCTCCGAAAGCTCTGCTCTCTGCTTCATATATACATCAGCAGTCTTGTCGTATGAAGCTGCCATAGCTCTTGCTATGATACGATTCTGCTCCCTGCAGATACTGAGATGATCAAAGGCTCTCTTTCCGCATAAAAGCTCAATCCTGCTTCCCTTTGTAAATTTCTGACAGGATAAGAATTTTACAAGGCCTACCTCAGCACTTCTTTCAACGTGAGTTCCACAGCAGGCACAGGTATCGGCGCCTGGGAATGAGACTATTCTAACTGCGCCGCTTAATTCCTTCTTACTTCTGTATTCTAAAGCTGCAAGCTCTTTTTCGCCGGGAAAGCTTATCTCTATCCTGTGATCTTCCCAAATATATTTATTTGCTTTTTCCTCTATCTTAAGCAGCTCTTCTTCAGTGATATCTGCATTATAATCTATAGTAATGATATCGGCTCCCATATGAAAGCCCACATTATCACAATTGAAGGCTTCACATATCATTCCGCTTACTATATGCTCTCCGCTGTGCTGCTGCATATGATCAAAACGACGTTCCCAGTCTATGACTCCGTGAACTATTGTTCCCGGATCTATCTCAGCATTACAATAATGAAGGATCTGTCCGTCTTTTTCCTGAACATCTGTAACGGATACCTTCTTCGATATATTCTTTGATGAGTCGCTGTAATTATTGCTTAGTATATTTGCATCACATCTTTCATTTCCGCAGGCATTTTCAACATTTGCAGAAGCTGAAAAATGCTCATTTGATCCTGACCCAAATATCTCCCCAACATCGGCAGTCTGACCGCCGCCTTCCGGATAAAATGCAGTCCGGTCAAGCTCGATCAGCCATGTTTTGTTATTTTTATCTGATTTTCTGCAGGAAACGACCTTTGCATCAAATTCCCTTATATATGCATCCTCATAATAAAGCTTTACAGTTTCCATTTGTTGCTGCTAAAAACCCTTTCAAGCCCTGTTACATTTCCTTTACGCATTCTCTGATAAGTCCGGAGAAGCTCTTAGATGCCTTTTCTGCGGCAATATTGACCTCTTCTCCTGAGAGCTTTGTCTTAAGCACGCCTGCTGCCATATTTGTAAGAACTGTAATTCCTAATGTACGCATTCCGCAGTGAGCAGCAATAGTTGCCTCCGGCACAGTACTCATTCCTACTGCATCAGCCCCAAGTATTCTTGCTGCTCTTACCTCTGCAGGAGTCTCGAAGGAAGGTCCTGGGAAGTACATATATACTCCGTCTCTAAGGATAATGCCGAGCTCCTTTGCCTTATCGTGAGCAAGCTTCATATATTCTTCGTTATATACCTCTGTCATATCATTAAAACGAGGACCGAACTCAGGAATATTTGCACCCTGCAAAGGACCGAAGCCAAAGAGTCTTATGTGATCATTGATAAGCATAAGCTCTCCGACCTTCCACTCAGTATTTACGCAGCCCGCAGCATTAGTCACTATCATTTTGTCAGCACCCAAAAGCTTGAGAACTCTTACCGGGAAGGTTACCTCTTCCATAGTGTAGCCTTCATAGCAGTGGAGTCTGCCCTGCATTACAGCAACATTTTTACCGCAGAGCTTACCAAAAACAAAGCGTCCCTTATGGTCAGGAGCTGTTGATGTTCTGAAATGAGGAATATCCTTATAGTCTACATATACCGGCTCGTCGATTTCATCTCCCATAAATCCGAGTCCCGATCCCAAAATCATAAGTATTTCAGGTCTGAAATCTCCGAGTCTTTCTTTAAGCATTTCGCAGCTTTCCACATAATCTTCGTATCTGTATGACATGATTCACCTCCGAAAGTGTATTTAATTTCATTATTACATGTTCTTTGCAGCTCTATGATATGCCCTAAATGTGAGCTGACTATGAAATATGATTTAAATTATGAAATCTTACCATATTATTATAAATGGTTTTTATCAAATAATGAAGAGAAAGTATTTATGAGCAGATATTTATAACTGTAAGAATATGAAGTATTTATAAGCTGATATTTATAACAGTAAGAACAGGAAGTATTTATAAGCTGATACTTACAGCTGTAATTAATAAGAGACCGCCGAAGCGATCTCTTATGTCGAATAAATATTTTAATTTATACAGCGTACTGCCGCTATGCCTTAACCTTTTCAGGCTGCAGCGGCTGCCTTTTTATTTAACGCAAGCTGCCATACTATAACAGCTCCGACTATAGCTACGCCAATGATATCAGATGCTGATCCCGGATACATAAGTGCAAGTCCGCCGCATACAGAAAGAATTCTCTGTAAAGGATTCATCTTCGCAAACATAAATCCCGCTACTCCTGTTGATACTCCGAAGATACCTACAAGAGAAGTGACTGCAATACTTACTATCTGGAAAGGTCCTGTAACATCGATAAATATCATTGCAGGGTTCATAGCAAGAATATAAGGAACGATAAATGCTGCGATTGCAAGCTTGGTAGCATTTACAGCAGTCTTCATAGGATCTGATTTTGCAATTGCTGCTCCGGCATATGCTGCAAGTGCTACAGGCGGTGTTATATCCGCAACGATTCCGAAATAGAATACGAAGAAATGTGCCGCAAGCATCGGAACTCCCATACGCACAAGGATAGGTGCACAGGTAGCTGCCATAATACAGTAGTTCGCTGTTGTAGGAACACCCATGCCAAGAATGATACAGCAGATCATTGTAAGGAACAGGGCAATAATTACCTGATTACCTGCTATAGCTACGATACCGTTGATAAGCACATTGGCAAGTCCTGTCATTGTGATAGTACCGGCAATGATTCCGGCGATACCGCAAGCTGCCGCAACAGAGATTGCTCCCTTTCCGCCACTCGCAAGCGCCTCAAATATGCTCTTTAAATTCATGCGATGTTTTTTGTTAGGAAGACTTACAACTATTGCCGCTGCAATAGAAAGTGCAGCTGCAGTCTGTATAGTCTTGGTTGCTGTACTTACAAGATATATGAGCATGATTATCGGAAGAAGAAGATAAATCTCCTTTGCAAGCACGCTCATCTTAGGAAGCTGATCCTTAGGAATACCCTCAAGATTATTCTTCTTAGCTTCCACATGTACTGCAATAAATATACCTGTGAAATAAAGCACAGCAGGAATTATCGCTCTGACGATAATGTTGCTGTAAGGAACATTAACAATATCTGCCATAAGGAATGCTGCTGCACCCATGATAGGAGGCATTATCTGTCCTCCGGTAGATGCTGCTGCCTCAACAGCTCCGGCAAACTCACCTCTGTAGCCTGTCTTCTTCATCATAGGTATAGTTACAGAACCGGAGCCTACTGTATTAGCAACCGATGAACCTGAAACCATTCCTAAAAGTGCTGAAGAAACGACTGCTACCTTCGCAGGTCCGCCCGAAAATCCACCTACAAGTGCATTTGCAAAATCAATGAAGAAGTCAGATATGCCGGTACGCTCAAGGAATGCACCGAATATGATGAATATTACGATAAACTTTGAGCAGGTATTGATAGGAGTGGAAAGGATTCCTTCCTTAGAATAAAACAGAAGTCTGACTGCATAGTTAAGACGTCCTGTGAATGTAGGATTAGACAGTCCCTTTGTAAGGGCATATAAAATGAATGCCGCAGCAACCACAAGGATCGGAATTCCTACTGAACGGCGACAGATCTCTGCAAGTGAAAGTGTACCGATAATACCGATAATGATCTGATAATTAGCAAACTTACTGCCCTGCTGTATTATTGATACAGCATTAAAGGTAAAATAAAGGAATGCGCCGGTTCCGAGCACCATGAGAATGATGTCGTACCAAGGCATGTAGTTAACCTTTTGAACTCCCTTTTTAGCCGGGAAGATAACATACCCAAGGAATATGATGCACGCTACGAAAGATGTCAGCCTGACCTCCTCAAGAAATGTTCCCCAAAGAGTTACATACATGCAGAAAAGCGCAAATAACGCCAGAAGTCCATTAACGATGAGCTTCGGCGTTCCCTGCCAGTTGCGGGTGTTTGACTCTCTGTCAAACTTCTTCATTACATCATCTACCGCTGCCTGTATGTTTTCAGCAGTATCCGCATGTACGTCGGCAGATATCTCCGCATTCAGTTTTGTATCTTTCTTTAGTTCCATATTGACCTCATTTGACACTTTTTGGGCGGAGAACGTTATAGCTGTTCTCACACCCAAAAATATAGTTTCAATAATTTGATTAAGCGTTTAAATTACTCAGTCTCTACTGTAACGCCCTGCTCCTCGAAGTACTTAGCTGCACCCTTGTGGAAAGGTGCTGTCATACCTGATGTAGCGTTCTCGATAGAAAGCTCTGCACCCTTTGAATGCTCTGTTGCGATTGCATCAGCATTCTCATAAATAGCCTTTGTAAGAGCATATACAGAATCCTCATCAGCATCAGCTGAAACGATAAGTGTAGCCTTTACAGTAATAGTATTAACATCCTCATCCTGTCCTGAATATGTTCCTGCAGGAATAGCAAGCTCTGTGTAGTATGGGCACTCATCGATGATAGCCTTAGCTGTATCTCCCTCGATAGGAACGAGATATATCTGGTTAGATGTTGCAAGCTCTGTGATAGCCGGTGTAGGAGCACCTGCTACAAGGAATGCTGCATCGATTTTGCCGTCCTTAAGTCCCTCTGCACTGTCTGCAAAGCTTAAGTACTGAGCCTTGATATCATTCTCTGTAAGACCTGCTGCGCCTAAAACATCCATAGCATTGAAGTAAACGCCTGATCCCGGAGCACCGATAGAAACGGCCTTACCCTTAAGATCCGCAGGAGTCTTGATGTCAGGATTAAGTGTTACAAGCTGAACTGTCTCTGCATAAAGACCGCCAACTACACGGAAGGTGTCAAGAGCACCGTCATCTGCAAAAGCCTTAACTCCGTCCCATGCATAAGCCATAACGTCTGACTGAACTGTTCCGAGCTGATAATCACCGGCATCGATACCCTGAATATCTGCCTTTGATCCGTCTGTTGCAACAACTGTTACGTCGATGCCTGCCTTATTCTTGATGTACTGGCTTAAAACTCCTCCGAACGCATAGTATGTGCCTGAGGTTCCGCCTGTACCCATAGTCATCTTAACGCCTGTAGGTGCAACTGTCTCGCCCTCTGCTGCATCTGAGCTTCCTGCTGCATCTGAGCTTCCTGCTGCTGCAGTTGTTGAATTTGTATCACCTGAGCTTGAGCAGGCTGCCATGGATACTGCAAGAGCTGCAGCCATGATAACTGATAAAAACTTTTTCATAATACCCTCCGTGTTAATTTAACTTTTATTTCGGAGCCGTCATTTAATATAATGACCCTGCTCTTCTTTACGCCCTCAGCCTAAGCTGCGACGCTGTTAGTTTATAGTATATAAGTATGTTTTTTTCTTGTCAAGCATAAAATGTATTCATGTATACATGTATGTTTAGTATTTTTCATACATATCTATATAACCATTACTTATAATGTATAATCAGTTCTTTTGTATATCAAGCTGTGCGTAAATAACTACAGAAAGAACTATGAGCCCTCCTATGAGCTCGCCTCTTGATGGAATCTCATGCAGAAATACGGCCGCTAGTATAATTCCGTATACTGTTTCCATAGTAGAAACTATACCTACAGTCTGAACACTTAAATATCTCTGAGTACTTACAAACATAGCAAATGCCACTGCTGTAATGACTACTCCGATAAAAACTATAACTGCGATATCTGTGGCATTAAGCCCGTTAAATGTTATAAATGCAAACGGAAGTGTCGTAAGACTTGCGGCTGCCTGCTGGTAAAGTGTGACCGTGGTGCTGTCATATTTAGAGGCAACCTCATTATTAAGTACAGTAAGTATTCCGTAAAGGAAAGCTGACAACAGACCTACCAAAAGCCCCATAAACATACTGTTTTCAAAGGATATGTCAGGACATGTTATGCTGACTCCGATAATTATCAGTATGGTCATTATGAGGCTCTTTTTTGTAAGCTTCGTGCCGTATACAAAATGTTCCAAAAATACCATAAATAACGGGGCGGCTGCATAGGTTATAGTAGCTATTGCAACAGTAGAAAGTCTGATAGAAACAAAAAATGTCAGGAAATGAAATCCCAGCACCGCTCCTGCCGCCATAAGTATAATGAAATCTCTTTTATTCTTAAGTTGCAGATCCTTTTTTACAATAAGGCTGTAAATCAGAATAACGCATGTAGATACAAATACTCTTCCGAATGTCAGCATCGAGGATGACACTTCGGTAAATCTCGACATTACACCTGAAGTTCCGTACAAAAGAACTGCAATATTAATATATAAAATGCTTCTGGTTATATCCTTTTTGCTGACACTGTTGTTCATTAATAAATATTCTCCATACGATTTCAGTTTGGCGCTGTATTAGCCTTCTGCCGTTTTAAAGCGGTGCTTGAATATTATCATTTTCCGAATTCGTTATCAAGCAGCAAAACAGTGAAAAAGTTTTCAGAGAAAACTTTCTCACTGTTTTGTATGTGAATAGTATTTAAGAAACTTATTTAAGATTATTATCAGAAAGCGGGTCAATCATTCTTCCGTTTATGTCGAATTCAAGCTCATAAAAAGCTCCTATGGCTTCAATATCATCATTCTCTTTAAGTTTTTCATAGGCATTCATTGAAACCGCCATATATTCAAGCTCTGAGGTATTGCGAATAAGCATGATTTCTGAATTCTCCGGCTCGGTTATCCCGCATGCCCTAAAGCAGGTTTCTATCATAGTTTTGTCATCAGGTGCGACACACGGTATCTTCGCCTGATCAAGACAGGTCGATGTAACGCCGGTGAGTGAAGTATCAACAATATTTATATTGTCGTAAGCCCTTCGGCTTATAATGTCAACAATTCCAAGCCCCATAGCATTCCCGTGAGATTCCTTTGTAAAATCAAGCACTGCAATGTTTTTGATTTTAGGAAATTCCGGCTCCTTTTCACCAGCAATGCGTATCCTTCCGACGACCTTTGTATCTACAGTAGTTCCTGAAAACTGTTTTCCTGCCTGCTCTATAATGAGAATGTCGAAGACTTTAAGCGGCAGTGCAATGGCTCCGGCTTTAACCTCCTTTAGTATACGTTTTTCAGTCTCGAGCAGATTTTCCGGAAGAATAGCTTCGATGCTGTCCGTCTCATGCTTCCAGTTTTCGGTAACAGCAAGCGCAAATAATACCGGCAGAGTATTTAGAATAACATTTCCGGCATTGCGGATAGCCTCACCATATCCGACAGTATGGCTGCAGGCATGAATAATTCCGGCTCCTTTTGGATTTCCGAGACCTACTGCCATAAGCTTATATATTCCGCTTTCTGTTACATCCTCAAAATCCGTATGCATTTTTATGCGGTTAATAAGTATGATTTTGTCAAATTCAAGAGCTATCGGATTCGCAAATACTTCGGTACCGTTTGCACCTATTCCGTAATAAACACTTTCGATTCCCGTACGGATCTTACATCCGATGCTTTCCTCAGTGACTCCGAGTGCAGCCAGAACCTCTCTTTGTCCATCAGCAGTTCCTCCGCCGTGCGATCCCATAGCGGCAAAAACGACCGGTATTCCTCCGGCATGTCTTACCTCATCAACAGTGCTTTTTACAATAATATCAATATTTTTAATGCCTCGGCTTCCGACAGCTATACCTACTGTCTTTCCTGAAAGCCCGCTCATATCTGCTCCGCATTTATTAACAGCATCTCTTACCGCCTGCGGAATGTCTTTGATCTCAGAACGTGCCTTATGGTGCTGACGAATGTTTATAAACTTTGGAAACATAATTTTGCCCTTTCTTCAACATCTGTGAAAATATTATGTCAGGATAGGTGAGATCCTATAAAGTGAAAAGTCTCTGTGTCCTAACCTTTCTGCGGCGCACTCTTCTCCCTCAGCGGTTTTGAGCACAGCCTCATAGACCAGCTCTCCTCCCTCATCTATAGTCATGTCCGCATCGATTATACCTGAAAGATCGATGTCTATATTTTCCTCCATTACCTTAGCTATACGACTGTTGCCGGTGACTTTTATCATCGGCGCTGCAGCAAAGCCCATCGGAGTGCCTCTTCCTGTTGTAAATACCAGCACCTGTGCACCTGCACATGCGATTCCCAGACTGCAGGCGATATCATTTCCCGGAGTATCCACAAACGTAATGCCGCCATGTTTTTTTGCCTTTTTTCCGAATTCTATAGCATCGACTATTTTACATTGACCGATCTTACATACCGCACCAAGAGATTTCTCTTCTATAGTAGTAAGTCCTCCGTCAATATTACCCGGAGAAGGCTGAGTTCCTCTCAGATCCACTTTCATATCAATGGCTGTATTTTCAACTCTTTTTATACGGTCGCATATGAAATCGTAATCCTTTTCATTCTCACAGAGCTCTTTAAGGATTCCCTCAGCTCCCATAAGCTCTGTTGTCTCACCAAATATGACATTGGCGCCTTCATTTATAAGCTTCTCAGCCATTTTACCAAGTGACGGATTAGATGCAATGCCGGAAGTAAAATCAGAGCCTCCGCATTCAAGCCCTACCGTAAGCTCGGAAATATCAGCATCTACTCTTTCCTGTTTTATGAGCTTTTCTTTAAATGCTTCACAAATCTCGATTCCACGCTCGACCGTATCTAAAGTTCCTCCAAACTCCTGCATAACTATGAGCTCAGTATCAGGCTGCTCAGTTTTTATCGCATCATAAAGCTCATGCGGAAGTATTTCCTCACAGCCAAGTCCTACTACGAGCACTGCTCCGGTATTAGGATGAGTACCCATAAGTCTCAGGCATTCAAATGAAAGTGTAAGATCCGCTCCAAGCTGATCGCAGCCGTACGGATGTGTATATGCATCTGCAATATCTACCGCAGCCGCAATCTTTTCCGCAACATGATTAACGCAGGCTACCGTCGGAATAACCGCTATCCTGTTTCTTACTCCGAATGTTCCGTTTGCTCTCTTAAACATTTTCAGCTTCATCAAAGATCACCTCTTCCTCTTCCGCTTACAAGATTGTGCGTATGTACATAATCCCCGGCTATGATGCCGCCGTTTGCCTTTCCTATGGAAAAGCCATATTTAATAACATCGTTTCCGTCCGATATATTTTTAAGTGCTATCTTATGCCCCCTTACAATACTTTCATTCGCCCTGAGCATACAGACAATGCTTCCGTCAGAGGCCTTGACCATCACTATATCACCTGCCGCTGCTTCAGAAAGCAAGGTCGCAACATTATCTTTTTTATTCATAAATAATGCTGTTTTTGCTGTTTCTGTACCGCTTTCGCTGCCGATTTGTTCTTTAGAAAAATAATGCTTATTTTGTTCCATGGTATAACCTCCGTTTCTGAATAATCTCTAAATAAATGCTACATTATTTTTTATTGTTTCTAAATTGTTTATGAAAATTTTGTGGTTTTCTATTACGTTAATCTTTTTATATTAAACTGGCTTTATTCTGCAAAGTTAGTTTCAGTCAAGTAATTCTCTTAACACTTTTTTATATTGTAATATCACAACCTATTTATATTAAATATTAAATGCATTTAATTTATTTTTACTAAATGTTAAAATAGTCTCATAAAAAATAATTACTATGCGAAGTAGTCATATAAATATTTATATACCTATGCGAAATCACATAAAACTATGGAATCTCAAAACTCTAATCAGATAGGATAATTCAATGGAAACAAAAAAATACGAAGCACTTATAACCGCTGTAAAATTGGGCAGCTTCTCCGCAGCTGCCGAAAGCCTCGGATACACACCGGCAGGAATATCTCTTATGGTTGATGCAGTCGAGGACAGTCTTGGTATAAAGCTGTTAAACCGGACACGTCAGGGTGTGACCCTCACAAAAAACGGCGAAAATATGATCAATGAAATTAAGGCAATACTTCACCATGAAGCAATGCTCATTCAATACGCCTCTGAGCTGAGCGGACTTACGATAGGTTCCGTAACTATCGGTTCGTACTGCAGCATCGCATCTCACTGGCTTCCGGATATTATCAGAGATTTTACAATTGAATACCCCGGCATACATATCAATATTCAGGAGGGTGAACATCAGCTTTTAAATAAGCTACTCTCATCCGGCACTGTTGATTTTATTATGACCAGCTTTGACCCGGATGTTTCATTTAAATGGCTCCCGCTAATGAAGGATCCTATGACAGTCGTGGTTCCTTTAGGTCATCCTCTTTGCGAGAAATCAACAGTATCAGTAAAGGACTGTCTTAACTATCCTTTTATAATCGCAGATAACGGCAGAGAGTATGATGCAACCAGCCTTCTTATTTCTGAAAATGCTGACGTCGATATACGTTTCTCCACGCTCGAAAACTATTCTGCCATAGCTATGATTGAAAGCGGACTCGGAATAAGTATTATGAATAAGCTCATCACCAAAGGACTTGACAGAAGGGTTACTGTTATTCCGATTTATCCTGACAAAAGCATTGAGCTTGGCATAGCATTTTCTGACAATACCTCACTTTCTCCTGCTGCGAAAAAGCTCATTAACTTCATAAAAAAGCGTTTTATTTAATAAATATACGAATTGATATGTCTTTTGAAGTACATGTGCCCTTCATTTTGATGTATTTTGTGATGTACGTAATCTCTTCATTTTGAGCGACTTTAAAATATAATTGTTCTGTCATTAGCCTATTTTGCACCTTGGACAAATAATTTTCTAAAAGAGGTTTTTACATGTCAAAGCTAAGAGCAGGATATACACGCAGAAAGAACGGAATTCTTCAGAGACAATTCACCGTAAACGGCAAGCGCTACACCGTATATGGTGCAAATTATAAAGAATGTGAAGCAAAGGAGCTTATAAAAAGAGAACGTATCAAGCAAGGTCTTACTGACAATAACAATATCACCTTAGATACATACTTTAGTGAATGGGAAGCCAGACGAACCGGCACGGTCAAGCCTTCCACCGAGCGCCGATACTATTCGAATTTCATCAAAAATATATCTCCTTATATCGGACATAAGCGTCTCCGCAGTCTTGACAGACGTGACATTTTCAAGCTGCAGCAGGCGTTAAAAGAACGCGGACTGAAGGAATCTACAATAAACATGAATTTAGCCACGCTTCACAACATTATTAAGGGTGCCGTGCTTGATGAGATCATCCCTAAGAATGTATGCAGCAGCATTTCAACGCTCAAGTTTTCGGGAAAAGAAGCTCGCGAAACCATTCACCGTGCACTTAAGGATGATGAGCTGATACCATTTTTTGAAGCCGGCAGAGGCTTCTATTATTACAGAGCTTTAAAGCTCATGTCATTAAGCGGAATGCGTGCCGGAGAAGTCTGTGCACTTTTAGAATCAGATATTGATCTTTCCGCCGGAATTATCCACATAACCAAAACGATAACTTTATCTAAAAAGGGCTATGTGATTCAAACACCAAAGACCAAGACCAGTAAGCGCGACATCCCGATAAATGCACAGCTTAAGGAGGTCATCAAGGAACAGCTTAAGGCAAACAAGAATCGCCATGCGGCATTCTCAGATACAAAAGGATATCTGTTCCCAAATCCCGAGGGCGGCTTCTCTACGCCTACGTCACTAAACATTACCATAAGCAGGATCCTGGATAAGCTCAGACGTGACGGCATTGATATAGAGCACTTCAGTTCGCATGCATTCAGAGATACCTTTGCAACAAGAGCCATCGAAGCCGGCATGAAGCCTGAGACACTTCAGGGCATACTCGGACACAAAAACATCGGCATGACCATGAATCTTTATTACCATCTTTCCGAGGAAAAGAAAAAGACTGAAATGCAGATGATAAGACTGCCGTTTTGAAGCTGAAATTGTGATGAATTTATTTTATCTTCTATTTTATTCATCTAAGGATCATCATAAGCTTAAATTGATGTATAAAGTGATGTTTTAAATGTCAAAAGCAGTGCAGAGCCATTCTCTGTACTGCTTTTTGGCTATGTGTATCATATTAGTGGAAGAGCTATAACGGAAATTACTTCTACCTTGGCGAAGAGGGTTACATGCTCACAAACCAGCTCATCGAGGATGGCGAGAACTACTACTATGTAGACGCTAACGG
>JALELZ010000008.1 GCA_022768465.1 Lachnospiraceae bacterium
TTTTATGGTTCCTGCTGTATCTTTAAGAGCGATGCTCTTTCGTGACAGCTTCATTATGTTATCACAGTGACTTTTCTTTGTCAACCTCTTTTTTAAGAAGTTTTTTCTGTGATCGCTGCTCTCAAGCGACAGCCTGTCTAATTTATCACACACCGCATCTATTGTCAACTCATTTTTTGTTTGAAAAAAATCTTTTTCGTTATGTTGCTTTTCCTATCAGCAATTTAATATTTTATCTTAGCTATAACATGTATAAAATCATGTTTTCTCACTATTTTTATCTATACTATATGTATATCTGCACTTTGGATAGCCAGTACATGCCATAAACATCCCATATATTCCGCTTTTTTTCACTAATTTTCTTCCGCATTGCGGACATCTTATGGAGGGTTCAAATCCCTCCTTCTGCGTCAAAGAATTTGCACACTTTTTACATATTCCCAGATTCACATTTGACTTATAGCTTTTAAAAGTAAATTCTTTAATGTCCCCTTCATATCCACATTTACTACACCTTTTCCAAGGTGTATTTGTAATATGATTTACAGCTACAAGTTTTTTGTCATCTAATTGTCCGTGCATGTAGTTTTGTATTTCCTCTTTTCTGAAATTTTTATTTGGAATACTATATTCTTGATTTATTTGCTCATGCTTAGACTCTCTTTCTATTTGTTTATTTTTGTTCTCATTTAACTCATTTGTCCTCTTTACCCAATTAATTTCACTATTGACATTTTGTTTAATTACTTGTTTCCTTTCTTCAATATTTCTTTTTTTATCTTCATATGCTCTCAGTCTTTTCTCTCGTTCATCTGCCAATATTTTTTCTGCTTTGTCTTTAGATAATGTTCGGTCTTTTAATGATTCTCCTAGCTTTGCTGTACAGACAATATATCCTCCATTCTTATCTTCAAATTCTTCTATAGATGCACAGAAAATACATTCTTTGCAATTTTCCTTACTTATTTCATCGCCTTTAATATTAAAATTAATATTCTTTGGACATCCGTGTACATTAAATTCATTTTCATTAGAGTCAACATACAATTTTTTTGATTGCTCATATTTTTGTTCGAATGTATATGATTTCTTATCGAAATACACCCACCTTTTTTTGTTGTTTCTACCTATTAATATTTTCGATAATTTTTCTTCATTAGCTAATTCATCATATTTAAAATCGCTGAGATCTATCTCCAAGACTGGGATGTCCTTTTCTGCTATTTTACAAGTTTTATTTTCATCTACTTTGTGCGTTACATATATCTCAACATAAATTATTTTGTTTCCATCTGAAATAATAATATCTGGCTTTAGTTTTCCTTGCCATTTTTCAACATCTACTGTACTAATTTGGAAGTGCTTCGGCATTGCATACACCCTATTTCCACCAGCCTGATTTCCATAGTTAATAAGCTTTACTGGCAGCCATATCTCATTCGATTCTGCAAGTATCTGCTTTGCCATTTCATGAAGAGAACTTTCTTTCGCATTCTCACATATATAGTCTACATTCCAATTTTTCTTATGACGGAAATAAAATCTTTTTGGTCCTTTGCATGCTTCAACTTGTTTCTTGCATTCCGGGCATATACAATCACATGCAAGCCCTTTTTTTACATCAAAAACTGAAACCATCCTTCCAGTACTATTCTGTTTTGCAAAAGGTATCTTATTATCCATTTCGCAAGTTTCCTTCAAATTTCATTACTTTCCTTTTAAATTGCATCATTATAAATACTATTATACAAATTTAGGTTGGCTAATTATTATATTTCAGTTATTAATTTATTTTTAACGATATTTATTTCTCTAAAAAAACCGCTATGTATGCTCCTCTGTCTTCTTTTGGTACTTACACGCGGTTTTCATTTCACTTATCTTAATTTTATTTTCCTTCTTAATGTAGGTAATGGCATGCCAGTACGACCAATACACATCCGGCTTCGACTACAAATAGATTGCCGTTTATCCACGCAAAGGCTATTCCGACTATAAATGCCAATGCTCCGTAGAGCGGCATTGATGTTGCATCAAGTATAGCCGGGAACGTCATTACTGCAAGTGTAATATAAGGCACATAGTACAGGAATGATCTGAGAAACTTATTCTTTATAGGCTTTCTTAATACCGTAAGCGGTACTACACGTATAGCGTAGGTCACGAGAGCCATTATTATAATATAACCGTATACGGACATTATTTCTCTCCTCCCTTTGCTTCAAATGCCTCTACCTGTTCCTTAGCTTCTTCCTCTATATTCTCCTTAATAGGGAATAATACAGCTGCAATTGCCGAAAGAACTACTGTCAGTATGAGTATACGTGTACCTGATGACAAGCCTGATACGATAGGTGCAACAGAAGCTATAAAGCTTGCAATAAATCCGGCAAGTACAAAGACCCCTGCTATTTTATCTGTTTTTGCCGGAGGAATTATAATTGCAAGGAACATTCCGAATATTGCAACATTCATTGCCTCAGCAAAAACCGGAGGCATAACATTTCCCATAAATACTCCGAGACATGTTCCGATAGCCCATCCCGGTATAGCACCAAGCATTGCACCATAGGCATATCTTGGCTTCACATATCCCGGCACTGCGATTTCAAGTCCGAATATTTCATCTGTAATGCCATAACCGATCAGCAATCTATGGAAGAATGGCATATTAGGGTTTAGTTTCTGGCTGAGCGCACAGCTCATGAGCATATACCTTGCATTTGCGATAAGTATCATAAGTATCAGCTCAATTAATGTGGCATGTTCTCTTATAAGAACGATTCCCGCATACTGTCCCGAAGATGAAACATTAAGAGCACTGAGCCAAAAGCCCTGCGCTATCGAAAGATCTGCGTTTCCGCACGCAATGCCGAGTGAAAATGAAACTGCAAGATAACCGAGTCCTATCGGTACGGCATCTCTCATTCCTCTAAAAAATGATGCTCCTGCTTTTGGCAGATCTATAATAACTTCATCAGAATCAGGCTTGTTCTGACTTTGTCTTACCTTTTCTTCCTCCACCTTTTTCCTCTTTTCTAAAAAAATTCAAAAGAAATTTGCGGTCAGGCGATTTGATCGTCTGTTTGTATTATTCTTCATTAACATTTATCAGACGGTTATTTTAACATAAAATTTATACAAATAGCAGTATGTATTATATTAAATATTATTATCTATAGGCATCAGTCCGGTCAACTCCTTCCATGAAGCCTCAAGCTTTTCAAGTGACCAGGCAGCATTAGCCGGACTTGTAGACGGAAGCTTGACAAATTCCGGGACTTTCTTTATCATAAAGCCGTCTGTTCCTATTCTACTGTCGTTTCTAATACTATCAGCAGTATATTTCATGAACAGTTCATAAGACTTTGTCCCGTTGCAGCATATTTTCCTAATATTCGCTTTTTCAAGTATGATTCCGAGATCGTTCGGCACGACATTAGTAATACTCGAATCGGATGAACCCTTAATATCACATGATGCTATGGTATCCCAAAGTGCAACTCTGCCTCTTGCAAGCATGTCGGTCTTATCCTCAACAGTCAGCGGTACAAACGGATATTTTAATATCTCCGCCATTACCTTCCAAAATCGATTTTGCTTATGTCCGTAGAAAAATCCCGTCTCTCTGGATTTTACCGATGGAAATGATCCCAATATCAATATCTGTGCGTCACTTTTAAAAAGCGGCGGAAACGGATGGTTTATCATTTATATCCTCTTAATTATTCCATAGTCTGAAGCAGTCTGTAATATCCCGCCAAAGGCGACATATTAATTCATTTTATCAATATAATAAAAAGCCGGTCAATTTACACTGACCGGCCGTTGTTGTGATCAAAAATCGAATTTTCCGTCGAAGTAGCTGAGAAGATCTTCTATCTTAACTCTCTCCTGCTCCATCGTATCACGATGACGAATGGTTACGGAATTATCTGTTTCTGAGTCGAAATCGTATGTGATGCAGAATGGTGTTCCTATCTCATCCTGTCTTCTGTATCTTTTTCCGATACTTCCGCGGTCATCAAACTCACAGTAATACTTATTAAGAAGAGTATCAAATACCTTCTCCGCGCCATCGTTGAGCTTCTTTGAAAGAGGCAGAACTGCGATCTTTACAGGTGCAAGTGCAGGATGGAAATGCATAACAGTACGCTTATCTCCGCCCTCAAGCTCTTCCTCGTCGTAAGCTGCGCAAAGGAATGCAAGTGTTACTCTGTCTGCTCCGAGTGATGGCTCTACAACATAAGGAACATACTTTTCATTAGTCTCATCATCAAGATATGTAAGGTCCTGACCTGATGTGTTCATATGCTGTGTAAGGTCATAGTCTGTTCTGTCTGCTATGCCCCAAAGCTCGCCCCATCCGAATGGGAAGAGGAATTCTATATCTGTAGTAGCTCTTGAATAGAATGAGAGCTCCTCAGGACTGTGATCACGTGTACGAAGCTCCTCATCCTTAAGTCCGAGATCGTGAAGCCACTTTATGCAGAATGCCTTCCAATATGCAAACCACTCAAGGTCTGTGTCCGGCTTACAGAAGAACTCAAGCTCCATCTGCTCGAATTCACGTGTACGGAATGTGAAGTTACCGGGTGTGATCTCGTTTCTGAAAGACTTACCTATCTGTCCGATACCGAAAGGAAGCTTCTTTCTTGAGGTACGCTGAACGTTTTTGAAATTAACAAAAATACCCTGTGCTGTCTCAGGTCTTAAATATACGGTATTCTTAGCATCCTCTGTAACACCCTGGAAGGTCTTGAACATCAGGTTAAAGCTTCTGATATCTGTAAAATTATGTGCTCCGCATGATGGGCATGGGATCTTATGCTCATCTATAAATGCCTTCATTTCTTCCTGGCTCATTCCGTCTGCAGAATCATTAGGAAGCTTAATGTCATTCTTATCACAGAAGTCCTCAATGATCTTATCCGCTCTGAAACGCTCCTTACACTGCTTGCAGTCCATAAGAGGATCTGAGAAGCCTGCAAGGTGTCCTGATGCTACCCAGGTCTGAGGATTCATAAGGATGGCACAGTCAACACCAACATTGAGCTTTGATCCTTCGATGAACTTTCTCCACCATGCCTTCTTAACATTGTTCTTGAGCTCTACTCCGAGGTTGCCGTAATCCCAGGTATTTGCAAGTCCTCCATAGATCTCTGAACCCGGATAAATAAAGCCTCTGGTTTTGCAGAGAGCTATAATGTCCTCCATTTTAAACTTTGTTCTGTCCATTTTGTATATCCTCTTATATCTAAATGATTTTTTACACTACAGATCCGCTGCGAAGCATTTATGCCCGCAGCAAATATTCAAAAACATAATAATCGATATTATAGAACATTATCATAGATCGTGCAATATTCGCATTGACCTGAATGTGTGCGGCACCTGCCCGGAAAACAGCCCGGTACAGCTTTTCACAAGATCCGACACGTCCTTTCCTTCAAATACTTCCTTTTTGTAAAGCCTCGTAAGCGGAGCATTTAAGATATATTTCCACAGCTTATCTGTAAGCTCTCTGTCTGAAGCATTTCCGTAATATCCGGGAAGCTCGGTATATTCACCCTCAAGCTTCATAAGTCTCAGCTCGCATATCGCTGAGATCAGCCATGGCGAAAGCTCCTTTTTCCTGAGTGCAGAAAGTGTCATGAACGAAAGATTAAGAAGTGCCTTCGCTTCCTCCTTCGGCATTCCTTCCGCAGAAAAATAATCAGCAAGCTCCAACACATAGAATCCATACATTGATACGTCCGGATCCATCGGTATTTCTGAAAATGCATCCATCACGGAAGCTCCGTGCAGGTTGAAGGCATTTTTACCCTTTGCAAGCAAAAACTCTGCCGCTGTAAACGGTCTTGCTGCGCCTGAAAGCTTTGACCCGATCTTAGCTGCGCCTTGCGCGAACACGGTGACCTTACCTACTTTATCTGTAAGCATTGTAAGCCTCCTGCCGTATTCGCCCTGCGGTCTTGCATCAAGTATTATTCCTTTTACAGAAAGCTCTTCCATCTTATCTCTTCTTTATATTGTATCCGAAGCTCTTGATAAAGGTCTCATTGTCGCGCCAGTTTTTTCTTACCTTTACAAACAATTTGAGGTTGACCTGAGCTCCGAGCTGGTCCTCGATCTCAGCACGTGCCGCGGTTCCGATCTTCCTCAGCATAGAGCCGCCTTTTCCGATAATTATACCCTTATGAGAATCCTTCTCGCACACGATATCGGCGTCAATATCAAACAAGCCATTCTTTCTCTCAGAGAATTTTTCTATAATAACTGCTGCTCCGTGCGGTATTTCATCACTTATAAATTTAAGCATCTGCTCTCTTATAAGCTCTTCAGCTATTGTTCTCATAGGAATCTCTGTCACGGTTTCTTCATCATAATACATAGGTCCCTCCGGCATGTATTTAAAGATAGTTTCCATGAGCTCGTCTTCATTTTTCCCTGTAGCCGCAGAAACAGCTATAATATCATCGAAATGACATTTGCTGCTGTAGGTATCGATTACCGCCTTTATATCTGCCGGATTCTTAAGAGTATCAGTTTTGTTAATAACAAGTATGACCGGTCTGCTATGCTTGTTGCGGTTATTGATAAGGTCAGCTATACGTTCCTCGCCTGCACCGACATACGTTGTAGGCTCGACCAGCCATACAATAACATCGGCATCTCCGAATGCCTTTTCCGCAACTGTATCCATGAATTCACCAAGCTTATTTTTTGCCTTATGAATGCCCGGAGTATCCATGAATATTATCTGTCCTCTGTCATCTGTATAGACAGTTTCTATTTTATCTCTGGTAGTCTGCGGCCTGTCTGAGGTTATCGCTATTTTCTGTCCGATGAGTCTGTTCATAAGTGTTGACTTTCCCACATTCGGGCGTCCTACCAAAGCTGCGTATCCTGATTTCACATTGACCTCATTTCTGCTGCTGTTAAATATAGTTAAAAAAGTTCTCTTACAGAGCGGAACATACTGCCTTCTTTTTCAATTCCCGAAGCACTTCCGATGGTGCAAAGTGCATTGTCTGCAAGTATCGCTCTGATGTGACCTGCAAAGCCTCTTATGTCCTCAGCTGTGCATGATAATATCTCATCTCTTTCCTTCTGCTTTTCTTCATTGCTGAGCTTATAGAGATAGTACACCAGCTGATTTGCCGCCTGTATTGAAGCTGTAACCGGCATATCCTGAACAGCTATTGCACCTATTATATATTTTCTAACAGTGTTCTCGTCACCCTGCCACTCGTCCAGATATTGAGGAAGCTCCTCATATATACCGTTTGTTTTTGATATTTCAGGATCTCTGTATGATACAAGATAACCGAGTCCGCTGTTGGTAAATGCTGCCATACAGCCATATGCTCCGCCAAGGACTCTCAGCTTCATCCAAAGATACTCATAGCTGAGCATCATTCTGAGCACCTGCAGTCCTCCGCTGTAATTTAAGCCATGATTTTTAAAGCTTCCACAGCGTGCAACATAATTTACCTGCGAGCTGGTTCTGAAGCCCTCATTAAGACAGCTGACCTTTGATACAGTCCTTCCTGTCGTAATTGCAGCGCCGTCTTCTCCGCTTGAAAGAGTATCTTTGAACTGCTTAATAGCCTCATGCATAATTGTCTCTGCATTTTTGCTTCCGTAAAGTGCAAAGCTCACACGCTCCTTTGCAAAGAGTCTCTTTCTTATGCTCTCAAGTGTCTTTATAAAACGCTTCATATGCACCGGCTGCTTTGAAAGCTTTGCAGCAGCATTTATAAAGTCATAATATGCTATGCCGGTTGTAAGATCATGATATCGCTGTGCATCACTGAAATATGAAGCAGCTCTCGTTACCGCAGTTTTATGCATAGCTCCTTCTATAAAGGCTCTCTGCTGACTCTTTTCTTCATTGAGAAGCTCTGCGATCCTGTCGTGATCATTGAGAACAGTATCATTTATCATTTCAGACAGGAGCTCTAATCCGTCTTTTATCTTATCTTCAAGAACTCTCAGCTCAATGGAACATATGCCCTTAAAGCTGACATCACCACCTGTCTTTTCTCTTACCGGGAATGAATCAAGCTTAAATGAAACGCCTCCCGTATTAAGAAGTATCTCATCGAACAGATCGCTGTAGCTGTGCTTTGTTGTATTCATCTCTCCGAAAAGCTCTTTTAAGAATGCCGCAAACTGTACCTCATCCTCATTAAAGCCATCTGTATCGAAAAGCACTCTTATATATGCAATGCCGCTGGTATCTGCCTCAGAGAAAATGATTCCGTTATCCATTACAGCATTGAGCTTTTCCGCATTTTTATCTATATCAGTGATTTCAAGTACAGGAAGCTTCGCAAGATCCTCTGCACTGTCCGGCTCGCTTTGATATTCCTTAAGTGCTTTAGTATCTGCTGCAAGAGCGTTTTTCTCCTCAGTACTTAAAGACAGTCTGAAGTTTTCAAGCTTTTCCTTAAGCTTCTCATCCTGCCTTGTAGCAAGTCCTTTTTCAGGCAGAATATTAACTACGGCACTGAAATCATTTTCAAGAATATTTCTCTTTATAAGCTGCTCAAAATAATCCGTATCTATCTTTTCTTTAAGTGCGCTTATAGCATTGTTATAGCAGATATACTCATAAGGGTCTCTGTCATAAAGCCAGCTTGCAAGCACATTAAGTCCCAGTGAAAGACCTGCCGGAAGAGTTCCGTAATCCTCTTCACGATATTTGAATTCTATAAAATTAAGTGCTGCACGAAGACTCTTTTTGCTGATTCCCTTCTCGCAAAGATCGCTTAAGGTGTCACGTATTATGCGCTTAAATTCCTCTGTTTTTTTCTCGTCAGTATTTTTTGCGATAACAGAGAAATACGGCTGTCTGATCTCGCCGTTATAGCCGCCCTCAATGTCGTCTCCGATTCCCGCCTTTACAAGGGCTTCTCTTAGCATTGCCCCCGGTGAACTAAGCAGTATGAAATCAAGCACCTGCCATGCAAAGCTGTTTTCCTGCGTAGGCTCATCCAGGATTACATAGTTTTCGGAAAGGTATGTCTTTCCTTTTTCGTCCTCATTTTCACTTACAGCATAATGCTCTACATCATATTTAGGCTTAAGATAAGGCTTCTGCTCATTTACAGAGCTTTCCACCTTTATCCTGTCATACTCTTTCAGATAATGCTCATCTATCCAGTCAAGCTTTTCCTCCATATCCATGTCTCCGTAGAGATAAATGTAGGAGTTTGACGGATGATAATACTTCTCATGGAAATCCAGAAATTCTTCGTAGCTGAGCTCAGGTATGACATCAGGAATTCCGCCTGATTCATTGGCATAGGTCGTATCAGGGAAAAGCGATCTCAATGTATATCTCTCAAGTACCGAATCAGGGTTTGAGAATGCACCCTTCATCTCATTATAGACAACTCCGTTAAGCCTGATAGTTTCATTCTCGCCGCCGTTATCGTCTATCTCATAATGCCAGCCTTCCTGTCTGAATATCTTCGGCTCTCTGTAGACATTAGGATGAAAAACAGAATCAAGATAAACATCCATAAGATTCATGAAATCCTTATCATTGACAGATGCCACAGGATAAACTGTCTTATCCGGATAGGTCATTGCATTTAAAAAGGTATTTAGCGAACCTTTTGCAAGCTCAACAAAGGGATCCTTTATCGGATACTTTTCCGAGCCGCATAGTACCGAATGCTCCATGATATGTGCCACTCCGGTTGAGTTTTCCGGAGTAGTTCTGAAGCCTATCATGAATACCTTATTGCGGTCATTATTCTTTATGGTAAATACTTTTGCCCCTGTTTTAACATGTTCATACACTGAGGCAGTACCGTGAAGCTCATCTGCCTCTCTTTGCTCTATTAAACGGTATTTCTCTTTCATTAAGCGTAAAATTCCCCATTAAATAATCTTTTACAATAGCAACACTTTCTCTGACGCACTGGTGCAGAAAAAGGATTTTATCGGATTGTGCCGGTATTGCTGCCGGTGACTTTATTCCAAGAGTCTCTGTGACTCTGAGTGCTCTCATCATATGATAATCGCTCGTGATTATCCCTACGGACGGAACATGATCGATGGCCCATGCAATATCTCCGGGGCCTTTCGGTACCTTTCTCTCCGCAGTGTCATATTCTATTCGGTCTACAGCTCTCGTGATTATCTCGGCCGTAGAGGTTCCTCCGGTATCTATTATCATTTTGCCGCTCGGAACTCCGTGCATGCTGAAATAATTAAACATTGCAAGTGCTTCGGGTATAACATCGCCATTGTCCTGACCGCCCGTTAAAACGAGCGTGGTATCCGGATGCTCCTGATAATACTGAAGTCCCCGCTCAAGCCTGTACATAAGCGTTTTTGAAACACCGTTTTCATACACTCTTGCACCAAGTACTATAGCATAATCTGTCCTTGGGTATTCCTTGGCAGGCTTTGCATCCTTTACAACGGCTGTCATTATCCCTGTGAATATAACCAAGAACAAGACAAATGACGTAAAAATAAAATTAGGAAGCAGTCTTGGCATCCCTCCCCCGTGAGTAAGTCCTGCTTTGGCAAAATGTCCCATCACAGCAAATGCTGCAGTAAAGAAGATCCACACATAACAATATGAGGTTCCGAGTCCGGAATACAGTACTATAATAACAAAATAAAGCGCACTTACAGCCGCCAATGCAAAAAGCACTGTCGAAAGTATGCGCATTATTTTATGTTCCATATAGTTTATATCACGTTTCATGCTTCTTCAGGATTTCTGACCGCAAGTATATCTCCTTCTTTTGGAAGAAGACTCAGTTTTATATAAAGCTGCTGCTTTGAATGCGGGCAGCTTTCCTGTGCTTCGCCTGTTGCAGCATCGCGTATTCCTAGAACCTCGGTGAATTTCTCCGTACAATCCGGCTTTAAGATCTCAATAACGTCTCCGACTGAAAATTTATTTTTTTGCTCTATACGAGCACTGTCGTCTGTAACCTCCTGTACACATCCTAAGAAGGTATAGTTCTTTTTATAAGTGTTATTCTCATATATCTGAGCATCGCTTCCCGGTTTTCCGAAATAAAAACCGGTAGTAAATTCTCTGTAGGTGCATTTTGCTATCTCTTCTTTATAAAGAGGGATATTCTTTCTGTAAAGCTCCGGATCCTCAAAATAATCATCTATGGCCTTACGATAAGCTCTTGCAACAACAGCTGCGTAAAGCTGTGTTTTCATTCTTCCTTCAACCTTGAAGCTGTCAATTCCGGCATCCACAAGCTCAGGAATATGCTCTATCATGCACAGATCCTTAGAGTTGAAGATATATGTGCCTCTTTCATTCTCCTCTACAGGATAATACTCTCCGGGTCTCTTTTCTTCCATAAGAGCATAGTTCCATCTGCAAGGATGGGTGCAGGCACCTAAGTTTGAAGAACGCCCGGTCATAAAGCCTGATAACAGACAGCGTCCGGAATATGATATGCACATAGCTCCGTGAATAAAGGACTCTATCTCAAAGGATGGATCCACCTCATCTATCTTATTTCTTATCTCTTTAAGCTCGGTAAGTGAAAGCTCTCTGGCATTTACTACACGCTTTGCTCCGAGTCTGTGCCAAAAAAGGAAATCCAGATAGTTGGTGGAATTCATCTGTGTGGACACATGTATATCTATCTCAGGGCAGATTTCCCTTGCCATGGTAAACAGCCCGGGATCTGATATTATAAGTGCATCCGGCTTGATTTCATTAAGCTCGAGAAGGTATTTTTCAGCACCCTCAAGGTCATAATTATGTACAAAAATATTGACGGTCACATAAACCTTTGCACCATGAGAGTGTGCAAAGGCTGTAGCTTCCGTCATAGTTTCCTTATCAAAGTTGTCGGCTCTGGCTCTCAGTGAGAATGCCTCTCCTCCGATATATACGGCATCTGCACCGTATAATACTGCAGTCTTAAGAGTTTCAAGATTACCGGCCGGTATCAATAATTCGGGTCTTTTCATCGTTGTCCTTTGATCGTCAAGCTTTATCGGCGCTGACCACTGCCGTCAAATGATAATCGTTAATATGGTATCACTGCAACATTCATTAAATAAACGTAATTGTCTGAAAATGCTTCTATGACTTTTTTACACTCAGTGAAACTCCGTCTCCCAAAGGTATCACACTGGTTTCAAGACTTTCATCGTGCTTTATCTGCCAAAGAAACTCTCGCATACGTTCGTGAGTCGTTCTTTCTCTCCTTGGGACAGCAAATCTCGACTCAATGAGCGTATGATCCTGCAGGACATTATCTGCAAGAAGGACTGAGCCTTCATGCATCAGTCTCAGGATATCAGGCAGCCAGACAATATATTGAGCCTTAGCCGCATCAAGGAATACAAGATCAAAGCTTTCATCAAGCTCCTTTAATACCTTGCCGGCATCATCCTCGATAAGTCTGATCCTATGTTCAAGGCCGGCCCTTTTAATATTGGCTCTTGCTATAGGTATCCTTTTTTCATAGCTTTCCACGGTCAGTATATCAGCTTCACAGCTTTGTGCGAATACTATGGTGCTGTAGGCTATAGCGGTTCCTATCTCAAGTATTCTTTTGGGTTTTTGCATTGCCGACAGTGTCCTCAGGAAAGACTCAGTTTCTTTTCTTACTATCGGCACATCATTTACGGCTGCATATTCTCTAAGCTCAGTTAAAAGCAGGGAGCGTTCCGGTTCAAGTGAATGAAGATATGCCTTAAGTCTTTCTTCGTGCTCTGTATTATCAAATACCTGATCACTCACCCTCAAAGCCTCCTCCGATCTCTACAATGCTTTCACCTGAGCCGGCTGCATCAATATCGTATACTTCACGCTCATCAGTGCTTAAATCATGTTCCCCTGCGGAAATATCCGAAGCATCCTCTTCATAGACTGCGGATCTTGAATCAACTCCGCTGTCATCTCCTGCATCACTTTCTTTGATATCAGTATTGCCGCTTCCCGAAGAGCCAAGCTCCATCAGCTTATCTGCTTCTTCATCTATAGCTATGAGGATCTCCTTTATAGTCATTGATGAATTAACTGTATATGTTCCCGGATAAAAATCAGTTTTATAAAGAGTACCCTGCACCTTAAAGGAAAGAGCATTTGTTATAACACCTTCCTCAAAAAGCTTTTTTCCTACACTTCCCGCATCATCATCTGCAGATATTACTATCTCTGCATCCATTCCCGGAGGCGCATCTGCAGGATCCACATAAAACAGTGAACGTCCGAAGCTGAAACTTAACTTTATGAAAATGTAAAATATCAGGACAGCAGCTGCAAGAAATATTACCTTCTTTGACAGACTGTTGACTGATGATGCGGCATTTTGTACCGCAGAGCCTCTTTCTTTCATCCTTATACCTCTGAAATTATAGGAAGGATCATAGGCGTACGCTTCATCCTCTTCCAGATAAATTCATTGAGCTCATCCTTTATAACATTCTTTATATGTGCCCAATCATCATTTCCCGAAAGCGCACAATCATCCAGTGCATCAAGCACTACATTTCTTGCTTCCTCAATAAGGTCTTCATTTTCCCTTACATATACGAAGCCTCTGGTTACGATATCCGGCCCTGCCATTATCTGACCGGTGGATCTCTCAAGCGCAATGGTAGCTATAATAATACCATTCTGCGCAAGGCTTTGTCTATCTCTGAGGACTATATTCCCTACATCTCCGACTCCGAGTCCATCAACCAGGACAGGTCCTGCCTGAATCTTATCGGATATAACACAGTAGTCTGCGCTGAGCTCTATAACGTCTCCGTTATCAGCCATTACTGTGTTTTCTTTAGGTACTCCGACTGCAAGAGCAAGCTCTTTTTGTGCAAGTCTATGTCTGTACTCTCCGTGAACCGGTATAGCATAGCGCGGATGAACAAGTGAATATATAAGCTTTATATCCTCTGCACAGGCATGTCCCGAAACATGAGTTTCCTGATAAATGACCTTTGTCTGTCTTCTTGACAGCTCATTTATGATCTTTGAAACCGCCTTTTCATTACCCGGTATAGGTGTGGAACTGAGTATGATGACATCGTTTCCGCTCAGGTAGACCTTCTTATGAAGTCCCTGTGCCATTCTTGAAAGAGCTGCCATAGGCTCACCCTGGCTGCCTGTTACTACAAGTGCAATCTTCTCATCCGGATAATTCTTCATTTCAGAAATATCTATGAGTGTTCCGTCCTTTACGGTTATATATCCGAGCTCATTGGCAGCACCGATAACATTGACCATGCTTCTTCCGTCAATGACTACCTTTCTGTCGTACTTCTCGGCAACAGTTATTATCTGCTGCACTCTGTCAACATTGGATGCAAAGGTAGCAACGATTATTCTCTGATTCTGATATTCAGCGAATATATTTTCAAATGTTCTTCCTACAGTTCTTTCAGACATTGTAAAGCCGGATCTTGTCGCATTTGTGGAATCACACATAAGCGCAAGCACGCCCTGCTTTCCAAGCTCAGCAAATCTCTGCAGATCTATGGTATCTCCGAAAACAGGTGTATAGTCGACCTTGAAGTCACCCGTATGAAGTATTGTTCCTGCCGGTGTATGAAGTGCAAGCGCTGCGGCATCCTGTATGGAATGATTTGTCTTTATGAATTCAACTGCAAAATCTCCCGCAGGTATAACGTCTCCGAACTGAACTGTGTTAAGCTTTGCACTCTCCAATAACCCGGCTTCCCTGAGCTTTATCTCAATAAGCGCTCTTGTAAGCCTTGTGCAGTATACAGGAATGTTAAGCCTTCTGAGGACATAAGGAAGTGCTCCTATATGATCCTCGTGTCCGTGTGTAATGAAGAAGCCCTTGAGCTTATCCATATGCTCCTCGAGATATGTCACATCCGGTATGACAAGATCTATTCCCGGCATGCTTTCATCAGGGAAGGCCATACCGCAGTCAACTACAATAATACTGTCATCAGACTCAAATGCAGTAATATTCATACCTATCTGCTCGAGTCCTCCGAGGAATATTACCTTGATCTTCCCTTTTCCTATCCCCGGCTTAACATTAGCATCTGTCTTTTCTTTGTCGTTCTTTTTTCTTTTTGAACCGGTAAGCAGAGAACGTGTCTTATTTTTAAAGCCGCTTTCCTCCTGCTCATAGATTTCGGCTACATTTTCTCTGTATTCTTCAACAAGAGCAATGGTCTCAGCCTGTTTTGCTTTTTTATTCTTTATATAAGGTTCTGCAAGCTCATTTATTTCAGCCTGACGCTTTTTCATAAATTCCTTGAGCTTCGGAAGTCCGGTCAGCATTCCGCTTTCCTTCTCGTAATCAAAGAACGGCTCAAACTCTTCTTTTTCTTCATAGCCTGCCTTGAGCAGCTCTGCTCTCTTAATCTCCGCCTGCTTTTTCGCCGGCTTTGAGCTGCCGTTTCTGCGCGCAGGACCTCTGTTGCCGCCTCCGGAACGTCTTCCTGTCTTCTTTGGTGCAGCAGGCTTAGTTTCCGTCTTGTTTAGCTCCGTATTTTTCTCAGACCCGGTCGATGCCTGCTCCTTTTTTACTTTTACAGTGCGTTTTTTTGTTTCATTTACAGTTTTCGTACCTGCTTTTGAAGATGTTTTTTTAGAACTGCTCGTCTTTGTTTTCTTATCAGCTGAAGGCTTATTTGCCGTTTTTGCTGTTTTATCAATCTTTACTGTTTTCTTGCCTGCGGCATTTCCGGTCTTTCTTGTTGTCTTCTTTTTATCCGAGGACTCTGTCATGCTGAATGCCTCAGTGTTTTTGTTATCCATATCTGTCATTGCTCTATATCTATATCTCCTTCCAGCATCTGTCGGAATATAGAAAGAACAGCCTCTTCCTCTGTATCGTCTTCAATTGACTCATAGAGTGCCTCATCCTCGTCAGGCTCAGAAACATCCTTCATTACATAGCATTCTCCATCCTCATCATCAGGAGCGTCTGTTACAAGTATATAGGTTTTTCCTCCGAATACAGTGGATTCAAGTATTGTATACTCTATCTCACTGCCGTCATCCATGATCATTACTATCTTATTATCTTCCATAGTTTAATTTTCTCCGTGTTTTCTAATTCTATGTTTTATATTAGCGGCTTGAAGTGCATCTCTTCAGCCGTATAGTTCAAGTATATGTGTTCTTTGCTCGCCAAATAGATAAATTCCCTCGCCTGCAAGCAGTCTCGTCATTTATCTGCTTGATGTTTTTTTTCTCTTTATGAATAATACGCGTTTTTCGCCCTTCGGGCTCCCAAAACGCTCAGAACATTCGCAATCCGGACTTTCGTCCTTCTTGCTCATGTCCTTTGCTCGCCAAATAGATAAATCGCTCTCACTGCAAGCAGGTTCGCAATTTATCTGCTTGGCGAGCTATTATTCATGTAGTCTTCCAATATCAATGCGGCTGCAATTTTATCTATGTATTGTTTTCGCTCGCTTGATACTATTCCTGATTCTTCAAGTATTTCGTCCGCTCCTACGGTGGACAGTCTTTCATCCCACAATACTACCGGGATATTAAGGCCATCCATTTCAAGTCTGTGCTCCAGCATTTTTTTAAATTCCGCTGATTTTTCCGCTCTTTCACCTCTTGTATCATCCATATTAAGCGGTTCTCCGAGTACGATGAGCTCTACATCATTCTGCACAGCAATCTCTACTATCCTGCGCAGTGTCGGGCGGAGCTTTCCTTCCTTATCACGCTTAATGGTTTCAAAAGGTGATGCTATGGTCTTGAGCGGATCGCTCAATGCTGTTCCTGTGGTCTTGGATCCAAAATCAAGTCCGAGAATTCTTCCCAAGTTTTCTCCTTTCAACACACAAAGAAAATGCCGTTTTTTAAAGCGGCATTTTGAATATTCACTTTTTCAATTGTGATCCTTTCTATCAGCTTATTAAAGCATCAGCTCAGTCTTGTCTCGACATAAGCTGCCATCAGCTCCTCAAGTATCTCGTCACGTTCAACCTTCATTATGAGACTTCTTGCATTCTTATAGCTGGTGATATAGGTTGGATCACCTGACATGATATATCCGACTATCTGATTAATAGGATCATAGCCCTTCTCTGTCAGAGCGCCATAAACCTGCTTAAGCACCTCTGCTGTGTTAAGCTGCTCACCTTCATTGATATGCTCAATAATCTGTGTGTTTTCGATATTTCTCATGTCATCACGTCCTTTTCTGATAATGTCATTTTACATTAATATAAGGCTCTCGTCTACTCCATTTTGCTGAATTAACTGTGAACTCATGCCTGTCACTATTTCATTAGTATGAAGATCAGAGCTTTCCTTAAGGCATCTTACATACTCTTTGGTATAGCCTGTTTCATAGGTTTTTCCGTTTAATGTTATGAGCTCCTCTGAAAGGAAACTGCACTCTCTATCCAGATAATACTCTCTGAAATCATGTGAAAGCTTATTTGTGATATTTATAAGTCTTTCGCTTCTTTCTGACTTAACAGCCTCTGTTATCTGATTGTCCATGCGGTCGGCAGGTGTTCCGCGTCTTCTTGAATATTTAAAGACATGCGCCTCATAAAAGCCTATTTTCTCAGCAAAATCACAGGTCTCTATGAAATTTTCCTCAGTCTCTCCGGGAAATCCCACTATTATATCAGTCGTTATTGCAGGATGCTCATATACGCTTTTAAGTATGTCGCAGCTTCTTAAATATTCTTCTGCAGTATAATGCCTGTTCATGCGCTTTAATATCTCATCGCTTCCGGACTGCAGTGAAAGATGGAAATGCGGACAAAGCTTATCAAAGCTCTTCATCCTCTCAGCTGTTTCCTTAGTTATAAGTGTAGGTTCTAAGGATCCGAGTCTTATGCGCTTGATGCCGTCTATCTCCTGAACACAGTCTATGAGTCTTAAGAGATCATCTCCCATGGATGTAAGGTGTATGCCTGTGATGACCACTTCAGCAACACCGTTATTTGTAAGAGCCGTTATCTCTCTTACCGAATCCTCTACAGGTCTTGAATGGAGCTTGCCTCTTACATAAGGGATTATGCAGTAACTGCAGAACATATTGCAGCCGTCCTGAACCTTGATAAACGCTCTCGTATGACCGTCAAGCTGAGTAAGAAACATTTCATTTTTGTTTTGCTCCTGCCTATTATCCTTTTTCTGAGGCGAAGCCTCACCGCAAGCTTCGGATTTCATCCTTAATACTTCTGAGCCGGTGCTCTTTTCCTCTTTCGTAGTGTCCTCTGACTTAGCCTCTGTGATTTCGCCCTCAGCAATAAGCCTTTCTGTTATCAGCTCGCAGGCTCTTCCCTTATCCTTATTCGGCACAGCTAAATCTATAACCTTATCTGCTATAAGCTCATCAAGCTTTTCATTTTTTATGGCATCATCAACATAGCAGCCTGCTGCCACTATAAGAGCATCCGGGCTCAGCTTTCTTGCACGTCTTAACATCTGCCTTGACTTTCGGTCTGCGATATTTGTCACCGTACATGTATTTATTATGTATACATCTGCTTTTTCTGTAAATGCATGCTCTGTAAAACCGGCCTTTTTCAGACTTTCAGCCATTGCATCAGATTCATATGTATTGACCTTGCAGCCCAGTGTATGTATCGCAAAAGAAAGTTCTTTCATTTATATCCTTATCCAATCTTTATAATATTGTTATATCGTAACCGAATTATATTTCAGCATTTATCCGTTTTTCGATGCGATATTATTATCTTATTAAACCGCTCCGGATTTCCTCTCAGGTGAGAATGCATCTCTTATCTTATACTGAATATCCGTAAGGCACTCCAGTAAAAGTGATGAGAATGCTCCGCAATCTCCGTTCATTATCATCTGCATGGCCTTTTCATGACTATAGGCCTTTTTGTAAACACGCTCACTTGTAAGCGCATCATATACATCTGCAAGCGCAACTATTTATGCCGAAATAGGGATTTCATCTCCTTTAAGTCCGTCAGGATAACCCTTGCCGTCATATCTTTCATGATGCCAGCGGCATATATGCATTGCAGTCTTAATAAAAGGCTCATCCTCATACTGCTTTAGATTTTTAAGAATATTCTCACCTATAACCGTATGCTGCTTCATTATCGCATATTCATCATCAGTAAGCCTGCCGTGCTTATTAAGTATCTTCTCATCAATGCCTATCTTTCCGATATCATGAAGTGCCGATGCTGACAGAAAGCTGAAGATTTGGAAATTCCGGAACTACAGCAGAATACACATTGTTTTTAATGCGATTAAGCATGATTCCGAAAGCATCCTTCTTTATATGCGGAACAACCAGTAAAAATTCATCTCCGCCATATCTGATCAGCATATCTGATTCACGTATGATTTTTTTCATTGCCGAAACTGCCGTAGAAATATTCTATCTTTATCTTGGATTTTTTCTCTGCAAATGTCTCATTTACTATACATACAGCACATGGCTTATCTGCTCTTTTTTTGCAGAACATAACCCTTTCGGGCTTAATATCTTCAGCATTTTCTTCACGATTTCTTTCACAGCATTTATCATATTTTTGCGTTTCAAAACCATATGAATCACTGCTTGCGACTAGCTGTACAACGAAAAATATTTCTTTGTAAAGATCAATTTTTATCTTAGCCTCTTTTCTTGTTTAATAAAGCAATTCTCTTATTTAAATCGGTATTTCTGTTATTTTACAATGCTGCCGCTTTAGGGTAAATGCATTTATCACAATTCTTACAAATTTTTCGCAATATGTCCGTAATGCTTTTTATTCTCTGACATTTTCATCCTCCGATCACAATAGGCATATTGTAATATATTTTCCTGATAAGGTCGATGAGATTATTTTAAACCCATGATCAGAAAGCTTTTACGCGCATAACCAGAAACGTAAAATAACGCCCACATTCTATAGTGAGCGTTATTTTTTATTAATTTCAAATGCAAAATGCTGCATATAGAGGAACAATTTTTTTATTATCCTCAAATCCGAAATTTTTTGCAGAAAGCTTGATGGCATAATCCGGCTTATAAGTATCCATATAAATCTTTAAGCTCTTGGCTTTGGAATTATCTGCTGACTTGACCTCAATAGGAATGAGTTTTCCTTCTCGTTGAATGATAAAATCTATTTCAGCTCCGCGTTCAGACTCCCAATAGTAGGTACGGTAGCCATTAGTAGAAAGCTGCACGTTTACATAGTTCTCTGCCATCCCTCCCTTAAAGTCATTGATTTCATCGACCATATAAAGAATATCATTAGCTGCTAAATCTTTCTTTGCACAAAGTAACCCCAAGTCTGAAACATAAATTTTGAATGCATCAATATCACGGTAGTTTTCAAGTGGCTTTTTAATTTGCTCCACCTTATAAACCTGTGACACAATACCAGACAAGCAAAGCCATTCAATCGCATTTTCAAATTCAGATGCTCGTCCGCCTTTTTTTATTAACTTGTATTGAAAACGAGTATTCTTTTTTGAGAGCTGAACAGTAATATTATCGAAAGCAAGTCTTGTTTTCTTGATTTCATTCAAGTTGTTATACTTGCTCATATCATTGAGATAGCTTGCAAGTATCGTGTCCTGCGTATGACGAATAAGAATATAATCCTTAGTTGCCGCAAATTGCAGCACGCACTCCGGCATACCGCCAACTACAAGATATTGGCGATATAATTGCATCGCGGCGTCATGTAAAGCAGAAGGCAATGGTATATCAGTACAGAAACTCTTTCTTATCCGCTCTACTAAATCTTCTTCTCCCAGAGCCAGCATAAACTCTTCCATATCCATAGGATAAAGAGTTTTCATATCCACCTTTCCTACAGGAAAAGAGAATCTCTCTCTGTTTACTGCAACGCCGAGTAAACTGCCAGCGACAATAATATGATAATCAGGAGCATCCTCGCAAAAATATTTTAGCGAAGTCAATGCTCTTTCGCAGAGCTGTATTTCATCGAATACTATCAGAGTTTTTTCCTTTACGATAGTCTGACCTGCGATATGTGACAAAATCGGTATGAGATAATTAGGACTGATATTTTCTTCAAATGTTTCATTCAGCTTTGGGTTCGTTTCAAAATTGAAATATGCCACATTTTCATAACTGATGCGTCCAAATTCTAAAATAGAGTAAGTCTTTCCCACCTGTCTTGCACCTTGTAAAATAAGCGGCTTGCGATGCTCACTTTTTTTCCACGTTTCCAAAAAGCTCATGATTTTTCTATACATATGCAGTCCTCCTTAAAGGTACTGGGTATAGTATAACAGAAATTCGTGCAGAAATCAGTGATTTCTGCGTGAATTTTTACACTAATCCACACGAATATTTTCTACTAACTTACACTATTTGACGCGAATATCTCAACTTTTACAGCTTATCCTTCTTCCTTAATAGCCGCCTGTGCTGCCGCCAAGTATCAATGTTTATTTAAATATCCATGCTATCCGGCTTAAGAAGAAAGTCATAAACACTCATTACCAATATGCCTTCATCATTATAAAGCGGTGCCACAGCATCCTTTGTAATAATAATTTTTTTAAATCCATCGCCTGTATTCACTAATGAGCGTTGTTCCTGTTCCATCTTTTCTTTATCAGGTAATGCATAGGCTGATTGAATATAAAATCTCTTTGAACCTTTGTTGCAGACAAAATCCACTTCCAACTGTTTTCGAATCTTCTTACCATTTTTGTCAACTTCATTCACCACAACAACACCTACGTCCACATTATACCCACGAACTTTCAATTCGTTGAATATAATGTTCTCCATTGCGTGAGTCTCCTCAACCTGTCTAAAGTTAAGTCTTGCATTTCTAAGTCCCAGATCTGTAAAATAATACTTCGATGGAGTATTAATGTATTTTTTGCCCTTGATATCATATCGAATTGCGCTATCAATAAGAAATGAATCTTTAAGGTAATCTATATATTTGATTATGGTTTCTTTGCTTATAGTCTTGTTTTTAACACTTTTAAATGTCGCAGATAGCTTGCTTGGATTTGTAAGAGAACCAATTGCTGAGGATAAAATGTTCAGAAGTTCCTCTAACTCTGCCTTATTTCGTATATTATTTCTTCCGGTAATATCAGAAATATAGGTCTCCTCAAATAGGGATTTTAAAAAATCAGATTTCTGATCAGCCGTTTCAAAACTCAATACAAGCGGTATTCCGCCAAACAGCACGTAATCCTTCCAGCCTTGTTGTAAATCACCATCATATACACTCATAAATTCGCTAAATGTTAGCGGATACATATGAACTTCATCTCCACGTCCGCGGAATTCTGTAATAATATCCTTCGACAAAAATTTCGCATTACTTCCTGTTACATATACATCTACATTTTTCTTTCTGCCAAGACTGTTAAGAACTGATTCAAAATCATCAAGCATCTGAACTTCATCTAATAGAACATAATGCATTCCGTCATCCGATATTTTTTCCATTAGATATTGAAATAGAACTTCCGGATTTCTATACTTCTTATTTTCAAAAGAGTCAAATGCAATCTCAATAATATTGTTTTCATTAACCCCTTCTTTTTTCAGATACTCTTTAAAAAGGTTAAACAAAAGATATGATTTTCCGCATCTTCGCATACCTGTCACGACCTTAATTAATCCGTTATGGCTTTTTGAAATAAGATTATTCAGATATATATCTCTACGTATTTCCATAATGTATCGCTCCATGACTTATTGAACAAAATTGCGGAATCCGCGTTTTTGTTCAATAGAATTATACACCATAATATAAACTTAATCGACACCCTAATCGACATTTTTGCGGAATCCGCATTTTTGTCTAATTCAAACATTTCTGAATATCTGTCTATAGATTGTTTTTTTGCAATGCATTATGCATATATAAGCGCAACAGCAATGAAAAGTAAGAAAATGCACTCGGTTTAATGCCGGGTGCATTTTCATTTTGTGCAGAAATGGAATCAGCGATTTCTGCATGAATTTTTACACTAATCTACATGAATATTTTCTATTAACTTTCACTATTTGACACGAATGTCTCAACTTTTGCAGCTTATCCTTCTTCCTTAATAGCTGCCTGTGCTGCCGCCAATCTTGCTATAGGCACTCTGTATGGTGAGCAGCTTACATAATCGAGACCAACCTTATTGAAGAACTCAACTGAGCTCGGATCACCGCCGTGCTCTCCGCATATACCAAGCTCAAGCTCAGGATTGTCAGCCCTTCCTTCCTTGCAGGACATGGCTACAAGTCTTCCTACGCCTGTTTGATCAAGATGCTGGAACGGATCCTGCTCAAGTATCTTAGTATCATAATATGAGCCTAAGAATTTAGCTGCATCATCACGGCTGAAGCCAAAGGTCATCTGTGTAAGATCATTGGTTCCGAAGCTGAAGAAGTCTGCCTCCTTAGCTATTGCTCCTGCAGTAAGTGCTGCACGAGGTATCTCTATCATAGTCCCGACCTTATATTTCATATCAATTCCGGCATTCTTTATGAGCTCATCGGCTGTGCTTACCACTATGTTCTTAACAAACCTGAATTCCTTAACCTCGCAGGTGAGCGGGATCATTATAAACGGAGTGATTATTTCGCCTGTCTCCTTGGAAACAGCTATAGCTGCCTTGATAATAGCATTTGTCTGCATAACCGCTATCTCAGGATATGTTATACACAGACGGCAGCCTCTGTGTCCCATCATCGGGTTGACCTCATGCAGGCTTTGAACTATATGAGTAAGTTCTTCCGCACTGATGCCCATTTCCTTTGCAAGCTCTTCTATTTTCTTCGGCTCTGTAGGAAGGAACTCATGAAGAGGCGGATCCAAAAATCTTATGGTAAGCGGTCTTGTACCTATAATGCGGTACATAGCTGTGAAATCTGCCTCCTGGAACGGTTCAACCTTTGCAAGAGCTTTTTCTCTTTCTTCCTTTGTACGTGAGCATATCATCTCACGAACTGCCTTAATACGGTCTCCTGCAAAGAACATATGTTCCGTTCTGCAGAGTCCTACACCCTCTGCTCCCATATCTACGGCATTCTGAAGATCTGCCGGGTTATCCGCATTGGTAAATACTCCGAGTCTTCTTGCACTGTCAGCCCAGCTCATAAAGCGCTTGAAGTCAGGATTTTCCATAGAGTCTGACAATGCTATCTGTCCGTCATAAATATTGCCGGTAGAACCGTCAAGAGAGATCCAGTCTCCTTCCTTATATGTCTTGCCGTTCAATACTAATGTCTTTACAGCGTAATCAATTGCTACGTCATTATCATTTCCGCAGCCGCATACACAGCAAGTGCCCATGCCTCTTGCGACTACAGCGGCGTGGCTGGTCATTCCGCCTCTTACTGTCAGGATTCCCTGAGATACCTGCATTCCGATGATATCCTCAGGTGAGGTCTCAAGTCTGACAAGAACAACCTTCTTCCAATCTTTTTCTTTAACCTTGCTTTCAGCTTCTTCAGCTGTAAATACTATCCTTCCGCATGCAGATCCAGGTGAAGCTGCAAGTCCCTTTCCTATAGGAGTGCTCTGTTTAAGTGCCTCGGCATCAAACTGAGGATGCAGTAAGGTATCAAGCTGCTTCGGCTCCACTCTCAATACTGCTTCGCGTTCTGTTATCATTCCTTCCGACACAAGATCGCAGGCTATCTTAAGAGCTGCCTGAGCAGTACGTTTACCGTTTCTTGTCTGCAGCATATAGAGCTTACCGTCTTCAATAGTAAACTCCATGTCCTGCATGTCCTTATAATATTTCTCAAGTCTGTCGGCAAGTCCTATGAATTCATCATAAACCTCCGGCATCTGATCCTTAAGATGGCTGATAGGAGAAGGTGTGCGTACTCCGGCAACAACGTCCTCGCCCTGAGCATTTATGAGATATTCTCCCATGAGCTTTTTCTCACCTGTTGCAGGATTTCTTGTAAATGCAACTCCGGTGCCTGAGTTTTCGCCAGAGTTTCCGAATACCATTGCCTGAACATTGACAGCTGTTCCCCATTCATAAGGAATCTCGTTCATTCGGCGATAAACGTTGGCACGTTCATTGTCCCAGCTCCTGAAAACAGCCTTAACAGCCTCTGTCAGCTGCTCCTTCGGATCCTGAGGAAATTCACGTCCCTCGTTCTCCTCATATATTTTTTTGAAAATGCCTACAAGCTCCTTCATATCGTCTGCTGTAAGCTCTGTATCATTCTTAACTTTCTTTTTCTCCTTAAGTTTATCTATTTCTTCCTCAAAAAGAGACTTAGGAACCATCATAACGACATCGGAAAACATCTGAACGAAACGTCTGTAGCAGTCATATGCAAAACGAGGATTGCCTGTCTTTAAGGCAAGCCCCTCTGCTGAGACGTCATTAAGACCAAGATTAAGGATCGTATCCATCATGCCCGGCATAGACTGACGTGCTCCCGAACGAACTGATACAAGCAGCGGATCATTCTTATCTCCGAAGTGCTTGCCCGTTATCTTTTCAAGCTCTGAAATACATGCGAATATATCTTTTTTAATATCTTCGCCGAGTTCTCTTCCGTCCTCATAGTACTTAGTGCAGGCCTCTGTTGTTATCGTAAAGCCCTGCGGGACAGGCATTCCCGCATGGATCATCTCCGCAAGTCCGGCACCCTTTCCTCCGAGTGTGTTCTTCATTGCCGTGAGGTCGCCGCTAAAGGCATCGTGTCCTTCGCTGAACATGTAAATTAATCTGCAGCTCATAATTACCTCCTTGTAGGATGATCTTTGCTGCGGCAGTCAAATAGTACTGCCAACGCCGCATAAATCATAATATTTTAGTCAAAAATAATTATACATTTTAAATGTATTTTTTTCTATCTCGCATGTGAATTTTGTCAGATGTGCACTAATATGTACTGTTTAAATTTACGTATAGAGGTTGACTGCCGTAGCTTATAAAGATCATTTGTATAGCAACTTACAGATTATCGTTTTTATACAATCACAAAGGACGCATGAAAAGCTTTCATTTTTCACACGCCCTTAAAATTTATTCTTTATTCAGTTTGTATATGATGTTGAGTCCCTTAAGCATAAGGTCATCATCGATGATGATATCCGTACTGCAGTGCGGTATTATAAGCTCTGCAAGACCTCCGGTCGCTATCACCTTTGGCTTTTCCTTCATCTCAGACGATATCTTTTCTATCAGACCGTCAAGCATTGAAGCCGTTCCGTATATCATGCCGCTTCGCATGCATTCGACCGTATTAGCACCTATAACACATTCAGGTGCCTCAAGTTCTATCTCCGGAAGCTGCGCTGTATGCTCTATAAGAGCCCTAAGTGCAATGTTAACCCCAGGAATTATACAGCCTCCAAGATAACATCCGTCCGCTCCTACAGCATCTACTGTCGTAGCAGTACCAAGGTCCATCAGTATGATCGGCATTTTATATTCACAATATGCCGCTGCCGCTGTAACGATTCGATCGGTTCCGACCTTGGACGCATTGACCTTCTTCGTATAAAGGCCTGTCTTTAAGCTTCCGCCTGCTACAAACGGTTTAATATTAAACATTGCTTCGGAACATTCCGATATGATCTTTGTTACTTCAGGAACTACTGAGGATATGATAACGCCCTCAATGTCGGCTGTTTTTACTCCGTTTAAAATCAGTACATCCCCGATGCTTTTCGCATACTCTTCAGTGCTTAATTTACTGTCAGAATCTATGCGCGCAGTAAAGATCACAGCATCATCTCTGATGCCGCCGACGACTGTATTTGTATTGCCTATATCTATCGCCAAAAGCATGGAATCACCATCACGCATTAATTATGCAGCAGTTTCGCTTTTTGCTGTACCGAGCATATATGTACGTATTACTGCATTAAGAAGGACCTTTCCTATAGCTGTAACCAGTACTAAAGCAGCTATAGCCTCCATTACGCCTGCACCTGTAACTGTACCCATGATAAGTCCGTAAACTGCTGAGATAGCAACCTGCTTTGCATCAGCATACTGTGATGCAAGAAGAGCATAAATGCTTCCCATAACAAATACTGTATTGGTCATCGATCCGACAAAGCCAACGATTGGCAGTGCAGCCATATCAGGAAGTCTGAGCTTCTTAAGTCCTATCCAGAGCCATCCTGAAACAAGACCGATCATAACTCTGCAGCCTACAGCGATCCAAAGCGCCTTTACAGCTCCTGCTGCTCTGCCTGTAGTAGCAGCTACAAACGGTGAGAATGCAAATGACAGTAATGTAGGTGCTGTCGTATTGCTCACCATAGAGCAGATACCGAAAACGGCTCCAAGCAGAGAGCCTGCTGCAGGTCCAAACAGAACAGCTCCGATAATAACCGGAATATGTACTGTTGTAGCCTTGATTACAGGCAGCTGAATCATACCGAGTGGTGTGTTTGCCAACAAAATGATCAAAGCCGCCATAAGTGCGACTCCTACCATGCGGTTGGTGTCGAATTTCTTCATCTTCATAATTTAATTACCTCCTGCTGCCTCTCTCCTCCCTTCCGGAGATGAAGCGCATATTGTACGGACGCACAACGTGCGACCGCCTGTCCCATTGTACATTAATGAGCCCGCAGGTTCAAGCCGATTATTTGATTTTTGTTTTCTTTACACAAACAAAACGTGTCTGTATAATTATTTGAGATAATTGCACCAAATGGAAAGGATATTTCATCATGTTAAAGGGAAAAACCGTTCTGCTCGGCATAAGCGGAGGAATCGCTGCATATAAAACAGCTTATTTGGCATCGGCTCTTGTTAAGCTTCATGCATCTGTTGAGGTAATAATGACTGAAAATGCCACTAAATTTATAGCTCCTCTCACCTTTGAGCAGCTTACGGGAAACCGTGTTATGGTAGATACCTTCGACCGTAATTTCACACATCAGGTAGAGCATATAGCGCTGGCTGACCGTACAGATCTCGTAATAATTGCACCTGCAACCGCAAACGTATGTGCTAAGCTTGCTCACGGTCTTGCTGATGACATGCTGACCACTACCGTTCTTGCATGCACCTGCCCTAAGCTTATTGCTCCGTCTATGAATACCAGCATGTTTGAAAATCCTATTACACAGGATAATCTTAAAACCCTTGCTTCTTACGGATTTAAGGTCATTTCTCCTGCTTCCGGACGTCTTGCCTGCGGTGCAGTAGGTGCCGGAAAGCTTCCGGAGCCTGATGCTCTGCTTCAGCATATACTTAAGGAAATAGCGTTTCCCCATGATCTATCAGGCAAAAAAGTCCTTGTTACGGCAGGGCCTACAAGAGAATCCCTGGATCCTGTCAGATATCTCAGCAATCACTCCAGCGGAAAGATGGGTTACGCAATTGCAAAGTCAGCTATGTTAAGAGGCGCCGACGTAACACTTGTATCAGGCCCTACATCAATAGAAAAACCGCCTTTTGTAAATGTTATTGACGTAGTTTCTGCAGAGGATATGTTCAACGCAGTTAAGTCAGATTACTCAGACTGTGACTACATATTTAAAGCTGCTGCTGTCGCTGACTATACACCGGAAACATTTTCAGATAATAAGATAAAGAAGAAGGACAGCGATCTTTCTATCCCTGTAAAGCGCACCAAAGATATTTTAGGCTGGTTGGGAGAGCACCGCAGCCACGAACAGGTGATCTGCGGCTTTTCCATGGAGACAAAGGATCTTATGGAAAACAGCACTGCAAAGCTCAAGAAAAAGAATGCTGATATGATCTGTGCAAACAATCTTAAGACTTCCGGTGCCGGCTTCGGTACTGATACCAATGTTATTACCGTTATCACTGCAAACGGAAATACTGAGCTTCCTCTTATGTCCAAGGAGGACGCAGCCATGCGAATTATAGACATTGCCGTTTCGTTAAAGGCAGATAAGCTTGATAAATAAGCCTTATAAATAAGCTTAATAATCAGAACATACTTATATTAAAGATGCATTTTGATCTCATATATAGTAAAATAAATTGTTAATCTTTCAGGAGACGATATGAGACAGGTTTATTTTGATAATGCCGCTACCACAAGGGTGCGCCCTGAGGTTGCAAAGCTCATGACAAAGGTCATGACGGAGGACTACGGCAATCCGTCCTCAAGACACATTTACGGTGTAAATGCAGAAAAATACATAAAGACTGCCGCAGAGCAGATAGCTGCAACACTTAAGGTCAAGCCCCAGGAAATTGTTTTTAACTCAGGCGGAACCGAGGGCAACAACAATGTGCTTATAGGCACCGCTCTTCAGAGAAAGGGGCTCGGGAAGCACATAATCAGCACAAATATTGAGCATGCTGCGGTATACAATCCGCTTATTTTTCTTGAAAGCATGGGCTATGATGTCACTTTTATAGGTGTCGACTCCAAGGGTCACATCGATATGGATGCGCTTTCCGCCGCTATTCGCCCGGATACCATACTTGTCAGCACCATGTGGGTCAACAACGAGATGGGAGCGATAGAGGATATCCATGCTATAGCAAAGCTCGTTAAAGAAAAGAATCCGCGTACATATTTCCATACCGATGCCATTCAGGCCTACGGCAAGCTCACATTAAGGCCTAAGGAAGCCGGCATAGATATGCTCACAGTCAGCGGTCACAAGCTGCACGGCCCTAAGGGCACAGGCTTTATGTATATTAATGAAAAAGTGCATATAAGCCCGATCATTATGGGCGGCGGACAGCAGAAGGATCGCCGTTCCGGTACTGAAAATGTACCGGGCATAGCAGGACTCGGTCTTGCTGCAGAGCTTTATAAGCGAGAGCATAATTCCATCAGCGAGCGCATGCTCGCAGTAAAGGATCGTCTTATTGACAGGCTTTCAAAAACGGATGGAGTTACGATAAATTCAGAAAAGGGCACTCTTTCCGCTCCTCATATAGTCAGTGCCTCCTTTGAAGGAACAAGAGCCGAGGTATTACTGCATGCTCTTGAGGAAAAGGGTGTTTATGTTTCTTCCGGCTCGGCCTGTTCATCTAACCACCCTGCCATAAGCGGAACCTTAAAGGCTATAGGTGTTAAAAAAGAGCTTCTGGATTCTACACTGAGATTTTCTTTCGGTATTTATAATGAGCCTGACGAGGCCGATTATGCGGCAGACTGTATAGAAGAGCTTTTGCCTGTGCTTAGACGTTTCCGCAGATACTAAAGATAATTCCTAAGTATTGCAGCGTTTTCTCAGGTATCAGAGCACTTTTTTAAGATGCTTAGTCAAAACCATATATATTATATTTTTGTAAGCTTTAATAATTATATTTTGTTTAAGGAGAAAGAGAATGCAGTATCAGAGCTTTCTGATAAAGTATGCCGAAATCGGCACTAAGGGCAAGAATCGCTATATTTTTGAGGATGCACTCATGCACCAGATCCGTGAGCACCTTAAAAAGGTCGAAGGCGATTTTGCCGTTCAAAAGGAGCAGGGACGTATATATGTCAATGCCAAATCAGACTATGATTATGATGAAGTAGTTGAAGCTTTAGGCAAGGTGTTCGGTGTTACAGGCATCTGCCCTATGCTTCAGATAGATAAATGTGAATACGATGAGCTTCGTGAAAAGGTGCTTGAATTTGTCCAGAAGGAGCATCCTGAGCAGAAGTTCACCTTCAAGGTTCGTGCTAAGCGTGCTGATAAGCATTATCCGGTGAACTCTGATGTTATAAATGCAGACGTGGGATACGACATACTTAATTCATATCCGGAATCAAGCGTAGACGTTCACCATCCTGATTTTATAGTTTATATTGAGATCCGCCAGAGGATCAATGTATTTACAAAGGTCATCCCGGGTGCCGGCGGAATGCCGATAGGTACAAACGGTAAGGCAATGCTCCTGCTCTCAGGCGGTATCGATTCCCCTGTTGCAGGCTACATGATTGCAAAGCGCGGAGTTATGATCGAAGCTGTTTACTTCCATGCACCGCCATATACCTCAGAAAGAGCTAAGCAAAAGGTTATTGATCTCGCAAAGCAGGTTGCCTCATATTCAGGCGCTATCCGACTTCATATAGTCAACTTTACAGACATTCAGCTCTATATTTACGAGCAGTGTCCGCATGATGAGCTCACTATAATCATGCGCCGTTACATGATGCGAATTGCCGAAAGACTTGCAAATGCAAATGACTGCATTGGTCTTATAACCGGAGAAAGCATAGGTCAGGTTGCATCACAGACAATGTTCTCTCTCCGCACCACGGATGAGGTCTGTGAGCTTCCTGTATACCGCCCTGTTATTGGCTTTGACAAGCAGGAGATCGTTGATGTTGCAGAAAAGATCGGAACCTTTGAAACAAGCATACTTCCGTACGAGGACTGCTGCACTATCTTTGTTGCAAAGCATCCTGTTACAAAGCCGAATCTTAATGTGATCCAGCGTTCTGAAAGACATCTTGCAGAAAAAATAGACGAGCTGATAGAAACTGCTGTTAACACCGAAGAGGTCGTTATCTGCGAGTAATTGCTGTTCTTATTACAGCAGGCTAATATCTATGAAAGCAGCTGATTGCGGTGCATTACAGCACAGCATGATCAGCTGCCTTTTTATTTAAAATATTTACACAATATATAAATTCAATTGCTTCGACTTATATTACGCAAACACTCTCTTAAGTCTTGCAAAATCAGGAAGTCCATCCTTCTTTACCATAGGAGTTTCACCCTGAATAAGAGGAAGTGCATAATTGATAAAATCACTTGTGATGTCATTTCCCGCTTCATTAATCCATTCCTGCGGAACCTTATTCTCATAGTTTGCAACCTCTGAAAGATCTATAAGCTTTTCTCTGCATACATATCCGTTATCACGGCTGCAGTCAAAGCCCACCATCTTGTCAGTGACTCCGTTAAGCATAGCCTCGACAGCTGCCTTTCCTGCCATATACGCCTCGTCAATATCTGTCTTGGATGCGCAGTGAGCCGCACATCTCTGAAGAAGGCTGAGCTCTATTCCTCTGGTCTTTATGCCCATCTTCGCCTTAACTATACCTGCAAGTCTTGCAGCAAGTCCGCCGAGCTGTGCATGACCGAAGCCATCGGTTCCTGATGTCTTTGCCTCTGAAACAAATGTTCCGTCAGCATAGTGTACACCCTCTGAAACTGCAACTATGCAATTGCCCTTTGCCTTATATACCCGCTCGATATCAGCAAGAAAGCTGTCCATGTCAAAGTCTCTCTCTGGAAGATAGATGAGGTCACAGCAATGCTCTCTGAGGTTGGCAAGTGCTGCTGCGGCAGTAAGCCAGCCTGCATGTCTTCCCATGCATTCTATGATAGTTACTACACCCGTATCATAGACAACGGTGTCGCGTGCAACCTCCATAACTGAGGTAGCTATATACTTTGCTGCAGAGCCGTAGCCAGGGCAATGGTCAGTGCCGTAAAGATCATTGTCGATAGTCTTCGGTACGCCCATAACGCGGCAGTCATAGCCAACCTTTTTCATATACTTGGATATCTTGTTGCAGGTATCCATTGAGTCATTGCCGCCGTTATAACAAAAATAACGAACATCATACTTTTTGAATATCTCAAGTATTCTCTTATAATCTGTCTCATCCTCATTAGGATCCTTCATCTTATAGCGGCATGAACCAAGCGCTGAAGACGGTGTATACATGAGCTTATCAAGATCTTCTCTGTCTTCCTCGTCCATAACATAAAGTCTGTCCTCTAAAACTCCCTTTATGCCGTAATGTGCTCCGTACACCTTGGTAATGCAGTCGGCATCAAGTGCTGTGCGGATAACGCCGTATGCACTTGCATTGATAACAGCAGTAGGTCCGCCGGACTGTCCTATAATGAGTGCTCCCTTTAATGTTTCAGCCATATTTTCCTCCGAAAAATACCGCAGCCGCCTTTTTGTCAGCAGCTGCGGCATTCATTTTTAAATATAATAATTAAATACGGTCATTTGAACCGAGTACGTCTACGATTTTGTGGTGAACCATTGCCTTAACAGCAGCACGTGCCGGCTTTAAGTATTCACGCGGATCGAACTTGTCCGGATGCTCATGCATAAACTGTCTGATAGTAGCAGTCATAGCAAGTCTGATATCTGAATCAATGTTTATCTTGCAGACTGCACTTCTTGCAGCCTCTCTGAGCTGATCCTCAGGTACTCCTATTGCGCCCGGCATATTTCCGCCGAACTTATTGATCGCAGCTACAAACTCCTGAGGCACGCTTGATGCTCCGTGAAGAACTATAGGGAAGCCCGGAAGCTTCTTCTCGATCTCATGAAGAACATCAAAACGAAGATGCGGATCTGTGCCCGGCTTAAACTTGTAAGCACCGTGGCTGGTTCCAATAGCGATAGCAAGTGAATCGCAGCCTGTACGATCTACAAATTCCTCAACCTCTTCAGGTCTTGTGTATGATGAATCCTCTGCGCTGACATTAACATCATCTTCGATGCCTGCAAGTGTTCCGAGCTCAGCCTCAACAACTACTCCGTGTGCATGTGCATAATCAACGACCTGTCTTGTAAGAGCTATATTTTCCTCAAAGGACTTACTTGAACCGTCTATCATTACAGATGTGAAACCGCCGTCAATGCATGACTTGCAGGTCTCAAAATCAGGACCGTGATCAAGGTGAAGTGCCATAGGTATCTCAGGACACTCTATAAGCGCAGCCTCCACAAGCTTTACAAGGTATGTGTGATTAGCATAGGCTCTTGCACCCTTTGAAACCTGAAGGATAACAGGTGAATGTGTTTCCTGGCATGCCTCTGTAATGCCCTGTATTATCTCCATATTGTTAACATTGAAAGCACCTATAGCATAGCCGCCGTTGTATGCCTTTTTGAACATTTCTGTCGTCGTAACAAGTGGCATTTTGTAACTCCTTTTAAGTATATGATTAATATATTGCGTTATTTGCCATAACTATTACAGTATAACATTATTCGAGGCTTAAATCCATACCCGCAGCGATCTCAAGACGTATCATTATCAGACTTAATATCGCTATTGCCGCTGTTTCAGTCCTTAAAATACGTTTTCCGAGTGATATCGGAGTTATACCGTGTCTTTTTGCCATGCTGACCTCAAGCGGGTCGAAGCCTCCCTCAGGCCCTATGAAGACACCGATAGAGTTGCCCGGGATAAAGCTGACAATAGCCTCACAGGTGGCAATAATGCCCTTTTCATCCTCATAAGGTATGAGACGGACATTAAGCTCCTCACACATTTCAACTGCCTCTTTAAAATTGACCACCTTATGTATATGAGGGATGACGCTTCTTTTTGACTGCTTTGCAGCGCTTTCTGCAATTGCCTGCCAGCGTTTTACCTTAGCATCCGCTTTTTTATCATCAAGCTTGACCACACAGTTCTTGGAGGCTACCGGAACAATATCTGTAACTCCGAGCTCTGCTGCCTTTTGGATTATAAGCTCCATCTTATCAGATTTCGGCAGACACTGAAAAAGCACCACTCTTGCGGGAAGCTCGTGATTTTCCTCACAGATCTCCTCAATCATAAGTTTTAATGCCGTGCCTTCGGAATCATTTTCATCGGTAACCTTATCGACCGTGCACATATAATCCGTTCCGTCAGGATCACTTATCATCACTCTCTCGCCCGGCTTTAAACGCAGTACATTTACCGCATGATTATAATCATCGCCGGTTATCAATATATTTTTATCTGAAATATTCTCTTTATCAACAAAAAAATGATACATAGTCTTAAAATTCGTGTATAAACAAACCGCTTCTTAGCTTAGGTTCAAACCAGGTAGACTTTGGCGGCATTAAAAGCCCGGCATCTGCTACCTTGAACAGCTCAGAGATATCCGTAGGATACATTGCAAATGCTGCTGCAGGTCCTTTTTTTGAAAGACTTCCTTCAGCTTTACTCTCTTTTGTAAAGTCCTCCGCATCCTTTACAAGCTCCTTAAGTCCTCTTATTCCTCCAATAAAGCTGATCCTGTTATCTGTACGCGGATCCCTGATACCTAAAAGCTTTGAAAGCACTTCGTCCTGCAGTACTGAAACATCAAGGCTTTTGACTGGATCTGCAGCTTTTTCGGATGCATATTCCGGCTTTAGCCTAAGCTTATAGGTCCTGCCGTAAAGATACATTCCGACCTCATACTTTTCTCCGGGTCTTAACAATTCATCTATATCGTCACTGTCAGATTCACATAAAAGTGAGGTACATTCGATATCATAAATATTTTCAAGTGCTTCAAGAAAATCGCTGACCGAATATCCATTGAGATCCTTTACGACTCTGTTATAGTCCATTATCCTAAGCTCGCTGTCAGGGAAAAGCACTGATAAAAAGAAGTTATATTCAGCTGAAGCATCATATCCGCCCTTTGCAGAAGCTTCCTCTCTTCTCTTTAGCGCGACCTTTACAGCCGATGCAGCTCTGTGATGGCCATCGGCTATATATGTGCATTTGATCTCGGAAAACAGTCTGCAAAGCTCAGCCACCACGTCCTTATCAGCTATTATCCAGACTCTGTGCCCGATACCATCCTCGCTGATAAAATCATATACAGGTGCCTTTTTTTCTTTTTCAGTATTTACCAGTGTATTGATCCTATCGTCCGCATGATAGCTTAAGAAGATAGGCCCTGTCTGTGCGCTCATAACGTCGACATGATGTATCCTGTCGAGCTCCTTTGCAGCTACTGTATTTTCATGCTTTCTGCATATACCGTTAAGATAATCATCCACCGATGACAGTGCAGCTATGCCGGTCTGTGTCCTGCCGTCCATAGTCTGCTCATAAATATAAAAGCAGTCCGTATCATCCTTTATATAGACCCCCTCCGCCTTCTGCTTCTCATATCTTTCTTTAGCTGCCTTGTAAACGTCATCAGCGTACATGTCATGCTCAGGTCCAAACATTGTTTCAGGTCTGTCAATGTTAAGAAAGCTGTAGGGTCTGTTCTTCACAGCCTCTGCAGCCTCCTCTCTTGAATATACGTCATAAGGCAGCGCAGCCACTTCAGCCGCCTTATCGGCAGCCGGTCTGACCGCTCTGAATGGTCTAATATCAGCCATTTTTACCCTCTTATAAATTTTGTTATTTAACTATACGAACTCTGAGCATTCCTTCAATAGCTCTGATCCTGTTAAGTGCAGCATCCGTGATCCTTGTATCTATATCCATAAGGGTATAAGCATATTTGTCACGGCTCGCATTCTGCATGTTCGCAATATTAATATTGGCATCTCCCATTATAGCTGTAAGCTTTCCGAGCATACCGGGTGTATTCTTGTGAAGGCATGCGATTCGTGACTCCACCTTGCATATTCCTGCATCAATGTCAGGATAATTCACTGAATGACGAATGTTTCCGTTATCAAGATAATCCTGAAGCTGTTCTACTGCCATCTTTGCGCAGTTATCCTCTGACTCCTCCGTAGATGCTCCAAGGTGCGGAGTAACGACCGTATTCGGCATAATAACAGACTTTGGTGTTGGGAAATCGGTAACATATTTTGCTACCTTGCCGCTTCTTAATGCCTCTGTTATATCGTCTTCATTTACAACAAAGCCTCTGGAGAAGTTAAGTATTCTGACTCCGTCCTTCATCTTTGCAAAGGAAAGCTTATTAAGCATGTCTCTGCTGGATTCTGTTGCCGGCACATGAACAGTTATGTAGTCGCATTTTTCGAAGAGATCGTCGATATATTCCTCATGCTTAACCTCTCTCTTAAGTCTCCATGCAGATCCGACAGAGATATAAGGATCATAGCCGTATACCTCCATGCCAAGGTAAGCGCACATATTTGCCACTACTACACCAATAGCTCCTAAGCCTATAACGCCGATCTTCTTTCCTATGACCTCATGACCTGAGAATGCCTTCTTTGCCTTCTCTGCATCCTTTGCGATGTCTTCGTCATTAGCATTGGCCTTTACCCACTCAATGCCGCCGACAATGTCTCTGGAGGCAAGCATAAGACCTGCAAGAACCATTTCCTTTACTGCGTTGGCATTAGCTCCAGGGGTATTAAGAACAACGATTCCCTCTTCTGCACAGCGGTCAAGCGGAATGTTATTTACTCCCACACCTGCTCTGGCAATGGCTCTTAAAGAAGGAGCGAACTTCATATCCTTCATCTCGGCGCTTCTTACAAGTGCTCCGTGAGCCTCTTCCATCTTATCTGTAGTCGAATATCCGTCTCTGAATTCTCTGAGTCCGTGATCGCTTATGTTATTTAATAAAAGTATTTTTCTATTCTTCATCTTTCTGTATCGTTATCCGGCAATATATACTGCCGTGTCACCATCCTTTTAATATTCTATAAGTCTTAAATATATGTAATTATTTGTTATCCTGATTTTTTTCTCAGTCCGGCTGTATCCGTCGTTTAGCTGCTTAAGCTTAAGCTTAAGCTTAAGCTAAGGCTGTCCTTTATCAGCAATGGCTCTTTTCGAAGCGCTCCATCTCATCCACAAGAGCCTGAACGCCCTCATAAGGCATAGCGTTGTAGATAGATGCTCTCATACCGCCGACTGTTCTGTGTCCCTTGATATTCTTAATGCCCTTTTCTGAGCACTCAGCAATGAACGCCTTATCAAGCTCATCATTTCCAGTAACGAACGGTACGTTCATAAGAGAACGTGAATCCTTTCTTACTGTACCCTTGAACAGCTTGGAATTATCAAGATAATCATATAATAATGCGGCCTTCTTTTCATTCTTAGCCTTCATAACCTCTAAGCCGCCCATATCCTTGATCCATTTGAACACCTTTCCGCAGGTATATATTCCCCAGGTATTAGGCGTATTATACATTGAATCATTGTCAGCCTGAGTCTTCCATTTAAGCGTTGTAGGTGTTCCCGGAAGCACATCATCGGTGATAAGATTTTCTCTTACGATCACTGTTACAAGTCCGGCAGGGCCTGCATTCTTCTGCACTCCTGCATAGATGACTCCGTATTTATTGACATCGAGAGGCTCAGAAACGAACATGGATGAAACATCAGATACCAGCACCTTACCCTTTGTGTCAGGAAGCTTCGGATATCTGGTTCCGTATATTGTGTTATTCTGACAAATGTATACATAGTCAGCATCGTCAGATATCTTAAGATCGTCAAGATCAGGTATATATGTAAATGTCTCATCCTCTGAGGAAGCGATAACATTAACATTTCCGTACATCCCGGCTTCCTTGATGGCCTTCTTTGTCCAGACTCCTGTATTGATATAATCGGCTGTCTTATTCTTCATAAGGTTCATCGGAACGGCAGCAAACTGCTGTGATGCGCCTCCCTGTACAAAAAGCACCTTATAGTTATCCGGTATCGCCATTATATCTCTGAGAGTATTCTCTGTTGTATGGAGGATATCTTCAAAGTCTTTAGATCGATGGCTCATCTCCATGACACTCATTCCTGAGGTGCCGTACTCCAACATTTCACTCTGTATCTCTTTAAGAACCGACTCAGGCATACATGCCGGTCCTGCGCTGAAGTTAAAAACTCTGCTCATACTTCCTCCTTTTTATAACATGCGGCGGGATAATGATTTGACGGATTTTCCCGTTCATAAGCCGCTTAAGACATTAATATACAACCGCTTTATGAATTTAGCAAGATAAAGAGTATAAAAACCTTTGATTTTAGTAGGTTTTAATTAAAAACATGCTCAGTAGGCTCCTGCTGCCTTATCAAGGCACCTGATCAAAGCTCTTCCGGCATTTTCGCTTATGTCTCTTGCAATTATGCTGTGCTCACCTTTTTCCTCTGCTGCAAGTCGTCCTGCCGTGCCATGCAGATACACAGCTATAGGCAGAGCATCCTGAAGATTTCCCTTAAGCACTGCAGTAATTCCGGCTATAAAACCGCAAAGAGCATCTCCGCTTCCTGCCTTTGCCAATGCTCCGGATCCAGGGCTAAGCTTAATAACATGACCATCCTTATCAGCTATTACAGTCTCGTTATCTTTCAATATTACATTTATTCCCATGTGAGCGGCAAATATAGCTGCTGCCTTTATCGCATTTACTTTAAGCTCCGGAATGCTGTTGATTGCCTTAAGTGAATTTATCTCTCCGGCATCAGTATCAGCATGATCCTCGCTGTCAGTGCCTTCAATATCTCCATCCGTAAATGCAGTGTTCTTCTTTGTAATATCTGACGGTGCACCTTTTATAAGTCTAAGCATCTCCATCATATGCGGAGTTATCACTATGTTGGAAAATGCTTTTGTCCTTCCTTCTCCAATATTGCCGACTCCTGAAAGCAGCCTCAGATCATATCCTTCTTCTGCTATGATATTTAGCGCATCCGCATCTATAACTACAAGCTTCTTCTTATGAAGCCTTGATACGACATCTGTCCTGAACAGCTCTGCAACAATAGCTTTAGCCGCTTCATCCTTTGATAAGCCGGGACCGACAATAACATAGTCTGCCCAGTCAAGCTCATCCGAAAGCTCTTTTCCCTCGCAGCTTACATACATTGCCTCCGGAAGCAGTGTCTGCAGTATGATCCGGTTTACCTCAGGCGCAAAATATTTCACCATTCCTATGCCGCATCTAAAGGCCGCAAGGCCTGAAATATATGCAGCACCTGCCATTCCGCTGCTGCCGGCTATGATCAGAAGTTTACCGTATGTACCCTTATTGGAATCCGGTTCCCTTACGCTAAGCTTTTGTTTGTGACGAATAAAAAGCTCATTCATCACTTTTTCAGGCTCCTTAACTATAAAGCATGGGTTTTCCATGATATTCAGACTATTTATTTTTCCAAATGACATACTGTCCATAGTTTTATAAAACTTGTATTTTGTCAGACTTATTTATTATTCAAACTCTCTTCGCCACTACAGAGCACCATTCCCCCTGAGTATTTATCGCAAGGATCTCCCAGGCATCATTCTCAGCAAATGCCTGCGTAACATCCTCAAGCTTTTCGTCGATGATACCTGATGTGATAAAAATTCCGTCCTTTCTGATAAAGCTGTCGACAACACCCTTTCCTGCAAGCATACAGATAACAGGTGCAAGGATATTGGCAATGACTATATCATAGCCCTTAGCCGGTGCTTCCTTTAAAGCAATGTCCGTTCCCGCTTCTTTTTCCTCATTATCTAAAGCCGATGAAGCATTTTCCTTTTTGAATGCCTTAAGTCTGTTATGTATCTTTGCAATAGTCTCATCATCGCCTATAACATTTCCTATATAAAGCTCAAACTGATCCTTGCTGATGTCATTAAAGCTGCAGTTATCATGTATCGAAGGCTCGCACTGCTCATCAAGCTCTGTTGCCGTCACCATCTTAGCTCCCTCTTTCAGTGCCGCAATGCCTAAAATACCGCTTCCTGTTCCTATATCAAGAACTGTATCCCCAGGCTTAACATATTTTTCAACAGACTTTAAGCAAAGCTGTGTAGTTTCATGAGAACCTGTGCCAAAAGCTGTACCGGGATCTATTTCAATGAGCTTAATGCTTCCGTCCTCAATGCCCTTTAAGCAGTCCTCAGGTATTTCTTCCCATGTAGGCTTTATAAGAAAGCGGCCTGCCTGTATAGGCTTAAAATACTTCTTCCAGTTATCTCTCCAGTCGGTATCCTCTGTTACGCCTTCCTCAATGCGGCCTTCTCCTATATTGGCATATTCACGCATCTTATCAAGCTGCTCCCTGACATTTTCCATAAGCTCGTCTATTTCTTCCTGCTTCCAGATCCTGTCTGAAATAGAATATGAATTGTCCTCTCCGGTCTCTCCTACTGATGCTAAGCCGGCTGTCGAAGCTGCTGTTTTGTTGTCATTTTCAGCTTCAGAGTTTTCATCATCCTCCATATGCAGGAAAAAGCTGAGTCTTGAGGTTCCGTCATCCGGTGCAAGCTCCGGAAGAATGTCTATGAACATACCCTTTGTGTCAGCATCTGAGAGAGGCACATTATCCTCGATTTGAACGCCCTCTACTCCGCACTCCATAAGCATCATGCTGACAAGATCCTCAGCCTCGGTAGTTGTGTGTACGGTAAATTTCTTCCACTTCATATCTTTATCTCCGATTCTTCTTTTTCTTATATATTCTGTAAATGACAACCGATGCGGCCATCCACATAAGTTGTACTATTATCGCTATTATAAATGCCGGCGACTTCGGCTCCTTAATATTCATACCTATTATAGGAAGCAGTATAGTCGTAGGCAGCATGCCGAGTATACAGCCCGGAAGGTATTTTCTGTATGAAACAGCTATAGCGCCCATATACATGCTGACTATATCACAAGGCAAAAATCCACCCGCAACTCTCGTGAGAAATGTAAATATGAAGTCATTTTCCGCACGAAGCTCCTTGACCTGCTGCGCTTTGGGATATTTTGAGACTATTCGTTCCACGGCAGAGGTTCCGATAAATCTTCCGATAACGTACGGCAGAGACACCATGACTGCTGTGCCGATTATATTTACAAGCACAGCTATCGGAAGCGGAAACATTATGCCTGCTGCCGCATAAAGGATCCCGTTATATATTACTATACTGAGACTTTTTATCCCAAACATAGCAATCAATATAAATGCGGCCGTAAGTTTGTTTTTGGGTTCAAAGCTCAGTATTTCTACAATAGAAATGTCATTTCTGTGTATAAAGCAGAATATCACTATTGCCGCCCAAATCAAGGCAATACATATCTTTAATATCAGCAGTATATTATCATCCTTTTTTTGCTTATTCTCACTGCTGACATTTCTTTCATTTTCTGACAGTGTACTCACCTGTCCTTCCTTATACTTATCTGTAAGTTCCTGCTGCATGCTTTGTGTTTCCGAAAACAAGCCTGCAGAGGAAAGTTGAACCGTTTAATTATGGTATCATTATATGATCTTTGTATGCAACTTGAAAACCGTTTAAAAAAGCTGCCGCACCATTTATATGATACGGCAGTTTTATAAATATTACATAGTATATTTTCCACTTTAATATAGAAATAGATTTTGGCTTCTTAAAATAATCTATATTTTTAAACCTTAGCTACCATTTTTATCTATCAGTCAGCCTTAGGGCCTGCTCCTGCAATGTTTGCAGGCATGTGCGGATACTTCTTTGAGAAGTTATCGCTGAACATCTTTGCAAGCTTCTTTGCCTGCTCATCATATGCAGCCTTATCAGCCCATGTTTCCTTAGGATCAAGGATCTCAGAAGGAACCTCAGGACAGCTTACAGGAATCTCAAGGTTGAAACGATCGTCATGCTTATACTCAACCTTCTCAAGCTCTCCGTTAAGTGCAGCGGTAACCATAGCTCTTGTATATTTAAGCTTCATTCTTGATCCGGTTCCGTAAGGGCCTCCGGTCCAGCCTGTATTTACAAGGTAAACCTTTGTGCCGTACTTATCGATACGCTCTCCGAGCATATTCGCATAAACAGAAGCATCAAGCGGCATGAATGGCTCTCCGAAGAGTGTTGAGAATGTAGGCTGCGGCTCTGTTATACCTCTCTCGGTGCCTGCAAGCTTGGATGTAAAGCCTGTAACGAAATGATACATAGCAGCTTCTCGTGAAAGCTTAGAGATCGGAGGAAGTACTCCGAATGCATCTGCAGTAAGGAATATTACTACCTTAGGAATACCGCCTACTCCCGGGATCTGTGCATTAGGTATATAGTCTACAGGATATCCTACTCTTGTATTCTCTGTTATGCTCTTATCTGAATAATCAGGAATTCTTGTCTCAGGATCGATTATAACATTCTCACAAAGTGAACCGAACTTGATAGCTCTGAATATTTCAGGCTCATTTTCTTCCTTAAGATCTATACACTTAGCATAGCAGCCGCCTTCGATATTGAATACTCCGTCAGGTGTCCAGCAATGCTCGTCATCTCCGATAAGCATACGCTTAGGGTCTGCTGAAAGAGTTGTCTTTCCTGTTCCTGAAAGTCCGAAGAACACAGCTGTCTCATGAGTTTCAGGATCCATATTTGAGGAGCTGTGCATAGGAAGAACATTTTCCTCTACAGGCATAATGTAGTTCATTACAGAGAATACTGTCTTCTTGATCTCACCTGAATACTGGCTTCCGGCAATGATAGCCTCATGTGCCTCATAGTCTATGATAATGGCAGCCTCGGAATTGATTCCGAATTTCTCAGGATCACACTTATAGCCAGGTGCGGCAATAAGCGTAAAATCAGCATCTCCGAACGCTTCAAGCTGCTCCTTTGTAGGTCTGATAAGAAGCTGATGAATAAAAAGGTTCTGTGAAGCAAGTTCATTTACAATACGGAACTTTCTTGTATACTTCTGATCTGCGCCTGCAAATCCATCAAAAATGTAGACCTCCTTGCCGTTCAGATACTCGATCATTTCCTTTCTTATAGCCTGATAGGTCTCTCTTGTTGTAGGAACATTGACACTTCCCCATGCTATCTTGTCATGTACGCCTTCGCTGTCAACAATAAACTTGTCCTTAGGTGAACGTCCTGTATACTTGCCCGTAAGTACTGCAAGCGCTCCTGTTGCTGTGAGCTGTCCTTCGCCTCTTGCAAGTGCTTTCTCTGTAAGAACTGCAGGCTCAAGGTTTCTGTAGACGATTTTCGGCTCTGTAATTCCTAATTTCTCAAGACCATAGGTATTCATTGCTTTCCCTCCTGATGCTTATGGCCTGCGCTTAATATGCGCAGTATATTGATATGATCTCAGATCATTATTTGTGCTTTCGGCAGCATTCTCATAAAAATATCTGCCAGATCGGCATTTGCCGTCTTTACTGTCTAATAATATAGCATAAGTAATTATAAGAAGCGATAATTTATATCGCAGCTATTTAATAATACGGCAAATATTAAGTCGGTGTAAATCATTTATTTCATAAAATATTTCTATACAAATAAAAAACTTTATTAATAATATTGTTGTGTTATAATAAATGCAGTGTGTGCAGTGGGAACTGCCGCATATAACTAACTGGAATTTCGAATGGAGAACTTATGGCAAACCCATACAAAACACGAGAGGGCGGAGCTACAGTTACGATATTTGTACCGTATGACTGCAACAATCACTGCCCATTCTGCATCAATAAACAGGAATATGCAGATATGACAGGCTTCAGCCTTGAAAAGATCTGTGACAGCATCCGTATCATGGACTCTATAACTCCTAAATGCGATTTTGTATTCACAGGCGGAGAGCCTATGGCAAACCTTGAATCACTTCAGGTGATGCTTGACTGCATTCCTACAACTCACAAGGTTTTCATTAACACTACCTTCCCTGTAATGCATAACTACACCGCTGAGGAGATGCTTGCATTCGCAGAGAAGAACAAGGACAAGATAACATGCTTCAACATTTCCAGACATATGCAGAAGTATGTTGAGGAGTCTCCGGATGAGGTCATTGCAAAGATCGCTACACCAAAGCGTGTGAACTGCGTTCTTTATAAGACATACCCTACTGAGAATCTTCCTGCATATGCAGATCGCTTCGGCGAGTTCAACATCCCGATACAGTTCCGTTATGACTATACCGAGACAACTCCGGAGAATCTTTACGAGGAGGAGCATGATCACATCCTCAGAGATCTCAAGCATTACTTCAATTATAAGGGACTTGATGGCTGCCGTATGCGCTGCGGATATCACTTCGAGTATAAGGGCAACCACCTTACATATCATAAGACCCTTCCTTATTCAACAGTAGTTGAAACAGGTGATGATGGAGTTACCTATGATATTCTCTATGATATCCTTATAAAGCAGACAGGTAAGATCGTTTCCGATTGGACTGATGATCAGCCTGAGCTTGATATCGAAGCATACAGAAACGTTACCTTCGAGCCAAACGACAATGTCGTAAGAGAGGGCATAATCGAATTCTGATCTTAAGTGCTGGCAGTACGTAAGAGGGGTTACTCGCAGCATTCGAGATATACATTTAACAGAATATGCAAGAACAGAGCGGTATAGCCTATGGCTTTCTGCTCTGTTTTTGTTTTATAAAAAAAGAGGGTTATAGGACAAAAAGTGTTGTTTTGAACCGCGAATTAGCTAAGTATATAAGGCTAATTCGCGGTTTTAAGTTGTTTAGAAGAAGATACAGGGTGGACAAAAAGTGTTGGTGAAATACGGCTAAAACTATTG
>JALELZ010000003.1 GCA_022768465.1 Lachnospiraceae bacterium
GACAGCTTTTACGGTCAGCACAGCCCGGATACCATGCCTACAGAGCCGATGCTTAAATATAAGTGGGAGGCATGGAGAAGACTCGGAGCAACCTGCTCAGAAATGGAATCAGCGGCATTATTTACTGTAGCAGCTGCAAGAGGAGTTCGCTGCGGTTCAGTAATGATGGTAGTAGCTAACCAAACGAGAAGAGAATTAGGTTTAGAGGATCCTCAGGTTTATGATACAGATAAGGCTATAAAGGCAGCTATAGAGGCTATTCGCATTCTCATAAAGAATGACTCGGTACTTGTCTGATCAATGACATTCATTCTTATTGCTTTTACATATTCGGTTTGAAAAAGCTGCTAAGATCAGCTGACAGCTTTAGGAAGACGGAGGGTACATTATGAATACGATAAACAGAGTATTTCTTATAGTGGTTGACAGCATGGGCTGCGGACAGGCTCCGGATGCGGATCGTTTCGGAGATGAGGGCGCCTGCACGCTTGCAACTATCAGAAAATCAGAAAAATGGAATTGCCCTAATCTTGAAAAGTTGGGTATTTTTGATATTACAGGCTTTAAGAAGGGACAGAAATATTATTATGAGCCCGGCGGCTGCGACTGCGGCGAATTGGATGATATGTCTGACGGCAACGAGCATGAGCCGGAGGGTATTTTCGGAAGACTAAAGGAGCGTTCGCTCGGAAAGGATACGACAGCAGGACACTGGGAGATTGCAGGACTTGTTACTGCTCACAGGTTCCCGACATTTCCTGACGGATTTCCTGAGGAAATAATTGCGGAGTTTGAAGAAAAAACCGGCAGAAAGGTGCTCTGCAATAAGCCTTATTCAGGAACGGAGGTCATTAAGGAATACGGTGAAGAGCATCTTAAGACAGGTGCATTGATAGTGTATACATCTGCAGATTCGGTTTTTCAGATAGCTGCAAATGAAGAAATAGTTCCGCCGGAGGAGCTCTACAGATACTGTCGTATTGCAAGGAGCATCCTTACAGGACCAAAGTTTGGCGTCGGAAGAGTTATTGCGAGACCGTTCGTCGGCACCTCAGCAGATAATTTCGAGAGAGTCAATGCTCACAGACATGATTTTTCAATAGAGCCGCCGAAGGATACTGCGCTGGATATTCTTCAGAAGTCTGGGCTTAACAGCATTGGAATAGGAAAGATCAGAGATATATTTGCGGGAAAAGGAATTGATGATAAATTCACATCAGCGTCTGTTTCTAATATAGATGGAATGGATAAAACCATTGCACTTTTGAAGGAGGACTTTAGGGGACTCTGCTTTGTCAATCTTGTTGAGACCGACAGCGTTTACGGTCACAGAAGAGATATAGACGGCTATGCAGAGGCTGTAAGCGCCTTTGACAGACAGTTAGGAGAGCTTATTTCCGGCATGAGAGATGACGATATTGTTATGGTGACCGCTGATCATGGCTGTGATCCGGGCTTTAAGGGAACGGATCATACCAGAGAATTTATACCGTTTATTGCATACGGAAGGGCTCTTAAAGCAGGAGTTGATATAGGCACGAGAGAATGCTTCGGAGATATCGCTGCAACAATACTTGACATTTTCGGCATTTCAAAGCAAAATATCGACGGTGAAAGCTTCGCAAAGCTTATACTGAAATGATGATTGCGGCAGTCTGAGGGTGATTTTCCTTTATAATAAAGCTGCCGGGAGAAATAAATTGGGTCAGAACGATAGGACTGATATAAAAACAACTGTAATAATACCGAATTATAACGGGCTTAGGTTTATGGATAAGTGTATGTCTGCGCTTGAAAAACAGACATACACTTCTTTTCGTGTACTGATAGTTGATAACGGATCAACAGATGGCTCTGCTGAGTATATTAATGAGCTTGTTGCAGGAGAAAGGCTTTTGTTTCCGGTCGAAGCTGTAATGCTACCGGAAAACACCGGTTTTTCAGGAGCTGTAAATGTCGGGATCAAAGAGGCTCAGACGGAGTATGTCGTACTTTTAAATAATGATACAGAGGCTGAGCCGGATTATCTTAAGGAGCTTATCGCTCCGCTTGAGAGTGATTCGGCAAAAAAAATAGGTGCAGTATCTCCTATGATGATACAGCTTTACAATAAAGAGCTTCTTGACGATGCCGGGGACGGCTATTCACTGCTTGGCTGGGGCTTTCAGAGAGGCGTAGGCCAAAGAGTGGATACGCCTCGCTTTAATGAGAAGAAAAAAATATTTTCAGCGTGTGCTGGTGCCTGCGCTTACAGAAAAAGCGCCCTTGAGAAGATAAAGCTTCCCGGAAATGCTGCTTATTTTGATCCAATGCACTTTGCATATCTTGAGGATATAGATGTTTCCTTCAGATTAAGGATACACGGCTATGATGTGATATATGAACCGAAATCCAAAATATATCATGTCGGCAGCGGAACCTCCGGTTCAAAATACAATGCCTTTAAGGTTAGGCTTGCGGCAAGAAATAACGTCTATCTCAATTATAAAAATATGCCGCTTATAATGCTTATCCTTAATCTGCCGGGAATAGCGGCCGGTGTATTTATAAAGCAGCTGTTCTTTATAAAAATAGGCTTTGGAAAAGATTATTTTAAAGGCTTTTTGGAAGGAATCGGCAATATAAAAGAATGCAGAAGACATAAGACATTTTTTAAAGCCGAAAGAATTTATACATATATAGGCATTGAGCTTATGCTTCTTATGAATACATTTTCATATATAAGAGATTTTACTGTACGACAGGCGGCAAAGCTTATAAAAACAAAAAGATAACAGGATGAAAAGATGAGATACAGAGTTGACTCAATGAGCCTGAGAGACGGCGTTCTTATGCTTGAGGGCTGGTGCATTCCGCACAAAACCAAAAAAATTGAATACTCAGTCGTTGACACTAAGGGAAGACCGATGAAATGTACGGCTGTTGCAAGGGACCGCGCGGATGTTGCACAGCAGTTCGAAGCTGACCGCATGTGCGGCTTTACAGTGGCCGTGCCTTTTGAAAGAGATCAGGACGCATATCTTGTTATGAATGACGGCGGGGAGAAGAGGCGCGTGCGCATCAATAACCGTATTGTGGAAAAAAGAAATTCCATAAAGGCTAAGCGTGCAGAAAAGCTTATTGCACTCGTACATTTTGAAACGCTTGTGGTTTCTTTTGATTTTATAAAGGAAAACGGCATGAAGGCCTTCATTAAAAAGGCGGTGCATAAGCTTCAAAAGATAGATGAGGACTATGATTATCCGGAGTGGCAGCTTAAGACTGCCATGAGCGAGGCTGATATAGAAGCACAGAAGGAGGCATGGAAGACATTTAAATTTGCAGACGGGAAAGCGCCGCTTATAAGCATTGTTATTCCGGCATATAATACACCGGAAAAATATCTTTCAATGCTGTTCGACTCACTTAAGGCTCAGAGCTATCCGGTTTTTGAGGTTATTGCCGCAGACGGATCTGAAGCCGGCAGCACTTCTGTAAAAGAGGTCACTGAGCGCTATGCAGCTTCAGATGACAGATTTAAATATCTTGCGCTTCACGGAAACCTGGGAATTTCCGGAAATACGAATGCCGGGCTTAAGGCAGCAGCAGGAGATTTTATAGCTCTTTGCGATCATGACGATGAGCTTCCTCAGTGGGCACTTTATAAGGTTGCAGAGGCTATAGCCGATAATCCAAGGGCTCAGTTTATTTATACTGATGAGGATAAGATAGATTTTGACGGCAAGGCACTTTTTGAACCGCATTTCAAGTCCGATATGAACATGGAGCTTTTATGCTCTGTAAATTACATCTGCCATTTAAGCGTCATAAAGAAGGATCTGCTTGAAAAGGTCGGCGGTTTCAGAGAGGAATTTGACGGAGCACAGGATCATGACTTCTTCTTCAGGTGTATTGAAGAAGCAACATTAAATGAGAGAAGGATTCTTGATGAGGCAGCTGTAAGTGAAGATGCGGAAGCTATACTTAAGAGCGGACTTAGCGAAAGAGCTGTTGAACAACTTAAGGATGGAAGATTTGTATCAGAGACTGTGGTTCATGTTCCGGAGATATGCTATCACTGGCGTTACCATAAAGGTTCTACAGCTTCTGATCCTAAGGCAAAGCTCTATGCCTTTGAAGCAGGAAGCCGTGCGGTAAGCGCTCACTACGAGCGCATGGGCATTCCTTATGAAAAGGTTGAAAAGGGTGTGACCTACGGATATTATCACACGATCTATAAAAAGCCTGAAGCATCGGATAATGACCCATTGGTATCGGTAATTATACCTAATAAGGATCACATCGAGGATCTTGATAAATGTATCAGATCTGTAATAGACGGATCTGAGTACAGAAACTTAGAATTCATCATTGTTGAGAATAATTCAGATAAGCCGGAAACCTTTGCTTACTATAAGCTTATGGATAATTACAAGGGCGAGGACGGTTTTTCAGCTGATAAAAAGGCTATAGAAAAAGGCATAGACATAGCTTCCTGCGGAGATATTTCTTCAAAATATGCATCTCTTTGCAGGGACATTCCGATAAGAGTTGTTTATTGGGACGGAATATTTAACTATTCAGCTATTAATAATTACGGCGTCGGCTTTGCAAACGGCTCTGTGCTTTTATTCCTTAATAATGATGTAGAGCTAATATCGGGTGCATCCATTACTGAAATGGTAAATCTCACTGAGAGAGAAAGCACCGGAATCGTCGGAGCAAGACTTATGTACGGCGATGATACGATACAGCATGCCGGAGTTATCGTCGGACTCGGCGGTATAGCCGGAGCAGCCTTTGTCGGCCTTCACGAAAAGGAAAACTCATATATGCATCGTATGATGTGTATGCAGGATCTCAGTGCTGTTACGGCAGCCTGTCTCATGATGAGAAAGAATGTTTTCGAAAGAGTGGGCGGCTTCAGAGAAGAGCTTGCAGTAGCATTTAACGATATCGATCTTTGCATGAAGGTCAGAGCATTGGGTAAATTAGTTATCTACGATCCTTACTCAAGCTTCCATCATTATGAGTCGAAGTCAAGAGGACTTGAGGATACACCGGAGAAGGTTATGCGCTTTAATAATGAGATAGCTGTTTTTGCTCATTACTGGAAGGGCATACTTGATAACGGGGATCCGTATTACAATACTAATCTGACTTTGAGGAAGGCAAACTTTGCTTTAAGAGATCTGACAAAGGAAAAACCGGGAGAGCCTTATAAGCTTGAACTGGATGTTGAAAAACAGCTTAAAACGGTTTTAAAGGAAAAAGAAAGAAGAGGTCTTTAAGGGCTTTAGGAAAAACGCCGTCTAAAATTATAGCAAATTTAAGAAAAAAAACCGAATTTAAACACAGACGTAATGTATAATACATAAATTAGCGTACTGAGTTTAATCTCGGCAGCAGTTTTCGATAATACATAAGCGCGGCATTTTCCTATGGTCATATTTAGATGATAAAGAACAATCAGTCAAAATTTAATTTTTCGCATGTTGTGCTTGATGCCGCAGTAATTGCCGTATCCTATATTATAGCCTTTTTTGCTGTAATAGGCTCACATCTGGGGATAGACGGGGTTCAGGTTGCACTGCCTGCAAGCGTTTATTTCAGGGCTCTGATAATCATAATTCCTGTTTATATAATCATTTACGGGATATTCGATCTGTATATGCCAAAGCGCATACAGTCGAGGCGAAAAGAGCTTGCCAATATATGTAAGGCTAATATCACAGGGCTCATGCTTATTACGTTCTGTCTCTTTGCAGGACGAAACATGGCCACTATCGGACCTTATCTGAGAAACTTCTCTACAAGGATGATAGTAGCGTTCTTCGGAGTTAACATCGTTCTTGAGACCCTGTTCAGGAATATTCTTCGCATTGCGCTGAGGAATATAAGGTCACATGGCTTTAATCAAAAGCATGTTCTGCTTGTAGGATATTCCGGAGCAGCTACTGGATTTATCGAAAGAAATAAGGATAACCCGGAATGGGGCTATCAAATACTCGGGCTTATAGATGATGAGCTTGAAAAGGGCACTGATAAGGACGGTATAAAGGTTCTGGGGGATCTCTCAGATCTGAGGAACATCCTTTCGGGCAATGATATTGATGAGATCATGGTCACACTGCCGCTTGACAAGTACGAATATCTTAAACCTGTGGTTAATATATGCGAAAAATCCGGAGTTCATACCATGTTCGTGCCGGATTATCAGAATATAATACCTACAACTCCGTACACTGAGGATCTTGAAGGCCTACCTGTAATTCATATCAGACATGTGCCGCTTGCAAGTCCTTTTAATGCAGTGGTAAAGAGAAGCATTGATATAATCGGTGCTGTCGTGGCATTGATATTGTTCAGCCCATTGATGCTTATCACAGCATTGATCATTAAGCTTACGAGCAAGGGACCTGTTATATATGCACAGGAGAGAGTGGGACTTCACAACAGACCGTTTAAGATGTTTAAATTCAGGTCGATGTATGTCCAGAGACCTGAGGAGGAGCTCTCCCGCTGGACTACAAAGGGAGATCCGAGAGTTACGCCTATAGGACGTATTATCAGACGTCTCAATATAGATGAGATGCCGCAGTTTATAAATGTTCTTAAAGGTGATATGAGTCTCATCGGTCCAAGACCGGAGAGACCGCAGTTCGTAGAGAAATTCAAGGAAGAGATTCCGAGATACATGATAAAGCACCAGGTCAGACCGGGACTTACAGGTTGGGCACAGGTGAACGGTTACAGGGGAGATACCTCCATTCAGAAGCGTATTGAATACGATCTTTATTATATCGAGAACTGGACACTCGGTCTGGATGTAAAGATACTGTTCATGACTGTTTTTAAGGGATTTAAGAATGCATACTGATGACGATATCTTTGAAAGCTTAAATATTGACAAGAAAAATACACGCCACTCAGGCGGCAGAAATTGTGATGATTACGGAAATGATGATGGCTGCTTAAGCAATGGTTCCGGTCGTGATGATACCATAATTTTTGAGGACCTCGATATGGAGGACCGAATTTTCAATTCTGCTTTAGACGAAGAAGGTAAGAAAAGACCTTCGGGCGCAAGAAAATACACAGGGCAGAGCAATTCACAGTCCGGGGCTGCATATGGTGCCGGACAGTCAGACAAAAATGCGGCTGCTGCAAAGCAGAGACGTATCGACGATCTTCTGGCTGATTATGATAATGGCTATGAAAGCAGCGGTCACGCCTGCAATGCTGACCTTGGAGGAAGTGCAAAGAATAATAAGCGCAGCAGATCAACTTACGGACAAGGCTCAAGAGAAAGAGAGATACCGAAGGAACTCAATACTGAGGAAACCAGTGTAGACCGTAAAAAGTTCAAGAAAGAAAATGAACGAAAAAGACAGAGCCGCATAAAAAAGATAATTGCGGCTGTGGCGGTAGAGCTTATTACTCTTTTGGTTATTTTTGGTTACGGATATTTCTTAAGAAACTGGAATCTTATCCAGAGACCGGACATCAAGCTTGAGGCGATTGAAAACAATAACCTCTCTGTTGAGAAAAAGGAAGAGATGGAGAAGGGATATTGGACGGTTGCAGTGTTCGGTGTAGATGACAGAGGTGATAATCTGGTAGCACGAGGACTTAACTCAGACGTCATTATCATCGCAAACATCAATAGGGAGACCGGAGACATTAAGCTTGTATCAGTATTCAGAGACAGCTACCTGAATGTTTCCGAGAAGAATACCTACAACAAGATAAATTCAGCATATGCCATGGGTGGTCCTGAGCAGGCGCTTGCCGCTCTTAATAAGAATCTTGACCTGAACATAACAAACTATGTTTGCTTTAACTGGAAGGCGGTTGCGGACGGCATCAACATACTCGGAGGCGTCGACGGCATATCGCTTTCAAAGGCAGAGCTGTATTATATTAATGCATATATCACAGAGACTGTTAAAGTAACCGGCATCGGTTCGTATCAGCTTAAGAATACCGGAGAGCAGCATCTTGACGGTGTTCAGGCAGTTGCATACGCAAGACTCAGATATATGGATAATGACTTTGCCCGTACGGAAAGACAGAGAAATGTTATTAAGGCCTGCTTCCAGAAGGCAAAGACTGCAGATTTCTCAGTTCTAAACAATATCATGGTTACATGCTTCCCGCAGGTAGCTACTAATATCAACTTTAATGATATAGTATCTATGGCGCAGAACATTACCAGATATAATATTGCCGACACAGCAGGATTCCCGTGGTCAAGAGGAGATGCGATGATCAAAGGTAAGGGTGATTGTGTAATACCTACAACACTTGAGTCCAATGTCATAAAGCTGCATGAATTTCTCTTCGACGACAGCTCATACACACCTTCTGATGCAGTACTTAAGATAAGCAATAAAATCAAAGAAGATTCAAGCCTCTATAAGGAAGGCCGCTTCATAGATTCCGTTTCAACAGACGGTGGCGTTATCCAGAAGCCAAAGACACCTGTAAAGGTTGAGATGGATGACGATGATGAAGACGATGATATCGAGAACAGCAAGGATAGCAAGAAGAACAACAAGGAGACAATAGGAATAGATGATAATGGAAACTATATCTATCCTACAGACTCTGACGGCAACTTCGTCATCCCTACAGATTCTCACGGTAATATCATCTATCCTACAGATGAGGACGGCAATGTTATAAAGGAATCAAAGGGTACCAGACCTACCGATCTTTCAGGTGAGAATGTCGATATCTTTGAATCAGATGTGGATGAGAGCCCAATCGATGAGACAAGTCGTGTATCATCGCCTACGGCACCTGACGGAAGACCTCATACCCCTGAGGAATCCAGACATAATAACTCTTCACAAAGAGAGACTACAACAGCTGCAGGAGGACCATCAGAAAGCGGATCCAGGCCATCGAATCATGGCACATCGAATGACAACGCGCCTGGATCTTCATCAAGCAGCTCAGATTCACCGGGCTCAAATACATCGGGTTCAAATGCGCCGGGATCGAATTCAGGAAGTTCAAGCTCACCGGGTACAAATGCACCGGGAAGCGGCAGTACAACAGCGCCGCCTGCTTCAGGAGATGTTTCGATCAGTGATGAACCTATGTTCTGATGAGAGACTGCCTGTATAGGTGTATAAAACAATATAAGCAATAAATAATTAAAGAGGCTCTGACCATGCGGTCAGGGCCTTTGCTTTAAAGAAAGCTTGTCTGGTATTGACAAAGCTTAGTATAAGTCATATAATCCACACAACCTACAATGTTAGTCGGTATAAAACCGGGCACGGCAATTAAAAAAGCTGTAATAATAAAAGAATGAAAAATTTGCTGCAGGCTGTTCTAGAGAGGTTATTGAATGCGGAGCAGACATGCTTAACTGGGATCTTGATACACTGATAAGCAAAACTATTAGCACTCCGGATACAAGAGTTCACATTATATTCACATTATATTAGCACTCATCTATTGACACTGCTAATAAAAGTGCTATAATGTGCAATGTAAACAGAAAGAGGGAAGAAAAGGAACGGGATGACAAGAGATGTTCCGAGACCTCAGAGTTTACAGGATTTGTTTTTAAGCTTTCTATAAGGAGGATTTAGATATGTTAATGCCTGGTATTTTTGGAACAAGAGATTTTGATAACTTCATGGATTTCACATTCCCTAGTGTAGATAAGGAACTCTACGGAAAGCACGCCGCACAGATGATGAAGACCGATGTCAGAGAGGTCGGAGATAACTATGAGGTCGATGTAGATCTTCCGGGATTCAAGAAGGATGAAATCGATATTCGCCTAGATAAAGGCACTCTCACTATTGCAGCAGCTAAGGGACTTGATAAGGAAGAGGATGATAAGAACGGTAAGTTTTTAAGACGTGAGCGTTACACTGGTGCTATGAGCAGAAGCTTCTACATCGGTGAAGGCTTCACTGTAAAGGATATCAAGGCTAAATATGAAAACGGTATCCTCTCACTGACAGTACCTAAGAAGGCACAGCCTCAGGTTGAAGAGGTTCAGAAGGTTGCAATAGAGGGTTGATATATAAACTCAATTCACTCCATTCTCCCCTGTAATTCAGGAAGAAGGGCCGGCAGGAAAAAACCTGCCGGCTTTTTCTTGTTTTGAAGTCTTTTTAGCCTTCAAAATATGCAGCCTTATACTCGGTTTAAGTTGCTGCCTTTTTGATTTTTGTAATCCTAATAGGATGCAAATGCAAGATTCTTTGAGATAAACGAAGGTCAGTACGGATGAATAACGAGAAAAACAATAAAGTAAGCAGATATATAAGGTTGTTGACATTACCGATAATAGAAATACTGCTCGGAAGTATATTGATTGGAATGGCTGTGAATAATGTCGGTCGAAAAGAAGCAGTTATGCGTAAAGGCTTTTCCGAGGTTAATGCAATGGCATATTCTGATAGAATAATTGAAGATATAAAATCAGGAATACATATTACAGATACCTTAGAGCAAATTATCATAAGCGAAGACGGAAAATGTAATAAATTCTATGATGTAGCCGAAAATCTCATGAATGATTCGATTCAAAGCATACAGCTTGCACCGGCAGGGGTAGTTACAGATATATATCCTGAAGAAGGTAATGAAACCGGTAAGATAGATCTTTTTAATGACGAAATCAGGAAGAAATATGTTTGTTATGCTATGGAGCATGATATTCCTGTCATGCAGGGACCATTTGAATTAAAACAGGGAGGAAGCGGAATAGCAGTACGGAATCCGGTATTCTTAAACAAAAACGGTATAAGAGAATTCTGGGGATTTACCATAGTAATTATTCGCGTTCCAGATTTTTTTTCGGATTCGCTTAAGGCTTTGGAAGGTTTCGGATATAACTATAGGTTGTTGAAGACTGTTTCTCCGTGGGAAGATGAATATGTGGAAATATACAGCTCAGGCGGAGAAATGATCAATCCTGTTATATACCGGTTTGCATTAGACGGAGATACCTGGGAATTACAGGTAATGCAAAAAGACGGCTGGATAGGTGATAAAGAAGAATTAGGCAAGATTATATTCTACGGCGGTAACGGAATACTGATACTTCTTGTTATTCTTACATTTACTGTACTTTTAGTAGAAGAAAGAAGAAAATATTTCAAGCTTCGGGCAGAAACAGATAAATTGACAGGAATCTATAATAGAAGTGGCTTTAACAAAGCACTAAGTACTTATTTAAAAAAGAATCCTGATAGCAAATGTATAGTTGCTGAACTTGATATTGATGATTTTAAGTTTATCAATGATATGTATGGGCATGAAGCAGGAGATGCAGCACTGCGAGGCTTTGCTTCCCATATGAAAGAATTCTTTCCACAGTATGCTGTTATGGGAAGAAACGGGGGAGATGAATTCGTTGTATTTCTTTCTGATCAGACCTATGAAACCGCTCATGACAAGCTGAGAGAATTCACAAAGCTTAATAAGAGTTTTTTACATAAAGGGGAACATTGCAGCTTTACTATTTCCCTTGGATATGCTGAATATCCGGAGCAGGCACGATCAAGAGAGGAGCTCTTAAGATATGCAGATGCTGCTCTTTATGAGGTTAAGCTTAGAGGAAAAAACGGCTGCATATTATATAAAAGCGGTTTTGCTGAGATAAGAACTCAGCTGGGCTTTGCGCTTAAGGATATTTCGACGCATCTTCCCGGATCATTCCTTATATATAAGGCAGATCCTGAGGATGACAAATTATTGTTTGCGAACAATGAAATGATTAAACTTGCCGGCTGCAGAGATATGGAAGATTTCTTCGCATATACCGGACGGAGCTTTCGTAAGCTTATCAAAGAATCTGAGCAAAAGGATATAGAAGAAAGCATTTGGAGACAAATCAATGCAGGGAATGCAGATTCCAATGATTATGTAAGCTTTACACTTGTCAGAAAGGATGGATCTCATATTAAAGTGTTTGATCACGGCAGGATAGTTGATAACAGCTATTATGGCAGAGTATTCTATGTGCTTATTATGAAGCGCGAGTTGATTGATACTTATTATTACGGCACCAAAGAGAATATGAACTAAAAATGCGGTCTCTATCAGGTTAAGAAAGATAATTCACACAAAGTGTCAAAATCGAACACAAAATGAACATATAAATATATAAAATAGAGACAGGATAAAAAATGAACATTATCTTTCTTTAACTTAAGGAGGTTAACATAATGAAAAAGGTACTTGCAGTTATAGCAGCTGCGTTTATCTTCGGTGGAGTTGCCGGCGGTACAATACTCGGAATTAACTATCTCGGCAATCACAATATGACACAGCAGACTACGGAAGCGGATACTTCTGAAAATACTCAGGAAGAGACCAAAAAGTCTACGTCCACAAATATTGCCAAGAGCTCAAGCAGCAGCTCATCTGATGAAAACTACAGACTGGATGTTTCAGACATTGTAGAGGGAGCTATGCCAAGTGTTGTAAGCATTACCAATACGATGGTAGTAGAACAGCAGGGCTACAGCAGCCTGTTTGACTATCTTTACGGCTCAGGCAAAACTCAGGAATATGAGGTTCCTGCATCAGGTTCAGGAGTTATTCTTGAGAAAACAAACGATGAGCTTCTTATAGTTACAAACAATCACGTTATCGAGGATTCAAAGGAGCTTACAGTTACATTTATTGACGGATCAAGTGCAGACGCTAATGTAAAAGGCTATGATTCAACGATTGACCTTGCAGTAGTTGCAGTGCCTCTTTCATCAATATCGGACGATGTAATGAAGAGTATTAAGGTTGCAACATATCATGACAGTGATGACTTAAAGGTAGGTCAAGGCGTTATCGCTATAGGAAACGCATTAGGCTATGGTCAGACCGTTACAGTCGGATATATTTCAGCACTTAACAGAGAGATAACTGCAGAGAATACAACATATTCAGATCTTATCCAGACAGATGCTGCTATTAACCCGGGCAACTCTGGCGGAGCACTTATCAATATGAACGGAGAAGTGATCGGAATAAATGTTGCAAAGCTTTCCAGCACACAGGTTGAAGGCTTTGGCTACAGCATCCCTATCTATAAAGTCATGGATGTTATAGAAAACCTTTCTACAGCCAAGACAAAGGTTGAGGTTGCTGAAGAGAACAGAGGACGCCTCGGCATTTACATGAACACAATTTCAAAGGATAATGCAACTGCGCTCGGCATTCCTGCAGGAGTGATTATAAAAGGCTTCTCTGATGAATATGTAGATTCATACGGACTCGAGTCAGTACAGGAATCACCTGCACGTCAGGCCGGACTTTTAAAGAACGATATAATAACAAAGTTTGACGGACAGGGAGTAAGCAGTGCCGAAGACCTTTCAAAGCTTGTAGCATACTATGAGAAGGGTTCAAAGGTATCTGTAACATATGAAAGACTCGAAAACGGCAGCTACAAAGAGTATACTGCAGAAGTAACACTCGGAAGCCGCAACGATAAAGTAATAACACCTGTCAATGCAGACGAAGTACCTGCAAATGCCGGAAGACAGGGAAGAAGCGGAATACAGAAACCTGAAAACAAAAACGGCAACAACGGAAACCAGCCGCTCGAGCCAAGGGTAGGCGGAGGAGCACCGCAGCCGTATGACGACGATGAAAATGAAAACGAAATAGACGACGATGAAGACGATTCGAAAGACAGCTCAAAGGGCAGCAGCTCAGACAGCGACGACATGTACGAACTCTTCAGAGAATTTCTGGAACAATATCAATGATTAGTTCCGGATAACAAAAAGGTTGGGCGGAGAGAATGCTTGCATTCGATGACGTCCAACCTTTTTTGTTAGACGGATAAACAAGGATGAGCAAAAAAGTGCGGAGCACGATTTGCGAATCATTGTTTAAGGAATGCGGGAGTACGAAGTACGGAGCATTCCGAACTAATCAAAAAAAGGCGAAGAAGAGAGATAAACAAGGATGAGCAAAAAAGT